>JBGALV010000060.1:0-31008 GCA_044223515.1 Alphaproteobacteria bacterium
CGCGGCTCCCCTGAGGGCTTTCTGCGAGGCCTGGGGGATGCCGCTGCTCGCCACCTACAAGGCGAAAGGCGCGCTCGACGAGCATCACGCGCTGTCCTTGGGTAGCGTCGGCCTCTCGCCGATCGTCGACGCCGAGACGATGAAACTAGTCGAGGCCGCCGACCTGCTGGTGCTGGTGGGATTCGATCCGATCGAGCTCAGGGACGCCTGGATCGACGCCTGGCCGGCGACCAAGCCCGTGCTGTCGCTCGACTGGGGGCCGTTGCCGCATCGCATGTTCCCCGCCGGCACCGAAGCCTTCGGCGACCTGCCGGCGCTGCTCGTGCAGCTGGCCGGCGGCCCAGCCGCCGCCTGGCCTGCCGATACGATCAAGAGCTATCGCGCGAAGGTCGCCGAGATCGTCCGCCCGAGGACACCGGCGAAGGGCCTGAGCCCGGCCGGCCTGTTCAAGGCGGTCAGCGACCGCGTGCAGCCCGACTGGCGCATGTCCGTCGACGTCGGCGCGCACCGCATCCTCGCCAACCACGCGCTCCTCTGCCGCGCACCCGGCCAGCTCATCCAGTCGAACGGCCTCTGCCACATGGGCTACGCGCTGCCGGCGGCGATCGGCGCGGCGCTGGCACGGCCGGGAAAGCCGGTCGTGGCGTTGATCGGCGACGGCTCGCTGCTGATGTCGCTTGGCGACCTCGCGGTGATGGCCGAGCACAAGCTCCCCATCGTCGTCGTCGTGCTCGACGACCAGGCCCTCGCCCTGATCAAGCTCAAGCAGGCGAAAATGCAGATGGCGCCACGCGCCGTTGACTTCGCAGGCCCCCGCTTCGATCAGCTCGCCAAGGGCTTCGGCCTCGACGGCGTCCGCGTCGAGGCGCAGGCGGACTTCGAGAAAGCCTTCGGCGCCGCGCTCAAGTCCGGCCGCCCGACGGTGATCGACGCCGTCGTCGATCCCAGCGAATACTGGGAACAGATGTAGAAACGACTACCGCCAGTCGTTGATGCGGTCGAGCGGGTAGATCGGCCGGCGGATCTTCTTGAAGTCGAGCAGCGAGTTGTCGGAGGTGGTCACGCCCTGGCCGTCGAGGCGGAAGGTGTGCTTCGCCATCTTGGCGAAGCCGGCGCGGTAGTGGATGCGCGATTTCAGCAGCAGGTAGCGCTTGTGCTCGGGCTGGATGCCGACCGAGGTGAAGATGCCGGTGTCGAACGGCTCGTGATGGCGCGAGACGACGACGATCTCCATCTTGCCGGTGTCGAGCACGGCCGTGGGACCGAGCTGCGCCATCGTGCCGGTGGCGATGCCGCCGCGCAGAACGAACTCGCCGTCGCTCAAGGTCTTCACCTTGCCGGTGATCGTCAGCGGCTTGCCCTTGAGGGCGATCGACGGCATGTCGGTCTTGCCGCCGAGCTTGATCGTGACCATGGCGCCGGGTCCGGCCTTGATCATCTGCTGCACGGCGTCCGGATCCCAGACGGCCGCGACCGCGACGTCCTCGAGGCCCTGCCGGATGACCTCGGCGATCACCGTCATCACGTCCTGGGTCGCGCCCGAGGCGGCGTTGTCGGAGTGATCGAGCAGCACGATCGGGCCATCGGCCAGGTCCTTCGCCTCCTCCACCGTCTCGGCCAGCGGCCGGCCCTTGTAGACGAAGTCCTCGCGCGCAGCCCAGGCGGCCTTGGCGATGTCCTCCGCCGCCGCGTCGGCCTCGGCCTTGTTGCCGTCGGCGATCGCGACGACCGAGGTGCCGGCATCTCTTATGTCGGCGAGCGGGAAGCCGAACAGGACCGAGGCCGAAAGCAGTCCCGCCTTCTCCTTCGCCCGCGCCATCGCGTTCAGGCTCTTCATCGGCTCGTCGTCCGTGCCCTGGCGCAGCGTCTGGGAGACCAGCGGCAGCTGGCGCCAGCTCATCACCGGCCTGACCTTGCCCGCCATCGCGTCAAGCACGATGCGGCCGGCGCGCTTGCCGGTGTCGTACATGTCGATGTGCGGATATGTGGAATAGCCGACCAGAGCGGTCGCGTTGTCGACCATCTTCTGGGTGCAGTTGCAGTGCGGGTCGAGCGCGACCGCGATCGGCAGGGTCGGGTGCGCCTTCCGTATGCGCTCCAGCAACTCGCCCTCGCCGTCCTCGAAGGATTCGGTGACCATCGCGCCGTGCAGGTCGAGCAGCGCCGCGTCGCAGCCCTTGTCGATCGCCTCGCAGATCGCGTCGGTGATGATGCGGTAGGCCTCGTCCGAGACCTTGCCCGAGGGGACCGCGCTGGCGGTCATCGGGATCACCATCTCGGCCCTTGCCGCCTCCGCCTGGTCGATGAAGGCGGCGATCGCCGTGTTGGTGCCCTTGAAGTACTTCCGCGCTTCCTCGCCCTTCCGCATGTCGCGATGGCTGAACCTGGCCACGTCGGTCGGGATCGGTGAGAAGGTGTTGGTCTCGTGCAGCATCGCGGCGACGACCAGGCGCATCGGAAGTCCCCCAAAAGAAAAGGCGCCTTCCCCCGCCTGGGAGAGGGCGCCTCGACTCTACCTCAGCTCTTCGCCGCGGCGTCCACTTCCTCGTCGGTCGGGAAGCGTCCGGTCTCGTGCTTGGAGAAGGCGACCCGGCCGTCGACCGTGATGTCGAAGATGCCGTCCTTGCCCTTCACCAGCTCGACCTCGGCGCCGAGCTTCTTAAGTCTGTCCCTCGCACGGAGGGCTCTCGGTTCGTAGTTTCAGGATATGCAGTATTCGATCCGGGCCTTCATAGGCGATCTCCGGGTTGGGGCCTATACGTGAAGAGATGGGTGCTCAGTCGGGCTTTTGCAGCATGCGGCCGACCGGGCGGCCGCCGACCACGTGGAAATGGAGATGCGGGACCTCCTGGTGGCCGTGCTCGCCGATGTTGGAGAGGACGCGGTAGCCGTTCCGGGCGAGGCCGGCGTCGCGGGCGACCTTGCCGATCGCGCGCATCAGGGCCGCCTGCTCGGCGTCGGACGCCTTCTCGGTGAAGTCGTCGAGGGAGACGTAGGCACCCTTGGGAATGACCAGGATGTGGACCGGTGCCTGCGGACGGATGTCGCTGAAGGCGAAGACGTGGGCGTCCTCGTAGACCTTCTTCGACGGCAGCTCGCCCCGGAGGATCCGGGCGAAGACGTTGCCGGCGTCGTAGGTCATGCCGAGGGGGTCACGAGTCGTCCGGCTGCTCGCGGGCGCGCCGCTCGGCGACGCCGCTGATGCCTTCGCGCTTGGACAGCTCGGCCCAGACGTCGGACGGGTTGACGCCGGCGTCGGCCCACATGACCAGCATGTGATAGACGAGGTCGGCGGATTCGGCCGCGAGCTTCTGACGGTTGCCGCGGATCGCTTCGATCACGGTTTCAACCGCTTCCTCGCCCACTTTCTGGGCGATGCGCTTGGTGCCGCGCTGGAAGAGCTTGGCGGTGTGTGAGGTCTCGGGATCGGCGCCGCGCCTGGATTCGATCACCTTGAACAGGCGGTCGAGGCAGGTGCCGTCCAACGCACGGGCATCGGACATGCCCGATGCGATACCACGATTTTCTTAGGGATGTAACAGTTTCGTCAGGAGAGGCGGATCGGGCGCGGCGCCCTAGGTCAGCCGAACGGGGACACCCGCCGCCGCCATGCGCCGCTTGGCCTCCGGCAGGGCGATCTCGCCGAAATGGAAGATCGAGGCAGCGAGCACCGCCGAGGCATGGCCCCGGATCACCCCGTCGACAAGATGGTCGACCGAGCCGACTCCGCCCGAGGCAATCACCGGGATGGGCACGGCATCGGCGACGGCCCGGGTCAGGTCGATGTCGAAGCCGGCGCGGGTTCCATCCCGGTCCATCGAGGTCAGCAGGATCTCGCCGGCGCCCAGCTCGGCCATGCGGACCGCCCACTCGACCGCGTCGATGCCGGTGTCGTTGCGGCCGCCATGGGTGAAGACCGACCAGCGGTTGCCCGATCGCTTGGCATCCACGGCGACGACGATGCATTGGCTGCCGAACTTCTCGGCCGCCTCCTTCACGAATTCCGGGCGATGCACGGCGGCCGTGTTGATCGAGACCTTGTCGGCGCCGGCCAGCAGCAACGCCCGCACGTCCTTCACCTCGCGCACGCCGCCCCCCACGGTCAGCGGCATGAAGCACTGCTCGGCGGTCCGCTGCACGACGTCCAGCAGGATCGCACGGTTGTCGGAGCTGGCGGTGATGTCGAGGAAGCAGAGCTCGTCGGCGCCGGCGGCATCGTAGGCGCGCGCGTGCTCGACCGGATCGCCGGCATCCTTGAGGTCGACGAACTGCACGCCCTTGACGACGCGGCCGCCCTTGACGTCGAGGCAAGGGATGAGGCGGACCTTGAGGCTCATGCTGCGGCCTCAAGCGCGCTCGCCGGATCGACCCGGCCGTCATAGAGGGCGCGCCCGATGATGACGCCGGAAATGCCGTCCGCCTCGCGCGCCTTCAGGCGATGCACGTCGTCGATCGAGGCGAGCCCGCCGGAAGCGATCACGGGGATGCCGAGCCCCTTGGCGAGATCTGCGGTCGCCTCGACATTGACGCCGGCGAGCACGCCGTCGCGCCCGACATCGGTGAAGATCACCGCGGCGACCCCGGCGTCGCGGAAGCGGAGCGCCAGCTCGCGTGCCGGCAGCGAGGAGACTTCGGCCCAGCCCTCGACCGCGACGAAGCCGTCGCGTGCGTCGATGCCGACCGCGACCTGGCCCGGGAACCTGGCCGCCGCCTCGCGCACCAGCGCCGGGTTCTTGACCGCGGCGGTGCCGAGGATGACGCGCTTCAATCCGCGCGACAGCCATGCCTCGACGGTCTTCAGGTCACGGATGCCGCCGCCGAGCTGAACCGGCAGGTCGACCGACGAGATGATGGAGGCGACCGCGTCGGCGTTCTGCGGCTTGCCGGCGAAGGCGCCGTCGAGATCGACCACATGGATCCACGCGAAGCCGGAGGCGGCGAAGGCCTTCGCCTGCGCTGCCGGATCTGGGTTGTAGACGGTCGCCTGGCCCATGTCGCCGAGCTTGAGCCGCACGCACTGCCCGCCCTTGAGGTCGATCGCCGGATAGAGGATCACGACTCCTCTCCGTTCAGGCTCTTGTAGAAATAGAGGCCGGCGACCCACTTGCCGTCGACCTTGGCGTAGCGCGGGTTGGTGCCCCAATGCACGTAGCCCCGGCTCCTGTAGATCTCGATCGCGCGCGCCTGCGTCTCGCGGACATCCAGGTTGAGCGTCTTGTAACCGGCTTCCGCCGCGACTTCCTCGACCGTCGAGGTGATCAGGCCGGCAAGGCCGTGGCCGCGGGCCCAGGGAGCGACGAAGCTGGTGGTGAGCCAGCAGGAATGCGCCTGCGCCTCGTTGTTGCGCGGCGGCTTCTGGATCGTCGCCGAGCCTGCGATGGTGCCGTCGAGGCGGCCGATGATCAGCATGCGTTCGGGGATCAGCAGCACGCCCCGCCAGAACGCCTCCATCACATGGCGCGGCGGCGGCTTGAGCCAGCCGAAGCCGCCGCCGCCGCTGATCGCATCGTCGGCGGCGTCGCAGAGATCCTCGATCTCGCGATCCGACAGCTTGGCCACGCGCTCGGCGGCGATCTTGACGTCGGTCATGGCCGCCAGCTCAGGAAGTTGGAAAGCAGCCGCAAGCCGAGCGCCTGACTCTTCTCCGGGTGGAACTGCGTCGCGACGCGATTGGCGCGCGCGACGGCGGCCGTCACCGGTCCGCCGTAGTCGGAGGTCGCCAGCAGATCCTCCGGCGCGTCGCAACTTAGGTGAAAGCTATGACAGAAATAGGCGTGGGCCCCGGGCTCGATGCCCTCGAACACCGGGTGCGGCCGACGGAGTTCGAGCTGGTTCCAGCCCATGTGCGGCATCTTGAGCGCGGGGTCCTTCGGCTCGATGCGCACGACCTTGCCGGCGATCCAGCCGAAGCCCGGGGTCGAGCCCAGTTCCAGGCCCACATCGGCCATCAGCTGCATGCCGACGCAGATGCCGAAGATCGGCCGCGCCCTCTGCTCGACCGACTCGACGATCGCCTCGGTCAGCCCCGGGATCGCGTCCAGACCCGCCTTGCAGTCGGCGAAGGCGCCCTGCCCCGGCAGCACGATGCGATCGGCGTCACGCACAGCCTTCGGATCGGAGGTGATGACCACGCGCTCCTTGGGCCCGGCCGCGCGCTCGACCGCCTTGGCAGCCGAGTGCAGGTTGCCCGATCCGTAATCGACGACGGCGACCGTCATCGGGACCTCCGGGAGGAGGCCCTCATGCAAGCATCGAAACGCATGAGAGCCTCTAGAGAGTGCCTTTGGTCGACGGGATTCGGCCGGCCTGGCGGGGATCGATCTCGATCGCTTGCCGGAGCGCGCGGGCGAGACCCTTGTAGCAGCTCTCGACGATATGGTGATTGTTCTCGCCGTAGAGATTCTCGACATGGAGCGTAAGGCCGGCCGCCTGGGCGAAGGCCTGGAACCACTCCTTGAACAGCTCGGTGTCCATCTCGCCGAGCTTCGGCTTCGAGAAGTTCACCTTCCAGATCAGATACGGACGGTTCGAGGCGTCCAGCGACACCCGCGTCATCGTCTCGTCCATCGGGATCATCGCCGAGCCGTAGCGGACGATGCCGCCGCGGTCGCCCAGCGCTTGGCTCACCGCCTGGCCGATGGCGATGCCGGTGTCCTCGGTCGTGTGATGGAAGTCGATGTGCAGGTCGCCCTTCGCCTCGACCGCGAGGTCGATCAGGCTGTGGCGCGACAGCTGCTCCAGCATGTGGTCGAGGAAGCCGATTCCGGTCGCGACCTTGTAGACCCCCGTCCCGTCGAGCCCGACGGTGGTACGGATCTGGGTCTCCTTGGTCTTGCGTTCGACGGTCGCCTGGCGCATCTCAACCCTCCGGCCGCGCGGGGTATATCACCCGGTCCCGGCCGGGCCACCCCCAGCGTGGGCCCGCCCGGGTTCCGGGCCTTGATCCCCGGCCCGAAGCGGCCAATCTATGTCCCTTCCCCGAAAGCCCTCGAGCCCCGCATGACCGATTCAGCCCAACCGACCTGGCACGGCACCACCATCCTTTCCGTCCGCAAGGGCAGCAAGGTCGTCATCGCCGGCGACGGCCAGGTGTCGATGGGGGCGACCGTGGTCAAGGCCAACGCCCGGAAGGTGCGGCGGCTCGCCGACGGCAAGGTGATCGCCGGGTTCGCCGGCGCCACCGCCGATGCCTTCACGCTGTTCGAGCGGCTCGAAGGCAAGCTCGAGCGCCACCCCAACCAGCTGCTCCGCGCCTGCGTGGAACTCGCCAAGGACTGGCGCACCGACCGCTATCTCCGCCGGCTGGAAGCGATGATGGCGGTCGCCGACCAGGAGGTGTCGCTGATCCTGTCGGGCAACGGCGACGTGCTGGAGCCCGAGGACGGGCTGATCGGCATCGGCTCCGGCGGCGCCTATGCTTTGTCGGCCGCCCGCGCGCTGATCGACCTCGACGGGCTCGACGCCGAGACGATCGCCCGCAAGTCGCTCAACATCGCCGCCGACATCTGCGTCTACACCAACCGCAACGTGACCCTGGAATCCCTGTGAACGCCGCCTTCAGTCCCCGCGAGATCGTCTCCGAGCTCGACCGCTTCATCGTCGGCCAGCACGACGCCAAGCGCGCCGTCGCCATCGCGCTCCGCAACCGCTGGCGCCGCCAGCAGCTCGCGCCCGAGCTGCGCGAGGAAGTGCTGCCCAAGAACATCCTGATGATCGGCCCGACCGGCGTCGGCAAGACCGAGATCGCCCGCCGCCTCGCCAAGCTCGCACAGGCACGTCGACCAGATCGCCCGCGACCTGGTCGAGATCGCGATCGGCATGACCAAGGAGCGGATGCGGAAGGAAGTCACCGCCAAGGCCGAGCTCGCGGCCGAGGAGCGCGTGATCGAGGCGCTGGTCGGGGCCGGCGCCTCCGACGGCACGCGCCAGCAGTTCCGCAAGATGCTCCGCGAGGGCAAGCTCGACGACAAGGAGATCGAGATCGAGACCGCCGATACCGGCGGCGGCGGCATGCCGATGATGGACATGCCCGGCGGCGGCCAGATGGGCATGATCAATCTCAGCGAGATGATGTCGAAGGCCTTCGGCGGCCGCACCAAGCGCCGGAAGATGACGGTCGCCGAGAGCTATACGATCCTGATTGCCGAGGAGTCGGACAAGCTGCTCGACCAGGAAAAGGTGGTTAAGACCGCGATCCAGTCGGTCGAGCAGGATGGCATCGTCTTCCTCGACGAGATCGACAAGATCTGCGCGCGCTCCGAGCGCCAGGGCGCCGACGTCAGCCGCGAGGGCGTGCAGCGCGACCTGCTGCCGCTGATCGAGGGCACGACCGTCTCGACCAAGCACGGGCCGGTCAAGACCGACCACATCCTGTTCATCGCCTCGGGCGCCTTCCATCTGGCCAAGCCTTCGGACCTGCTGCCCGAGCTCCAGGGCCGCCTGCCGATCCGGGTCGAGCTCAAGGCGCTGACGCGCGACGACTTCCGCCGCATCCTGACCGAGCCCGAGGCGAGCCTGATCAAGCAGTACAAGGCGCTGCTCGCGACCGAGAACGTGACGCTCGACTTCGCCGACGGCGGCATCGACGCGCTCGCCGACCTCGCGGTCGAGGTCAACACCTCGGTCGAGAATATCGGCGCCCGACGCCTGCACACGGTGATGGAAAAGCTGCTCGAGGAGATCAGCTTCGCAGCGCCTGACAGGGCGGGTGCGACGCTGACGATCGACGCCGCCTACGTGCAGGAAAAGGTCGGGACGCTCGCCAAGAAGGGCGATCTCAGCAAGTTCATCCTCTAGGCGTCACACGAAGCACGCGTGCTCCGTGTCGAGGGACAGGTACTCCAGGATCCGCTCGTTCTTCGTGCTCGAAACGCAGTGGTGGCGGCAGTCCCGCGAGGGATCGATCCGGGCCAATGCGGCCTTCGTCTCTGCCGACTGCCAGAAGTCGCGGAAGCGGCCCTCGCGGATCGAGCCGAGCGCGCCGGCCTGGGTGTAGGCCTTGTCCTGGCAGGAATAGACGACCTGGTCCGCGCCGATGATGGTCAGGAGATAGGCCATCGGGCAGCGATGCTCCGACCGGTCGAAGCGGTCTCCGAGCGCGTGGTAGTGATCGTTGACGCGGAAGCGCTCGTCCTCGAGTTCGCGGATGAGCGCGATCTGCGCACGCACGGTCGGCTCGAACTGCCGGTGATACGCATCGTTCTCCGCGCCTGAATCGCGGACGATGCAGGGGGAGAGCTTCACGTGCCCCACCCCCGCCCGCTTCAGCTTCAGGCACAGGTCCAGCAGATGGGACGCGTTCGAGGCGTCGACGATCACGCTGGCGCCGAGCGCACAGCGCGAGCCCCGGCCGGCGAACTCCGACAGGTTGGCGATGACCTTGTCGAACTCGGTCTCGTCGACCGAGCGGCTCTTGGCGTAGCTGGGTCCGTCCCAGCCGTCGATCGAGATCCTGAGCCACGTCGCGTGGCGGGCGAAGGCATCGGCGACCTTGCCCTTGAGCATGGAGCCGTTGCTGAGCGCGCCGATCCGGATGCCGCCTTCGGCGAGGCGATCCACGGTCTCGGCGATGTGCGGATAGATGAGCGGCTCGCCGCCGCCCGAGAAGGTGACCGCCTGGACGCCCATGGCGACCAGGTCCTCGACGATCTCCAGCATCTTCTCGCGCGGAATCCGGTCGCGCTCCTTCATGCCGCTCCCGAGGCTCACGGCGTCCGACCGGTAGGCGCAGAACCAGCAGGAGTGGTTGCAGACGTTGGTCGGCTTGATGCGGACATGAACCGGCGGCGGCACCTCGCCGGCAGCGAGCGCCAGCAGGCGATCCGGATAGAGGAAGGGTTTCAGGGTCGAGTAGACGGTACCGGCCATGGTTGCAGCCTAGGGCGGCGGGATCTGCGATTCCTTGATCTGGGTCAAGCATCCGATCGGGACCTTGCCCGCCTTCCCCGCCGCGGCTATCCCTGTGACGATGAGCACCGAGTACATCGACAGCTACTACAGCCGGACGCGCCTCGACGACGACCGCCGGCCCGTGCTCGACGGAACCGTCGAGGCCGAAACATGCGTCGTCGGCGGCGGCCTCGCCGGGCTTGCGACCGCGCTGGGACTGGCGGAGCGGAACCACAGCGTCGTGCTGATCGAGGCCCGCCGCGTCGGCTGGGGCGCCTCGGGGCGGAACGGCGGCTTCGTCTCGCCGGGGTATTCGCTGGGTCTCGACAAGATCGAGCGCAAGCTCGGACGCGAGACGGCACAGACGCTCTATCGCCTGAGCCTGGACGCCCACGCACGCGTCCGCGCCCGCGCCGACAAGGCCGGCGTGCGCCGCGAGGCGGGGCTGCTCAAGTGCAATCTCGCGGAGCACGGCGAAGGCCTGGCACCCTATGTCGAGCGCATGAACGCGACCTACGGCATGAAGCTCGAGCACTGGCCGAAGGCGCGGATGGCCGAAGCGCTCGCCACCGACCGCTATGCCGACGGCGCCTATAATCCCGAGGCCTTCCGCGTCCAGCCGCTCGACATGTCGCGCGGCTTCGCGCGCCTCGCCGAAGAGAAGGGCGTGCGCATCTTCGAAGGTACGCCGGCGACCGGGCTGGCACGCGAGATGGGCGACCGCATCGTGACCACGCCGGCCGGACGCGTGCGCTGCCGCCATGTCGTGCTCGCCTGCGGCGGCTATGTCGGTGGCCTCAACCTGCGCGTCTCGGCGGCGACGATCCCGGTCGCGACGTATGTCGCGGTCACCGAGCCGCTCGGCGATCGCCTCAAGCAGACGATCCGCGTCTCGACCGGCGTCTCCGACGTGCGCCTCGCCAACGACTACTACCGGCCGCTGCCCGACGGCCGCATCCTCTGGGGCGGACGCATCTCGGTCTTCCATCCGGATTCCGAGCGGCTCAAGGAGATCATCCGCGCCGACATGCTGAAGGTCTATCCGCAGCTCGCCGACATCCGCATGGACGTCGCCTGGGGCGGCTGGATGGGCTACGCGCGGCACAAGATGCCCTGCCTCGGCCAGCTCGACGACGGGCTCTGGCACAATACGTGTTTCGGCGGGCACGGGCTCGTCGCAACCACGGTCGGCGGCGAGATGACGGCAAGCGCGATCGCGGAAGGCGACGACCGCTGGCGGATGATCGAGCCCTTCGGCCTCGCCTTCGCCGGCGGCCCGATCGGCAAGATCCCCGCCCAGGCCGTCTACTGGACGCTCGCTGCCGGCGACTGGATGCGCCGCCGACGTTATCTCGCCAAGCGCGCCGCCGCCTGACCGATGCCGTGCTTCGCGAGAAGCCGGCGGAACTTGTGATAGCCGAGACCCAGCGCGCGCGCTGCTGCGGCACCGTTGCCGTCAGCCGCCGTCATCGCGTCGACCAGCAGCCGCCGCTCGTAGCCTGAGACCTTGTCCTTCAGGTGAGGCGACGGCCTTTCCGCACTCGGCGCCGGCGACAAGACCGAAGACACGCGCGTCAGGCGGTATGGGCTCTCGAACGGATCGAGCGCGACTTCCGACACCGGATCGTCGGCATTGGTGCGCGCGACCGCGCGTTCGACCGTGTTCTTGAGTTCGCGCACGTTTCCGGGCCAGGCATGCGCGACCAGCGCTGCCTCGGCTTCGGGTGCGAAGCCGGCGAAGAGGTCGCGGCCGAGTTCGCGCGCCATCGCGACGGCGAAGTGCTGGGCGAGGACGAGAATGTCCTCGCGCCGCGCACGCAGGGGCGGCAGCGTGACCACCTCGAAGGCGAGGCGATCGAGAAGGTCGGCGCGGAAGCGGCCGGTCTCGACCTCGGCCGGAAGATCGACGTTGGTGGCCCCGACCACGCGCACGTCGACGCGGAGCGTGCGCCCGCCGCCGACGCGTTCGAGCTCGCCGTACTCGACCACGCGCAGGATCTTCTCCTGCACGCGGCTGGATGCGGTCGCGATCTCGTCCAGCAGCAGCGTGCCGCCGTCGGCGCGCTCGAAGCGGCCGATGCGGCGGTCGCGGGCACCGGTGAAGGCGCCGGCCTCGTGGCCGAACAGCTCCGAGTCGAGCAGATCCTCCGACAGCGCCGCGCAGTTGACCGCGACGAATGGCCGGTCCCAGCGCCGCGACAGGTAGTGAAGCCGCGCCGCGATCAGCTCCTTGCCGGTGCCGCGCTCGCCGACGACCAGGCATGGCCGGTCGAGCCTGGCCAGGCGCGACACCCGCTCCAGCACGTCCATGAAGGCCGGGCTCTCGCCGAGCGGCGTGGGTAGATCGCGAATTTCGCCACTTTGTTGAGTCATATCGCGACATATATAGCGATTATTGGCATTCCCATCCAGCGGGACTGGCGGATTTCCGCCATTTCCGCCTTGGCACACCCGTTGCGATCAAGGGCGTGCGGCCGCACCGGTCGCCAGACTTTCGGAGCAGATGAGTCCCATGAGTATCTTTTCGCGCCTGACCGACATCATGAACGCCAACCTGACGGCGCTCCTCGACCGGGCCGAAGACCCCGAGAAGATGGCCCGCCTGATGATCCAGGAGATGGAGGACACGCTGGTCGAGGTGCGCTCGGCCGCGGTCAAGGCGATCGCCGACCGGAAGGAGCTGGAGCGTCGCCTGACCGAGGCCAGGTTCGGCCTCGAGGACTGGGAGCAGAAGGCCGAACTCGCGGTCGCCAAGGGCAAGGAAGACCTCGCCCGTGGCGCGCTGCTGGAGAAGCGCCGGTCGGCCGACGTGGTCCGCAGCCTCGAGGCCGAGATGGTCCAGGTCGACGAGGTGCTCGGCCGCTACGAGGACGACATCCGCCGGCTCCAGTCGAAGCTCGACGAGGCGAAGGCCAAGCGGAAGACGCTCGAGATGCGTGCGACCGCCGCCGGCCACTCGATCAAGGCGCGCAAGGTCCTGCACGATGCCCGCGTCGACGAGGCGCTGGCCCGCTACGACCGCATGCACCGCCGGATCGACGAGCTGGAAGGCGAGGCCGACGTGCTCGACAAGGGTCGCACGCCGACCCTCAAGCAGCAGTTCGCCGACCTCGAAGCCGCGGGCTCGGTCGAAGCGGAGCTCGAAGCGCTCCGCGCGAAGGTGAAATCCGGCTCCTGATGAGATAGGACATGTCCCTGTGTTCACGTCCATGCTCTTCGTCGTGCCGGCGATCGTCATTGTCGGCTTCGTCCTGCCGCTCTGGCTGGTGCTCCACTACGTGACGGTGTGGCGCCAGCAGAAGCGCTCGGGCGGGATCGACCCGAACGCGCTCGGCGAACTGGAAACCATCTCGCGACGCCTGGAAGACCGCATCGCCACGCTCGAACGCGTGCTCGATTCCGAAGACCCGGCGTGGAGGGAAAAGGCATGAGCAGGTGGAAGCGCGAATGGAAGCGCGAACGTCGTCGGCGCGAGCGCGAGGCCGAAGAGGGCTATCGCCCGGAGTCCGAGCTTCGCGAGGGCGAAGGCTGCGGGCGCTCCTACCGCCGGCGCGAGCGCGGTCCCTTCCGGCGGTATCCCGAGCGCGGCATCGCCTTCGGCGTGATCGCCGGCCTAGCCCGCTGGCTCGGATGGAGCACCTGGGCCATCCGCGGCCCCTCGATCGCGCTGCTGGTGATGAACCCGCCGCTGTTCTTTGCGATCTACGGCACGCTGTGGCTGATCATGGAGCGCGAGACCGTCTTCGGCTGGGTCCAGCAGAAGGTGCCAAGCCTTCCTGACGCCGTGCCCGCCTCGCGGGTCGAGGACGTGCGCGCCAGGATTCGGATGCTGGAGGAACGGGCGGCCCGGCTGGAAGCACGCGTCACTTCCGACGCCTTCGCGCTCCGCCGCCGCTTCCGTACGCTCGACTGATCCGGCTTAGGCCGCGATCTCGACCAGCGTGCCCGGCTGCGGCGCAGCCTCATCGGACCGGAGCGGCGGGGCGATCGAGTCCAGCCCCGCCGAAATCGGATCCGGCTGCGCGACGGTGATCTGCGGGCGCGGGCGCGGCTCCGGAGCCTGATCGCGTGCCTGGCGGATCTGGCGATCCTCGCCATCGCCGTTGTCGCGCCGGATCGGGCCGCGCTCGTCGCGGGCGAGGCCGCCGGCGCCGCGCGGCTCGGGACGCTCGATGATCGCGGCCGGGTTCGGCACCGCCGGCGGCGGCGACGCCAGCTCTTCCAGCGGCGCCACCAGGTTCGAGGCGGTCGAATAGGCGGTCACCTGGCGGCGGATCTCGGCGCGCGCTTCCGTCGGCGTCGGCGGCTGCTCGACCACGCTGCGGTTGCTGACGGTCACGGTGCTGCCGGGGACCGTCGTCGTCACGGTCGAGACGCTGCCCGGAATGACCTCGGTCTCTTCGCGGGTCTGCTCCTCGGTCGTCGTCGGCCGCACGCGGTCGACGGCTCCCTGCAGCGCCTGGATCACTTCCGGCCCGGCCTTCACGAGCAGGTTCTCAAGCCGCCGGTTGACGTCGTTGCCGGTCGCCGCCAGCACCTTGCCGAAGGTGCCGACGATGCGGGCGCTGTTGTCGGTGACGATCTCGTCCAGCGCGCTGACGCCGCGATCGCCGCCGCGATCGAACAGGCGGTCGACGGTGCGCACGAGAGACTCGCCGAGGCTCGCGAGCGTGCGCTCCACCCGCCGGTCGGTCCGCCGGCCGCTGCTTTCGACGATGCGGTCGAGGGAATCCAGAAGCTGGTCGCCGCGCCGCTCGACGGAGTTGGCGAGACGGTCGACGTAGCGGTCGGAGCCGCGGCCGTTGCCGCGATCCTCGATCGGGCCCGCGCGGTCGGCGGCGCGTTCGAGCAGGGCGCGCAGCTCCTGCACGCCCGAACTCTCCTGGCCCGGTACCGTGACCGTCTCCGTCACCGTGCGGGTCACCGTCGTCGCCGGCGTCTCGACCGTGGAGGTGCTCGTCGTCTCGGGCGTCGTGACCGTGGTCTCGCGGATGACCGAGCTGAGCGCGCGGCGAAGCTCCCGCTGCGGCGCCTCCGCGATCTGGGTCTCGATCGAGTTGTCGCGGACGGCGAATTGCTGGGACGACTGCTGTAGCGCCTGCAGCGTGCTCGCCGCCAGCGGCGACGGCGGCACCTGGATCAGGGCCGACCGGCCATTGCCGGTCGACTGCGCGTTGTTGAGGACGCCGGCGAGGAGCGTCGCTTCCGGGCGGGCTTTCGCCTCGTCGGAGAGCGGGCGCGACAGCGCTACCGAGGCGACCGACGATCGCCCGGAAACGCCCCCCAGAAGCGCAGCTGCGCTCAGGCCCGCGACACTAACCCCCATGCGTTTAGATTACGCCGAAGGGGTCGTTTAGCTCAATCCTTGCCGGCGACAACTCTGTCGAACACATCGAAGAAGTGATCGATCTCGCCGAGGTTGTTGAACACGTGCGGACTCATCCTGAGGGAGGTCCCGCGGACGGAGGCGAAGCACTTCTTCCGGTTCAGCCGGTCGCCCAGGCCCTCGGGCACCTGGCCCCCCGGAAACTGCAATCCGATGAAATGCTTAGCCCTGGATTCGGCCGGCGGAACGGCGAGCTGGCGGGCCGCGGCATGCTCGGCGATCCGGTCGATCAGCGGCGCGATCGTGGCCTCGATCTCGTCCTGGCCCCATGCCAGGAGTTGTTCCATGCCGACATTGGCGATCGGCAGGTGGATGAAGTGGCTGCGCTCGCCCATGTCGAAGCGCCTTGCCCCGGGGGCATACGAGTCGCCCATGCCGCGGTTGGCAGAGTTCTGGCTGCCGGCGCGGCCGTAGTTGTGCTGCTCGAGCGGGCGACCGTCCTGGCGGTGCGGGGCGACGTAGAGGAAGCCGAGCCCATACGGCCCGAGCAGCCACTTGTAGGCCGAGCACATCAGGTAGTCGGGCTTGAGCTTCTTCACGTCGACCGCCTTCGCGCCGAGCGACTGGGTCACGTCGGTGATGAACACCGCCCCCACCTGGTGCGTGCGGTCGCTGACCTTCTGCAGGTCGATGTACCCGCCGTCGGTCCAGAAGAAGTTGGGCACGCCGACCCAGGCGGTCTTGTCGTCGATCGCCGCCAGGATGTCGCGCGTCCAGTCGCCGTCCTTCGGCTTCGAGACGAGCTTCAGGGTCGCGCCCGACTCGGCGCAGCGGCGCTTGTATTCGAGCAGGGTCGAGTAGTGCTCGCCCTCGAGCCCGACGACGTTCTGCCCGGCCTTGAGGCCGAGGTTCTGCGAGGCGGTGGCGACGCCGTAGGAGGTCGCCGCCACGATCGCGATGTCCTCGGGGCTCGCATTGATCAGCTTCGCGAACAGCACGCGGGCACGCTCGACGTCGTCGTAGAAATGCTTCCACTCGATGGTCCAGGGATGGACCTTGCGGTCGACCGCCCAATGGCCCATCGCCTGCTGCGCCTTCAGGTTCGGCGAGAGATAGGCGCAGTTGATGTAGGTGACGTCCTCGGGGATGTCGAAGAGAGCGCGCTGTTCGGGAAGCATGGCTTGGCTCGCGGCTGAGACGGGATGCGCGCGAGCATGACAGCCGGCTCGCCGCTCCCGCAAGCCGGCACTCCCGCCAACGAAATGGGCCTAGAACCTCTCGACCGACGGCCGGAGATCGACCTCGTGCGCCCAGGTCGAGCTGGGCTGGCGGTGGATCTGGAGATAGGCCTGGGCGATCGCGTCCGGATCGAGCTTGCCGGCCTCGTTCGCCCCGGCACGGCCGATGGCGCCGTCGATGATCACATGGGCCACGTGCAGGCCCTTGGGCCCGAGCTCGCGCGCCAGGCTCTGGGCGAGGCCGCGGAGCGCAAACTTGCCCATCGCGAAGGTCGCCGACTCGGCATAGCCCTTCACGCTGGCGCTGGCGCCGGTGAAGAGCAGGCTGCCGCGCCCCGTCGGCAGCATCAGCCGGATCGCCGCCTGCGCCACCAGGAAGCCGCCGAAGGCCGTGATGTCGATCGCTTGACGCACCGCTGCGCGATCGAGCTCGGCGGCTGGTCCGCGGACGCGGCGGCTCGCGTTGTAGACGACGAAGGACGGCGCGCCGAACTCGCGCCCGATGCGCTCGAACAACGCGTCGACCGAGGCGCCCTCGGTCGCGTCACAGGCACTGGCGGCGGCCCCGGCCGACCTCGCGACGTCGGCGACCTTGGCCGCGTCGCGCGAGGCGACGACGACCTTCATGCCGTCCGCCGCTGCCGCGCGCGCCAATGCCGCCCCGAGACCGGGACCCGCGCCGACGATCACTGCCACCTCTGCCATCGCATTCTCCTCAAGATGCGAGAGCCTACGCCGGAGCCATCTCCGGCTCCACCGGCAGGCTCCGATACGAATAGGGATCGATCGAGTAGGGATATACCGGCGGCAGCGGATCGGATTCGGCGGCGACGCGGTCGAACCAGGCGCGCAAAGCCGGGCGTCCGGCGAGATCGAAGCCGCCCTCCCCCGCCCGATGCACATAGGCGAAGACCGCGATGTCGGCGATCGAATAGCCGCAGTCGGCGAGGAAGGCACGGCCTGCGAGATGGCGGTCCAGCAGGTCGAGGACGCGCTCGCCCGCTGCCCTGCGCCCGGGCACTTGCGCCGCATTGCGCTCGAGCTTTCCGGTCATCGTCCAGTGGCGGATCGTGGCGATGCTGGGCTGGACATAGTCCTGCTCGAAGAACAGCCACTGCATCACCTGCGCCCGCTCGAAGCGGTCGTCGGGCAGATAGCGCGTACCCTCCGCCAGGTAGCACAGGATCGCGTTGGACTCGGCGATGGTGCGTCCAGGCCCGATCTCCAGCACCGGGACCGCGCCGGCCGGGTTCATCTTCAGGAACCCGGACGTGCGTGACTCGCCCCGGAAGATCTCGATCAGGGCCGTTTCATAGGCGAGGCCGAGATGGCCGAGCAGCATGCGCACTTTGTAGGCATTCTGTGACGGCAGGTAGTCATAGAGCCGCAGCATTGGGCACCTCCTTCGGATGTGACCCGCTGCATAGCTGTCATTCGCGGCCTGCGGCTATCCGTGGCTTGCGGCCGAACTAGGAAGCTGGTCTTGTGCCGGCCGCCCGCAGCCCCCAACTCCCCGAAAATGCACTCTCCTGCGCCCTATAAGCCCACCCTGCTGCTCGTCCTGATTCTGGGGGCGCTGACCGGCTTCACGCCGATGTCGGTCGACATGTACCTGCCGAGCTTCCCGGCGCTCGAGCGCTACTTCTCGGCCGAACCCTCGCAGGTCCAGCTCACGCTCTCGACGTTCTTCTTGGGACTCGCCATCGGCCAGGCGATTTACGGGCCGGTCGCCGATCGCTTCGGCCGGCGCCCGCCGCTGATCTTCGGCGCGATCGTCTACATCGTGGCGTCGCTCGGCTGCGCGCTGGCCCCCAGCATCCAGGGACTCATCGCCTTCCGCTTCCTGCAGGCGCTCGGCGGCTGCGTCGGCATGGTGATCTCGCGCTCGATCGTTCGCGACCTCTTCGACGAGCGCGGCGCGGCGAAGATGTTCGCGACCCTGATGGCGATCATGGGCGTGGCACCGATCCTGGCGCCGCTGCTCGGCGGCCAGCTGCTGATCTACATGAACTGGCAGGCGATGTTCTGGATCCTGACCGGATTCGGCGTCCTGATCCTGCTTGCTGTCTATTTCGGCCTCAAGGAGACGCTGCCCGAGGACAAGCGACGCTCGCTGCATCCGGGCTCGGTGTTCCGCACCTATGTCCGCATCCTCTCGGACCGCTACTTCATGGGTCATTCGCTCTCGCAGAGCCTGACCTTCGCCGGCATGTTCGCCTACATCACGGGATCGCCCTTCGTGCTGATCTCGCTCTACGGCGTGCCGGCCGAGCATTACGGCTTCGTCTTCGGCGCCAACGCCCTCGGCTTCATCGGGGCGGCCCAGGTCAACGTGCGGCTGCTCTCGCGCTACACGCCGGGCATACTGCTGCTGTTCGGCCTTACGATGGCGGCGACAGCGGGCGTCTTCGTCTTCCTCGCCGCGATTACCGGCCTCGGCGGCCTCGCGGGGATCCTGGTCCCGCTGTTCTTCTTCCTGACCTCGCTCGGCTTCATCGGGCCCAACTCGACCGCCCGCGCGCTGCAGCCGATGGGCGCCAATGCCGGCGCCGCCTCCGCCGTGCTTGGCACGATCCAGTTCACGATGGGCGGGATCTCCGGCGCGATCGTCGCCGCGCTGCCGAAGACCTCGGCCGTCCCCATGGCGGCGATGATCGGCGGATGCGCGGTGCTGGGCCTCGCCATGCACCGCGCCCTGGTCGCCCGGAGTTAGCCGGCCGTCGCCACGTTCAGCGGCGCCGACTGGTCGAACCACTCCGGCTTCGCCTTCTCGATCTGGCGCGCGACCTGCAGCAGCAGGTCCTCGCGCGACCAGTTGCCGTAGAACATCGCGCCGATCGGCAGCCCGTCGCTGTCGAGCCCCGCCGGCACCGAGATGCCGGGAAGCCCGGTCTCGTTGCCCGGCATCGTGTAGCGGCAGGCGTTCGCCAGCCGGTCGAGCCACGGATCGAGCGCTTCGTTCCGCAGCAGCGAGTACGGCCCGTTCGCCTCCGGCACGCGGATCGCGAGGGTCGGCGTCAGCAGCACGTCGTACTTCTCCATGATCGCGCCGAAGCCGCGGGTCACGGTGTTGTTCTGCCCCATCATCTTCCAGATGTCGTACTTGTCGTAGCGGTCGGCTGCCTCGAGGTGCCGATGCACCATCGGCCCGAGATGATCCTTGAGGTCGGGCGTGTTGATGCCGCGGTCGGCGGCCATGGTGCGGAACTGCGCCCGGCTGCCGATCCACTGGCAGTAGTAGCTCGCCCACATGGCATCCCAGTCGCAGATCTTCCGGTCGTCGATCTCCTCGACCTTGTGGCCCAGGCTCTCCATCAGGCGCGCGACCTCGCGCACGCGCTTGGCCACCTGTTCGTCGGTCTTGCCGGGGCGGCCCCAGCTTCCGGTCGAGAGCCCGATCTTGAGCTTCGGCGGATCCTTTTTGATCGCCTGCAGGTACGAGCCCTGGTAGCGGGCGACGTTCATGAAGGTGCCGCCATTCGGCACACGCGTGATGTAGTCGTAGACTGCGGCGGTGTCGCGGACGCTTCTGGTGACGACGCCCTCGCACGAGATGCGGACGCCGTATTCACTCTGGCTCAACGGACGGGGCACCATGCCGCGCGTCGCCTTGAGGCCGACCAGCCCGCAGTAAGAGGCCGGGATGCGGGTCGAGCCGCCCCCGTCGGAGGCCATGCTGATCGGCGTCACGCGCGCCGCCACCATCGCCGCCGAGCCGCCGGAGGAGCCACCGGGCGTGTGCTTCAGGTTCCACGGGTTGCGCGTGACCATCACCCGGCCGAGGTAGTTGGTCGAGGTGTCGAAGGTCATGCCGAATTCGGGCGTGGTCGAGCGGCCGATCGGCACCAGGCCTGCGGAGAGGAAGTTCTCGATGTTGGGATCGGTCGCCTTGGCGACCTGCCCCTTGTCGAACTTCGATCCGGACTCGCGCTTGCGCCCCTTCAGGCCCGAGCCCAGATCCTTCAGGAAGATCGGCACGCCGTAGAGGCGGCCGTCCTTCGCCGGCTTGTCGGTGTCCGGATTCTTCACGACGTCGTCGAAGACCTCGAGCACGCCTTCGAGCTTCGGGTTCAGCCTCTCGACGCCGGCGGCGACCTGGCGGGCCACCTCGCGGGCGGAAATCTTTTTCTTCTTCACGAGATCGGCGATCGCGATCCCGTCCTTCTTCGACCACTCCGCCCAGCTCATCGCGAGGCCCGACTTCGCCATGATCCCCTCCCGTTTTCAGAACATGGGGGAAGTGCAGCGCCCTTCCCGGCCCTCGTCAAGCAAGAGCGGCCAGGCGCGAGCGGTCAGGCGCGGCCGATCCGCAGGGTGAGGTCGGGCAGCTTCTCCTCGTTGCCTTCCCCGTCGGATGCCGCGATCTGCACGGCCCCATGCGCCTTGTAGAAGGCGATCGCGCGGACATTGTGGGCGAAGACATAGAGGCGGAGATCACCCGCGGCTTCCGCTCGCGCCCAGGCGAGAAGCCTGGCTCCGATGCCCTGGCGGTGACGGCCCGGCGCGATCCAGAGATGCTCAAGCCAGCCGTCATGGACGACGGCGAACCCGACCGGGCTCCCCGCCGTCTCGGCCACCATCGTCGACCTGGTCGAGGTCAGGCGGGAGAAGAACGCCACGTTCTCGGCGTCCGTGTGCAGGTTCGGAATGCCGGCCGAGGTCCTGGCGTCGAGGCAGATCCGGATCAGGGCCGGCACGTCGTCTGGACGTGCCGGCCTGAGGATCACGTCCTCCACCCTACTCGGTGACCACCGGGTGGCTCGCGGTCTGCTTCTTCCGGGCGAAGCGGCGGAGCGCCACGTAGAACACCGGCGTGAAGAAGAGACCGAGCAGCGTCACGCCGGCCATGCCGAAGAAGACCGCGGTGCCGAGCGCCTGGCGCATCTCGGCGCCGGCGCCGGTCGCCGTCACCAGGGGCACGACGCCGAGGATGAAGGCGAGCGCGGTCATCAGGATCGGGCGCAGGCGAAGACGTGCCGCCTCGATCACCGCCTCGACCGGCGACTTACCCTCGTGCTCGGCCTGGCGCGCGAACTCGACGATCAGGATCGCGTTCTTCGCCGCGAGGCCGACCAGCACGACCAGGCCGATCTGCACCAGGATGTTGTTGTCCATCCCGCGCAGCATGATACCCCCGAGCCCGGCGAGCGCGCTCAAGGGCACGATCAGCATGATCGCCAGCGGCAGCACCCAGCTTTCGTACTGGGCCGCCAGCGCCAGGAACACGAAGATGATCGCCAGCGAGAAGACGATGATCGTCGCCGATCCGGTCTGCTTCTCCTGCAGCGCCAGCTCGGTCCACTCGTAACTCATGCCCGGCGGCAGCACGCGCTCGGCGATGCCTTCCATCAGGCTGAGCGCCACCGACGAGGAGAGGCCGGGGACGCCGCTGCCCTGGATCGGCACGGAGGGATAGCTGTTGTAGCGCTGGACCAAGTCCGGGCCGCTCGACGGCTTGATCGTCACCAGCGTGCCCAGCGGCACCAATGCGCCCGACGCGCTCCGGACCTTGAGCGACAGGATGTCGTCGGGCTCCATGCGGAAGCCCTGGTCGGCCTGGGCGCGCACCTGGTAGACGCGGCCGAAGACGTTGAAGTCGTTGACGTAGGCCGAGCCGAGATTGACCTGCAGGGTCTCGAAGATCGCCGGGATCGGCACGTTCAGCATCTGCGCCTTGGTGCGGTCGATCTCGAGGAAGAACTGCGGCGAGTTCGCGCTGAACGTAGTGAAGACGCCGAACAGGCCCGGTGTCTGCGCCGCCGCACCCATGACCTGATAGGCGGTCGCCAACAGCGCGCGGGTGCCATGGCCGGTGCGGTCCTGGATCTGCATCTTGAAGCCGCCGCCGGTGCCGACGCCGGGGACCGCCGGCGGCGGAATGGCGATCACGAAGGCTTCCTGCACCGACTGCAGACGTCCGAAGAGCTGGCCGACGATCGCGGTGTCGGGCAGCTTCGCCTTGATGCGCTCGGGGAAGGGCTTGAGCCGCGCGAAGATCACCGCGGAGTTCGAGGCATTGGTGAAGGTGGCGCCGGAGAAGCCGGCGAAGGAGACCGTGTCCTCGACGCCGGGCGTGTTCTTCACGATGTCGGCGACCTTGTGCAGCACCGCGTCAGTACGCGAAAGCGAGGCGCCATCGGGAAGCTGCACGACGACGATGGCGAAGCCGCGGTCGAGCGCCGGGATGAACCCGGTCGGTACCTTCTGGACGGTCAGCACCGTCAGTCCGGCGAGGCCGGCATAGAGGCCGAGCATCAGGACCTTGCGCCCGACCGTGCGCCGTACGGTGTGGCTGTAGCCCGAGCCCATCTTGTCGAAGACGCGGTTGAAGCCTCGGGCGAACGCCTGGCCGGCCCGGCCGATGATCGTCTTCGGCGGATGGTTCGGGTCGTGCGCCTTCAGCAGCATGGCGCCGAGGGCCGGCGACAAGGTGAGCGAGTTGATCGCCGAGAGCACGGTCGCCACCGCGATCGTGACCGCGAACTGCCGGTAGAAGGTGCCCGAGATGCCGGGCAGGAATGCCGTCGGGATGAACACCGCCGAAAGCACGATCGCGATCGCGATGACCGCGGTGCCGACCTCGTCCATCGTCTCGTGCGCGGCGTCCCTCGGCGTCATGCCGCTTCGGATGTTGCGCTCGATGTTCTCGACCACGACGATCGCGTCGTCGACGACGATGCCGATCGCCAGCACCAGGCCGAAGAGGGTCAGCACGTTGAGGCTGACGCCGAGCATCGCCATCACCGCGAAGGTGCCGATCAGCGATACCGGGATCGACAGGATCGGGATCAGCGAGGCGCGCCAGGACTGGAGGAAGATCACCACCACCAGTGCCACCAGCAGGATCGCCTCGATCAGCGTCTCGTAGACCGCGTCGATCGACTCGGCGATGAAGTCGGTCGGGTTGTAGACGATCGTGTAGTCCATCCCCTTGGGGAAGTCGCGCTTGAGCTCCGCCAGCCGCTTCTGGATCGCGGCCGAGGTCTCGAGCGCGTTGCTGCCCGGGCGCTGGAACACGCCGATGGCGACGGCGGGCTTGCCGTTGAGATAGCTGTTGGTGACGTAGTCGCGCGCGCCCAGCTCGACCCGGGCCACGTCCTCGAGCTTGACGATGCGGCCGTCGGTGGTGGACCTGACAATGACGTTGCGGAATTGCCGCACGTCCTCGAAGCGGCCCTGCGTGGTGACCGTGATCTGGAAGGCGTTGGCGCCGGGATTGGGCTGCAGGCCGAGCGCGCCGCCCGAGACCTGGACGTTCTGCTCCTGAAGCGCGCGCACCACCTCGCCGGCCGAGATGCCGTAGGCGGAGAGCTTGTCGGGGTTGAGCCAGACGCGAAGCGAGTACTCGCGTGCGCCGAAGACGATCAGGTCGCCGATGCCCTCGATCCGCGCCAGCTGGTCACGCACGCGCAGCAGCGCGTAGTTGGACACGTAGAGCTCGTCCAGCGAGTCGTCCGTCGCCAGCATGTGCACGACCATCATCAGGTCGGGCGAGCTCTTGCGCGTGACCACTCCCTGGCGGCGCACCTCTTCCGGCAGGCGCGGCGTCGCCACGCTGACCAGGTTCTGGACCAGAACCTGGGCGGTATCGAGGTTGGTGCCCGGGCGGAAGGTGACCGACAGGGTCATCGCGCCGTCGGATGTGGAGTAGGAGGACATGTAGATCATGCCCTCGACGCCGTTGACTTCCTGCTCGATCGGCGTCGCCACCGTGGCGGCCACGGTCTCGGCGTCGGCGCCCGGATAGACGGCGCGGACGGTGATCGTCGGCGGCGCGATCTCGGGGTACTCGCTGACCGGCAGGCGATAGAAGGCGATGACGCCGACGATCACCATCGCGATCGAGATGACCGCGGCGAAGATCGGGCGGTCGACGAAGAAATGCGCGAACTTCATTGGAAGATGTCCTCAGCGCGACGGCGGCAGCTGAGTCATCTGCGGGGTCACCTTGGTGCCCGGCCGCGCGCGCTGCAGGCCGTTGACGACGATCGTCTCGTCGCCGGTGAGGCCCTGGCGGATGACGCGATACCCGTCCTCGCGCGGACCCGGGCGCACGACCTTCGGCGACACCGTGCCGTCGTCGGCGACGACCAGCACCACGCGGCGGTCCTGATCCGCCGAGATCGCCTCGTCGGGCACCAGCACCGCTTTGTAGCGCGGCGTGCCCGGGATGCGGACGCGGCCGAAGAGGCCCGGGGTCAGCGTCAGGTCCTTGTTGTCGAGCACGGCACGGAGCTGCATCGTGCCACTGCGCGAATCGAGCCGGTTGTCGGCGAAGTCGAGCACGCCCGGCCGCTCGAGCGTCTTCTCGTCGCCGACGCCGACGAACACCTGGGTCTTGGCCTCACCGAGCGCGGTGCGCGGCTGGCCGAGCTGGCGCTGGTAGGCGAGATAAGAGCGCTCATCGACCTCGAAATAGAGGTGGATCGGGTCGAGCGAGACGATCGTGGTCAACAGCGTCTCGTTGGCACGGACGAGATTGCCGTCGGTCACAAGGCGCCGGCCGATGCGGCCGGAGATCTGCGCGCGGATCTCGGTATAGCCGAGGTCGAGACGCGCCTGTTCCAGCGCCGCGCGGGCACCGGCGAGATCCGCATCCGCCTGCTGCGCCTGCTGGCGGCGCTCTTCGAGCGTGCGCTCGGCGGCGACGCCCGAACGGGTCAGGTTCTGGGTCCGCTCGAGGTCGGAATGCGTGAAGGTGGTGCGGGTCTGGGCCGCGGCGACGGCCGCCTGCGCGCGATTGAACGCCGCCTGGTACGGGCGCTTGTCGATGACGAAGAGGAGGTCGCCCTCCTTGACCAGCGAGCCTTCACGGAAGTTCGAGGAGTCGAGGTACCCCGCGACGCGCGCCCGCACCTCGACCGACTGCGGCGCCTCGAAGCGGCCGACGAACTCGTCCCACTCGACGATCTCCTTGACGATCGGCTTCGCCACCGAGACCGGCGGCGGCCCGCCGGCGCCCGGCATCTGCGCCGAGGCGGAGATCGCAGAGAAAAGCACGGCGGCAAGGCCGGCCAGCGCCAGAGGCGCCCGGCGGATCGGGGAGGGCATCGCGAAAAACCTCGTCGTTCGAACCAAGCCGCTCTGCGCCGGCCGGCGGGGGATTGGCAGCTATTTGGGCGAGGTCGCCACATTTTGCAATGCAGCAGAAATGTAACAGTGCCTACTATAAATACATAAAATCACTTCGACCGCTCGCGCCCGCCGGCATCCCTCAACAACCGTTCAATCTCGCGATACCCGCGCTGCGTCGCGTGGCTCAAGGGCGTCACGCCATCCTTGTCGGCGAGGTTCGGATCGGCCTTCGCCTCCAGCAGCAGCCGCACGATCTGCACATGCCGCGGACCGCCATCCGAAAGGATGATCGCCTCGAGCAGGCCGGTCCATCCGAGACGATTCACATGATCGACGTTCACGCCGGCTTCGATCAGCGTGCGCACGGTCTCGACATGGCCTCGCTCGCAGGCCGGGATCAGCGCGGTGCCGCCATAGCGGTTGGTGCTCTTGAGGTCGGCGCCGTGGGCCAGCGTCAGCTTCAGGATTTCCAGATGCCCGGCGGCGCCGGCATAAAGATAAGGGCTGTCCTGGATGCCGTCCTTGGCATTGACGTCGGCGCCGGCGGCGATCAGCGCGTGCGCCACCTCGACGTGATTGCCGTGGGTCGCCGCCAGCAGCGCCGTCCGCCCTCGTCCGTCGCGGGCCTGCACGTCGGCCTTCGCCGCGATCAGGCGCCGGACCTCGTCGAGGTCGCCCTTTTCCGCGGCGGCGATCAGGTGGGTCCCGTCTTCGGCAGCGAGCGGCATCGCCGGTATGAGCAGAAGCGAAAGAAGAAGCGCCCGACGCCTCACCTCATCCGCCCGCGACGATCTTCGCCAGGACCTCGCCGGCACGGACGCACTGATCGCGATTGACGTCGAGATGCGTCGTCGCACGGACCGTGCGCGCGGCGAAGACGTTGACCATCACGCCCTGTTCCTTCGCCTTCGCCGCGACCGTGGCCGCGTCCGGCGCACCGGGTCCGGTGCGGAAGATCACGATGTTCGTCTGCACCGTGCTCATGTCGAGGATCACCCCCTTGGCGCCGGCGAGCCTCTCGGCGAGCGCCTTCGCATTCGCGTGGTCCTCGGGCATGCGCTTCAGGTTGTTGTCGAGCGCGTAGAGGCCGGCCGCCGCGAGGATGCCGGCCTGGCGCATGCCGCCGCCGAAGCGCCGGCGCGCCCGGATCGCCGCCGGCATGTCGGCCTTGCGCCCGGCGATGAGGCTGCCGACCGGGCAGCCGAGACCCTTGGAGAGCGCCACGCCCACCATGTCGAACGGCTTCACGAGATCGGCCAGCGGCACGTTCTTCGCCGCCGCGACGTTGAAGATGCGCGCACCGTCGAGATAGCTGGAGATGCTCCGCTTCTTCGCCGCGGCGCAGACCGCCTCGACCTCGCTCTGGGCCCAGATGACGCCGCCGCCGCGATTATGTGTGTTCTCGATCACCACCAGGGTGGTGCCCGGGAAGACGAAATGGCCGGGCGGAATCGCTGCCGCGTCGAACTCCTGGGCCGTGAACAGGCCGCCCTTGCCGACCACGGTGAACTGGACACCGGCGTTCGAGCCGGAGGCGCCCGCCTCATGCCAGGCGATATGGCTCTCCTGCCCGAGCACGACGTCGTCGCCCGGCCGCGTCAGCACCTGCAGCGCCACCTGGTTCGCCATGGTGCCGCTGGGCACGAACAGCGCCGCCTCCTTGCCCAGCAGCTCGGCGACCCGCTCCTGAAGCCGGTTGATCGAGGGATCCTCGCCGTACTGGTCGTCACCGACCGGCGCCTCGGCCATCGCCCTGCGCATGGCGGGCGACGGAAGCGTCACGGTGTCGGAGCGGAGGTCGATGCGATCCATGTTTATCTTTCCTGTCGCTGGCAGCTTGGCGGCCGAGTGTTATGGACAATTGACGCGCAAGTACATAGCTTCCGAAATCATTCGAGATGAGTTCGGGTTCTTCGAGGCATGGCCGCGCCGCTTCGTATCCTGCTGACCGATCCTGACCAGGCCGCCCGCCAGCTCATCACGCGCTCGGTGCAGGGGTGGCGTCCAGCCGATTTCACTTTTGCCGGCACCGCGGCCGAGGCCAAGGCCGCCCTCTCCTCCGACGACCATGCCTTCGACCTGATGTTCGTCGATGCGCAGCTCCCCGACGATTCCGGCGTGCGCCTCACCCGCTGGATACGCACCGACGACGCCAGCCCGCGCCCCAACCTGCCGGTCGTCCTGATGTTGTCCGCCTTCCCGCAGGACGCGATGAAGGCCGCCCGCCACGCCGGCGCGCATCTGGTGATGCAGAAGCCTTTCAGCGCGGGTCGCGTCATCCAGATCGTCGACGAGGCCGCCAGCGCCTACCCGAATTTTATCGTCAGCCCGGCCTATGTCGGCCCCGACCGCCGCGTTTCCAAGCGTCCCATCAAGATCGACCAGCGCAGCCAGCGCTCGGGCGACACGCAGATCGTCGACGACCCGTCCAGCTACACGCTGGACACGGATGCCGTGGTCGTCGTCTTCGACTATCTCAAGCTCCGCCTCTCGCGCGCCGAGCCCGAGGTGTTCCGCGACTACCTGCTGCGCCGTCACCTGCGTCCGGCGATGCACAACATCCCGCTTGTGCGCGAGCGCGTGCTGGCCAAGGTGGCCGAGCGCCATTCGACCCTGAAGATCGAGAGCGATGCGCTCGCGCGCGGCGGCGGCACCGGCGAGACGCTGCGGCGGATGAACGGTACGGCGCTGCAGATCGCCAACGACACCAGCACCGCCGGCTTCACGCTGATGGCGGCAATCTCGACCTCGCTGCACCACTACACTTCAGGCGCTTACGAGATCTCGGACCGTCTTTCGCGCTTCCTCCTGACCCACGTCACCGCGCTCGGCTCGTCGATCGCGCACCGGATCTTCGACGAAGGCGGCAATGTCGGCCAGTCGATCATCGCCACGATCGGCGTCGCCGAGGCCGTCTTCCGCCGCTCGACCAAGCCCGCCTAGCGGAGCCGGCCGAGCGCCGCCTCGGTCTCCTCGACCAGCCGCATGACGAGATCGCCCGCCTTCTGCCGGCGCGCCATCCGCACGCCCTGCCCGGCCCACAGCGACAGGAACTCCGCCCGCCCCGCCTTGCCGGCGGCCGTCCGCATCGGCCGGGTAAGTGCGTTCTGCAAGGGGAACTCCGGAATCTCGGCAGCGGCCAGCTCGGTCATGACGCGATTGACTATGCCCCGGGCGGGCCTGCCGGAGAAGGCACGGGTGATCTGCGTCTCGTGCTCGCGGGACCCCAGGATCGCCTGCTTGTGCGCCTCCGGCGGCCCCGCCTCCTCGCAGGTGAGGAAAGCGGTTCCCATCTGCACGGCGCTGGCGCCGAGCGCGAAGGCGGCAGCGATGCCGCGTCCGTCCATGATGCCGCCGGCGGCGATCACCGGCACGCGGACAGCATCCACCGTCTGGGGCACCAGCGCCATGGTGCCGATCATCGCGTCCTCGAAGGGCTGCGCGAAGCTGCCGCGATGCCCGCCCGCCTCGCTGCCCTGGGCCGCCACCGCATCGACGCCGAGCTTCTCCAGCGCGACCGCCTCGTCGACCGTGGTCGCGCTACCGACGACGAGCATGCCGCGCGCCTTGGCCGCCGCGATGTCGGAAGCCGGCACCGGCGCGAAGGCGAAGCTGAAGACCGCGGCGCCCGACTCCAGCACCGCCGCCATCTGATCCGCGAAGCCGTAAGCCGGCGGCCCCGGCGGTGTCGGCGCCGGCAGGCCGAGCTCGTCGAAATAGGGCTTCAGCCTCGCGATCGCCGGACCGTAGTCCTTGGGCGGCGTCGGCGCCGGAAGTGGCGAGAACAGGTTGATGCCGAAGGGACGCTTCGTCCGCTCGCGCACCGCCTTCGCCGCCTCCAGGATCTGCGCCGGCCCGAGATAGGCGGCACCGATCGTGCCGATACCCCCGGCCTCGCCGACCGCCGCGACCAGCGCCGGCGTGTCGCTGCCGCCGGCCATCGGCGCCTGGATGATCGGATGCGAGATGCCCAGCCTCTGGGTCAAAGCGGTCGGGAACGGCATGCGAGACTCCTCAAAATATGAGGAGGAGCCTAGGCCGATCCGACGATGACGAGAAACGGCTTTGCGCGATAGCCGCTATCGCAGCCGGCGATAGCTACTCGGCGGCCGCCGCGTGCGCCGAGACTG
Source organism: Alphaproteobacteria bacterium (assembly GCA_044223515.1). Lineage (GTDB taxonomy): Bacteria > Pseudomonadota > Alphaproteobacteria > SHVZ01 > SHVZ01 > SHVZ01. The sequence continues at coordinate 29,658 of JBGALV010000060.1, forward strand.
GCCGTGCATGGTCGAGGAAGGCCGAGAGCGCGCTGGAGACGAAGGCGTCGCGACGGCGAACGAAGACGGTCTCGACCGACGCCTCGTCATGCGGCAGCGCGTGCAAGGCAATCCGGCCGTCGCGCGCCGCGGAAGCCACGACGGAACGCGGCAGCAGGCTGATGCCGAGCCCGGCCCCGACGGCGCCGACGATCCCGTCGATGGTGCCGAACTCGAGCCGCCGCAAGCCCACGATGCCCATGCCGGCAAGGAGCGCTTCCAGCTTCTGCCGATAGGAGCAGCCGACCCGCATGACCACGATCTTGAGCCGCGGATGGTGAGACAGGTCTTCGAGCCGGGCGATCCGGCGCGAGGTCACCAGCACCAGCTCCTCGGTGAAGACGGTCTCCTCAACGAGATCGGGATGGTCGACCGGCCCGCAGACGAAGGCGCCCTCGATCTGGTGGGCGAGCACGTCCTCGATCAGCTCGCCGCTGGTGGCGGGGCGCAGCACGAGATCGACGTCCGGATACGCCGACGCATAAGCCGCCAGCACATCGGGCAGGCGCACGGCAGCGGTCGTCTCGAGCGACCCGATCACAAGCTCGCCCTTGGGCTTGCCGTCATCCGCGACCGCGCGGCGCGCCTCATCGATCAGGTGCCCGGCGCGGCGGGCGTAGGGAAGAAGCCGATGTCCAGCAGACGTCAGCGCAACACCGCGGCTGTGGCGCTGGAACAAGGTCTCGCCGAGCTGGATCTCGAGGTGGCGGATGCGTGCGGTCACGTTGGACTGCACCGTGTTGAGCTCGGCTGCGGCGCGGTTCATGCCGCCGAGCCGCGCCACCGCTTCGAAGATCCTGAGGTCGCCCGTATCCATCGGAGCGATGTGATCACCCTCGAGCCTTCGGCGCAACCTCGACGATCGACGAAGCTTAGGTCCGCTCTATCCGGTCGATCGCCATCCGGTAGGAGAGGATCCGCTCGGCCAGCGCCTCGTACTGCGGGTCGATATGCGCGCCATCGACGTAGTACTCGCCGGACGCGTTGGCGCTCTTGCGGGCGACGATCACCTTCTTCGCCCACGCGACCTCGTCCGCCGTCGGACCATAGGCCTCGTTGGCGATCGGGATCAGGGCCGGATCCTCGAACACCCGGCCGTCGAATCCGAGCTCTCGGCTGGCAAGACAGGACGCGCGGAAACCTTCCGGGTCCTTCGGCTCGCGGAACGAGGAGTCGATCACCGCAAGATTGTGGGCGCGCGCCGCCAGCACCAGCGACGCCAGCGCCGGCAACACAGGCCAGCGGTTCTGCGCCGGACGGCGAAACGCGTTGAGCCCGCGCGAAAGATCGCCGAGGCCGACGGTCAGGCCGA
>JBGALV010000061.1:0-30989 GCA_044223515.1 Alphaproteobacteria bacterium
TTATTCGTAGGTCGTCACTTCCTGGGTGCAGCCAAACTGGATCGGGTGGCAGTTGGCCGAGATCAGTCGGGTGCCCGGGAAGATGTGCTCCGAGATGGCCTTGCGGTTGATCGCGTGGTTCATCGCGCGACGGACACGGACGTCGGCCATCGGCTTGCTCGACTTGCCCTCGGCATCCAGCGTCATGTAGCTGATGCGCATGCTCTCGCCGGTGACGATCTTGACGTCCTTCCGGGTCGAGAGGTTCTTCGCCAGATCCGGCGGGATCTGCCAGATCCAGTCGAGGCGACCCGAGATCAGCTCCGCGACCTGGGTTTGGGTCTCGCCGATGGTCCGCTGCACGATCTTGCCGATCGAGGGCTGGCCCTTGGCGCCGCCCTTGAAGTACTCGGCGTTCTTGACCAGCGTGATGGTCTTGCCGGCGACGGCTTCGGTCACCTTGTAGGGGCCGGTGCCGATCGGCTTGTCCGACATCCCCTTGGGACCGGCGCTGGCGTAGTAGTCCTTCGGGTAGATCGCCAGCGTCGACGCCACATATTCGAGTGCCGCCGGGAACGGCTTCTTGAGGTTGATGCGGACCTTGTAGGCGTCGACCTTCTCCGCGTTCTTGATCCAGCTCACCATGTTCTGGATGTTCACCTTGTTGTCCGGGTTTGAGACCCAGTTGACGGTGAACACGACGTCGTCGGCGGTGAAGTCGGCGCCGTTGTGGAACTTCACGCCCTGGCGCAGGTCGAACTCCAGCGTCTCGGGATTGACCCAGCGCCAGGCGGTCGCGAGTACCGGGGCATAGGAGCCGGTCTCGAGGTCACGATCCATCAGGTGGTCCCAGATCAGGCGGCCGATCATCTGGCCTTCGGCGACCGACTGGTTGAAGTAGAGGTCGTAGCTGGGGAGCGCATAGCTCCAGCCGACATTGAGCGTATCGGATTTCTTGTCCGCGACCGCCGGGGATGGCGCCATCAGGGCCAGAGGGGCCAGGATGGTTGTCGCGGCTAACAGGTGACGGAGCCGCATTGATTTCCTCCTCGTCGTTCACGGGAGGCGGCGCGGACCGTCCGCGCCGCTGTTTAGTGAACGCTAACGATGGCAACAATCATGTAGCGAAATTCCACGTCCGGCAATAGGATCGCGGGCGCCGGTGGGGCGGCTGTTTCTGGAGTGCCTACGAGAGGATGCTAGCGTTCGGGCTCAGGCGATTTGGGGTCGCGCTCTTCGTCGCCTTCGCGGTTTCGGTCATCAGCTTCGGGCTGCTCTACCTCTCGGGCGACCTCGCGATCGCGCTGGCGGGCGAGACCTCGGACTATGCCCAGATCGAGCTGATCCGGAAGCAGTACGGGCTCGATCGCCCCATTGCGATCCAGTATCTGGATTGGCTGGCCCATGCGCTTCGGGGCGATTTCGGCCAGAGCATGTATTTCAAGACGCCGGTCAAGGAGATGCTGGCCGAGCGCCTGCCGGTGACGATGACGCTCGGCGTCACCTCGATGATGTTCGCGGTCGCGCTGGGGATTCCGTTGGGCGTGCTGGCGGCGATCCGCCCGAACAGCTGGATCGACCGTTTCGCGCTGACCTTCTCGGTCGTCGGCCAGGCGCTGCCGTCCTTCTGGTTCGCGCTGATCCTGATCGTGTTCCTCAGCCTCACCTTCCCGCTGCTGCCGCCTTCCGGCGACGAGAGCTGGGAGAACTTCATCATGCCGACGATCGTGCTCGGATATAACGCGGCGCCGGCAATCATGCGCCTTACGCGCACCGGCATGCTGGAGGTGCTCTCCTCCGACTACATCCGAACTGCGCGCGCCAAGGGGCTCCGGGCGCCCAAGGTCCTGTTCAAGCACGCGCTCCGCAACGCCGTGATTCCGGTGGTCAGCCTCGCCGCGGTGCAGTTCGGCTTCATGCTCGGCGGCTCGGTCGTGGTCGAGACAATCTTCGCCCTCCACGGCACCGGCTTCATGGCGTGGGAAGCGATCAAGAACAACGACTTCCCGACCGTGCAGGCGGTGGTGCTGACGTTCTCGCTGTTCTACGTCGTGCTGACCCTGATTGCCGACCTGTTCAATGCGTGGCTCGACCCGCGCATCCGGATGGCGTGATGACCGCAGCGCTCCCCACCGCCGAGTCGATCCTGCAGCCGAGCCCGCGCCTGATGATGTTCCGGCGCATGGGCCGTCATGCCGGCCTGATGCTGGGCGGCGGCGTGTTCCTCGCGATTGTGCTGATCGCGCTTTTGGCGCCACTGATCGCACCGGCCGATCCCTACATCCAGAACGTCGCCGGCCGCCTGGTCTCTCCCGTGTGGGAGGAGGACGGGAGCTGGCTCCATCTGTTCGGCACGGATCATCTAGGCCGGGACTACCTGACCCGCCTGATCTACGGCGCCCGCGTTTCGCTGCTGATCGGCGTCTGCGCGGCGATGATCTCCGGACTGATCGGGACGACGCTGGGCGTCACCGCGGGATATTTCGGCGGCCGGGTCGATACCGTGATCACCACGATCATCACGATCCGCTTGAGCCTGCCGGTGGTGCTGGTGGCGCTCGCCGTGGTCGGCGTCATCGGCGGTTCCTTGCAGGTCATGATCGCCGTGATCGGCCTTCTGCTCTGGGATAGGTTTGCCGTGGTCATGCGTAGCGCCACGATGCAGATCCGGAGTTTGGACTACGTCGCCGCCGCCCGCGTGTCGGGCTGCTCGACCTTGCGTATCGTGCTGACCGAGGTGCTTCCGAACGTGCTGAATCCGCTGATCGTGGTCGCGACCCTCGAGATGGCGCACGCCATCCTGCTGGAGGCGGCCCTGAGTTTCCTCGGCCTCGGCGTTCAGCCGCCGTTGCCGTCCTGGGGCCTGATGATCGCCGAGGGCAAGAACTACATCTTGTTCAAGTCGTGGCTGATCGGCGTGCCGGGCGTGGCGCTGTTCGCGCTGATCCTGGCGATCAACCTGATGGGGGATGGCGTCCGCGACATCACCGCGCCGGAGGGCAGGGGATGAGTGCGATCCTCGAAGTCCGCGACCTGCACGTCCGTCTGCCGGTTGCGACCGGCGAGCTGCACGCTGTCCGCGGCATCGACTTCACCGTCGACCGTGGCGAGACGCTGTGCATCGTCGGCGAGTCCGGCTGCGGCAAATCGATGACCTCCCTCGCGGTGATGGGTCTGCTGCCGCGCCGCGCCAAGCGGCAGGTTGCTTCCCTCCGCTTCGACGGCCTCGATCTTGCAAGCTTGAGCGAACGGCAGATGTCGGACATCCGCGGTAACCGGATGGCGATGATATTTCAGGAGCCGATGACCTCGCTGAATCCGGCCTACACGATCGGCAACCAACTGGCCGAGGCCCTGACCCGGCACCGCTCGGTCTCCGGCCGCGAGGCCGAGCAGCGCGCGGTGTTCCTGCTCGAGAAGGTCGGCATCACCTCGGCCGGCGACCGGCTGAAGCAGTACCCGCACCAGCTCTCCGGCGGCCTCCGTCAGCGCGTCATGATCGCGCTGGCCCTGATGTGCGACCCGGCGCTGATCATCGCCGACGAGCCGACGACGGCCCTCGATGTCACGATCCAGGCGCAGATCCTGCACCTGCTGGTCTCGCTGCAGCGCGAGTTCAACATGGCGCTGGTTCTGATCACCCACGACCTCGGCGTGGTCGCGCGCGTCGCGACCCGGGTCGCGGTCATGTATGCGGGCGAGATCGTCGAGGTCGGTACGACTGCCGAGCTGTTCTCGAAGCCGATGCACCCCTACACCGAAGGCCTGCTCCGCTGCATCCCGATCCCGGGCCGCACGCGCCGCGACGAGCCGCTCGGCTCGATCGCCGGCTTGGTGCCGAGCCTGATCGGCCAGCAGCACGGCTGCGGCTTCGCCAATCGCTGCGAGTATGCGCAGGACGTCTGCCGAGAGGGCACCGTGCCGCTCGGCGCCGAGGCCGCGCACGCCTATCGTTGCCTCTTCACGCCCGAGGCTCGACGGCCGGCGGAGAGGCGGTCATGAGCGCTCCGGTTCTCGAAACCCGCGACGTCCGCTGTACCTTCTCGGTGCGCCAGGGCCTGTTCAAGCCGAAGCGGCCGCTGCACGCGGTCAACGGCGTCTCGCTGATGCTGAGGAAGGGCGAGGTGCTGGGCCTGGTCGGCGAGTCCGGTTGCGGTAAGTCGACTTTGGCCCGCATGCTGCTCGGCCTTCAGGCGCCGACCGGCGGCGAGATCCTGTTCGAAGGGCAACCGATCGGCTCGCTCGACCGCGCCGCGATCACGCGGAAGATCCAGACGGTTTTCCAGGATCCGTACTCGTCGCTCAATCCCCGGAAGTCGATCTCCTCGATCGTGTCGCTGCCGCTCCGTGTCCACAAGATCGGCAATCCGGCAGACTGGCAGGGCCAGGTCGAGAAGATGCTCGACATGGTTGGCCTGCCCAGGCGCGTCTATCACAGCTACCCGAACCAGCTTTCCGGCGGCCAGCGCCAGCGTGTGGCCATCGCGCGTGCACTGATCATGCGGCCGGAGGTCATCATCTGCGACGAGCCGACGTCATCGCTCGACGTCTCGGTGCAGGCGCAGATCCTGAACCTGCTGCGCGAGCTGAGGCAGGAGCTCGGTCTCACCTACCTGCTGATCAGCCACAACCTGGCGGTCATCGACTATCTCGCGAGCCGCATCGCCGTCATGCATCTCGGCCGCCTGGTCGAGGAAGGCGCGACCGACACGATCATGAAGCGGCCGTCGCATCCCTACACCAAGGCTCTGCTCGCCTCGGTGCTGACGCCGGAGCCGGGCCTCGGCGTGCCGGCGACCGATCTCGGCACCTCGTTCCCGAGCCCGCTGGCGCCGCCGCCCGGCTGTACCTTCCATCCGCGATGCCCCGCGGCGATGCCGGTCTGCAGGCAGGCGGCCCCGACGCCGCGCGCCCAGGCGGACGGCGGCATGGTCGAGTGCCACCTCTACACTTAGAGCTAGGCTTTTCCCGTCTCGACGTAGCGGTGGATGCCGGCGAGATCCAAGCCGGCGAGACCGAGGCGTTCCAGGGTCACGCCTTCCTTACGGAAGTCGCGGCCGAGCAGCGCGTCGATGGTCGAGATGATGCCTTCGTGCAGCGGTGCCGGAACGCCCGCGACCTTCGCCAGGGCGGCGAACGGCACATGGGCGCAGCTGACGTCGATCATCATCCAGCGCTTCCAAACCTCGGTCGGGTAGGGATCGAGCGCCTGGTAGTAGGCGCAGTTCCGGACCTGCTCGTGCACCGACGATCCGTCCGCGTCGTAGTAGTCGCGGAGATAGTCGGGCAGCGAGCGCCAGGCGACACCGAGGGCGGCGCAGACCTGACGGCGCTCGGCGTCCTGGGCCTCAGCCATTTTGCCGGTATGGGCGGTGTTGCCGGTCCGATAGAAGTGGACCGTCTCCTTGGCCTCGACCGCGCGGTCGAACCAGCCGACGTTCAGGATCGACATCGCCGCGTGGATCATCATGTTGAGGCCGGCGCAGCCGGTCTCCAGCACGTTCTTCGCGGGCACGATGCCGGGATGCGCGGCGGCAAAGATCTTGAGCGCCTCGTCGCGGCGGATCGCAGGGAAGGCCGTGACCGGCAGCGTCCGGCGCAGCCACTGTAGCTTCACGGTGCCGTCGGCATGGTGCGCGGCGATGGTGGGAGCCGGGCAGTCGGTCAGGATCACGTCCGACTTGCCGGCGGCGCGGAGATAGGGCGCGAGGCGCAGCGCCGGCCAGTAGCCGTGGATGTTCACATGGACGACCTGGCCCGGCTCCAGGTGCTCGACGATCTTTGGAAACCGCTCTTCGAACTCGGGCGCGAGCATGTCGAGGAAGACGAGCTTGGCACCGGCGAGCGCCTCCTTCGGCGAATCCTTGAGCGCCGGCTTCGCTAGGCCAAGCTTGCCGCTGTTCGACTGGCGCGGATCGCCGGTGAGTTCGATCCCGCCCTTCTTGCGAAGCGGATCGAGCGAGGCCTCGGAGCCAGGCCAGGCGGCGACCCGTACCGAATGGCCCGCCAGCGCGAAGTCGGCTGCGACCGCGAAGCCGGTGTTCACGACCGAGTTGCCGATGATGGCTATTTCCATGGCGCGGTCACTTGCTCGCGGCGGCTGTGCCGACGCCGTTGAGGAAGATCGAGACCTTGAGCCGGATGAGGTCCTTGATCTTGCCCTTGAGCGGCACGCTGAAGACCCATTTGCGGACGCCAAGATGGTAGATGATGGCGTGCAGGGTCAGCGCCATCTCGAGCTCGCGATCGGTCACCTTGCCCTTGGCCCGCGCAGCCATCGGCAGGCTGGAACGGATAGCCAGCGCGATCGCCGGATAGATCCGCCGGCGCATGTCGCCATAGTAGCTGCGGGAGCTTTCAGACCAGGCGAGACCTCCGTAGAGGAACAGGCGGAAGTTCTCCTTGGTCATCACCTTCTCGAAATAGTCGCTGTAGAAGTCGACCAGGCGGTCTTCGAGCGGAATCGACTCGTCGGCGATCAGCGATACCCAGCCGGGATCGAAGGAACTTGCCTCGATCTCGTGGAAGATCCGCTCGATCATCGCGATCTTGGTCGGGAAGTACCGGAAGAGGAGGGGCTGGGTGACCCCGAGGCGCTGCGCCAACTCCTCCGTGCCACCGTTGAGCCCGCGCTCGGAGAAGTACCGCTTGGCTTCATCGAGGATCAGCCGCTCGCGTTCGGCCGGCTTGAGCCGTCGCGACGGCGGCGAGGCTGCGCGCTTCTTCGCCTTTGCCATGTTCAGATCCATCCCGCCAGGCCCCGGGGTGTCGCCACCGTGCCCTCACGACCTATTGATAGCTTACTAAGCATATGCCCCCACGCGGAAATTTGCTCGCGAACGTAGTCGAAGGGGTGGCCGGTCGCCGGCCACTGGAATCTTGCTGATAGATCGATAAGTAATCCCGAGTTTGTCCTTGTCACCCGCGGTCGCCGGCCTCCAATATAGCCGCTGATACCGGCACGGCCAGCGAGCGATTTCGTAGGTATAACAAGCTGGCGGCAGCTCGGATCGGGAGGAGGAATGCCAATGACAATCAGGAACGTTCGCCGAAGCGGAACGGCGATCGCGGCGGCGGCGATGGTCGCGCTGACGGCCGGCTCGGCCGCGGCCGGCAAGAAGGACGATACTCTCAACATCGGCTGGAGCCGCGTCGTCGAGAGCAACGACGTCTATTTCAACCAGGGCGTCCGCGAGGGAATGATCGTCGGCCGTCTGCTTTGGGACAACCTGGTCGAGCGCAATCCAACCACCGGCCAGTACGAGCCGCTGCTCGCGACCTCTTACAAATGGGTCAATGAGACCACGCTCGATCTCGAGCTGCGGCAGGGCGTCAAGTTCCACAACGGTGCCGCCTTCACCGCCGAGGACGTCGTCTACACGCTCAACTGGACCTCGAACCCTGACAACAAGGTCGCGGTCCCGATCATGGTCAATTGGATCAAGAACGCCGAGAAGCTCGGCGACTACTCGGTCCGCATCAACTTGAAGGCGCCGTTCCCGGCCGCGCTCGAGTATCTGAACGCGGCGATCCCGATCTATCCGCACGAGTACTATGCAAAGGTCGGCACCAAGGGCATGTCTGAGGCGCCGATCGGCACGGGGCCTTATACGGCGAGCAACGTGCAGCCCGGCCGCACGATCACGCTGACCAAGAACCCGAACTACCTGGTTGGCGGGCCGAAGGGTACGCCGACCATCGGCAAGATCGTGCAGCGCACGATTGCCGAGGAGCAGACTCAGGTCGCCGAGCTGCTGTCGGGCCGTCTCGACTGGATGTGGAACGCGACGCCGGATACCGCGGACAACCTCCGCAAGCGCCCGAACCTCACCGTCGTCGATGGCGAGACGATGCGCATCGGCTTCATCTCGTTCAATGCCAATGGCACCGGCGGTGCCAACCCGATGCAGAACCTCAAGGTCCGCCAGGCGGTGGCCCATGCGATCGACCGGGAGGGCATCACCAAGGCGCTGATCCGCGGCAGCGCGCGGGTGATCCCGTCGGCCTGCTATCCGACCCAGTTCGGCTGCGCCCAGGACATCCCGCAGTACTCGTTTGATCCGGCGAAGGCCAAGGCGCTCCTGGCGGAGGCCGGCTATCCGAACGGCCTCGACATCGATCTCTACGGCTACCTGGACAGGCCGCACACCGAAGCGATCATGAACCAGCTGCGCCAGGTCGGCATCCGCCCGAACCTGCAGTGGCTGCAGTTCGGCCCGATGTTCACCGCCATGCAGCAGGGCAAGGCGCCGTTCACGCACCTGACCACCGGCGCGTGGTCGATCAACGACGTCTCGATCACGCTCCGTGGCAGCTTTGCCGGCGGCCCCTGGGACATCGCCCGCGACCAGCAGGTGATCGACCTCGTACTCGGCGCCGACAAGATCGTCGACCAGGCCGAGCGCGCCAAGCTGTACACGCAGGCCCTGACCCGCATCAACGAGCAGGTCTACTGGCTGCCGCTCAACACCTACTACATCACCTACGCCTTCACGTCCGACCTCGACTTCACGCCGCATCCGGACGAGGTCGCGCGGTTCTACCAGTCGAAATGGAAGTAATCCGGCGGCGTAAACCTGCCGAGAACGGCATCGGCTAGCGATGGGGGGCTATCTCGCCAAGCGGGCGCTCCTCGCGCTGGCCGTCGCCGTGACCGTGTCGCTCGTCAACTTCACCATGGTGCTGATGTCGGGCGACATCGCCGTGTCGATCGGCGGACCCACGGCGACGTATGAGCAGCTCGAGCGGATCCGGCGCGACCTCGGCCTCGACCAGCCGATCGTCATCCAATACCTGCACTGGCTGGGCAACGCGGTCCGCGGCGACTTCGGCGACAGCCTGTTCTACCGGACGCCGGTCGCCGAGCTGATCCTTGAGCGCCTGCCGGTGACGTTGACCCTCGGCATCTCGGCGCTCGTCTTTACGATCCTGGTGGCGATCCCGCTCGGCGTGCTGGCGGCGCTCCGACCGAACAGCTGGCTCGACCGTGCGGCGCTGTCGCTGGCGGTCGCCGGCCAGGCGATGCCGAGCTTCTGGTTCGGGCTGATGCTGATCGTCCTGTTCAGCGTGATGTTCCCGATCCTGCCGCCGTCGGGGGCAGAGAGCTGGGAGTACTTCATCATGCCGACGGTGGTGCTGGGCTACAGCGCGATGCCGGCGGTGATGCGTCTCACGCGTTCGGGCATGATCGAGGTCTTGAGCTCCGACTACATCCGCACCGCCTATGCCAAGGGTCTCCGGCACTTCAAGGTGCTGTTCAAGCATGCGCTCAGGAACGCGGTGATTCCGGTGGTGAGCCTCGCTGCCGTGCAGTTCGGCTATATGCTGGCAGGATCGATCATCGTCGAGTCGATCTTCGCGCTCCACGGCACCGGCTTCCTCGCCTGGGAGGCGATGAAGACGGCCGACCTGCCGGTGGTGCAGGCGATCCTCTTCGTCTTCTCGCTGTTCTATATCGTGCTGACTTTCCTCTCCGACATGCTGAACGCGTGGCTCGATCCACGCATCAGGATCGGCTGATGACGGCACAGGTCGCAGGCTCCGTTCCGCAGACGACGGCGAAGTCGGGGCCCGGCTTCTGGCGCCGCGCCTGGCGCCATCGCGGGCTGATGATCGGGCTCGGCATCGTCGCCACGATTGTCGCGATTGCGATCTTCGCGCCTATCCTCACCGGCAAGGACCCGTACTTCCAGGACCTGCTGAAGCGGTTGAAGCCGCCGATCTGGGGTGGCGGCAGCTGGGACAATCCGCTCGGCACCGACAATCTCGGCCGCGACTACCTGACCCGTCTTCTCTATGGCTCGCGGATCTCGCTGCTGATCGGCATCGCCGCGGCGCTGGTGGCCGGGTTCATCGGCACCGCGCTCGGCATCGCCGCCGGCTATTTCGGTGGCCGCGTCGATCTCGCGGTGACCTTCCTGATCTCAGTTCGTCTATCCATGCCGGTGGTTCTTGCGGCGCTCGCGGTCGTCTCGCTGATCGGCGGGTCGCTGGTCGTGGTGATCGCGGTGATCGGATTTCTGAACTGGGACCGCTTCGCCGTGGTGATGCGGAGCGCCACGATGCAGGTCCGCGATCTCGACTACGTGACCGCGGCGCGTTCTGTCGGCTGCTCGAACGCACGCATCCTCTTGTCCGAGATCCTGCCCAACGTCGCGAGTCAATTGATTGTCGTCGCCACGCTCGAGATGGCGCACGCGATCCTGCTCGAGGCTGCGCTCAGCTTCCTCGGCCTCGGCGTCAAGCCGCCGCTGCCTTCATGGGGACTGATGGTGGCAGAAGGAAAGAACCATCTCCTGTTCGAGCCCTGGCTGGTGGCGATCCCGGGCAGCGCGCTTTTCCTGCTGCTGCTGGCGATCAACCTGGTCGGCGACGGCATCCGCGACGTGACCGCGCCGGACGGGCGCTAGTCTTCTCCCACTAAGGGCGGGGAGAGAACGAAACCATCGTATTCAGCCGAGATATGGAATGGAGCGCGGGACGCTCCGGTGGGAAGCTTTCGTCATCGGATTTCGCTCAGAGGAGAGCGTGCGATGACGCTGCACCTGGATCTTCTCACCGCTGAATGCGGCAACATCTTCGTCACGGGCGAAGTCGCTTTGCCGAAGATACAGCCGGTGGCTGAACGTGGGGCCGCCGCTCAGCCGAAACAGACCGATGACCCATCCGAGATCGACGCGCCGGCGGGTGTCTGGGGCTACTGATGCACTGGGATCTGGTGGCGCGCGCCGCTTTGGTCGGCGCGCTCGCGGCGGCAGTTGCTCTTTTCGGCGCGAACTAGGCCGATACGCGCCGCCAGGAAGCGGTCTCGCGCCTTTCCTGCGCTTCGGCCGATGCCGGCTGGTAGTGATGCCTGACGGCCACCACGGCGCCTGACTTGAGTGCTTCCCGTGTGCCTGCATGGGCGACGTCGAGCGTATCGAACCCCGTGCGAGCCAGGAACTTGATCTGGTCGCGCAGGACGTCGCCGGTCGCGCGCAGTTCGCCCTTGTAGCCGTAGCGGTCGCGGAGGAGACGGGCGACGGAGTAGGGCCGGCCGTCGCTGTACTTGGCGAAGCGTAGCGTCACCAGCGCGATGCGATCCAGATGATCGGTGACGCCGTCGAGGCTCTCGCCCGGATTCAGCACGATCCCGATCGCGTCGTTGCGTGCGCGCAGCGCCTGGATCTCGGCAAGGAAGCGCGTCCGGCCGACGGCCACCGGACCGCTCGGGGGCAGCGGCTGGTCGTCGGCCGGGAACGACCAGGTATCGGCATGAAACCCGCCGTCGCGGAACACGTCACCGGGCATAGAGGGCTTCCTTGAACGGCTCCTGGCCCAGGCGCCGGTAAGTCGAGAGGAACGGCTCGTCGTCGGAGGTGCGGAGCTTGAGGTAGGTATCCACCACGGTCTCGACCGCATCGACGATGCCGTCCGAAGAGAATCCCGGACCGACGATCTCGCCGATCGAGCAGGTCTCGTCACCGGAGCCGCCGAGCGTGATCTGGTAGAATTCCTCGCCCTTCCGGTCGACGCCGAGGATGCCGATGTGGCCGACATGGTGATGGCCGCAGGCGTTGATGCAGCCGGAGATCTTGATCTTGAGGTCGCCGATGTCGGCCTGGCGACCGATGTCGGCGAAGCGCTCCGAGAGTCTCTGGGCGACCGGGATCGAGCGGGCATTGGCGAGCGAGCAGAAGTCGAGGCCCGGGCAGGCGATGATGTCGGTAACGAATCCGGCATTGGCGATACCGAGCCCGATCTTCTGAAGCTGTGCGAAGACCACGGGAATGTCGTCGAGCTTTACATGCGGCAGCACCAGGTTCTGCTCATGGCTGACACGGAGTTCGTCGGCCGAGTAGCGCTCGGCCAAGTCGGCGATCGCGTCCATCTGATCCGCTGTCGCATCGCCCGGCGGTGCGCCGATCGGCTTCAGCGAGATCGTGACGATGCCGTGGCCCGGCACCTTGTGCGGATGCACGTTGCGCCTGGCGAACAGCGCCAACGCCGGATCGATCTTCTTCGCCGCCTCGTACGACGCCGATATTGCCGGCAGCGCATCCAGACCGGGCAGCGCGAAATAGCGCGCGATGCGCTCGACCTCCGGCGCAGGCACGGTCAGCGCCTTGCCCTGCAGTATCGCGAACTCGGCCTCTATCGCGCGGGTGAGCTCGGCCTCGCCCATCTCGTGGACCAGGATCTTGATCCGGGCCTTGTACTTGTTGTCGCGCCGGCCCTCGAGATTGTAGACGCGGAGGATCGCCTCGCAATAGGCCAGCAGATCGGCCTCGGGCAGGAAGTCGCGCACCTTTTTCGCCACCATCGGCGTGCGGCCCTGGCCGCCGCCGACCCAGACGGCGAAGCCGCGCTCGCCCTTGTCGTTCACCTTCACCTGCAGGCCGATGTCGTGGACCTGGATCGCGGCGCGGTCGCTCTCGGCACCGGTCACCGCGAGCTTGAACTTGCGCGGCAGGAACGAGAATTCCGGGTGCAGCGACGACCATTGCCGGAGGATCTCGGCATAGGGACGGGGATCGGCGACCTCGTCTGCGGCGGCACCGGCGAAATGGTCGGCGGTGACGTTGCGGATGCAGTTGCCCGAGGTCTGGATCGCATGCATCTCCACCTCGGCCAGTTCCTCCAGGATCCTCGGCACGTCGGCGAGCCGGATCCAGTTGAACTGCAGGTTCTGGCGCGTGGTGAAGTGGCCGAAGCCCTTGTCGTAGACGCGGCCGATATGCGCGAGCCGACGGAGCTGCCTCGACGACAGCGTGCCGTAGGGGATCGCGATCCGGAGCATGTAGGCGTGGAGCTGCAGGTAGACACCATTCATGAGCCGGAGCGGCTTGAACTGGTCCTCGGTCAGCTCGCCCGAGAGGCGACGCGCGACCTGGTCGCGGAACTCGGCGACGCGCTCCTGGACGAAGGCGTGATCGAATTCGTCGTAGCGATACATGGATCGATTGCTCAGACCGACGGACCAGGCAACACGATGGTCGGCCCGGTGTCGCGGATACGTTCGCGCAAGGAGGTTGGCTTACCGCCATCCACCTCGATCAGCACAGGTTCGACGACGATGTTGGCGTCGTGGTCGGCCTTGGCACGTGCGAGCAGCAGGTCGGCGGCATCCTGCGTGCCGGCGATTTCGGCAAGGGATGCGTGCTTGACCCATTTGCCGTCGCGGTCGCGATAGACGACGGCACCGGATCTAAGGTCGTTGGCGGTCGCGACGACTGGGCGGAACGGCTTGGCGGCTTTGACCACGGGACTTCTCTAAGCAGCGAGTGAGGAGGAAGGGAGAGACGCGGCGACGCCGGGAAGGAACTCGTGGTCGATGCCGGCCTGATGCAATGCGTCGATCTCGGCGCTCGATGCGGCGAGACGGACGACGTGTTGCCCTGAGCGCGCGAGACGGATCAGCAGGACGCCGGCATCAGGCCCTGCGGGAATGCGCCTTGCGTCGCGACGCGCGATCGCCAGGAGATCCGCGCCGAGACTGGCGTCATGGACGATCGCATCGGCGCAGAGCATCAGGCGCTGCGCGCGCAGCGTCAGGAGGTCGGCGGTCTCGGGTGCGGGAACGAAGAAGACCTTGCCGGATGTTCTTTCCGCCGCGACGTCGAGATCGCGAAGCGCCAGGTCGCGGGCGCGGTCGATGTCGCCGGACAGCGCCGCAGCGCCGGCGCGGCCGTCGAAGACGTGCCACCAGAACCGCCGGCGCGCGGCATTGCCCGGCAGGCGGTCGAGGACCAAGGCGCGGATCGTCCGGGCGAGATCGCCGAGGTTGGCCAGGGTCGCCGGCAGCAGCGCGTCGATCAGCGCCCGCACGCGCTGCGTCAGCACAGGGGCCGCGCCATCGGAGGCGATGGCGACGGTGACGCTGCCGCGGTCGACGATCGACGGCATCGCGAAGTCGGTGAGATGCGGCCGGTCGACGGCGTTGACCATGGCGCCGGCCGATCGCGCCAGCGTCGACAGCCGTTCGTCCTCCGCCGCGTCCTCAGTTGCGAGGAAGAGGAGGGCCATACCGGCGAGATCGGCCGCGGTGGGGCAGGCCGTGACCAGCTCGACTTCGTAGGCCGAAGCGGCCACGGCCAGATCGCGATGCGGCGCCGGAGAATAAAGAGTGAGGCGGGCCTGGGTGCGGCCCAGCAGTTCGAGCTTCGCCAGCGCCGCCATACCGTTGCCGACGATCCCGACCGGCTTGCCGGCGACATCGTAGGAGATCGGCAGGTAGTGGCGCTTCGTGCTCATGGATGAGGATAAAAGGCCTCGACGGGCGACCGCGCAATCCCGCGAGAGAGAAAAGAACCTGCTTCCGAAGCGGGCTTAAGCAGAGCGATTTTCTTCTCTTTTCGGGATATGCTGGAGCACCGTCTTCTCGCCCTGCGCCAGCGTGGGCACTTAATTAAACATAATTAATATGCTAAAATATATAATCATACATTTTATGTCGCAGTTCGCGTATCTACAGCGGGACGGATCTGCGGTATCGCGGATCCAGAGCGTGGAGACGCCGTATGGACCGCATCGACCGGAAGATCCTTCTCGCCCTGCAGAACGACGCCTCGATCTCGATCGCGGAGCTGTCGAGCCGTGTCGGCCTCTCGCAGACGCCGTGCTGGAAGCGGATCCAGAAGCTCGAGGCCCAGGGCGTGATCACACGGCGCGTGGCGCTGATCGATTCCGACAAGGTCGGCCTCGGCCTTACGGTCTTCGTCTCGATCGAGACCAAGGACCATTCGAAGGAGTGGATCGAGCAGTTCGCCGGATCGATCTCGGCGATGCCGGAGGTCGTCGACGTCTACCGCATGGCCGGCGACGTCGACTACATGCTGAAGGTGGTGGTCGCCGACATGGCGAGCTACGACGCGTTCTACAAGCGGCTGATCGAGTCGACGCCGCTCAAGAACGTGACCTCGCGCTTCGCGATGGAACGGATCAAGTCGACGACCGAGCTTCCGATCACGATCCGTTAGCGCTCCGCCTCAACGCCAGATGCGGCCGCGCGCCTTCACCCTCTCGAGCCGCTCCCAGGTCGCGGCGTCGGTCGTGGCGACCTTGTGACCGGTCGGCTGCGGCGGTGCCGTGCGCCAGCCCATCGCCGCGATCACCGTCTCAGACTCGTAGTAGCGCGTCAGCGCTGCGGCGACGAGCGCCTGGACGGTGGGCCTGGTCTCCACGCGGCGCAGGATATCGGCGCGTGCATCCGCGGAGGCCGTCACAAAAGACGCTTCGCCGCCGGCCTCGCTCGCAACCAGGCGCAGCGCCTCGGTATGCGGGGCCGCGTCGAGGCCGCTCTTCGATCCTTTAGGCAGACCGTCGACGCCCGGAAGCAGCGTATCGAGAACGGCATCGAGGAAGTCGCTCATGCGAGGTCCCTCGCGACGCCGTCGGCGAGCCTGAGGCCGAGCGCGCCGATGGTCGAGCCTGGGTTCACGGCGCCGACGGTCGGGAACAGGCCGCCATCCGCGACCATGAGGTTGCGGACCGTGTGGCAGCGCCCCTGACCGTCGACGACAGAGGTCCTGGGATCGCTTCCCATCCTTGCGGTGCCGAGCAGATGCCAGCCGGTCGATGGCGCCAGCGGAATCCGGAGCACGCTCGCGGCGCCGGCCGCGCGCAGGAACTCCTCGCCGCGGTCGAGGCCGAAGTCGAGGCTCTTCCGCGAATGGTCCGACAGCGTGTAGTCGAGCTTCACGCCGGGCAGGCCGTCGGCCTCGGTCTTGTTGGTCAGCGAGACACGGTTGTGCTCTTCCGGCAGGTCCTCGGCCAGGACCAGCACCGCCATCGAATGCTTGAATTCCTTGCGCAGAAATTCCTGCGGTTCCGTGCCCCAGGCACGCGGCGTGATGCGCATCGCCTGGCTCAGCAGCGAGTTCTCGCGCGTGACCTGGATGTGGACGCCACGCTTGAAGCTCCGCTTGGGGTCGGTCTCGTAGAACTCGTGGCTGTATAAAGCGCAGCCGACGGGGCCGACCGGCCCGTCCAGCTCCTCGGCGAAGTTGGCGCGGAGATAGGCGGCCGGGTGGAACATCAGGTTCCTGCCGAGCGCCGGGCTGTCGACGCCGGAGGCGAGCAGGAGCCGCGCGGTGCCGATGCCGTTGCCGGCGACGACAACCAACGACGCCGGCTGAACGACTTCCCTGCCATCTGGGTCGCGGTAGCGGACGCCGGTCGCGCGGCCGGCCTCGATCTCCACCTGCTGGACGATGCAGCTCGGACGCAGCTCGACGCCGGCGGCGATCGCTTGCGGCCAGTAGGTCAGGTCGACCGACATCTTTGCGCCGGTCGGGCAGCCCTGGAGGCAGGGGCCGCAGTGATTGCACGCGGTGCGGTCGCCGTACGGCGCCGAATTCACCGCGGCGTCGACCGGCCACCAGTGCCACCCCAGCTTGTCGAAGCCCTTCGCGGCGGTCATGCCGAGGCGGCCGAGCGGGAAAGGGGACATCTGGCGCGGCGACTTCGGCGGATAGGCCGGATCGCCGTTGAGTCCGGCGACGCCGCAGATGCGGTCGTTCTCGTCGTAATGAGGCTCGAGGTCGAAATAGTCGAACGGCCAGTCGTCGCCGACGCCGTCCAGTGTCTTGGTCTTGAAGTCCGAAGGATGCAGCCTCGGGAAATGCGCGGCCCAGGTCATGGTCGAGCCGCCGACGCCGTTCCACATCAGCGGCTTGAACGCCGAGTTGTCGTCGTCGATCGGATAATCGGCGGTCTGCAGCTTCTGGCCCGATTTGAGCCGTGTGTTCGGTGGCGTCGCCCAGGCGCCAAGATTGGCGCTCTGCCAATCCTCTCGCAGCGACGGCATCGTCTTGCGGTCGACCCACGGTCCGCGTTCCAGGCAAACGATCCGGAGCTTTGGTGCCTTGGCCGCCAGCCGCGCGCAGAAGGCGGCACCGCCGAAGCCCGCGCCGACCACGACGACGTCGACCGGGTCCTTCCGCATCAGAGCACGCGGGCGATGCGGTTGAGCGCTTCCTCGGTCGCCTCCAGATCGGCGACCAGCGCGATACGTATATAAGGAGCGCCGGTGTTGGTGCCGTCCGGCTCTGGCCGGGTCAGGTAGGCGCCGGGCAGCACCTTGACCCCGGCCTTCTCCCAGAGCCGCTTGGTCGCGGCCTCGCCGTCGCCGACGTCGAGCCACAGATAGAAGCCGCCCTTGGGGCGGGTGACCCCGAAGCGCGGGCCCAAGATCCGCTCGGCCATGTCGAACTTCCTACGATAGAGCGCCCGGGTCGCGTCGACGTGCGCGTCGTCGTTCCAGAGCGCGGTCGCGGCGTCGAGCGCTGCCAGCGGCGTCGCCGCGGCCGCGTAGGTCCGGAGCCGCTGCATCAGCTGCGTCTCCTTCTTCGTGCCGACGCCGAAGCCGGAGCGAAGGCCGGGCACGCTCGATCGCTTCGACAGCGTGTGGAAGGACATGAGGTTGTCCATGGACCCGCCGAGCTCGGCTGCGGCTTCGAGCGCGCCGGGAGGCCTCGTATCGGTCGCGTAGATCTCGGCGTAGCACTCGTCGGCGACGAAGAGGAAGTCGTGCCGGCGGGCGAGGCCGATCGCCTTCTTGAGGTAGGCGAGATCGGCGACGGCGCCCTGCGGATTGCTCGGCGTGCAGAGATACATGATCTGCGTCCGCGCCAGTGTCTCCGCCGGGATCGCATCGAGATCGGGAAGGAAGCCGTTCGCCACCGTCGCCGGCAGGTAGACCGGCTCGGCGCCGGCCAGCGTCGCTGCACCGATATAAACTTGGTAGGCCGGGTTCGGCATCAGCGCGAACGGCGCTGGCCCTCCGTTCGCAGGCGGCGAGATCGCGACGGTCGCCGCCATGTAGAGGCCTTCGCGCGTGCCGGCGCAGGGGAAGATCATCGTGTCCGGCTCGATCATCCCGTGCGGCAGACGATAGCGGCGCTGCAGCCAGCCGAGCGCCGCCCGTCGGAACTCGGGCGTGCCGTTGATCGGAGGATAGCGGTTCCAGGTCGGATGGCCGCGGTCGACGAGCTCGCGGACGATCATCGGCGGCTCGTGCTGCGGCTCGCCGATCGACATGTTGATCGGCGGCGCATTGCCGAAGGGCGGCACGCCGTCGAGGAGACGGGTGAGCCGTTCGAACGGATAGTCGCGGAGGCTTTCGAGACGCGCGTTTGCCATGACGCGAGGTTACGGGCAGGAAGCGCCGCAAGGGAACCCCGAACGTGTCGCCACGGACCAGTCTTGGGGTGGCACCTGGGCCGTTATCTGCTATTCCGGGTCGCGCATGTCCTCCCAGCCCGCGACCAGTCCTCTCCACGCCGTTCTCGGGATCATCTGCCTCGGGTCGCTCTGGGGGCTGATGATGTCCTTGGCCAAGATGGCGTCCGGCGCCGGCGTGCCGCCGCTCAGCTATTCGCTCTGGCAGTCGACCGGGGCGGCGACCCTGCTGCTCCTGCTCGCCTTCTGGCGCGACCTGCGGTTCGGCTTCGGCTGGCAGCACATCCGCTTCTACCTGGCGATGGGCATCTTCAGCATCGCGTTGCCGAACGCCAACATGGCGCTCTGCGTGAAGCACATCCCTGCCGGGCTGATGTCGCTGCTGGTGAACCTCTCGCCGGTGGTAACCTACGCGCTCGCGGTCATGATCCGGCTGGAGCCGTTCTCGGGCTCGCGCGCGCTCGGCATCCTGATCGGGCTTTCCGGCGTCGTCGTGCTGATGAGTCCCGGCGTGGCGCTGCCCTCGGCCGAGCTGCTGCCCTGGATCCTCCAGGCGCTGCTGACGCCGGCGCTCTACGGGCTCGGCAACATCATCGGCGTCAAGATGCGCCCGAGCGACCGCAACGCGCCGATCGTGATGGCGGCCGGCATGCTGGGAGGTGCGATCAGCTTCCTCCTGCCGGCGGCGACCGCCCTCGATCAGCTCTACATGCCCTGGCCGCCGCTCCTGCCGGGCGAGTGGGCGTTGATCGCCGTGATGTTCGTCTCGGTCTGCTCCTACATCCTCTATTTCGATCTGCTTCGCCGTGTCGGCGCCGTGTTCGTCAGCCAAGCCTCGTACGCGGTGGCTCTCTCCGGCCTCTGCTGGGGCTGGCTGTTCTTCGGGGAGACCATTGGGCTTGGCGTCGTGCTCAGCGCGGCGCTGATCTTCGCCGGCCTCTATCTGGTCAATCGCCGGCCGGCGGCGCCGGCCTAGCGCACATTGCCGGGGGCGTCCGCCGGCCAGAGATCGCGCCACCAGTGCACCGCGATCGCGATGCAGGCGACGAGGCCGCCGACCGAGTAGAGGATCCCGGTCGCGCGGAATCCGAGATGCTCGATCAGCGGACCGGTCGCGACCAGCCCGACCGGAAGGCCGTAGACCGCGAGCATGCGCACGCCCATGACCCGCCCACGCAGGCGAGGCTCGGATGTTCGCACCAGCATCGCCGCGAGCGGCACCAGGCACAGGCTCTGGGCAAGGCCCGCGAGCGTCATCATCACCAGGCCGCCGATCTCGGTCTCCTGGAAAGCGAAGACGAAGAGGAGCGCGTGCCAGATGCCGGCGAAGACGATCATCATCCGGGCAGGCCGGATCGAGGCGCCGTGGGTCGAGAGCGCGATCGATCCGGTGATCGCGCCGACGGCGAAGCTGGCGACCAGATAACCGAGGCCCGTCTGATCGATGCGATAGACCTCGCGCGCGACGTAAGGCAGCAGCCCGTTCGACCACGGATAGGCGGTCAGGTTGACCAGGAAGGCGATTGCCGTCGCCGCCAGCAGGTGCGGCGTCCGCCATACATAGGCGAGGCCTTCGCTGAGATCGCGCCACGGCGAGGAGCGGGCCGGCATTCCCGACATCGCGCCGATCGTATGGGCCGCGGGACCGGCGCCGGTGACGCCCAGCGTCAGGAGGAAGCTCACGCCGTAGAACAAGGTGATCACGAGATAGGCGGGCCCCATGCCGAGGGTCGCTACGATCGCCGCGCCGGCGAGCGCGCCGGCGATCCGGGCGGAGTCGCCGGTGATGCGCGAGACGCCCATGGCGCCGACCAGCAGCGGCTGAGGGATCGTGCTGCCGATGATCGCGTTCCGCATGACGAGGTCGGACGAGCGTATCGAGCTTATCAGCGTGGCGACGATGAAGACGGAAACCGGCGACACCGTTCCGCTGAAGATCAGGATCATCAGCGTGAGGGAGAGGGCTGTGTAGCTCACCCGCATCAGGCAGAGCAGGTTGCGATGGCCGATGCGGTCGCCGACGACGCCGAACATCGGGGCGAGCAGCGTGCCGATGAAGATCACCGACCCGAACAGAGTCAGCATCATGACCGAACCAGTCTCGACCAGGATGTACCAGCCGAGGATGACGCCCTCCATCTCCTGAGCCCAGGAGGTGGCTAGGTCGGCCGGCCACTGGAAACGGAAGCTGCGGGTCTGGAACGGCGCCAATACCGGCGGCCGCTGGCTAGCGCTCACGCGTCCAGGCCCCCGGGTAGCCGTCCCGGCAATGCCGGCGGCGCGTTTCCCCTACTTTCATTAGGTTGATCATCTCATCCATCGACCAGGGCGTCACGCCGATTGCGTCGGTGGCGAAGCGCCGTTGACCATCGCCTTTCAGCCGATAGTCTCGGTTTTAAGGATCACGGAGGACGTCATGCCCATTCTCAAGGTCGGCTTGGCCCAGTCGCGGCAGAGCCCCGACTTCGACACGAACGCAGCGACGATCTTCCGCTTCATCGAGGAGGCGGGAAAGGCGGGCGTCCAGATCCTCTGCTTCCCCGAGACCCAGACCGTGGGGTACCGGGTCGACATCACGCCGACCGACGCACCGGTCGAGCCGGAACGGCTCGAGGCCTTGCACCAGCAAGTGGCCAAGCGCTGCGGCGAACTCAAGATGGCCTGCATACTCGGTACCGAGACGCCGCTCGAGTCCAATCCGCTCAAGGGCAAGCCGTACAACTCGGCGCTGACGATCTCGCCCGAAGGCAAGATCCTCGGCGTCCATCACAAGACCAAGCTGACGCCGCTGGATGCGGTCGCCTACAGCAAGGGCGAGGGCTTCGACGTCTACGAGCTGTTCGGCGTGAAGGTCGGCGTCGTCATCTGCTACGAGGCGTTCCGCTTCGCCTCCAGCACGCGCGCCTGCGTCGCCAAGGGCGCGCAGGTGGTGTTTCATCCGCAGAACAACACGACGCGTCCCAACGACTGGAAGATCCCTGTCCATCACGCGATGGCGACGACGCGGGCCGCCGAGAACACAGTCTGGTTCCTCACCACCAACATCTGTCACGACCAGCACCAGAACTGTCGGACGATGGCGATCTCGCCGGATGGCGTGGTGAAGGCGCAGTCGGAACTCAAGCGCGAGGAGCTGGTGATCGCCGACATCGACACCGATCTTGCGACGCGCGCCATGTACAAGTTCGACGTCGGCGAGACCTCGGAGGACGACCTGGCGAAGATGCTGTTCGCCGACACGGTGAAGAAGGGTGAGTACAAGGTGGCCTGACGCTGGAGAGGGACATGAGCCTGCCGGAACCCGCATACGGGATCGTCGTCGCCGAGAACGTCATGGTCCCGATGCGGGACGGCGTCAGGCTCGCGACCGACATCTATCGCCCGATGGGCGAGGACGGAAACCCGCTGCCGGGTGCGTTCCCCACCATCGTCTACCGGACCTCCTACGACAAATCCAACCCGGTGGCCCACATCGAGCCGGTGGCGCGCTTCTTCGTGCCGCGGGGATATGTGTGCCTGCTCCAGGATCTCCGCGGCCGCGGCAAGTCGGAAGGGACAGGGCAGTACTTCCACGTCGCCAACATCAACGAAGGCAAGGATGGCCACGACACGATCGAGTGGGCGGCGAAGCAACCCTGGTGCAACGGCAGGATCGGCATGTGCGGCAGCTCGCACATGGGCATCGTCCAGAACGCCGCCGCGCTCGAGCAGCCGCCGCACCTGAAGGCGCTCTGGGTCGACGTGGCGCCGACGCATTTCTTCGACGGTTGTGCTCGCGAGGGTGGTGCCCAGGCGCTCCACATGTTCGGCGCGCTCTTCCTGCATGGCTTCGACGCGCAGGAGATCCGCGACGATCCGGCGGCGCGCAGGCGCCTGGAGACCGCGGTCGAGACCCTGCGCGACCAGCTCTATCGCATCCCGTTCAAGCCGGGCCACACGCCGCTCTCGCCCAACCCCAACTTCGAGGAGCTGCTGTTCCGCTATCAGTGCAATGGCGTGAAGGACGACTGGTGGAAGATGCCGGTCATGGACCTGGAGCCGAACATCGGACGTTTCGCCGATATCCCGGTCATTCTCTCCAGCGGCTGGTACGATCCCTTCGCGCTCGACGCCTCGCGGCAGTTCGTGTCGCTCTCGAAGAAGAACAAGTCTGTGACCCAGCTCCTGCTCGGACCCTGGAACCACGGCTCGATGAAGGGCGACGGCGTCAGCCATGTCGGCGAGGTCGACTTCGGGCCTACCGCCGCCTGGGGCAACGCGGTCTACAACCGCGAGCGGCTCCGCTGGTTCGAGCGCTGGCTCCGCGACGTTCCGACCGGGGTCGAGAACGACGCGCCGGTACGTGTTTTCGTGATGGGCGGTGGCAACGGCACGCGGACGCCGGAAGGCCGTATTCGCCATGGCGGCCGATGGATCGAGGCGAAGACCTGGCCGCTGCCGGACGCCAAGCCGACGCCCTGGTACCTGAAGGCGGGCGGAGGCCTCTCGACCGAGGGACCGGCGGATGGCGGATCGGTAGAGTGGGTGCACGACCCGGGACATCCGGTGCCGACGCTGGGCGCGGCGGTCACCGGCTTCTACGAGTGGTCGCTGATCCCGAAGGACCTCGATCCGCGCTACGTCCATCCGCGCGGCCGCATGCGCACGCTCGTACCGGACGGGCCGCTGCACCAGAAGGAGCGTCCGAACCAGGTCGCCTGTGAGGCGCCGTGGCCGCTGCTCGCCGAACGCCCGGACGTGATGGTGTTCCAGACGGATCCGCTGACCTGGCCGGTCGAGATCGCCGGCAACATCGAGGCGAAGCTCTGGGTCTCGTCGTCGGCGCGCGACACAGACATCACGGTGAAGCTGATCGACGTGCATCCGCCGACCACCGCGCATCCGGACGGATTCCACATGCCGCTGGTCGACAGCATCCTCAGGCTCCGCTTCCATGGCGGGTTCGACGAGGAGCGGCTGCTGGAGCCGGGCAGGGTCTATCCGATCACCGTCCGCCTGCCGCCGGTCGCCAACCTGTTCGCGGTCGGCCACCGCATCCGGGTCGACGTCGCCTCCTCGAACTTTCCGCGCTTCGACGTCAATCCGGGCACCGGCGAGCCGCTCGGGCGGCACACCCATACGGTCAAGACCCGCAACACGCTCTGGCTCGACAAGGATCGGCCGTCGCAGATCGTGCTGCCGCTCCTGGGCGACGGGGAGGAGTAGGGGATAGCGCTCCCTGCGATTGACTTGCACGGAGACCCTGCCGACAATCCGTTCCAAGGGGCTCAAAACAGGGAGATAGATAATGGTGCGCACTTTCATCCGCCCGTCTCGTCGCCGATTCCTGCAGGGCGCGGCGGCTGCTTCGGCGAGCCTAAGCTCTCCCTTCGTGATCTCGGCCCGCGCCGCAGAGACCCTGGTCGTCAACGCCTATGGCGGCGAGTTCCAGGACATCTTCATGAAGACGACGGTCGAGCCCTTCGAGAAGAAGTTCGGCGTCAAGGTCACCTACGACGATGCCGGCTCGGCTTCCGAGGACTACGCCAAGATCCGCGCGACCCGTGGCGCGCCCGGCTTTGACGTCGCGGCCGAGCTGACGCCGCCCGAGGTGATCCTCGGCCAGAAGGAGAAGCTGCTCGAGCCGATCACCGAAAAGGAGGTCCCGAACCTCAAGCATGTGTGGAAGAAGAGCGCGCAGGTGATCCCGAACACCGGCATCGTCCACACCTACCAGTACACGGCGCTGATCTGGAACAAGAAGCAGATCGAGAAGCCGGGCTCGTGGGCCGACTACTGGATGCCGAACGCGAAGTACGGCGACAAGATCAAGAGCCACGTCATGGCCTTCGAGCCGGGCAACCTGCTCTCGATCTACGCGCTGATCATGGCCGCCAAGCTGAAGGGCGGCGGCGTCGAGAACATGGAGCCGGCCTGGGACATCCTGAAGGCACAGAAGCCCTGGGTCGGTGCGACGGTGATGGCCTCGGCCGCCGCGGCTCCCTATTTTGAGAACGAGCAGATCTGGATCGCGCCCTACTGGAACGCGCGCGCCGCCTACTACGAGGCACAGAAATACCCGATCGGCCTCACCATCCCGAAGGAAGGCACGATCGGCCTCGCCAACTGCGCTGGCATCCCCGTCGGGGCGACTAACAAGAAGCTGGCCTTCGAGTTCTTGAACTGGCGCCTCGACAAGGATGTCCAGCGTGCCTTCCATCTCGCCTACTACTCGAGCCCCGGCCGCCCGGACATCACCGACTGGCCGCAGGAATACAAGGACGCACAGATCACCACCGAGGCGCAGATGGCCGCGACCGACTTCCCGGATGCCGAGGTGATCGCCGCCAAGCGGCGCGACTGGACGCGCCGCTGGCAGGAGGTCATGGCCTAAGTCGAGAGGCCCGGGGGAGGGCGGACCGTTGATTCTATCGTCCGCCCGGCCCCGGCCGGTCGTGCCGTTCCTGCTGGTGGCGCTGCCGGCGCTCTTCCTGCTCGTCTTCTTCGTGATCCCGACGGCGTTCCTGCTGTCGGCGAGCTTCATCGAGTCCGACGGCGTCATCATGACCGGCGTCTGGACCACGCAGAACTACACCGACCTTCTGAGCCGGCCGCTCTATCAGCAGGCGATCCTCCGGACCTTCGGGATCGGCATCGCCGTCGGCGTCACCGTGATCGTGCTTTCTTACCCGCTCGCGTATTTCCTGGTCCGGACGACCAGCCAGTGGCGCGGGTTCCTGATCGCGCTGTCGCTGTCGCCGCTGCTCGCCAGCGTGATCGTCCGTACCTACGGCTGGTGGGTGATCCTGAATCGCGAAGGGGCGGTCAACTCGGGCCTGCTTGCGCTCGGCATCATCGACCAGCCGCTGGCGCTGCTGCCGTCGTCGATGGCGATCACGGTGGGCTTGAGCCACGCGCTGCTGCCCTACGGCGTGCTGACCATTATGGCGTCGCTCAACGGGCTCAACCCGAACGTGGAGCGCGCGGCGATGAGCCTGGGCGCCGGCCGCATCCGCACCTTCCTAACCGTTACGCTGCCGCTGACCCTTCCGGGCATCGTCGGCGGCTTCCTGCTCGCCTTCGCGATCGCGATCAGCGCCTATGCGACGCCGGCGATCCTTGGCGGTCCCGGGACGCAGGTGATGGCGACCCTGATCCGCAGCTTCATGGTCCAGGCGCTCGACTGGGCGCTGGGATCGGCGATGGGTGCGATCCTGCTGGTGAGCTCGATCGCGCTGCTGCTGCTCACATCCGCTCTCGGCGGTCGGCGGGCCCGATGAGCAAGGGACCCTGGACGCTGCTCAAGGCGACGGTGGCGCTGATCTACCTGTTCATCCTTGGCCCGATCCTGATCACGGCGGCGGTTTCCTTCAACGAGTCCAACCGCTCGTTCTTCCCGCCGCGCGGCTTCTCGCTCAAATGGTGGGGCGAAGCCTTCGCGCCGCAATGGGTGCAGCCGCTGATGTTCAGCCTGGAGCTGGCGGCGCTGACTGCGCTGGTCGCGACCGCGATCGGCGTGCCCTTGGCCTTCGCCTTCCAGCGCCACGACTTCCCCGGCAAGACGATCATCCGCACGGTCACGCTCGGTCCCCTGATCCTGCCGACGCTGGTCACGGGCATCGCGCTCCTTCAATTCCTGACCGTGATCGGGCTCGGCCGCTGGCTCGGATACTGGGCGCTGCTGATCGGTCACGTGATCATCTGCCTGCCGTTCAGTGTGCGCACCATCGCGATCAGCCTGCAGGCGATGCCGGGCAGCGTCGAGAACGCGGCCGCCAATCTCGGCGCCGGCCCCCTGTCGGTGCTCCGCTATGTGACCTTCCCGATCATCATGCCCGGCGTCTTCGCCGGCATGGCCTTCGCCTTCATCCACAGCTTCACCGACATCAACATGTCTCTGTTCATTGCCAAGCCCGGCCAGCGTCCGGTCACGGTCGCGATCATGTCGTTCCTCGACTTCGGCTTCGCGCCGACCCTGGCGGCGCTTTCGATCCTGTCGCTGCTGATCCCGCTGGTGCTGATCGCGATCCTCGGCCGCTTCGTCGGCATCGGCAACTTCCTCTACCAGGAGCAGGGACGTGGCTGAACCGGCGCTCAGGCTGGAGAAACTGGTCAAGCGCTTCGGCGCCCATGCGGCGGTCGACGGCATCGACCTCGCGGTCGCGCCCGGCGAGTTCGTCACGCTGCTGGGACCGAGCGGCTGCGGCAAGACCACGACCTTGAACCTGGTCGCCGGATTCCTCGCGCCGGACGGTGGGCATATCCGCCTTGGCGGGAAGCTGGTCGAGGACCTGCCGCCGTTCCAGCGCGACCTCGGCATGGTGTTCCAGGATTATGCGCTGTTCCCGCATATGACGGTCGCCGACAACGTGGCCTTCGGCCTCAAGATGCGCAGGGTGGGGAAGGACGAGATCGCCAATCGCGTCGCCGAGGCACTGGCGCTGGTCAAGCTCGACGGCTTCGGCGAGCGCCGGCCGAACCAGCTCTCCGGCGGGCAGCGCCAGCGGGTGGCGCTCGCCCGCGCGCTGGTGATCCGGCCGACCATGTTGCTGCTCGACGAGCCGCTGTCGAACCTGGACCTCAAGCTTCGGGAGGAGATGCGGACCGAGATCTCCTCGCTGCAGCGCCGGCTCGGCATCGCCACCGTGTTCGTGACCCACGACCAGGGCGAAGCGTTGACCATGTCGGATCGGATCGCGGTGATGCGCGACGGGAAGATCGAGCAGCTGGGATCGCCCGCCGAGATCTATGAGCGGCCGGCCACCCGCTTCGTCGCCGGCTTCATCGGCAGCATCAACATGGTCCCGGCGCGGATCGACGGCTCCGAGGGAGGGTTGATGCGACTCGCGACGCCGGCGGGGCCGGCGCGCGCCCGGATCGATGGTGCCGCCGAGGGATCGGCAGTCACCTTGACCATCCGGCCAGAGCGGCTGAAGCTTGCGACTGGAACGGCGCCAGACGGCACGGTCGCCTGGCCGGCCCGGGTAGAGCGGGTGGTCTACACCGGCGCCAGGCTGGAAGTTCAGCTGGTTTTCGCCGACGGCAGTGCGGCGATGGCCGAGGCGACCAACGATGGCAGCGCTGCTTTCGAAGCCGGCCAGACGGTGACCGCGTGGTTCCGGCCGGAGGATGCCTGGGTCATCGCCGGGAAGGCGTAGAGGAGCGGGACATGGATACGAGCATCGGCAAGCGCCTCAGGTTCGATGTCAGGCCGACCGGCGGCCCGCTCGGCGCCGACATCGTCGATTTCCCGTTCGACGACTTCACCCAGGACGACGTCGACCAGATGCGCCGCGCGTGGCTCGAGCACGTGGTCGTCCGCTTCCGCCATACGAAGATCACCGACGAGCAGCAGATCCGGTTCTCCGGCATGCTCGGCAAGTTCGTGATCCATCCGCGCCAGATGCAGGAAGGCACGCACGGCGCGCATCGCGAGATCCTGGTCGTCAGCAACGCCAAGAAGGCGGACGGCTCGCCGGCCGGCGATCTCGGCGACGGCGAAGTCCATTGGCACACCGACACCTGGTTCCAGGAGCGTCCTCCGGCGGCCTCGATCCTCCGCGCTCTCAAGCTGCCGGCGCATGGCGGCAACACCTACTTCCTCAACATGTACACGGCCTACGAGACCTTGCCGGACGCGCTGAAGAAGGCGATCGAGGGGCGCTTCATCCATCACCAGAAGGTCTATGACGGCCGCGGCGACGTCCGCATGGGCCAGGTCAAGCCAGCCAGCGACGACGTCCGCACTTGGCCGGGCATGCCGCATCCGATCGCGCGCACCCACGGCGAGTCGGGCCGGAAGGCGCTCTATCTCGGCGGCAGGCGCCATGCCTGGATCATCGGCATGCCGCTCGACGAGAGCGCCGACCTGGTCGAGCAGCTCTGGAAGCACGCGGTGAACCCGAGCCTCGTCTGGGCCCAGGAGTGGCAGCTCGGCGACATGGTGATGTGGGACAACCGCTGTGCCATGCACCGGCGCGACTCGTTCGACGCCAACACGATCCGCCTCATGCACCGCACCGCCATACAGGGCGAGCGGCCGGTTCTCGCAATCTAGGCCGCGGTCGCGAGCTCCGGGATCTCGCCTTCGAGCGTGGTCCTGAACATCATCCGTACGTAGCGCTCGTCGTCGAACCCGGTCGCGCAGTGCAGCGTGCAGCGGTTGTCCCAGAGCATCGCGTCGCCCACACGCCAGGTGTGGCGGTAGATGAATTCCGGCTTCTGGCTGTGCGCCTGCAATTCCCGGATGATCGCGTTGCCTTCGTCCTTCGGCACCCCTTCGATGTCGATCGCCCAGCGTCCGACGTAGAGCGCGGTCCGTCCCGATTTCGGATGTCGGCGCGCGATCGGATGCCAGACGTCCGGCCGGGCACGCTTCTGCTCCGCGGTCCAGGGCGGCTCGTACGGATAGTGGACGTGATTGAGATCTGCGCGGCTGAAGCGGGCGCGCTTGCCCATGACCGCGCGCCGGGTCGCTTCCGGCAGCGTCTCCCAGGCCGTGTACATGTCCGCCCACAGCGTATCGCCGCCCTCGGGCGGGATCTTGTGCGCGTGGAGGAAGGAGCCGGCGTTTGGCCGGACCTTGTCCTCGCCGTCGGTGTGAAATCCCAGGCCGACGCGCCGCATGCCGAAGGGCTGGCCGTCGCGCTCGGCATTGGCGACGACGAAGATCTCGGGGTGGTCCGGCAGGTTGTACTGCGGCGGCGTCATGATGTGGAGCGGACCCAGGCGCCGCGTGAAGGCGATGTGCTGCTCGGGACTCATCGTGAGCCCGCGGAACAGCAGGATCGAGTGGCGGTACCACGCATCCTCGACCTGGCGGAAGGTCGCCTCGTCGAGCGCGAGCGTCGGATCGACGCCGACCACTTCGGCGCCGAAGGTCTTGTGCAGCGGGCGGAAGGACAGGCTCATGTCGCAATCGTCGGACGCGCGTGGCGAGGCGTCAATAGAGACGCGCCTTGTCCAGAACGTTCCGCATCTCGCTCCGGCGCCCGTCGAGATAGCAGAGGAGGTTGTGGCAGAAGATGTTGGCGATGCGGCCGTTCTCCTCGTGCACGGTGCTGGCCGAGTGCGGGCTGATCAGCACGTTCGGCATGTCCCAGAGCGGGCTCGTCGCCGGCAGCGGCTCGATCCGGGCGACGTCGAGGGCGGCGAAGGCGACATGACCCGAGCGCAGGTTCGCGATCAGCGCCTCCTCGTCGACGCAAAGCCCGCGGCCGATGTTGACGAAGGCGACGCCCGGCTTCATCGCGGCGAGGGCCTTCGCATCGATCAGGTTCTCGGTCTCCGGCGTATGCGGCGCGATCAGCACGACAGCGTCGGCCTCGCCCAGCATCGCGTGCAGGTTCGCCGGCGGGTAGATGGCATCGACGCCCATGTCCGCGGCACGCCCGGCGCGTGCATCGCGGACGCTCGCCACCACACGCATGCCGATGGCCTTGCCGATGGCGGCGATGCGCCCGCCGACTTGCCCGGCACCGATCACCGCGAGGGTGCGCGCGGCGAGCTCGTTCCCGCAGTAGCGCTCCCAGCGGTGCGCGGCCTGCTCGGCCTTCAGGCGCGCAAGGTCCTTCACATGGGCGAGCAGAGCCATGAACACGAACTCGGCGAGCGGTTGCGCATGGACGCCGCGGGCGGTGGTGACCAGCAGGTCGGCAGCGGACGCGCCCAGCTTGGCCACCATCTGGCCGACGCCGGAAGACGTGGTCTGCACCCATTTCAGATTCGGCGCGTGGGCGAGGTCGGCCGGGTTGGGCGGGAAGTCCCATATGATCTCGGCGTGGCCGAGATGCTTCCGCCAGCGCGTCTCCTGTTCGGCCGACCGCGCGAAGCCGTCCTTGCCCTTGTGGTCAGCGACGTAGCGGACCGGCGGCCAGAGGTCCGGCTCGGCGACGACGTCCGCCCGGTCGCCCGCGATTTTCCGGATGCGCTCGACCTGCTCGGCTTCCAAAGGCGTCGCGATGAAGATGACGGGGCGGGCGCGCGGCATCGGGCTTGGCCTCAGGTGTTGGAATCCGGGAACGATGCCTTGCGGCGCGCCATGTAGTCGATCAGCGCCTCGTCGGTTGCCGGATCCAGGCCCGGATCGACGTACTCGGCCAGCATCTTCTTCCAGGCGGCGTTGGCGCGCTGCGGCATGTCGAGGCTGCCCTCGGCTTCCCATTGCTCGACGCTGTTGTTGTCGGAGAGCGGCGCACGTGCGAAGGCGGTCTCGAAGTTGCGCTGCGTGTGGTCGCATCCGAGGAAGTGCTTGCCGGGACCGACCTCGCGGATCGCGTCCATCGCCTGGCCGTTCTCGGACGTGTCGACGCCGGCCAGCAGCGCGTGGCACATGCCGGCCTGGTCGAGATCCATCATGAATTTTTCGTAGCCGATGCTGAGGCCGCCCTCGAGCCAGCCGGCCGTATGCAGGACGAAGTTCACGCCGCCGAGGCAGGTCGGCAGCATCGTGTTGGCGGATTCGTAAGCGGCCTGGGCGTCGGCGACCTTGGATGCGCAGAGCCCGCCTCCGGACCGGAATGGAAGTCCCAGTCGGCGGGCGAGGGCGGCCATCGTGTAGAGCACCAGGGCCGGCTCCGGCGTGCCGAAGGTCGGTGCGCCGGACTGCATCGAGAGCGACGAGGCGAAGCTGCCGAGGATCGCCGGTGCGCCGGGATTGAGGAGCTGGATCAGCGCGATGCCGGACATCGCTTCAGCCAGGGTCACCGTGCAGGTGCCCGTGACCGTCACAGGCGACATCGCGCCCGCGAGGATGAACGGCGTCACCAGGCAGGCCTGGTTGGCGCGCGCATAGACCTTGAGCGCTCCCAGCATGGTGGCGTCCCAGGTCAGCGGCGAGTTGGCGTTGATCAGGCTGGTGGTGACCGTACGGG
>JBGALV010000179.1:0-4070 GCA_044223515.1 Alphaproteobacteria bacterium
GACGAGATGGGCGCTGCCGCCGCCATTGCCGTCGCCCGTGCGATGCGGGCGGCGATCGACGCCAAGGGCGGCGTCCGCATGATCTTCGCCTCGGCACCCAGCCAGAAGGAGATGCTGGACGCGCTGGCGGGACAGCCCGGCATCGACTGGTCGAAGGTCACTGCCTTCCACATGGACGAGTATCACACGCTGCCCGAGGACGCGCCGCAGCGCTTCGGTCCGTGGCTCAGACGCGCGCTGTTCGATCGCGTGCGGGCCGGCACCGTCCATCTGATGAAGCCGACTGCCGACGGGCAGGATTGCATCCGCGACTACACGCGGCTCCTCAACGAGGCGCCGATCGACATCGTCTGCTGCGGCATCGGGGTGAACGGCCACCTCGCCTTCAACGACCCGCCGGTCGCGGACTTCAAGGACCCGGTCGACGTGAAGATCATCGAGCTCGACCCGATCTGCCGCCAGCAGCAGGCGGAGGACGGCGGCTTCAGGAGCCTCGACGAAGTGCCGAAGACCGCCCTGACGCTGACGATCCCTCGCCTGCTCCGCGCCGATACGATCTTCTGCGTCGTGCCGGGGCCGATGAAGCGCGAGGCGGTTCATCGTACTCTGAAGGATCCCATCGGCGAGGCCTGCCCGGCGACGGCGCTCCGCCGCCATCCCGACTGCACGCTCTACGTCGACGCGGACTCGCTGCCCCAGACCTGAACGATCCGCTCCAGCGCCGCCAGCCCGTCGGTCAGCGCCGCCGGGCCCGGCTGCAGGATCAGCGGCGACTTGATCTCGTGCATCTCGAAGCGCTCGAAGCCGGGACGCGCCCTCACCTTCTCCGCCCGGAACTTCTTCCCGCACCATGACCCGACGACGATGTCGGGCTTCCGCTCGATCACCTCGCCGGCGATGACGAAGCGCTCCTTCGCGGACTGGCCGTGCGCGCGATCGGCGAAGACGTCAATGCCGCCCGCCACCTCGATCAGCTCGGAAACCCAGCCGATGCCCGCGATCATCGGCTCGTCCCATTCCTCGAAATAGACGCGCGGCCTTCTTCGCAGGCTTCCGCTGCGTTCACGCGCGGCCTCGACATTCGCCCCCAGACGATCGGCCAGCGACGCACCACGCTCCGCGGCGCCGACCATCGCTGCCAGCATCCGCACCATGTCGAGGATGCCGGCGACGCTTCTCTGATTGAATGTGTGAACCGAGACGCCGCGGCGGATCAGATCGGCGACGATGTCTGCCTGTAGGTCCGAGAAGGCGAGCACCAGGTCCGGCGCTAGTTTCAGGATCTTGTCCGTATCGGCCGAGGTGAACGCCGAGACGCGCGGCTTCTCGCGCCGCGCTTCCGGCGGGCGGACGACGTATCCGGAGATCCCGACGATGCGATCCTGCTCGCCCAGCAAATAGAGCGTCTCGACCGTCTCCTCGGTCAGGCAGACGATGCGCTCGGGCGGGAACAGGCCGCTCAGCCTTCCTTCGGTTCGAAGGTCAGCGAGACGCCGTTCATGCAGTAGCGGAGCCCGGTCGGCTTCGGTCCGTCCGGGAAGACGTGGCCGAGATGGCCGCCGCAACGCCGGCAGTGCACCTCGACGCGCCGCATGCCGTAGCTGGCGTCCTCGGTCGTCGCGACCGCATCCTCGGCGATCGGCGCGAAGAAGCTCGGCCAGCCGGTGCCGCTATTGAATTTCGCCTCGGATGAGAAAAGGTCCAACCCACATCCGGCGCAGCGGAACGTGCCCTGCCGCTTCTCCCGGTCCAGCGGGCTGGTGAAGGCCCGCTCGGTCCCGTGCTCGCGCAGCACGCGGAACTGCTCGGGCGTCAGGCAATGCTGCCACTCGGCATCGGTCTTGGTCGCGTCGTCGGTCATGGTCGCACCATCCTGGTACTCGTTGCCGGATCATAGCGGTTTTGGGCGGGTTTGGTCGGGTCCCGGCGTTCCCCGCTTCCTTGCCTCGGCTTTTGGCCCCGTGCCATCATCGGACGATGATGAACGGGTCTCGTCCCGCGGTAGCTGTCGACGGGCTGACGAAGCGCTTCGGCCCGCTCGAGGTGCTCAAGGGCATCACGCTCGAAGCCCATGACGGCGAGGTCCTAACGATCCTCGGATCCTCGGGGTCCGGCAAATCGACCCTGCTCCGCTGCATCAACATGCTGGAGGTCCCGGACGACGGCACCGTCTCCATCGCCGGCGAGCTGATCCAGCTCAGGGACAAGCACGGCGGCGGACGCGAGCCGGCCGACGGCGCCCAGCTCGACCGTCTCCGACAGAAGCTGGGCATGGTGTTCCAGAGCTTCAATCTCTGGTCCCACCTGACCGTGCTGGAGAACGTCACCGAGGCGCCGGTGCACGTCCAGAAGCGCCCGAAGGCGGAGGTGACCGAGGAGGCGCTGGCGCTGCTCGACAAGGTCGGCCTCGCGGACAAGCGCAACCACTACCCTTCCCAGATCTCCGGCGGCCAGGCGCAACGCGCCGCGATCGCCCGGGCGCTGGCGATGCGCCCGCAGCTGATGCTGTTCGACGAGCCGACCTCCTCGCTCGATCCCGAGCTGGTCGGCGACGTGCTCCGCGTCATCCGTACGCTGGCCGAGGAAGGCCGTACCATGATGCTGGTGACCCATGAGATGGCCTTCGCCCGCGAGGTCGCCAGCCGCGTGATCTTCCTCCATCAGGGCCGGGTCGAGGAGGAAGGCCCGCCGGCGCAGGTGTTCGGGGCACCAAAGTCCGAGCGCTGCCGGCAGTTCATCTCGAGCCAGCTTCGGTCCTAGGGCTTCTAGCCGTCCGCAGGGAGACCGGCTATCGTCGTTTAAACAACCTGCAGAGGAGGCTTCAAAAATGAAGATCACCCGACTTGCCGTGGTCGCCGGTGCCGTGCTCGCGCTCGGCCTTATCGCCTTCGACGCCTCGGCGCAGATGCGCAAGGTCAAGGTCGCGACCGAAGGCGCCTACGCCCCGTGGAACTTCGTCAACAGCGCCGGCAAGCTCGAAGGCTTCGAGCTCGACCTCGGCGCCGAGCTCTGCAAGCGCGCCAAGTTCGACTGCGAGTTCATCGCCCAGGACTGGGACGGCATCATGCCGTCGCTGCTGGCGAAGAAGTACGACGCGATCATGGCCGGCATGAACATCACGCCGAAGCGCATGGAGACCATCAACTTCACCACCGCCTATGCCGCCGGCAGCCACGGCTTCCTGGTCATGAAGAGCTCGCCGCTGGCGAAGCTGCCCGCTGCCGAATACAGCCTGACCAAGGACGCGGCCGCCGCCGAGAAGGCGATCGCCGACCTCAAGCCGATGCTCAAGGGCAAGATCCTCGGCGTGCAGGCCTCGACGACCAACCTCGTCTGGGCCGAAAAGTACTTCAAGGACGTCGCCGAGATCCGCGAGTACAAGACCACCGAGCAGCACGATCTCGACCTCGCCGCCGGCCGCATCGACGCGGCCGTGGTCGCCCATTCCGCCGCCAAGGCGACGATGGAGACCGCGACCGGCAAGGACATGGCGATCGCCGGCCCCGCCTTCTCCGGCGGCATTCTCGGCCTCGGCGTCGCCGTCGGCATCCGCAAGGAGGACAACGACCTCAAGGCCGCCTTCGACGACGCGGTGAAGTCGGCGATCGCAGACGGCACGATCAAGAAGCTGTCGGAGAAGTGGTTCAAGGTCGACATGACGCCGAAGTCGTAAGGCTTTGCGTCGTACCCCTCTCCCGGCGTAGCCGGGGGAGGGTTGGGGTGGGGGCGAGCGAAGCGAGTGACGTCGCCACCCGCTTCGACAGTTCTCGCTACGCTCGCCCCCACCCTGCCCTCCCCCGCGTAAGACGCGGGAGAGGGTCCCGAAAGTATCCATGCCGCCGAAATCGTTCCTCGAGCTCATGCAATGGGGGCCCCTGGGCTGGCTCGACGAGATGACGTTCGCGACCGGGCTGACGCTCGCGGTCGCCGTGGTCGGATTCCTGTTCGGGCTCGTCTTCGGCACGCTGGCGACCGTCGCCAAGCTCTCGAACTCGGCGGTCCTCCGCCGCACGGCCGACGCGTACACGACGATCTTCCGCGGCGTGCCCGACCTGCTCGTCATCTATCTC
>JBGALV010000062.1:0-30944 GCA_044223515.1 Alphaproteobacteria bacterium
GAGGATCTCATCGCGGAAGGTCTCATAGACGTTGCGGAGGGTCGGTGCCGCCGGCTGGGCGAATGTCGCGAGGCTTTCGACGACCTCCCAGCCCTTCGCCTGGGCGCGTTTCCTGAAATGGACGAGCGGCTCGGCGCAGAAGTCCGGCGGCTCCTTATGCGCGCCGCCGCGGACGAGGTAGAAATCCTTGTAGAGCTTGAAACCTGCCGGGACCGGCGAAAAGGAATGGGTCTCGGTCCCGAGCATGGCGGTGAAAAGGCGCATCGAAGGCTCCCAGAGGCGTGGGCCGGAGCCTGCCCGAGGTGCCGATGCCAAGTCCAGCCGGCCGCGCGGCGCGAGAAACCCCTTCTAGAGATAGCGGGCGTAGAACTGGATGTCGTCGGCGAGGATACGCCGGAGCTCGCGCATGAGGCCCGGGTCGGCCATCACGCGCGCGGCGATCTCGGAGTATCCGGGATAGCGGTTGCGGTTGAGATGCGGCAGCGTCGCATCGATTCCTGTGAGCCGCTGGAAGCGCGGCCAGTCGCGGTTCAGGTCCTCGACCACGCCGACCAGGTCGAAGGCCTGCATATCGCACCCGCCGAAGACGGTGTCGGAGTAGAACCGGCGGATCGCCGGCAGCTTGGCGAACTCGAGCAAGCCCAGGCGTTCGTCGAGCAGGCGGTCGTGCAGCGCACTGCCGTGGCGCGGCTCCCCCTGCCAGAAGAAGAAGTGCGAGATCGTGCGCGCCACCGGATCTCGAAGAAAGGTGATGCGCCGCCGGGCCGCGAGGTCGGCATACCGGCTTGCCGGGAAATGGCCGTGGACGACGGTCGCCGACGGCGGCAGCGGCGGGCGCACACGTCGCTCCCCCGACGAGCAACTCTCCATGCTGACGGCATAGTCTTCCGCCACCTGGTCCCGGCCGTAGTGGCGGACCAGGACGTCGCGCAGCGAAGTGCCGAAAGCTTTCGGTACGTGAAGCGAAACCAGGTCGAGCGGCCGGCTCGCAGTCTGAACCTGCACACGAGCGAGACCACAGTCCGTTTCCATATCGTCCCCCGGGCACTCCACCCGGAACGATATTTTTAGCTTTTTAGATAAATCGCTGTGATCGGCATCACAAGCTCAGGGAAGCGGCTTCTCGACGCTTTGCACCAGGGCAAGGAGGCCGGCGAGGAGCTGGGCCGGGCTCGGTGGACAGCCTGGAAGGTGCAGATCGACAGGCACGATCTGGGCGACGCCGCCAAGAACCCCGGTCCCGCCCTTGAAGCAGCCCCCATCGACGCCGCAATCGCCGACCGCGACCACCCATTTGGGGCCCGGGGTCGCCTCATAGGTCCGCCGGACCGCCTCGGCCATGTTGCTCGTCACGGGACCGGTGACCAGCAGCACGTCGGCATGGCGCGGACTCGCCGCAAAGCGGATGCCGAAGCGTTCGACGTCGTAGACGGGATTGCAGAGGGCCTGGATCTCGAGCTCGCAGCCGTTGCAGGAACCGGCATCGATCTCGCGGATCACCAAGCTGCGCCCAAGGCGCGCGCGCGCCGCCTCGGCGACCCGGCCGGCGAGCTCGGCGAGCGCGTCGGACGAGGGCGGCGGCGGCGGCAGCGTGACCGGACCGTGGGCGAGCGCCCGTCCGATCAGCCGCCACATGCCGCCGCCTCCCCGCCTTTAGGCTTTGGCGCCTAGAGCTTGCCGAGAACCGCCTCGGCGCTCGAAACCTCGAACTTGCCGGGCTGCTCGACCTCGAGCGACTTGATGACGCCGTTGTCGACGACCATGGCGTAGCGCTTGGAGCGCTGGCCCATGCCGAAGCCGGTGCCGTCCATCTCGAGGCCCATGGCGCGGGTGAAGTCGCCGTTGCCGTCGGCGAGCATGACCACCTTGTCGCCGACGTTCTGCTGGGAGCCCCAGGCGTCCATGACGAACGCGTCGTTGACCGATAGGCAGGCGACGAGATCGACGCCCTTCTTCTTGAGGTCGGCGTTCTTGTCGACGAAGCCCGGCAGGTGCTTGGCCGAGCAGGTCGGCGTGAATGCGCCCGGCAGCGCGAACAGCACGGCCTTCTTGCCGGCGAACAGCTCCGCCATGTCGACGTCCTTCACGCCGTCGGCGGTCTTGCGCTTCACTTTGATCGACGGGACCTTGTCACCGACCTTCGCAGCCATGTCATCCTCGCTCGTCTTCGGGTTCTCTGGGAGGGCCGGAAGGCCCTGCGTGAACCTCAAGCATCGCTGCCCTTCGGCCGGCGCGCAAGGCCGTGATTGCTAGGCCGGTTCCCTCACTGTAGCTTCACGCTTCGGGTGCAACGGCGCGAGCGCATCGGCCACTGAGAATGCTGACGCTGACACTTCTCGGTCTTTTTTTGCTCGCCGCTCTCGGCCTCGCCGCGCCCTTCCTTCGCCCCCATCGCCTGATCCACGGCCTGGTCGGGGCCTTCGCGCTCGCGCTCGGGACTGCCGCCGCGATCCGCCTTCTCGCCGGCGGGGACGTCACCGAGCTCGACCTGCCGCTCGGGGTCCCCTGGATCGGCGTGCATTTCCGCCTCGACGACCTCGCCTGCTTCTTCCTGGCGGCGATCAACCTCGTCGCCGCGCTGGTGTTGGTCTTCGCCGACGGCTATGTGCGGCGACAGCCGGATCCCGGCCGGGCGATGGCGCCCCTGCCGATCTTCCTGGCCGCCTGCAACCTGGTGCTGCTCGCCAATGACGCCTTCGTCTTCCTGCTGGCCTGGGAGCTGATGGCGGTCGCCTCCTGGCTCCTTATCCTCGCCAACCACCGCGACGAGGAGAGCCGCCGGGCGGCCTTCGTCTACCTGGCGATGGCAAGCCTGAGCCTGCTGCTGCTCCTCCTCTCCTTCGGCGCCATCGCCGGGGGCGACGGCGACTACCGCTTCTCGGCGATGCGGGAGGCGACCGAGCGGCCTCTGCTGACGACGGCCGCGGTGGTGCTGGCGATGCTGGGCTGCGGGGCGAAGGCCGGGATGGTGCCGCTGCACCTCTGGTCGCCCCTCGCCCAGTCCGCGGCGCCGAGCCATGTCTCGGCCTTGCTGTCGGGCATCATGGTCAAGGTCGCGCTCTACGGGCTCTCGCGCATCCTCTTCGACCTCGCAGGGCCACCCGCCTGGTGGTGGGGCGTGGCGCTGGTCGTCGCCGGCGCGCTCTCGGCGTTGATCGGCGTCCTTTATGCGCTGCTGCAGCGCGACCTCAAGCGCCTGCTCGCCTATTCGGCGATCGGGAACGTCGGGATCATCGTCTTCGCGCTCGGTCTTTCGCTCTCCTTCCGCGCCAGCGAGCTGTTCGACCTCTCGGCGCTGGCGCTGGCTGCCGCGCTCGCCCACGTCCTCAACCACGCCCTCTTCAAGAGCCTTCTGTTCTGCGGCGCCGGCGTCATCCACGAGGCGACCAAGGAACGCGACATCGAGAAGCTCGGCGGGCTCGTCCGCCGCATGCCCTACACCAGCCTGTTCATGCTGATGGGCGCGCTCGCCGCATCGGGGTTGCCGCCGCTGAACGGCTTCGTTTCAGAATGGCTGATCCTGCAGTCGGTCTTCGCCTCCTCAGCGCTTCCCGACAATCTGCCGAGGCTGATCGTGCCGCTGATGGCCGCGGTGCTGGCCCTCGCCGCCGCCCTCGCCGCGGCCGGCTTCGTCCGCGCCTTCGGCATCACCTTCCTCGGCCGGCCGCGGTCGGAGGAAGCGGCGAAGGCGGTCGAGCCCTCGGGGCCGATGCTGACCGGCCTCGCGCTGCTCGCCGGCGCCTGCCTCGTCCTCGGCGTCTTCCCGGTGTTCGGGCTCAAGCTCGCGGAATCGGCGGCGCATGGCGTGGTGGGGGTCGATCTCCCGGCCGGCGCGATCGGCTGGTTCTTCGTTTCGCCGCTCGGCACGAGCGGTGCCGCCTATGCCGGATTCGCCGTCTTCGCCGCGATCCTCGGCCTCGCGCTGGGCATGCGCGTGCTGCTCGGCCGCATCTGGCCCGAGCGCCGGCGACGCGCCCCTGCCTGGAATGGCGGCTATCCCGATGCGGATCCGGCGATCCAGTACACCGCTTCCGGCTTCTCCCAGCCGCTCCGGCGCGTCTTCGCCACCTCGGTGTTCCGCGTCCGCGAGAGCGTCGACATGCCGCCGCCCGGCGACGCGCGCCCGGCGCGGCTCGAGGTCGGGCTCGTCGATCCGGCCTGGAGATGGGGCGCCGAGCCTGTCCGGCGCGCGGTCGAGGCGCTGACCCAACGGCTCAACGCGCTGCAGTTCCTCTCGATCCGCCGCTATCTTTCGCTGATGTTCGCGGCCCTGGTCACCCTTCTGCTGATCGTGGCAGCGAGCCAGCAATGATGCCCGCCGCGATCTCAGCCACCGTCCTGCAGCTCCTGCACCTCGTGCTGGCGATGGCCGCGGCGCCGCTCCTGGCCGGGACGACCCGTTTCGTCAAATCGCGCCTCCAGGGCCGCCGCGGGCCATCGCCGATCCAGCCGTATCGCGACCTCCTCCGCCTGCTGCGCAAGGAGACCGTGCTCGCCCACGACGCCTCGTGGATCTTCCGCGTCACGCCCTACCTGGTCTTCGCCGCGACCGCCGTCGCCGCATCCATGGTGCCGATGTTCGCGCTCGACCTGCCCCTCGCCTCTGCCGGCGACCTGATCGCGATCGTGGCGCTGATCGCGACCGCGCGGTTCTTCCAATCGCTTGCCGGCCTCGATGTCGGCACGGCCCTCGGCGGCATCGGTGCCAGCCGCGAGGCGCTGATCGGATCGCTCGCCGAGCCGGCCGTCCTGATGGTGGCCTTCGCGCTCGCGCTCGTCGCCGGATCCACGGCCCTGCCAGCGATCGCCCGCTTCGTGCTGTCCGGCGGGGTCGGCATCGAGGTGTCCCTGGCG
This sequence comes from Alphaproteobacteria bacterium, assembly GCA_044223515.1. Classification (GTDB taxonomy): domain Bacteria; phylum Pseudomonadota; class Alphaproteobacteria; order SHVZ01; family SHVZ01; genus SHVZ01. The sequence continues at coordinate 4,855 of JBGALV010000062.1, forward strand.
CTGGCACTGATCGCGCTCCTGATGGTCGCGGTCGCCGAGAATGGCCGCGTGCCGGTCGACGATCCGGGGCTCCTTCACGAGCCGGCGATGATCCACGACGCGATGGCCCTCGAATACTCCGGCCGCAACCTGGCGCTGATCGAAGCGGCCCGGATGCTGAAGCTGCTGGTGTTCGTTTCGCTGGTCTTCGCCCTGTTCGCGCCCTGGGGAATCGCCGATGGCGAGGACGGGATCGACCTCGTCGAGATCCTCGCCGGCATCGCGTTCTTCGGCCTGCATCTGCTGGCCGCCGCGACCGCGATCGCGGTCCTGGAGCTCGTCGTCGCCAGGATGCGGGTCTTTCGCGTCGTCGAGTTCCTCGGCGCCGCCTTCATCCTCGCGGTGCTGGCGGTGGTCTTCCGCTTCGTGACGGAAGCGTCGTGATGTTCGCGACCCTCGCCTACGACCTCTCGCACCTGACCGGCGCCATGGTGCTGCTGGCGGGATTCCTCGTGCTCTACCAGCGTCGCCTGCTCGGCGTGTTCCGCGCCTTCGCGCTGCAGTCGCTCGCGGTCGCGGCAACCGCCGCCTGGCAGGCCTACAGCCAGGACGCACCGCACCTCTACGTAACGGCCGGCATCGCGCTCGTCCTCAAGGGCATCACCGCGCCGCTCGTGCTCAACTGGATCGTCCGTCGCCTCGACATCCACCGCACGGTCGAGACCGCGATCGGCATCGGCCCGACCATGCTCGCCGCCGTCGGCCTCGTCGTGCTGGCGACGCTTCTCGTGCTCCCGGTGACCGGAAGCTCGGCGGCCCTCACCCGCGAGACGCTGGCGATCGCGCTCTCGGTGCTGCTGATCGGATTCCTGGTGATGATCACGCGCCGGAACGCGATCACCCAGGTGGTCGGCTTCATGTCGCTCGAGAACGGGCTCGTGCTTGCCGCGGTCGGGGTCAAGGGGATGCCGCTGGTCGTGGAGATGAGCGTCGCCTTCTCGCTCCTGATCGCCTTCATCCTCTTCGGCATCTTCTTCTTCCGCATCCGCGAGCGCTTCGACACGCTCGATCTGCAGTCGATCGAGAGCTTCCGCGGAGAGCGGCGTTGAGCGCGCTGCCGCTGATCCTGACCCTGCCGCTGATCGGCGCGGCGGTCCTGGCGTTCGTTCCCGACTACCGGATCGGCGGATGGCTCAATGCCGGCGTCTCGCTCGCGACGTTCCTCGCCTCGCTCCTGCTCTTGCCGTTCGAGCCGCCGGAGCCGACCGAGTTCGCGATCATCGACGACTTCAACATCTATCTGGTGGTCCTGACTTCGTTCGTCGCCTTCACCGCGGCCTGGTTCTCGGCGGGCTACATCGCGCACGAGGTCGAGAGCGGGCGGCTCACGCGTGCCCACCTTCGCTTCTACCACGCGATGTACCAGCTCCTGAGCTTCGCCATGCTGCTGGCGTTGACCGCCAACAACATCGGCGTCATGTGGGCGTCGATCGAGCTGGCGACCTTGACGACCGTGGTGATGGTCAGCCTATACCGCACCCGGCCGGCGCTGGAAGCGGCGTGGAAGTACTTCATCCTGGGATCCGTCGGCATCGCGCTCGCCCTCTTCGGCACCATCCTGATCTACCTCGCCGCGCAGAAGGCGATGGGACCGGGCATGGAGGCGCTGACCTGGTCCTCGCTCTACGCCGAGGCACCGAACTTCGAGCCCGAGCTGCTCAACCTCGCCTTCGTCTTCCTGCTGATCGGCTACGGTACCAAGACCGGCCTGGTGCCGCTCCATGCCTGGCTTCCCGACGCACATGCCGAAGGTCCGACGCCGATCTCCTCGGTGCTTTCGGGCCTCCTCCTCAATGTCGGGCTCTATGCGATCATCCGCTTCAAGATGCTGCTGGCGGCCAACGGCGATGCCTTGGCTCCCGGACCGCTCCTGGTCGCCTTGGGGCTCGCCTCGCTGTTCGTCGGCGCGCTGATGCTCTATCGGCGCCGCGACATCAAGCGGCTCTACGCCTACTCCTCGATCGAGCACATGGGCATCGTCACCTTCGCCTTCGGCATGGGCGGACCGCTCGCCAACTTCGCCGGTCTCCTGCACATGGCGCTGCACAGCCTGACCAAGTCGGCGATCTTCTACGCGATCGGCCTCGCCGCCCAGGCGCGCGGCTCGCAGCAGATCGACCAGATCCGCGGGCTGACCGCGACCCATCCGGCGCTCGGATGGAGCCTGGTCGCCGGAACCGTCGCGATCTCGGGCCTACCGCCTTTCGGCATGTTCATGAGCGAGTTCCTGCTGGTCACCTCGACTTTCCCGCGCGCGCCGATGCTGGGCGTGCTGCTGCTCGCCGGGCTTCTCCTCGCCTTCGGCGGGATGATGCTGCGCCTCCACGGCATCGCCTTCGGCGCCGCCGAACGTGACCACCGGCCACTTACGGGATCGCTGCTGCCGGTCTACGCGCACCTCTTCCTGATCCTGATCGCCGGGATCTTCCTGCCGGGGCCGCTGGTCGCGTGGTTCCAGTCGGTGGCGGAGATGGTCGGATGACCAGCCTTCTGCCGGCACTGGCCTCGCTCGGGCCGAAGGAAGCCGACCTTCCCTGGCCGCGGCATCGCGTCGACGGCCGCGGCTGGTTCGGCCTGCTGGCGATGCTGGCGCAGGAGGACTGGACGCTCGTCGCGCTGTTCGCGGACGGCACCGACATCCATCTCGTCCTTCGCGATGAAAGCGACGGCAGCCAGGGGCTCGTTCGCTACGCCGCACCCAGCCGACGCTTTCCTTCGGTCGGGCGCGTCCGCCCGGGCGCGATCCGGCTGGAACGGGCGATCCGCGAGATTCACGGCATCGAAGCCGACGAGTCGCCCGACGCGCGCCCGTGGCTCGACCACGGCAGCGCCGCCTACGCCTTCCTGCCGGCCGAAGGCGAGGGCATCCACCAGATTGCTGTGGGGCCGGTCCATGCCGGCATCGTCGAGCCGGCCCACTTCCGCTTCCATGCGAATGGCGAGCTGATCGTCCGCCTCGAGGAGCGCCTGGGCTATGCCCATAAAGGCATCGAGGCGCTGGCCGCGGGCCGCACGACGATGGAGGCGGCGAGGCTCGCCGCCCGTATCTCCGGCGACTCGACCATCGCGCACTCCCTCGCCTATGCCCGCGCGGTCGAGCAGGCACTCGGGCTCTCGGTGCCGGTGCGGGCCGTTTACATCCGCGCACTGATGGCTGAGCTCGAGCGGATCGCCAATCATTTCGGCGACTTCGCCGCGATCTGCGGTGATGCCGCCTTCACCCTGATCCTCGCACAGGCAACCACCGCGCGTGAGCGCGTGCTGCAGGCATGCGAGACCAGCTTCGGCCACCGGCTGATGATGGACCGCGTGGTCCCCGGCGGCGTCACGATGGACCTACCGCCCGATGCGCCGGCGCGGATCCAGCGTCTCGTCGACGAATGCGAACGGACGCTGTCCTATCTCTATCGCGCGTACGAGAGCAAGCCGTCGCTGCTCGACCGCATGGTCTCGACCGGCGTCACCTTGAGCGAGCTGGTTCACCGCTTCGGCGCCGGCGGCTTCGTCGGCCGCGCCGCCGGTCGGGCCGTCGACGCGCGCAAAAGTCCCGGCTACGCGCCCTACGACAACCTGGACTTCGACGTGCCGCTGTCGCTCACGGCCGACGTGCATGCGCGGCTCACGATCCGGGTGCAGGAGATGCGCCAGTCGTTCCGGCTTATCCGTCAGATTCTGGAGCGCCTGCCCGACGGCGAGATTCGCGTCGAGCTCGCGGCCGCACGCGGCGAGGGTGTCGCGATGGTCGAGTCTTTCCGCGGCGACATCTTCGCCTATGTGCAGCTCGACGACTTCGGCCGCATCGCCCGCTATCACCCGCGCGACCCGTCCTGGTTCCAGTGGCCACTTCTGGAGGCCGCGGTCGAAGGCAACATCGTCGCCGACTTTCCGCTCATCAACCGCAGCTTCAATTGCTCCAGCGCCGGGCACGACCTGTGATCCGGATCGAGCGATTTGCGCGTGAACACGTTGACGCCTTCCGCGCCCTGCACGCGACCTCCGGATGGTGCGCGTGCGTCGCATGGTGGGTCGAGACCTGGGATGGCTGGGGCAAGCGCACGGCAGAAGAGAATTGCGCACTCCGCGAGCAATTGACCGCGAGTGACATCTTCGACGGCTATCTCGCCTTTTCAGGCGCGGATGCGGTCGGCTGGTGCCAGACCCTGCCGCGCGATCGCCTGGTCAAGATCGGTCGCCAATTCGATCTTGCCGTCGATCCCGACACCTGGGCGATCGGCTGCTTCTTCATCCATCCGACGCATCGGCGCCGAGGAGTCGCGCGCCGATTGCTGCACACGATCCTCTGCGACCTGCCGTCGCGCGGCGCGCGGCGGGTCGAGGCCTATCCGAAGCGAACCGCCAGTACCGCGGACGAACTCTGGAACGGACCGGAGGCGCTGCTGCGCGCCCACGGCTTCACGACCGTGAAAGACGATCCGGTGCGGCCGGTCCTGGCCCGCGATCTCTAAGCCGCGGGACGCGCCCAGCGCTCGACATAGCCCTCGGCCTCCGGGCGTTTCGCGTCCGGCGCCGGCACCACGATCGAGCCGACATACATGAAGCCGACGATCTGATCGGCCTCGGCGAGACCGAGCTCGCGCTTCACCTGGACATCGTAGGCCGGCGCGCCTGTCTTCCAGTAGACGCCATAGCCCTGGGCGTGGAGGGCGAGCCAGAAGTTCTGGGTCGCCGCCCCGGCGGCCAGCAGCTGCTCCACCTCGGGGATCTTCGGGTGCTGGGGCTGGATCTTGGCGACGGCGACGACGATGGTCGGCGCGCGGAACGCCTTCTCGTGCTCGCGCTTCAGCATCTCGTCGCTGGCGTCCGGCTGCTGGCGCTTGAGGCAGCGGGCCATCAGGTCGCCGAAGGCGGCCCGCGCCTCGCTGTCGATCACGAGGAAGCGCCACGGCTTGAGCTTGCCGTGGTCGGGCGCGCGGACGGCGGCGGCCATCGCCTTGTCGAGCGCCTCCGTGGTCGGCGCCGGCTCCGCCAGCTTGGCCGGCGAACGGCGGCTCATCAGGTTCTCAAGCGCTTCCATGGTGCACGCTCCGTCTCTCGAATTGGCCGAGCCCTATAGCACGAAACCGCGCCGTTCCGTCTCACGATCGGCTGCCGCCGCCCTGCGGATAGCCCGTGCTAGCGTTCCAGGAATTCCGATGGAGGAACGCTTCGTGCGCGACAATCCGATCAAGGCCCGTATCGCCAAGGGCGGCTTCGCCTACGGCACCATGGCGTTCGAGTTCTTCACGCCGAGCCTGGCGCAGATCTGCAAGACCGCCGGCGCCGAGTTCATCATCTACGACATGGAGCACAGCGCGGTCTCGATCGAGACGATCCGCGAGCAGATCTCCTATTGCCGCGGCATCGGCATGATCCCGATGGTGCGCGTGCCGGCGACCCAATACGATTACATCTCGCGCGTGCTCGACGCCGGCGCCATGGGCGTCATGGTGCCGATGGTCGAGACCAAGGAGCAGGCCGAGTTCATCGTGCAGTCGACGCGGTACCCTCCGGTCGGTCGACGCGGCGCCGCCTTCGGCTTCGCCCATGACGACTTCGAGGGCGGCTCGGTCAACGACAAGATCAAGGCCGCGCACGATCGCACCATGGTGATCTGCCTGATCGAGACCGCGAAGGGCGTCGAGAACGCCGACGCGATCGCCTCGGTGCCCGGCGTCGACGTCTGCTGGCTGGGTCACTTCGACCTGTCGAACTTCATGGGCATCCCGGCCGCCTTCAAGGACAAGCGGTTCCTGGCGGCGGTCGACAAGATCCTGGCCGCCTGCGCCAGGCACAAGAAGACGCCTGGCTTCATGGCCGGGGACCAGACCTGGGCCGAGGACTACATGGGCAAGGGCTTCCGCCTGATGGCCGCCAGCGTCGACGCCCACCTGCTGCAGGCGGCGCTCAGGAAGGAGATCGACGGGATGAAGCAGATCGCGTCAGCCAAGGGCGCAAAGCGGCCAAGAAAGTAAGTCCCGCGCAGGCGAACAGCACGACCCAGCCGGGCCGCTCCCCGACGAGCACCCAGTTGGCCTCGAGCACGCGCCGCCACGGAATGCCGGTGAACAGGCCGTAGCCCGCAGCCTCGCCGGCGACCGTAAGGGCGGCGACCATGATCGACAGGAGCGCCAGCCTGACGAGGCTCGGCATCGATCCCTTGGCGAGCAGACGGTAGCCCATCAGCCAGGCGAACATCCCGGCATAGACTGTCGCCTCGCTGACATTGAGCTTGGTCTGCATGACATGGTGGGCCAATGCCAGCACGCCAGCGGGATAGGCGGCCCAATGCAGCTGCTGCCAGCGCTTGCCGCCGAGACGGCGGACCATCGCGTCGGTCGAGGTCAGCGCCAGCGCCAGGAGGATCACGAACGTCACGAAACCGATCGTGAGATAGAGACGGAGGACGATCTCCTGGACGATGAATCCGGGCCGGAAGCCGCTGTCGACGATGAAGAAGAAGAAATGGATCAGCGCATAGACGAAGGATGCGACGCCGACCATGCGGCGCACGGTCACCAGCTCCGACCGCCGCAGGATCTGGCGGACCGGCGTGATCGCGAGCGAGATCAGGAGGAGCCGGATCGCCCAGAGCCCGGTCGCATGGATGAGCTCGTTCAAATACCGCGGGCCGAGCGCGCCGGTTTGATAGTCCCAGGCTATGCTGAGGCCAGGGACGAACAGGGCGACGAACACGGCCGCCTTGAGCGGCGCGAAACGGCCGGCCCGGTCGCGCCACGGCAGGCGCCACGCGGACGGCGGCTTGGGACGGACGACCGAAGGATTGGACGTGTCGATGACCGGCTCCAGGGAACGCGGATGGCTATAGCATGAATCTGCTACCCTGCCCGACGAGCGGGCCATCACGGGGGCGCGAGTGGCCAGGGACCGGTTGATCGTGGCGATCGCCGGCGGTTCGGGGGCCATCTTCGGCGTCCGGGCGCTGGAAGCGCTGAGGCGCATCGGAACGATAGAGACGCACCTGATCGTCAGCCGATCGGCGATCGAGTCGCTCGCCTCCGAAACCGGCCTCACGCCGGCGACGCTGGCCAGGCTGGCGGACGTCGCCCACGATCCCGCAGACACGCTACCCTTCGCCTCCGGCTCGGAGGTCAGGGGACTGCTGGTGGCACCCTGCTCGGCCGAGACGCTCCACATCGTCGCCGACGAGGACGACACCAGCCTGGTCGGGCGCACGGCCGGATTCTGCCTGAAGGAACAGCGGCGGGTGGCCCTGCTGGTTCCCGAGACGCCACTCGATCTGGAAACGATCCAGCTGATGGCGAAGGCGGCGCGGCTCGGCTGCGTGATCGTGCCGCCGGTGCCGGCGTTCTATCACCGGCCGAAGACGATCGACGACATCGTCGACCAGACCGTCGGCCGCGCGCTCGACCTGTTCGACATAGAGGCCGGCCTGGTCCGCCGCTGGACGGAAGCCGATCCTTCCGCACCATGAGCTCGCTCGTCGTCGTCCGCGATACCAGGCTCAAGGATCTGCTCGTCTACTGGGAGACGAAGCGGCGTGGCCGCCCGATGCCGGAGGCAGGAGAGCTGTCGCCGGTCGACCTCGGATTCATCCTGCCCAACATGGTGTGGGTCGAGATCGAGCACGAGCCCAGGCGCTATCGCTACCGCCGTGTCGGCACCGAGCTCGAGCGCATCTACGGCTCGTCGGTCGAAGGCATGTACATCGACGAGATGCCGGGCTTCATGTATCGGCGCATCGCAAGCCGCGCCTATGCGGAGGTCGTCGAGGGCTGCGAGCCGATCTGCCGGATCCTCAGCTTCTCGATGGTGTCGTGGTTCGCCAGGTACGAGCGCCTGCTGCTGCCGGTGACCGCCGGCGGCGACCGGGTCGACGTCGTCCTGGGGGCGATCGTTCCGGAGTTCGGTCCGAAGAAATCCTGAGGGCCCGTGCTAAGCTTCGGCACCGGCGAACTCACCGTCGCAAGCTTGATCCAGGAATTCCGAGCGGTCCGCGTCGCCGTGCACCAGCTGTCGGGCGCCGCCGCCGAGTCGGAGCTGCTGCAGGGCTGCTTCGCCGAGCTTGGCGCGCCGGCCCTCCGGACCATATAGGCTTCGACCATGGCAAGCGGCCTCGTTCTCCTGATCGAAGACGACCCCTACCAGCAGCGCCTCTACACCAAGGCGCTCGAGAGCGCCGGGTATACGGTCGTCTCGGGCGACAAGGGCGAGATGGCGCCGCGCCTCTGCGACCTGAACGGCCCGCGGCTCATCATCCTCGACATCAACCTGCCGGGCATCAGCGGCATCGAGACCTGCAAGCGCATCCGCCAGCAATACTCGATGGGCGTGCCGATCCTCTTCGTCACCAGCACCGACAAGCTCGGCGTGATGCGCGAGTGCATCGAGGCCGGGGGCGACGACTTCATGGTCAAGGGCAAGAGCATCCAGACCTATCTCGAGCGCGTCGGCTACTGGATGAATCGCCGCTGCCTGTCGAAGGAAGAGCGCGCCTCGGTCCTGAAGAAGGTCGGATCTCGCCTGCCGGCAGGCGACGGAAAGGCCTCCGAGCCGGGCAACTACAAGCTCGACTGCCAGGCCGTGGCGGGCATGGTCGCATTCATCGACGAAGCGCGCGCCGACGCACCGCCGGAACTGGGCCGCCAGGCGAGCGAGAAGTTCGCGCTGCTGGGATACGCCGCCGGCGTCGTCAACGCGCTCGCCAACTCGAACCTCGACGTGAAGGTGGCCTTCGCCTCCTACCTCCGCGCTTTGCTCGAGGAGACCAGGCTGCTGGCGCCGAAGGAGATCGAGGTCTCGGTCGGCAAGTGGCACACGATGTACCGGATCGCCGCCTTCGCCGAGGCTTGCCGCAAGGGCGAGGAGGATTTCGGCCGGCGCCTGCAGGGGGCATCCGATTCCCGGCCCACCCCCATCAGCACCCTGCTCTCGCCGACCTGATCGGCTCGCCAACTCCTTGAAAACAAAGCGCCCCGGCCGACAAGTCGACCGGGGCGAGAGGAGGATAGATCAATGCGCGGGCCTAGATTGCCCGGATAAGTATTTATTTACTATATCTTTTTTTTACGGCTGTTTATCGAGGCGCGCTTTCCTTCCGGGTGAGCGGGATCGCCAGCAGCATGGCAACGAGAAAGGCCGTGGCGACGGTGAGGAAGCCGTCCTGGAAGGCCATCCAGTTGGCCTTCGCCATGATCATCCGCCCCAGATACTCGAGGTGGCTGGCAGTCGTCTCGACGCCCGCGAGGCCCCCCTTGGCCAGAAGCCCGTCGAGGCGCCCGAGCAGCGAATGGGTCGTCTGGTTGTCCCAGGTCTGGGTCTGGGTCAGCTGGCTCGCATGGCTGGCGGTCCGCTGGTCGACCAGCACCGCCAGCACGTTGACGCCGACCGCGGCGCCGACCATGCGGGTGAAGTTGAGCGTGCCGGCGCCGAAGGGAACGAGGTCGGGCCGGAGCGACTGCAGCGAGCCGATCGAGAGCGACGGGAAGACGAATCCGAGGCCGATGCGCCCGAGCGTGAGCCAGAGCGCCAGCGTCCAGAAGTCGGTGTCGAAGTCGGCCTTGGAGAACTCGAAGGTGCTGATCGCGAAGGCGAGTAGCCCGAACAGGATGGGCCAACCGGGGCGCACGCGCGTCACCAGCCGCCCGGCGATCGGGAAGATGACGAGCTGCGCCAGGCCGGCCGGAAGCAGCATCAGGCCGGCCTTGACGGCGGTGAAGCCGCAGACGGTCTGCGCGAAGATCGGCAGCAGGTAGGTCGAGCCGAAGAAGCCGGCACCGAAGACCAGGGAAACGATCGCGGAAGCGGCATAGGTGCGGCTGGCGAAGAGCTCGAGATTGACGAGCGGCCGCGCCGAGCTGAGCTCGCGCGCGACGAAGGCGAGGCACGCCACTGCGCCGACCAGCAGCGATCCGGTCACGTAGACCGATTCCCAGCCGAGCCGCTGCCCGTTGGAGAGCCCGTTGAGCAGGCCGCCGACCGTCGTCACCATCAGCAGCAGGCTCTGCCAGTTGAGCGTCTGGCGCACCGCGTTCGGATCGCGGTCCGGAACGAAGCGGAGCGCCAGCGCAGTGGCGATCAGCGGCAGCGGGAGGGTCGCGGTGAAGACGTAGCGCCAACCGAGGTTGTCGACGATGAAGCCGCCGATGGTCGGCCCGAGGGCCGGCCCGAGCACGACGCCCATGCCGAACAGGCCCATGGCGACGCCGCGCTCGTGCGGCTTGAAGGTCATGAAGGTGACGCTCATCGCCATCGGCTGCAGCAGGCCGGCACAAGCGCCCTGGATCACGCGCGCCATCACGACGATCTCGTAGGTCGGCGCCACCTCGCCGATGATCGACGCGCCGGCAAAGATCAGCATCGCCCAGATGAAGCTGTTGCGCGCACCGAAGTTCGAGAGGAACCAGGCGTTCAGCAGCATCGAGACGGTCATCGCCGAAAGGAAGCCCGACGACATCCAGTGGGCGCGGTCCTGGCCGATGCCGAAGGCGCCCATGACGTCGGGAATCGCGATGTTCGCCATGGTCGACGACATGACGGTGCCGAGCAGGCCCATCATCACCGTGAACATCGTGATCCAGCGGAAGAGGCCACCCTGCATCGCCGGCACCGGCGCTGCCGCTTGCGGCGTCGCGGGTTGGGCGGCGGCGGTCATCTCAGGTCGACGTAGACCTCGACCATCATGCCCGGGCGGAGCCGGCCCTCGCGCTGCTGGATCGCGATCCTGACCGGCAGGCGCTGCGTCACCTTGGTGAAGTTCCCGGTCGGGTTCGGCGTCGGCAGCAGCGCGAACTCGCTGGTCGCGGCATGTCCGATGCGCTCGATCTTGCCCTCGAACTTCTCGTCCGGATAGGCGTCGACGGTCACGTGCACGGGCTGTCCGGGAGTAAGGCGGCGGATGTCGGTCTCGCGGAAGCGGGCCTCGATCCAGATCTTCTGCGGATCGTGGATCAGCGCGATGCGCTGTCCAGCAGAGGCGTATTCGCCGGTACCGACGAAGGTACGGCTGACCACGCCGTCGATCGGGCTCATCACCTGGCGGCGGTCGATCTCCGCCTTCTGGCTGTCGATGCGGGCGAGGATTTCCTGACGCTTGGCGGCGAGCGTCGCGCGCTCGGACTTCAGCACCTCCAGGCGCTGGCGATCGACCTTCGCTTCGGCGAGCTGTCCTTCCGCGGTCTTCACCTGCGCGCCGGTACGCGCCATCTCCTGCTGCTGCTTCAGGAAGTCAGCACGCGTGCGGTCGACGCGGCTCGCGGTGATCGCGGCACCGCCCTGGAGCGCCTGGGTGCGCTGGAATTCCGACTCCGCGAAGCGGAGTTCCTGCCCCGCCACCTCGCGGCCAGCGCGCGCCTCGGCAAGCCTGGATTCCGACGAGGTGACACGGGTCGCCGTCGACCGGTCGACCAGCGCGATCTCGGAATCGATGCGGTCGAGCGCCGTTTCGGCGCTCACCATCTCGGCCTCGAACTCGGCGAGCTTGAGCCGTGCCAGGCTCGAGTCGACGGTCGCCACCACCTGCCCCGCCTTGACGCGATCGCCCTCCTCGACCGGACGGGTCAGCACCAGGCCGTCGACGCGGCTCGCCACCGTGATCATGTCGGCGACGACGCGGGCGTCGGTCTCGTGAACGTAGAGCAGCGTGGTGCGCGCCCAATTCGCTCCCCACAGGAAGATGCCGCCCGCGACGATGGCCAGGATGATCAGTCGGGCGAGCGGACGGCGTCGGGCAGTCGACGCGGCAATCGGCGGCGCGGCGTTGGTCGCTCGCGGGCTGGAACCCGGGGAGCTGTCGGCACTCATGAACGGCGTCTGGGCTTCAAATGGGAGGAGTACCTCCCATTAGAGACCCCTCCCCGGGGATTGGCAACAATTCCGCACAGTTAACGTGGGAATCAGCGAGGGGGGTCGAAGGTCCCGTGCTCGGCCGGGATGTTGATCTCGATCGCCTCGAGGTCGTCGGAACGGCCGACGACGTTGTGCGGCACGCCGGTCGGCTGGCTGATGCAGGATCCCGCCTCGACCGTCACCGGCTCGGCCATGCCCTCGTAGGCGAACCGGACCCAGCCGCGGATCACGAAGACGATGTGGGCGTCCATGTCGTGCCAATGCCAGCCGGTCTCCTTGTCGAAGGGCGCGATCGCCCGCGTGTGCTTCATGAGCACCCGCCCGCCGGTCGCCTCGGCAATACCGAGATCGCGGTACTCGGTGGTGGCCTTGCCGGCCTCGCGCTTGAAGGGGCGGTCCTTCATCGTGACCAGGGAGAAGGCGGAAATCGCGTCTGCCAGGCCTCGCGGTCCGTCGTAGCGTCGGGCGGTCATGTCGCAGGTCCCCGTCCAGTGCGAGCGCCCACCCTAACAGAAGAAAGGCGGCCCCGAAGGACCGCCTTTCCCAGAGACGACGGAGGAACGGACGTCAGTACGGGCAGGCCGTAGTCACGCCCGGACGCGGCACGTCCCAAGAGTTGCAGGGCTTCTGCGTGATCACCGTGGTCGACGAATAGGCCGGCACCGGCGACGGGACATAGGCGACGCTCGGGTTCGCATAGGTCGTGGTGGTCGTGGTGCCGCCCGGCGTCGTGGTCGTGTAGGTCGTCGCCGTCTGTGCCGGGACGGTCACGTAGGCGGGGGCCGGGTAGTACGTGGTGGTGGCGCTGAAAGACTGCGCGTTGTTGAACATGCGCGCATCGAGCGTGTTCTGGCGCGTGTCGTCGCCGTCGCCCTGGGCCAGCACCGGCGCGGCGCCGAAGGCGGTCGCCGCGATCACGGCGCCGAGCGCCAGCGCCAGCGTCGACTTGCGCAGAGTGGTGGTACGCATGGGGTATCTCCTCGTCAGCTGAATGCTGTCGTTGATGTGGGATCGGCGGCGGCCCTCTAAGCCGCAGCCACGGAATGGTCACCACGGCGTGGAAAGCAGGACGCCTTCCACCCGTCACGTCGACCCGCTAGGGGCTGGTGTAGACCGTCGTCGAACCCGGCGTGACGTAGTAGGTGCTGCCCGGCGCAACATAGGTCGGCGCCGGTGTCACATAGGTCGTCGTGGTGGTCGTGCTGCCCGGCGGCACGTAGGCGGTGCTGGGCGCGACGACCTGTGGCACGAAGCTCGGGTCGGGCGTCGACGGCGGCGGCACATAGGGGCCCGGCCGCACGTAGACACCGACACCGCCGAGGCCGGCCGGGGGCGTGTAGTAGGTCGTCGTCCCCGGATAGGTCGTGGTGTAGCTGTACGAGTAGCCGTAGTCATTCTGCGCCATGGCCGGCACCGCGGCCAGCGCCGTGGTGGCGATCAGCGCGCCAAGCGCGATCGCGAGGGTGCGTTTACGCATCGGAGAATCTCCTTCTTGTCGACCCGGGTCATGTAACAACGCCGGAGCCGGACGGAAGGGAGCGCCCAGAAAGGTCACACGAGCCGGAAGGGCGAAAGCCCGGAGACCTGCAGCTCGAAAAGAGAAAGGGCGGCCGATCGGCCGCCCTTTGGCTGCTATCCGCGGAAGTAGAGGCTGACCCCAGGCCGCGGCGGCGGATAGTAGTAGGCCGGCGGCGGAGGCGGCGGGTAGTAGACCACCGGCGGCGCCGGCCGGTAGTAGCGGTAGGGACGGTAGTGACGATGGCGCCAACGGTCGTAGCGCCAGTCGTGGTCGGCCTGGACCTGGATCACCGTCTGGGCAGAAGCCGGTGCCGCAGCGCCGAGTGCCGAGACGGCGACGATTCCGCCGAGAGCCACAGCGACAAGAGACGTACGCATCGGGGAACCTCCCGTTTGGATGCAAGGTCTAGATGCGCATCCGATCGCGGCGGCACGAAGGCATTCGGCACGCGTCACCGTATTGTCACGCGATACCGCGCATCTCGGCGTGCATCGACACGCGCATTGCTGCCGCAGACGGGTGAAGTCGAAACGCCTCTTCAGCGAGCGGGCGCGAACTCGCGCTCGATCTTCGTCAGCAGCCAGGAATCGGTGTAGTCGCGGATGGCCGCCGACGCGCCGCTGCCGCGGAGCGACGCCTCGTCGAGCCCGGTGAGCATCCCGACGGTCTCGATCCCGGCGGCATGCGCGGCGGCGACGCCCGACCGCGAGTCCTCGAACGCCAGCGCGCGCGACGCATCGGCGCCGAGGCGATCGAGCGCGGTGAGATAGGGCAGCGGATCGGGCTTGCCGCGGGCAAGCTCGTCGCCGAGCACCAGAACCGGGAAGCGGTCGGCGAGCCCCAGGCCCGAGAGCATCATCTCCGCGTTCGCGCGCGGCGCGTTGGTGACCACCGCGCACTTGACGTCGTGTCCCGCCGCCCACGCCAGGAGATCGAGAAGGCCGGGAAGCGGCTCCATCCGGTCGATGAGCGATCGGAACAGCCGTTCCTTCTCGTCGGCGAGCGCGCGATGGCGCTCGATCGCCTCGTCCGGGAACATCCACGCCATGATCGCTTCGTTGGCAGCGCCCATGATGCGCGACTTGTAGTCGCCATGGCTGATCGAGCGCCCCATCGGCGCCAGCAGATCCTGATAGGCGCGCACGTGGAGAGCGTCGGTGTCGGTCAGCGTGCCGTCGAGATCGAACAGCAGCGTATCGCGAAGACGGGTCATCCGCAGACGATCGCCTACTGAAGCGTGATGCGATTGACGATCGCACCGTCCGCAGCGCGCACGCCGCGCACCTGAACCCTGGCGCCGGCCCTCACCAGGCTCCGGTCGACCGTGTCGATGCGCGTGACGGGGATGCCTGGATCGACGACGAGCTCGGACTCCCCGCCCTCGAACCTGACCTTGATGGTGTTGCTGCCGGAGACGATGGCGACGCCGGTGACCGTGGCGTTGGTCATCGTCTGGCTCGGGTCGCTCATCGGCCGCTGCCCCTCGCCGACGCCGCGGAGCGCTTCCGGAAAGATGCGCAGCTCCGTCGAATGAAGCTTGCGGTCGGTTCCGCGCACGGCCGCGGAGGCGATGAAGTCGTTCGGCTTGATGTCGGCAAGCGTGACCGCCTTGCTCTGGAGCACGAGAAGGTCCGGCGCGAGCCTGAGGCTCTCCACGCCGCCGCCTTCCGCCTTCACCGAAATCGTCGCGGCGTCGATCCTGTCGACCGTGCCGACGACGCTGACGACGCTGTTGGTCTGGGCCGGCGACGGACCGGCAGCAAAGACCAGGAGAGTCGCGAGGAGCAGGAACCTGGCACTCATGATTCACCCTTCCTTCAGCCGGCCGAGGCACCCGCCGCACGCGCCTGCCGGCAGCGCGTACCGCTCGCCCGAAACCATCTAAGCCTTTGAAGAAATTGGCGGACCCGACACGATTCGAACGTGCGACCTTTGCCTTCGGAGGGCAACGCTCTATCCAGCTGAGCTACGGGTCCTGACCGGGCGGGAACCTACCGCAGAGCTTCTCCGCGCGCAACGCAGGTGCCCTGGCGGCTTCGGCGCGATCGATCTCGGCGGCGGACGGCACGGGCCGCGCCGGGTTCGCCATGAAGGCGGCGATGTCGTCGATCGGCTCGCGGCCCGCGAGGTCGCGGGTCAGCATGTGGTGGCCTTCGGGATAGAGGATGATCCGCCAGGCGCCGTCGGGCGCGGCGGGTAGGCTCCGGATCATCCGGCAGGTCGGCTTCTTCGGCACGACGTCGTCGGCATCGCCGTAAAGGATGAGCGCCGGCCCGGTCAGCTTCGGCGCGGACTCGAGCCCTTCGTCCATCAGACGCACCAGCCCGCGGATCGCGTCCACCCGGGTCTCCTTGATGATCAGCGGATCATTGGAGAGCCGGCGCAGCATCGCGTTGTTGTCGGACGGCGTGATCGGCAGGCCGGCGCCGCTCATCGGCCACCAGGGGATCGTGTTCGAGAGGAACCACAGCGGCCCGGTCTGCCAGAAAGGCATCGTCGATGCCCCCCACACCGC
Source organism: Alphaproteobacteria bacterium (assembly GCA_044223515.1). Taxonomy (GTDB): domain Bacteria; phylum Pseudomonadota; class Alphaproteobacteria; order SHVZ01; family SHVZ01; genus SHVZ01. The sequence goes on from JBGALV010000062.1 coordinate 20,754, forward strand.
CGGCGCGATGAGGACCACGCCATCGACGGCGGGCTTCGACGATTGCGCATGCGCCGCGAGCACGACGGCGCCGCCCATGCTCTCCCCGATCGCGAAGACGGGAAGGCCCGGATGCTTCGCGCGAACGAGCCGGACGGCGGTGCGGTAGTCGTCGATCATCGCGGCGCTGCCGTGCCAGTACTTTCGCCCCGCGGTCGCACCGAAGCCGCGCTGATCGTAGGCATAGACCGCGACCCCGCGCTCGGCGAGCTCGCTGCCCACTTCGGAGAACGCCATGCGGTAGTCGTTGAAGCCGTGCAGGGCGACCGCCACGGCCCAGGGCCGGCCGGAGGCCGGTTGCCAGAGGCGAAGCGGAAGCTCGGTCGCGTCGGCGGCGACGATGCGGTTCGCCTCCAGCTTCGCCTCGCGGACCGGCCCCGCCGGCGGCGCAACCACGACCGGCGCGCACGCGCCGAGCAGCAGCGCGAGAAGGAACGCGAGGTGCCTCAGTCTGCGGCGTCCGGCTTGCGGGTGAGCTGGAGGAAGATGTCCTCCAGGTCCGATTCGACCGTAGTCAGGTCGTGGATCTGGACGCCATCTTCCGCCGCCGCCGCGAGGATGCGCGCGACCGGCATCTGGCTCGGGCGGTAATGGACCGCGATCCGCCGAGGGCTCGCCAGAGTCGCACCGAGCCGGACGAGCGCCGGCGGTACCGCAGCCAGATCGTGGTCGACCATCAATTCGACCGTCTTGGTGTCGAGGCGCGAGATCAGCGCCGCGGTCGTGTCGTTCGCGACCAGCTTGCCGTGGTTGATGATGGCGATCCGGTCGCAGAGCTCCTCCGCCTCCTCCAGGTAGTGCGTGGTGAGAAGAACCGTCACGCCCTCCTGGTTCAGCCGACGTACATAGGTCCAGAGCTGGCGGCGGAGTTCCACGTCGACGCCGGCGGTCGGCTCGTCCAGCACCAGCACCGGCGGCGCATGCACCATCGCCTTGGCGACCAAGAGGCGCCGGCGCATGCCGCCCGACATCGCCCGCGCATAGGCATCGGCCTGCGGCGTGAGGCCGACTGCTTCCAGGATCTCGGCGGTCCGCCGCTCGGCCTTCGGCACGCCGTAGAGCCCGGCATGGAGGTCGAGGAGCTGGCGGGGCGTGAAGAAGGGATCGAGGTTGAGCTCCTGCGGCACGATGCCGATGGCGCCGCGGGCCCGCCTCGGGTCCTTGTCGATGTCGATGCCCCAGACCTCGGCATGGCCCGAAGTCTTGAGCACCAGGCCGGCAAGGATGTTGATCAGCGTCGACTTGCCCGCCCCGTTGGGGCCGAGCAGCCCGAACAGGCTGCCGCGCGGGATCGCCAGGTCGATGCCCTGGAGCGCCTGCTTGGGCCCGCGCTTGCCGGACGGCGGGTAGGTCTTGGTGAGGCCGGAGACGGCGACGGCGTGCTGTGGCTGGGACATCGGGACCAAGTTCACGGGGTTGCCTGGAGCGTGCCTTCGGCTATCATCCGCCGCCGTCCCGGTCAAACCGTCGCCGGCGCATCAGAAGGGTCGAACATGCAGCCGCTCGAAACCATCGTCATCGAGGAAACGGTCGTCGCCTGCGACGGCGGCAACGGCCCGCTCGGCCATCCGCGCGTGTTCCTCAACATGGGCGACAAGCGTGCGATCGACTGCCCCTATTGCGGCCGGCACTACGTGCTGAAGGAAGGCGCGGTCGCTCACGCCGCGCACTGACGTTTTGGCCGATTCCCATCTCTATCTGGTCGACGGCTCGGGATTCATCTTCCGGGCCTTCCATGCACTGCCGCCGCTGAACGCCCCCGACGGCACGCCGTCGAACGCGGTCTTCGGCTTCTGCCAGATGCTCAACCGGCTGACCCAGGACGTGCACGCGCCCTATCTCGCGGTCATCTTCGATGCCGGGCGCAAGAGCTTCCGCAACGACTTCTACGCCGAGTACAAGGCGCACCGGCCCGAGCCCCCGCCCGAGCTGATCCCGCAGTTTGCGCTGATCCGGGACGCGACCCGCGCCTTCAACCTGCCCTCGATCGAGCTGCCGGGGTACGAGGCCGACGACCTGATCGCGGCCTACGCGAAGGCGGCGGTCGCCGCCGGCCTCAAGGTCACGATCGTCTCGTCCGACAAGGACCTGATGCAGCTGGTCAACGACGCGGTCGAGATGTACGACCCGATCAAGCTGAAGCGCATCGGCCGCGACGAGGTGGTCGAGAAGTTCGGCGTGCAGCCGGAGAAGGTGGTCGACGTCCAGGCGCTGACCGGCGACCCGACCGACAACGTGCCGGGCGTCCCGGGTATCGGCGTCAAGACCGCCTCGCAGCTGATCACCGAATACGGCGACCTCGACACGCTTCTGGCGCGCGCCGGCGAGATCAAGCAGCCGAAGCGCCGCGAGACGCTGATCGAGAACAAGGAAAAGGCGCTGATCTCGCGACGCCTGGTCCAGCTCGATGCCGACGCGCCGCTGCCCGAGCCGATCGAGAGCTTCGGCGTCAAGGCACCGGAGCGCCAGACGCTGCGCGACTTTTTCGTCCGCATGGGCTTCACGCGGCTGATCGCCAGGCTCGACGGCGCACCGGATGCGGGCAAGCCGGCGGCGAGCGCACCGGCCGCGACCCCTTCGGTCGCAGCACCCGGCAAGCCGGAACTCAACTACGAGCTGGTGCAGTCGCTCGACCGACTCGATGACTGGCTGCGCCGGGCAACCGAAGCGGGCGTCGTCGCTTTCGACACCGAGACCACGTCGCTGGATGCCACGAGGGCGGAACTGGTGGGGTTCTCCCTGGCGCTCTGCCCCGGCGAAGCCTGCTACGTGCCGCTCGGCCATCATTCGTCCGGCGGCGGGCTGCTGGCCGAGGTGCCGCCGCAAATCCCGCTTGCCGACGCGCTCGATGCGCTGAAGCCGCTGCTCGAGGACAGGTCGGTCCTCAAGATCGGCCACAACATCAAGTACGACGCGATGGTGATGGCCCACGCCGCCCGCAAGCACCGCAAGACGATCGAGATGGCGGCGGTCGACGACACCATGCTGATTTCGTTCGCGCTCGACGCGGGCTCGCACGGCCACGGCATGGACGAGCTGTCCGAACGGCACCTTGAGCACAAGACCATCACCTACGACGAGGTCACCGGGACTGGCAAGGCACGCATCAGCTTCGCCGAGGTCGCGCTCGACAAGGCGCTCGCCTACGCAGCCGAGGACGCCGACGTGACGCTCCGTCTGCACCGGACCTTGAAGCCGCGCCTGATCGGCGAGCGCGTGACCACGGTCTACGAGACGATGGACCGGCCGTTGCTGCCGGTGCTGGCCGACATGGAGACCGCCGGCATCAAGGTCGATCCGGAAGCACTGCGCCGGCTCAGCAACGAGTTCGGCCGCAGCATGGCGACGCTGGAACCAGCACGAGATCCCGCAGAAGATCCTCGACTGGCGACTGGTCCAGAAGCTGAAGTCGACCTACGCCGACGCGCTGGTCGAGCAGATTAATCCCGAGACCGATCGCATCCACACCAGCTACGCGATGGCCGGCGCCGCCACCGGGCGCTTGTCGTCAACCGATCCCAACCTGCAGAACATCCCGGTGCGTTCCGAGGAGGGCCGGCGCATCCGTGCCGCCTTCATCGCCGAGGCCGGCCACAAGCTGCTCTCGGTCGACTACTCGCAGATCGAGCTCAGGCTGGTCGCCGAGATGGCCGACGTCGAGCCGCTGAAGAAGGCCTTCCACGAGGGGCTCGACATCCACGCTCTGACCGCCTCGCAGGTTTTCGGCGTGCCGCTCGACAAGATGGACCCGATGACCCGCCGTAACGCTAAGGCGATCAACTTCGGCATTATCTACGGCATGTCTGCGTTCGGCCTCGCCAAGCAGATCGGCGTGCCGCAGGGTGAGGCGTCCGCCTTCATCAAGGCCTACTTCGAGCGCTATCCGGGCATCCGCGCCTACATGGATCGCGAGAAGGAGAAGGCGCGCAAGCTGGGATACGTGACCACCCTGTTCGGGCGGCGCTGCCATGTGAAGACGATCGCCGACAAGAACCCGGCGATGCGCAGCTTCGCCGAGCGCCAGGCGATCAACGCGCCGATCCAGGGAACCGCCGCCGACATCATCAAGCGGGCGATGATCCGCATGGCGCCGGCGCTGAAGGCCGAGGGACTCAAGGCCCGCATGCTGCTGCAGGTGCATGACGAGCTGCTTTTCGAGGTACCGGACGCCGAGGTCGAGGCAACCAAGGCCCTGGTCCGCAAGGTGATGGAGGGAGCCTGCGCGCCCGCCGTCCGTCTCGGCGTGCCGCTGATCGCGGACGCCGGCGTGGGAACCACTTGGGCCGAGGCGCATTGAAGTCCTGCCGGCCGCAGGTCTGAAGAATCTCGCTTGATCCAGTCGGCGGCGTTGCCCTGATCGACCGAGGTCCCCCATGGCGATTGTGGATACGCAGGAGGCAATCGGCCTCGGCGCGCGCGCGTCGGCCGACGCACCGAGGACCCTGCCGCCCAACCTCTTCGCCTTCATCCTGCGCACGACCGGCCGTCACCAGGTCTTCCTCTCGATCCTGACCGTCGTCGTCTTCCTGCTCGAGCTGGTGCCGCTCGAGATCCAGCGGCGCGTCGTCAACGACCTCGCCGAGAAGCGCGACTGGAACCTGATCCTGATTCTAGCGGCGGCCTATGCCGGCATGGCGCTGTTCCACGGCCTCATCAAGCTGGGTCTCAACATCTATCGGAGCTGGGTCGGCGAAAGCGCCACGCGCGATCTCCGCCGCCGGGCGCATGCGCTCTGCGGCACGCCGGTCGGCAAGGAGGCGCTGCCTGAGGAGAGCGGCGTCCAGGTTTCGATGGTCGTGGCCGAGGTCGAGCCGATCGGCGGCTTCGTCGGCGCCTCGATCTCCGAACCGCTGCTGCAGGCCGGCATCCTCGTCACCGTGGTCGGCTACATGGTCTATCTCGAGCCGTGGCTCGGCCTCGTCACCTTCGCGATCTTCCTGCCGCACGTCTTCGTCGTGCCGCTGATCCAGCGCGTGATCAATCGCCGCACGCAGATGCGAGTCCAGGTCCTGCGCGAGGTCAGCACCGGCATCGTCGCCGCCGGGACCAGGGACGGCGAGCCCGCGCGCAACGGCCGCGGCCTGATCCAGAAGGTGTTCCTGCTGAACATGGGCATCTTCAGGCTGAAGTTCTCGATGAACTTCCTCATGAACCTGACGCATCACCTGCAGATCGCGGCGGCGCTGCTGTTCGGCGGCTGGTTCGTGATCGACGGCAAGGTCGAGGTTGGCACCGTCGTCGCCTTCATCTCGTCGATCGGGCGCCTCAATGATCCGTGGGGCGACCTCGTGAACTACTTCCGCGACCTGTCGACGACGCTGGTCAAGTACAGGCTGGTCGCGGATGCGATCCAGCATCTCTGCGGCCCGCATCGCGCCTGAGCGAAAGCCTCAGTCGGCGGCGGCGGGACGGCCGGCGTCCCAGTCGGACATGAAGGCGGCGAAGCGCTCGGGGGCGAGCGGCCGTGACAGCAGGAAGCCCTGGGCCGAGTCACAACGCTTGCCGGCGAGGAAGGCCAGCTGGGCTTCGGTCTCCACGCCCTCGGCGACGACCTTGAGGTTGAGACTGTGCGCCATCGACAGGATCGCCTGGACGATGGTCGCGTCGTCGGCACTCTTGGTTACGTCGTTGACGAAGCAGCGGTCGATCTTCAGCGTCTGGATCGGCATCCGCTTCAGCCGGTTGAGCGATGAGTAGCCGGTGCCGAAGTCGTCGATCGCGAGCTCGATGCCGAGCGCGCGCAGCCCGGTCAGGATTGCGATCGCCTTCTCGGCGTCGTGCATGACGATGCTCTCGGTCAGCTCGAACTCGAGCTGATCGCCCTCGATGCCGGACTCGGCGAGGATCGCTTTCACGGTGTCGAGGAAATCCGGCCGGCGGAACTGCAGGAACGACAGGTTGACCGCGACCCTGGGCACCTGGAAGCCGGCCGCCCGCCAGACGACGATCTGCCGGCAGACCTCGCGCAGCACCCATTGGCCGATGCCGACGATCAGGCCCGAGGACTCGGCGACCGGAATGAAGATGCCTGGCGAGACCGGCCCGAGCTCCGGATCGGTCCAGCGGATCAGCGCCTCGGCGCCGATCAGGCCCCGCGTGGCGATGTCGATCTGCGGCTGGTAGTGGACCTCGAACTCGCCCTTCTCGAGCGCCCGGCGGAGCCGCGTCTCGAGCTTGAGCCGTTCAAGCGCGCGCGTCTCCATGCCGCCGTCAAAGAAGCGGAAGGCGGAGGTCCGTTGCTCCTTGGCGTGGCGCATGGCGGTCGCGGCGTTGCGGGCCAGCGCCTCGGCGTCCGTGCCGTCGCCGGGATAGAGCGCCGCGCCGATCGAGGCGCCGACCACGAGCTCGCCGCTCTCCAGCCTGAACGGCTCGGCGATCGCGCGCAGCAACCGCTCCGGCAGCATCTCGATCGGCTCGTCCTCGCGGAAGTCCTCGACGATGACCGCAAACTCGTCGCCGCCGAGCCTGGCCACGGTGTCGCCATGGCGCACGACGCCGAGGAAGCGGCGCGCGAGCTCCTTGAGCAGGTCGTCGCCGGCGCGATGGCCGAGGCTGTCGTTGACGAACTTGAACTGGTTCACGTTGGCGTAGAGCAGCGCCAGCTTGGTGCCGGCGAGCCGGCAGCGCTCGATCGCCTGGATCAGCCGCGCCTGGAACAGCCAGCGGTTCGGCAGCTGGGTCAGCGCATCGTAGTTGGCCTGGTGGCGGATCCGCTCCTCGTCCTGCTTGCGGCGGGTGATGTCGCTGAACACACCGACGAAGTTGACGATGCGCCCGCCCGCGTCGCGGACGGCGGCAAAGTTGAGCCACTCGACGTAGAGCTCGCCGTTCTTGCGCCGGTTCCAGACCTCACCCTGCCAATGGCCGGTGGTCGACAGCATCGCCGCCATTGCCTCGTAGAAGCCGGCTTCGTGCCGGCCCGAGGAGAGGACGCGCGGCGTCTGGCCGACGACATCCTCCTCGCGGTAGCCGGTAATGATGGTGAAGGCGTGATTGACCCTCTGGATGCGCTGGTTGGGGTCGGTGACGATGATCGCCTCGCTCGCCGTCTCGAACACGGTCGTGGCGAGGCGGAGCTGCTCCTCGACCGAGCGGCGCTCGGTCAGGTCACGGGCGACGGCCTGGGCGCGATCCCCGACCGGCATCAGCGTCCAGGAGAGCGAGCGGTAGCCGTCGTCCTTGACCCGGCAGCGCGCGGCGAAATCAACCATCGGCAGACCCTGGCCGAGCTTGGTGAACTCGACCGTGGCGGCAAGCGCATCCTCTGGATGGAAGAGGTCGAACAGCGGCCGTCCAAGCAGCTCGGCTTCGCCGAATCCCAGGACACGCTCGAAGGCGGGATTGACCCGCTCGATCCGCCCGTCGCGGCCGGCGATGCACAGCATGTCGGTGGCGAGATGGAACACGCGGTCGCGGTGCTCCTCGGCGCGCTTGCGCGAGGTGATGTCGGTCACCTTGCCTTCGAAGCAGATCACCGTGCCGTCGCGGCGCAGCACCTGGCTCTCGAAGTTCTCGACCTTGCCGTTGGTGGCGACCGCCTCCATGAACTCTCGTCGGCGATGCTCGACGACGTAGAGGCCGGATCCGACATTGAGGTCGGAGACGGCGAGCGCCGCGGCGGACTCGAATCCGAGCAGACGGGCGAAAGCCGAGTTGGCGCGAAGGACGCGCCCGTCGGCTGTGGTCTGGTAGAGGCCGTCGGCCGAATGCTCGAACAGCGAGCGATAGCTCGACTCGGCCTCGACGAGATTGCGGACCGCCTCGCTGGTCCGGCGCCAGTGTCCTGGCAGGAGCACGAACGAGGCGACGATCAGGACGACCGCGCCGAGCTCGACCGCATGCGGATCGATCCACCCGGCGACGATCGCCCTGGCGTCGTCGACCGATACGGCGGTCAGCAGCAGGGCCGCCGCGAGCAGCAGCAGCATCGGCACGCGCAGGCGCGGCAGGTCACGCACGAAATGGAGCCCGATGACGGCAATGGCGGCAACCGCCAGCCAGCCGGCGGCGACCCCGACATTCATCCACAGGCTACTCAAACCCATCGGCACTCCCGGCTCGTCCCGGGCGCGGGACGAGGATTGCGGTATCGGGACTATGCGAACGGAAGAGTTGAGGAATGGTTAACGCAACCTGTGGTGACGCCGGCCGAACCGGGAAGACGCCCTATTCGCGAGGTCCGACGGCGCGCGATCAGCGCCGCCGCCCCTTTCACCGCATCGTCGGGATATTGAAGTCCGCACCGGCGCGGATGCCGGTCGGCCAGCGCTGGGTCATGGTCTTCAGCCGCGTGAAGAAGCGCACGCCCTCCGGCCCGTGCATGTGGTGGTCGCCGAACAGCGAGCGCTTCCAGCCGCCGAAGGAGTGGAAGGCGAGCGGCACCGGGATCGGCACGTTGACGCCGACCATGCCGATCTTGACCGAGTTGCAGAAGTCGCGCGCGGCGTCGCCGTCGCGGGTGAAGATCGCGGCGCCGTTGCCGAACTCGTGTTTGTTCACGAGGTCGACCGCGGTCTTGTAGTCGGGCGAGCGCACGACCGAGAGCACGGGGCCGAAGATCTCCTCCTTGTAGATCGTCATGTCGGGCTTCACCTGATCGAACAGCGTGCCGCCGACGAAAAACCCGTTCTCGTAGCCCTGGAGCTTTAGGCCGCGGCCGTCGACCACGAGCTTGGCGCCCTCGGCGACGCCGCGGTCGATGTAGCCCTTCACCTTCTCCATGTGCTGGCGGGTGACGACCGGCCCCATCTCGGCCTCGGGATCGGTGCCCGGACCGACCTTGAGGCTGCGGACGCGGGGCACCAGCTTGTCGATCAGCCTGTCGGCGACGTCGCCGACCGCGACCGCCACCGACACCGCCATGCAGCGCTCTCCGGCCGAGCCGTAGGCGGCGCCGATCAGCGCATCGGTCGCCTGGTCGAGGTCGGCATCGGGCATCACCACCATGTGGTTCTTGGCGCCGCCGAGCGCCTGCACGCGTTTTCCCGAGGCGGTGCCGGTCCGATAGACGTACTCGGCGATCGGCGTCGACCCGACGAAGCTGACCGCCTGGATGTCGGGATGGTTCAGGATCGCGTCGACCGCGACCTTGTCGCCCTGGACGACGCTGAAGACGCCGTCGGGCAGGCCCGCTTCCTTCAGCATCTCGGCGATGCGCACGCCGAAGGTGGGATCGCGCTCGGACGGCTTCAGGATGAAGCAGTTGCCGGTCGCCAGCGCCACCGGGAACATCCACATCGGCACCATGGCCGGGAAGTTGAACGGCGTGATGCCGGCGACGATGCCGAGCGGCTGCCGCACCGACCAGGAATCGATGCCGGTGCCGACCTGCTCGGTGAACTCGCCCTTCAGCAGCTGCGGGATGCCGCAGGCGAACTCCACCACCTCGAGGCCGCGGGTGATCGAGCCCTTGGCGTCCGAGATGATCTTGCCGTGCTCGGCGGTGATGATCTTCGCCAGATCGTCCATGTTCCGCTCGATCAGCTCGCGGAAGGCGAAGAGCACGCGCGCGCGCCGGGCCGGCGGCGCAGCCGCCCAGTCCGGGAAGGCTTTCAGGCCGGCCTGGACCGCGGCATCGACATCGGACGGATCGGCGAGCACGACCTCCGCCTGCTTTTCGCCCGTGGCGGGGTTGAAGACGTCCCCTCGCCGCTTGCCCGAACCGGCGGTCTTCTTGCCCCCGATCACATGCTCGATCAGCCGCACCATGTTCCCAGCCCTTCAAGAAACGGTTATATGCGCCGATCAAACCACGGGGCCCGAGCCGTCGTCCATGCAGGAAGCTGCCGCACCGAAGATCGCCGTCGTCGGCCTGGGCTATGTCGGCCTGCCGCTCGCCGTGGCCCTGGCCCGATCGTTCCCGACCGTCGGCTACGACATCGACAAGGGCCGGATCGACGAGCTCAATCGCGGCCACGACCGCACCCGCGAGGTGGGCCGCGACGCGATCGCGTCGATCGAGGCGTCGGCCGACCCGAAGGTGCTGGACGGACGCGACGTCTACATCGTGACGGCGCCGACGCCGGTCGACGAGGACAACCGGCCGGACCTTGCAGCCGTGCGCGGTGCCGCCGAGACGGTCGGCCGTCACATCGCCAAGGGCGCGGTGGTGGTCTTCGAGAGCACCGTCTACCCGGGCGTGACCGAAGATAT
>JBGALV010000063.1:0-30583 GCA_044223515.1 Alphaproteobacteria bacterium
CCGGCACATGGGTCGAGACGTAGAAGATGCTCGACGACGTCGGCGCGATGTCGGTCGTCGCCTGCATGAACCACTGATAGGCCTCGGCGCGCTTGGCCGGATCCTTCGGCAGCAGCTTGCCCGACTTCTCGGCGCAGTAGAGGACGATGGCGCCCGACTGGGCCAGCGCCACCTTCTTGCCGCCCGGGCCGTCCGGATCGACGATCGCCGGGATCGCGCCGGCCGGGTTGATCTTCAGGAATTCCGGCGTCTTCGCCTCGCCCTTGGACAGGTCGAGCTTATGCACCGTGTAGGGAAGCCCGCATTCCTCGAGCGCGACGGTGGCGCGCCGGCCGTTGCCGGTGGACGCGGTGTAGAGATCGATCATGGACGTTTCCGTTCATTGGGGATTGGCGATGGCCGCACCCTAGCCGAATGCATCGGGTTGGACAGCATCCCTCGCTACGCTCGGGCCTTCACCCTGGCCCCCCCGCGTACGACGCGGGAGGGTTTGGGTGAGGCACCCGTCGACGCGGTCGCCCTACTCGCCGACGCGGGCGATGCGCAGAACGTTGGTGGCTCCGGGCGTGCCGAAGGGGACGCCGGCGGTGATCACCAGGCGCTGGCCCTGCTCGGCCATGCCCTCGGTGCGGGCGGCCTCGGTCGCCGTCTGCACCATCTCGGTGAACGTGGAGATATCGTGGGTCAGAACCCAGTGGACGCCCCACAGCAGCGCCAGCTTGCGCGCGGTCTGCGGCTTCGCGGTCAAGCCCAGGATCGGCACGTCGGGGCGCTCGCGCGCGGCCCGCAGCGCGGTCGAGCCCGACATCGTGAACGTGGCGATGCAGGCCGCCGAGATCGTGTGGGCGACCTGCCGCGCGGCAGCCGAAATCGCGTCCGCCGCGGTCGGCTCCGGCTCCGGATGCACGGCATCCAGGATGGTCCGGTAGAGCGTATCCTGCTCGGTCCGCTGGATGATGCGGTCCATGATCGCCACCGCCTCGGTCGGGTAGTGACCCGACGCCGTCTCGCCCGAGAGCATCACCGCGTCTGCGCCGTCATAGACCGCGGTCGCGACGTCGGAGGCCTCGGCGCGCGTCGGCGAGGGCGAGGTCAGCATCGACTCCAGCATCTGGGTCGCGACGATCACCGGCGTGCCGGACTGGCGGCAGGCGCGCACGATGCGCTTCTGGATCGACGGCACGTCCTCGGGCGGAAGCTCCACGCCGAGGTCACCGCGCGCGACCATGACGCCGTCGCACATGTCGATGAGCTCGTCGAGGTGCTCGATCGCCGACGGCTTCTCGAGCTTGATCACGATGCCGGCGCGGCCCTGGATCAGCTTCTTCGCCTCGGCCACGTCCTCGGGCCGCTGCACGAAGGAGAGCGCCACCATGTCGACGCCGAGGTCGAGGCCGAAGGCCAGGTCGCGGCGGTCCTTGTCGGTGATCGGGGAGAGCGGCAGCACGACGTTGGGGACGTTGACGCCCTTGCGGTCGGAGATGCGGCCGCCGGTCACGACCTCGGTCTCGGCGAAGTCCGGACCGTGGCTGATCACGCGGAGGCGAAGCTTGCCGTCGTCGACCAGGAGCTCGGTGCCGACATTGATCGCGGCGAAGATCTCGCGATGGGGAAGATGCGCGCGCCCGGCGCCTCCGGGCGTCGCCTCGAGGTCGAGGCGGAAGCGCTGGCCGGCGACGAGCTCGGCCGAGCCGCCGTCGAACACGCCGACGCGAAGCTTCGGCCCCTGCAGGTCCATCATGATGCCGATCGGCCGCTTCGTCTCGCGCTCGAGCGCGCGGATGATCTCGAAGCGCTCGCGATGGTCGTCGTAGCTGCCGTGGCTGAAGTTGAAGCGGAAGACGTCGGCGCCGGCGGCGAAGAGCCGGCGCAGCATCTCCGGCGACGAGGTGGCAGGACCGACGGTGGCGACGATCTTGGCGGCGCGGGTGCGGCGCATGAAGTCCCCGGATGAGAGTCGGCGATGCGTCGCTGCGACGATGGCCCGGCCCGCCGGGAGTGTAAAGCGCCGCCTTATGCGGCGATCAGGGCCGGGGCCGGCATCGGGCGGCGCAGCGTACCCCGCGCGCGCCGGGCCATGTCCTCGTCGAGCTCGTAGGCCGCCGCGACCGAGGGTCGCCTAGGCAGGCCCCCGGCGGTGGGAGTAGGGTGCGCCCGATGCAGTTTTCGGCACTCTCCCTGCCCGATTTCAAGCCCGGCTGGGTCTGGCTGGTCGGCGCCGGCCCCGGCGATCCGGGCCTGCTCACCGCGCTCGCGCTCAAGGCGCTCGGTGAGGCCGATGCGGTCGTCTACGACGCGCTGGTCGACGAGCGCACGCTGAAGCTCGCCCGTCCCGACGCCGTGCTCGAGTTCGCGGGCAAGCGCGGCGGCAGGCCGTCGCTGAAGCAGCCCGACATCTCCCGGCGTCTGGTTCAGCTCGCCCGCGAGGGCAAGCGCGTGCTCAGGCTCAAGGGTGGAGATCCCTTCGTCTTCGGCCGCGGCGGCGAGGAGGCGCTGGCGCTGGTCGCGGCCAAGGTGCCGTTCCGGGTCGTGCCCGGCGTGACGGCCGGCGTCGGCGGCCTCGCCTATGCCGGCATCCCCGCGACCCATCGCGACGTCAACGAAGCGGTGACCTTCATCACCGGCCACAACGTCTCCGGCGACGTGCCGGACGGACTCAATTGGCCGGCGCTGGCCGAAGGCGCGCCGGTGCTCGTGTTCTACATGGCGCTCAAGCATCTGCCGCAGATCCGCGACCGGCTGATCGAGGCGGGGCGTCCGGCGGACGAGCCGGCGGCGGTGGTGAGCCATGCCGCGACCGAGAAGCAGCGCACGCTGGTCACCACGCTCGCGCGCCTGGTCGAGGACGCGGAGGCCCAGAAGATGGAGCCGCCGGCGATCGTCGTCGTCGGGCCCGCGGTGACGCTCGCCTCCGGGCTCGACTGGCTCGGCGCGATGGGCGGCCGCGTGCTCGATCCCGATCCGCTGAAGCTGAAGACGCGGCGCGAGGCCTGCTGATGTTCAAGGACTACAGGATCCGGGCGGCGATCATCCTGGTCGCCGCGGCACTGATCGGCGGCACCGCGCTGCTGGTCTCGTGGATGCGCTCGCCCGAATACGCGGGATCCCATATCGGCGGGCCGTTCACGCTCACCGACCAGACCGGCAAGCGCGTCACCGAGCAGGATCTTCGCGGCAAGCTCGCGTTGATCTATTTCGGCTTCGTCTTCTGCCCGGATGCCTGCCCGACTGCGCTCTCGAGCATGACCGACGCGATCGAGGCGCTCGGTCCCGCCGGCGAGGACGTGACGCCGGTCTTCATCTCGGTCGATCCCGAGCGCGACACGGTCGAGGTGATGAAGGACTACGCCGAAGCATTCCATCCCAGGCTCAAGGCACTGACCGGCTCGATGGAAGAGATCTCGAAGGTCGCGAAGGAGTATCGCGTCTTCTTCAAGAAGGCCGCCGAGACCGCGCCCAACGAGTACCTGGTCGATCACTCCTCGATCATCTTCCTGATGGGGCGGGACGGCCGCTACCTCACGCACTTCACCCACATGACGCTGCCCGACCAGATGGCGGCGGAGATCAAGAAGCGCCTGTGAGGGCGCGCGGGCTCATCGTTGCGGCCGCTTCCTCCGGATCCGGCAAGACGACGCTGACCCTGGCGCTGCTCCGGCTTCTCGCGCGATCGGGATCGAGGATCGCCTCGGCCAAGATCGGCCCCGACTACATCGATCCGGCCTTCCATGCAGCGGCCAGCCGTCGCGCCTGCCTCAACCTCGATCCATGGGCGATGCGCCCCGACACGCTGGCGGGGACGCTGTCGCTGCTCGAAGAGGACGCCGACCTGATCGTCTGCGAAGGCGTGATGGGGCTCTTCGACGGCATCGGCGCGGACGGTGCCGGCTCGACCGCCGATCTCGCCGCGATGACGGGCTGGCCGGTGGTGATCGTGCTCGATGTCGGCGGGCAATCGTCGACCGCGGCGGCGGTGCTCGCCGGGCTCGCGCGTCATCGCGCCGGTGTCAGCGTCGCCGGCGTGATCTTGAACCGAGTCGGCTCCGACGCGCATGGCGAGACGATCGCGGAGGCGATCCGGCGCGCGCTGCCCGAGGTCGCGATGCTGGGCACGATCAAGCGCGCGCCGTCGCTGGCCCGGCCGGAGCGGCACCTCGGCCTCGTGCAGGCCCGCGAGCAGGCAGATCTCGAGAGCTTCCTCGATCGCGCCGCCGAGACGGTCGAGACCGCGCTCGACATCCCGGCGCTGATCGCGCTGGCGAAGCCCGCGACGATCGCGTCGGCGAAGATGGGCCCGAGCGTCCCGCCCCTAGGCCAGCGCATCGCGCTCGCCGACGATCTCGCCTTCGCCTTCTCCTATGCCGGGATGCTGATCGGCTGGGCTAAGGCCGGCGCCGAGATCCTGCCGTTCTCGCCGCTCGCCGACGAAGCCCCCGATGCCTCGGCCGATGCGGTGTTCCTTCCCGGCGGCTATCCCGAGCTGCATGCCGGCGCGCTCGCCGCGAATGCGCGGTGGAAGTCCGGCCTCGCCGACGCCGCCGCGCGCGGTGCCGCGATCTACGGCGAGTGCGGCGGCTACATGGCGCTCGGCGAGGGCCTGGTCGACGCGTCGGGCGCGCGCCATGCGATGGCGGGATTGTTGCCCGTCGAGACCTCCTTCGCCCAACGGAAGCTGCATCTGGGCTATCGCGAGATCACGACCTCGGCGCCGACACCGCTCGGCGCCGAGGGCGCCCGGTTCCGGGGACACGAGTTCCACTACGCAAGCGAGACCGGCGGGGCGGGCGATCCCCTGTTCCAGGCGGCCGACGCAAGTGGCCGCGACCTGGGATCCCTCGGCCGCCGCCAGGGCTCGGTCTTCGGGTCCTTCCTGCATCTGATCGACCGGCGCTAGTCCGCACCCTTCTCGGAAACCCTCCCCCGTCTGCTCCGCAGCCGAGAGAGGGGTAAGGGAAGCGTGAGATATGCCAAAGGCTTAGCTCGCTCGCGCCTTGACTCATTCAACTTCTAAGTTGAATATAAATCCTATGAACCTGGACCACACCCTCCTCGCGCTCGCCGATCCGACCCGGCGGGCGATCCTGGCGAGGCTGGCGGCCGGCGAGGCGCGGGTGACCGAGATCGCGCGGCCGTTCGGCATGTCGCTCGCCGCCGTCTCCAAGCACATCCAGGTCCTGGAGCGGGCGGATCTCGTGGTCCGCCGCCGGCGCGGGCGCGAGCACCTGCTGTCGTTCAACCGGAAACCGCTCGATGCCGCGGCGCATTGGATGGAGAACCACCGCGCGCTGTGGACGGCGCGGCTCGAGACGCTGGACCGGCTACTGACCGAGGAGGACCGCGCATGAGCGGGAAGCGCCCGACAGTCCGGGTCGAGAAGCGCTTCGCGCAGCCGCCGGAGCGGGTCTTCGACGCCTTCCTCGATCCGGCGACGGCGAGGCGGTTCCTGTTCGCGACGAAGACCGGAACGATGGTGCGGGCCGAGATCGACGCGCGGCCCGGCGGCGGCTTCGTCTTCGTCGATCGCCGCGACGGCCGGGACATCGAGCATGTCGGGACATATCTCGAGATCGAGCGGCCGCGGCGTCTGGTCTTCGACTTCGCGGTGCCGGCCTTCTCGGCCGAGCGCACGCGGGTCACGATCGAGATCGTCCCGGACGGCGCGGGGTCGAGGCTGGCCCTGACCCATGAGGGCGTGCTGCCCGACTACCAAGAGAGGACCCGCCAGGGCTGGGGCACGATCCTCGACGGTCTCTCGGCTGCCTTGGGCACCGCGTAAACCATCCATTAACCATCCCGGATCGACACTGGCGAAGCCGTGATAGGGTGCCGTCCGGCACCTATGCTACCTTCGGTTGGCCTTTGTCACAAATTGAAGAAGCCTTGAGTCCCCCCATCTCCCGCTCCGGCGCGCCGGGCGCGACCTCCCTGAGGCCGCTGGTCGATCTGCACCGGGAGGCGGCGATCGCCGTCGATGCCGATGCGACGATCCTCGCCGCCAATGCGCGGGCGGCGGTGGCGCTGGGCGCCTATGGCGGCGCCGGCACGCTGTTCGACCTCGTGGCCGAGACTCCTGAAGAAGTCGTCGACCTGCTGGCCCATGTGATCGACGGGCCGGGCACCGTCCCGATCGGCATCACGCTCAGGCGCGACGGGCGCATCGAGCCGCGCATCCTGCGCGGCGCCGGCATCGGCACGCATGACGGTCGCCGCATCTGCCTGCTCGTGATGTCGACCGCGCTCGCCGACACGCCGTGGGACGAGCAGTCGCTGCGCGAAAAGGCGGCCGATCTCTCGCGCCTCAACGCGCAGCTGATCGAGGCCAAGCAGCGCGCCGAGGAAGCGAACCAAAGCAAGACCGCGTTCCTAGCGCGTGTCAGCCACGAGCTGCGCACGCCGCTCAACGCGATCATCGGCTTCTCCGAGATGATGTCGCAGGGGATGTTCGGCACGATCGAGCCGCCGCGCTATGCGGCCTATGTGCGCGACATCCTGGTGAGCGGCCGGCACCTGCTCGAGCTCGTCAACGACGTGCTCGACCTCTCGAAGATCGAAGCCGGCAAGATGACCTTGCGCGAGGCGGAGATCGACCTCCCGGTCTTCGTGCCGCAGATCCTGCGCCTGGTCGAGAAGGCCGCGGCCGAGAAGCAGCTGGCGCTCGAGGTCGCTCTCGCGCCCGGTCTCCCCAGCCTCACCGCCGATCAGCGCGCGGTGCGCCAGATGCTGCTGAACCTGCTCTCGAACGCGATCAAGTTCACGCTGCCCGGCGGCAGCGTCGGCATCTCGATCGCGATGACGGACGGACGGCTGTCGATCACGGTCGAGGACTCGGGCATCGGCATCGCGCCGGAGAACATCGCCGGCTGCTTCCGCCCCTTCGACCAGGTCGACAACGTGCTGACCCGGCGTTTTGAAGGTTCGGGGTTGGGCTTGGCGATCACCAAGGCGCTGATCGAGCTGCATGGCGGCGAGATCGCGATCGCCTCGACCGTCGGCGTCGGCACGAAGGTGACGCTGACTTTCCCGGAGGACCGCGCCGGCAGCGACGCGGCGCTGATCGGCTGACCCGTCACACGTGGACGTGCCGGCGCTGGGATTCCGGGATCCGGCGGATGATCAGGCGATACGAGGCGAGCGTCGCCAGGCCCATCAGGCAGACGAAGCCCGCGAGCGCGCGCGGCGTGCCGTCGAAGGCGAGCGCGACGCCCATGCCGAGCGTGGCGCTGGTCAGCGACTGGAAGAAGCCGATCAGCGACGACGCAGTGCCGGCGACCTTGGGGAACGGCGTCAATGCGCCGGCGATCGCCTGGGGCCCCGAGATCGAGAAGAAGCACATGAAGATCATCATCGGGCCGATCAGCGTCGCCACATGCGCGATGCCCAAGAAGGCGAAGAGCGCGAGGAGGGCGCCGCCGATCGCCACGCCGAAGGTGCCGATCTCGAGCGTGCGGTCGAGGCCGAAGCGCGCGCTCAAGCGGCCCGAGACCGTGTATCCCGAGAGCGCGCCGACCGCGATGACGCCGAACACCGCGCCGAAATACGCGGGCGGGATGCCCAGCACCTGGATCACGACGAAGGCGATGCCGGAGAGATAGGCGCCGAGCCCGCCGAAAAGACAGCAGTTGATCAGCATGTAGCCGACGAAGACGCGGCTCTTCAGCAGCATCGTCGCCGTCTGCAGGATGCGGCTCGGCCGGAGCGCCTGGTCGTCCTTCTGGTGCACGGACTCGCCGAGGAACATCGTCACCAGGACCAGCAGCGAAAGACCGTAGGCGGTGACGAACACGAAGCTCGCGCGCCAGCCGAAATGCGCCTGCAGCACGCCGCCGATGATCGGCGCCAGGATCGGGCCGATCGACAGCACCATGCCCATCAGCGCCAGCATGCGCCCGGCCGCCTCGCGCTCGTGCAGGTCGCGCACCATCGCGCGGGCCAGCACCGGGCAGCAGATGGAGCCGAACACCTGAAGAAAGCGGGCGGCGATCAGCTGCTCGATCGACTCGGCGAACATGCAGGCGGCCGAGGCGCCGACATAGAGGGCAAGGCCCGCGATCAGCAGCGGCCGGCGGCCGAAGCGGTCCGACAGCGGCCCGTAGAAGAGCTGGCCGACCGCCCCGCCGAAGAAGGCGAGGCTCAAGGTGAGTTGTACCGTTCCCATGTCGACCGCGAAGTGCTCGCGGATCGCCGGCATCGAGGGAAGATAGGTGTCGGTGGTGAACGGCCCGACCGCGGTGAGCAGTCCCAGCAGCAGGACGAGAAGGCGGCTGTCGCGGTGAAGCATCAGGCGGGCGATCCTCAGGCGGGCAGCGCCGCGGTGATGATGATCTCGACCAGGTCGCCTTCCGGCATCACGGATTCGACGAAGGAGCGCACGGGCCCGAACCCGTCCGGCATCCACGACGCCCAGGCGCGGTCGAATTCCGGCTTGTTATCGTGGTCGGTGACGACGATCTCCGCCTTGACGATGCGGGTGCGGTCGAGGCCGGCGTCCTTGAGATAGCGGTCGATCACGCCGAGCGCGCCCAAGGTCTGGCCCGCGATGTCGAGCGACTTGTCGGGCGAGGTCGCGACCGCCCAGAGGAAACCGCCGCCGCCGGGGAGGCGGTAGATCGCGACCGAGGACTTGCTCGGCAGCGTCTTGTTCGGGATGCGCGTGATGTCGGTCATGGAGGATCTCAAGGAGGGAAGGCGGGGCGAGTGTAGACCGAGACGGCGCCTTCGTACCCCCTCTCCCGCCGCAAGCGCGCCGGGAGAGGGGACACGATGGCGATGCGGGAGAGGAGCACGAGAACGACGGGCCGGTAACATCATTGAGACATGAACGGGCGCGCCTTGTACGCGCACACCCGCTGGCGCAGCATCATGCCGGGTTTCCTGGCAGGAGCCATCCCATGACCTTTCGTTCGCTGCTCGCGCTCGTCGCCGCGTTGTCCGCATCGACGGCTCTCGCGCAGGCGCCCGAGCCCGGCCCGGCCGACATCGCCGGGGTGGTCACCGGGCCGAGCGGCCCCGAAGCCGGCGTCTGGGTGATCGCCGAGGCCGAGGGGCTTCCCACGAAGTTCGTGCGCATCGTCGTCACCGACGACCAGGGGCGCTACCTGATCCCCGACCTGCCGCAGGCGGCGTACTCGGTTTGGGTCAGGGGCTACGGGCTCGTCGACTCCGCCAGGCGGACGGCCGAGCGCGGCCGCAGCCTGGCGCTGAGCGCGACCGCGGCGCCGGACGAGAAGACCGCGGCCAAGGTCTATCCGGCGATCTACTGGTACTCGATGCTGAAGATCCCGCCGGAGTCGGAGTTCGGCGGCAAGGGCGACATCCCCGACGGCGTGACGCGCGCCGGCTGGCTGATGGCGATGAAGAGCAACGGCTGCATCGGCTGCCACCAGCTGGGCCAGCTCTCGACGCGGACGTTCCAGGAGTCGCTCGGCAAGTTCGCGAACCACGAGGACGCGTGGATCCGCCGCATCCAGTCGGGCCAGGCGGGCGAGCAGATGGTCAACCAGCTCGCCGGCAATCTCGGCGGCGCGCCCTTCAAGTACTTCGCCGACTGGACCGAGCGGATCGCCAAGGGCGAGCTGCCGCACACCAAGCCGAAGCGCCCCGAAGGCGTCGAGCGCAACATCGTCGTCACCTCGTGGGAATGGGGCGACGACAAGAAGTACCTGCACGACCTGATCGCCTCCGACCGGCGGATCCCGACGGTCAATTCGTATGGCAAGCTCTATGGCTCGCCGGAATATGCGGGCGACGTCTTCCCGATCCTCGATCCGACGACGCACACGCCGTCGAGCTTCAAGGCGCCGGTGAAGGACGGCACCAAGGAAGCGCTCGGTCCCGGCCACGCGGCGAGCGACACGGTTCTGGCGCCGTCGCCCTACTGGGGCGAGGAAAAGATCTGGGACACCAGGAACAACAATCACAACGGCATGTTCGACCGGAACGGGAAGGTGTGGTTCGCCGCGCGTTTCCGCGAGGCCGACAACCCATCCTTCTGCAGGAAGGGCTCGGAGCATCCGTCGGCGAAGTTGTTCCCGCTGGAGCGCACCAACCGGCAGGTGACGATCCTCGATCCGACGACGATGGCCTATCGCTTCGTCGACACCTGCTTCGGCACGCATCACCTGCAGTTCGGCTACGACGCCGACGACACGCTGTGGACTTCGGGCGGCGGGCCGGTCGTGGGCTGGATCAATTCGAAGAAGCTGGAGGCGACCGGCGACGTCGAAGCCGCGCAGGGCTGGACCGCGTTCGTGCTCGACACCAACGGCAACGGCAGGCGCGACGACTATGTCGAGCCGGACCAGCCGCTCGATCCCTCGAAGGACAAGCGCTACGGCGGCGGCTTCTACGCGGTTATGCCGAGCCCCGTCGACGGCTCGATCTGGGGCGCGCAGGCAGCGTTCGGTCCCGGCGGGCGCCCGGGCGCGGTGATCCGCGTCGATCCCGGCGCCGACCCGCCGTCGACCGCGCTCTCGGAAGTCTACTTCCCGCCGGCGCCCGGCTTCGGCATCCGCGGCGGCGACATCGACAGGAACGGCGTCGTCTGGGTGTCGATGGCGAGCGGCCATCTCGGCAGCTTCGACCGCCGCAAGTGCAAGGTTCTTAACGGCCCGACCGCGACCGGCGACCACTGCCCCGAGGGCTGGACCTACCACCAGTATCCGGGCCCGGGCTTCCAGGGCATCGGCGAGAACTCGGCGGAGTCGAGCTATTACACCTGGGTCGACCAGCACAATACGTTCGGCCTCGGCGAGAACGTGCCGATGTCGACGGGCAATCTCAACGACGGCATCGTCGCGTTGAAGGACGGCAAGATGGTCGTGCTGCGCGTGCCGTATCCGCTGGGATTCTACGCCAAGGGCTTCGACGGCCGCATCGACGATCCCGACGCCGGTTGGAAGGGCCGTGGGCTGTGGACGACCTCAGGCGACCGCACGCCCTGGCTCATGGAAGGCGGCAAGGGCTCGAAGCCGCGCGTGGTGCATTTCCAGCTGCGGCCGGACCCGCTGGCGAAGTAGGAGAGTCCGCGATCCAATTCGCGGCTGCGGTCTATCGGCGCACCCGGATGAAGCTGGCGGCCGCGAAGACTAGATTGGCTCCATGAACGAGCGCCGCATCCAGATCTCGGAGTCCGTCGCCGCCGAGACCGGCATCGACGAGGCGATGATCGAGCGCCTGGTCCGCGCCTTCTATGCGCGCATCCGCGAAGACGCCATTCTCGGTCCCATCTTCGCGTCACGCATAAAAGACTGGGAGCCGCATCTCAAGCGCATGTGCGCCTTCTGGTCGTCGGTGGTGCTCTTGACCGGGCGCTATTCTGGCCAGCCGATGCGCATGCACGCGCCGCTGCCGGTCGATGCGCGCCACTTCGACCATTGGCTCGGGCTGTTCCAGGAGACCGCGGAAGCTGTGTGCCCGCCGGAGGCCGCGGCGCACTTCGTCTTCCGCGCGAAGAAGATCGCCGAGAGCCTCGAGCTCGGGATCGCGTCCAGCCGCGGCGTGATGCTTCGCCGCGGCGAACGCTACCTTCCGGCCGGCGACTAGGACCCTACTCGAGCAGCTTCGGGCCCGTGCCCTTGTCGATGCCGAGCATGCCGATGTCGGCGTAGAGCTCGAGCTTGCCGCGCGAGTCGACGATGTCGAGGTTGCGCATGGTCAGCTGGCCGATGCGATCCTCGGGCGTGAACTCGCCCTGGCCCTTCTCCATCGTCAGCCGCTCCGGCGCGTAGGTCAGGTTCGGGCTGGTCGTGTTCAGGATCGAGTAGTCGTCGCCGCGACGCAGCTCCATCGTCACCTCGCCGGTGATCGGCGTCGCCACCCAGCGGCGCAAGGTGTCGCGCAGCATCATCGACTGCGGGTCGAACCAGCGGCCCTCGTAGAGCAGCCGGCCGAGGCGGCGGCCGAGCGTGCGGTAGTTGTCGATCGTGCCCTGGTTGTGGATGCCCGAGACCAGCCGCTCATAGGCGATGTGCAGCAGCGCCATGCCGGGCGCCTCGTAGATGCCGCGGCTCTTCGCCTCGATGATGCGGTTCTCGATCTGGTCGGACATGCCGAGGCCGTGGCGCCCGCCGATCTTGTTCGCCTCCAGCATCAGCGCGACCAGGTCCTTGTACTCCGTGCCGTTGAGCGCGACCGGCATGCCCTCGTGGTAGCGGACCGAGACGGTCTCGGCCTTCACGTCCACCTTCGGGTCCCACGAGCGCACGCCCATGATCGGCTCGACGATGCGGATCGAGGAGTCGAGCTGCTCGAGCTCCTTCGCCTCGTGGGTCGCGCCCAGCATGTTGGAGTCGGTCGAGTAGGCCTTCTCGGGCTTCATCTTGTAGGCGAAGCCGCGGGCGTTCAGCCACGCGCTCATCTCCGCCCGGCCGCCGAGCTCCTCGACGAAGGCGCGGTCGAGCCAGGGCTTGTAGATCTGCAGGTCCGGGTTGCGCAGCAGGCCGTAGCGATAGAAGCGCTCGATGTCGTTGCCCTTGTGGGTCGAGCCGTCGCCCCAGATGTTGACGCCGTCCGCCTTCATCGCGTCGACCAGCATCGTGCCGGTGACGGCACGTCCCAGCGGGGTGGTGTTGAAGTAGGTCTTGCCGGCGGTCGAGATGTCGAAGGCGCCGCAGGCGATCGCGACCAAGCCCTCGTGCACGAGCTGCTGGCGCGCGTCGACCAGGCGGGCCTTCTCGGCGCCGTGCTTCATCGCGACGTCGGGGATGTCCTGGACGTTGGTCTCGTCCGGCTGGCCGAGGTCCGCCGTATAGGCGAAGGGGATCGCCCCGTGCTCGCGCATCCAGGCGAGCGAGGTGCAGGTGTCGAGCCCGCCGGAGAAGGCGAGGCCGACCTTCTGGCCCTTCGGAAGCGAGGAAAGAATTCTGCCCATGGGACCCGTCTCCAACCCGGAAATTTCGCCCGCACTCTATAAGGGGTCGCCCGCACGCCGACAACGGCGACCCGCAGGCCTGCGGTGCTTGCGCGCACCCCGGCCCTGGGCGCTTTTCCCGGCTCCGCTCCCGTCGTTAGATGAGGCCGCCATGACAATGGACTGGCCCGAGATCAAGGCGTGGCGGCGCGAGAAGCGGGCGGAGCTGATCGCCTATCGCTCGGGCTTGGCCCGAGAGGAGCGCGAGCGGGTGCGCGACCGTGTGGTGGCCCGGCTCCGCGACGTTCCCGACCTCGCCGGCCATCGCGTCGGCTTCTACATGCCGTTCAAGGGCGAGATCGACCTCCGCGGCTTCCTGCGCGAGCTGCTGGCGGCGGGTGCCACCGCGGCGCTGCCGGCGGTCGTCCAGAAGGCGCACCCGGTCGAGTTCCGCGACTGGTACCCGGGCGTGGCGATGGAACGCGGCATCTGGGACATCCCGGTGCCGAAGGCCGGCAGCATCGTGCTGCCGACGCTGCTGTTCGTGCCCCTGGTCGGCTACGACGATGCCGGATATCGCCTCGGTCACGGCGGCGGCTACTACGACCGCACCCTCGCCGCCCTCTCGCCGCGACCGATCGCGATCGGCGTCGGCTACGCCCAGACCCACCTCCCGACCATCCACCCGCAGCCCCACGACATCCCGATGGACGCGATCGCGACCGAGGATGCTTTCACTTGGTTTGACCGCGGGCGGTAGGCGAACGCGTCGCCATCGTGCCTCCTCCCTCGGCTGCGAAGCAGACGGGGGAGGGACGGGGTGGGGGCACGGCGAGGTAGCCGCCAAACAGCCAGTGCGAGCCGACGTAACACAAGCGCCCCCACCCTGCCCTCCCCCGCGTACGACGCGAGGGAGGGTTCCGAAACGAGAGGAGGGCACGAATGCGCGTTTCGATCCGCGACCGATCCGCTTGCGCGATGAAGAGGAGAAGCACAGGGTACGCGTCTCTCCTCTTCCGTCCCCCAAGGATCTCCGATGGCCAAAGCTGCTTCCGCCCGTCCCTCCACCTCGCGCGTATCCGGCGCGGTCAAAGGCAAGGTCGAGATCCTGCGCGACCGCTCGGGTATCCCGCACATCTACGCGAACCGCACCGACGACCTGTTCTTCGGGCTTGGTCTCGCCGCCGCCGAGGACCGGCTCTGGCAGATGGACCGGCTGCGCCGCCGCGCGCTCGGCCGCCAGGCCGAGATCCTGGGTGCGGCCTATCTCAACTACGACATCGCGCACCGCACGCTCGGCCTCGACAAGATCGCGGCCGACGAGACCGCGAAGCTCGACGGCAAGACCTACGAGGAGCTCGCGGCCTATGTCGCCGGCATCAACCGGCAGATCGAGATCTTCGGCCGGCGCCTGCCGCCCGAATTCAAGGTGCTCGGCTACGAGCCGGAAGAGTTCAAGGTCTCGGACCTGATCGCGATCGCGCGCGGCTTCTGGTGGTCGCTGAACGGGCGCATCGATCGTCTCACCGCGGCGGAAGCCGCCAAGCTGCTGCCCGAGCAGTTCCGCGAGATCTACCTGACGCCGGAAGCGGCCGAGCATGTGGTGCTGCCGGACGGCGGCTCGCTGATGGCGGGCTCTGACGACCAGACCGGCTCGAACAACTGGGCCTCCTCCGGCCGCATCACCAAGGGCGGCAAGGCCGTGCTTGCCGGCGACCCGCACCAGCCGTTCTGGGTGCCGTCGAGCTGGTGGGAATACGGCGTGCACGGGCCGGAAGACGATGCTGCCGGCGCCGGCCATCCGGGTTTCCCTGGTCTTTGGTGGGGGTCCAACGGGACGGTCGCCTGGGCGATCACCAACAACATGGCCTCCACCCGCGACCTCTATCGCGAGCAGGTCGACAAGAAGAACCCGAAGCGCTACCTCGACGGCGATACCTGGCGCGACTTCGAGACGCGCACCGAGACCATCCAGGTCAAGGGCGGGGCGGCGAAGAAGCTGGTCGTGCGTTCGACCATCCGCGGTCCGATCGTCAACGACCTCGTGACCCTGGTCGACGATCCGCGCAGCCACGCGCCGATCTCGCTCCGCTGGTCGAGCCTCGAGCATCTCGACGACATGCGCGCCTCGATCAATCTCTCGCGCGTGAAGAACTTCAAGGAGTTCCGCGCGAACCTGCGCGACTGGGCCGGCACCGTGTTCAACTTCGTCTACGCGGATTCCAAGGGCAATGTCGGCTACCAGATGGCCGGCCGCGTGCCGGTGCGCGGCCGCGTGACCCACGGTCTGCGCGATGCCAACAACCCGCAGGATCGCTGGAAGGGACACATCCCGTTCGAGAAGCTGCCTTACAGCTACAACCCGAAGCGGGGCTACGTCGCTTCCGCCAACCAGCGCATCGTGCCGCCGAACTATCCTGAGGTAATCTACGGCGCCTACTCGCAGGCGCATCGCGGCATCCGCATCAACCAGGTCTTCGCCAAGAAGGGCTGGGACACGGCCAGGTCCATCGAGCTGCAGAACGACGTCAAGAGCGTGCGCGCCGAGCGCGTCGTCCCCGCCATCCTGAAGACGCTGGCGGGTGCGAAGTCGAAGGAGGCGAAGGAGATCGCCCAGGCGCTGAAGGGCTGGGACTTCGAGTACACGCTGGGCTCGGTCGCGCCGACCGTGTTCGAGACCTTCATGTTCCACTGGCAGCGCCGCGTCGTCGCGGAGTACATGCCGGAGCGGCTGCTGGACCTGACGATGCAGCAGACCAACCTCGCCTGCCATGTGCTGGCGAAGCCGGCGGCCAGGTACTTCCGGAAGAGCAGCGCCGCGGCGGAGGCCGACAAGTCGGCGAAGCAGGCGGTGGCGACGCTGGAGAAGCGGCTCGGCAAGGACCGGAGCAAGTGGAACTGGGGCGCGATCCACATCGCGCACTGGAAGCATCCGCTGTCGACCGCCCAGAACACTAAGACCTTCGACATCGGCCCGCGCGCGGCCGATGGCGGCTCGCACACGGTGCGCAACATGGGCGGCGAGCTGCCGCCGCATGCGGCGTCGTCGGGTGCCGAGTACCGGATCATCGTCGACTTCGCGAAGCCGAACTCGTTCCGCGCGGTGCAGAACATCGGCAACTCGGGCGTGCCGGGCAACCCGCACTATCGCGACCAGTTCGACGCCTTCATCGACGGCACCTATCACACCGTCAGCCTGAAGCGCTCGGACGTCGAGCGGTCGCTCGAGAGCCGCACGGAGATCAAGCCGAAGAAGTAGGGAGGCTTCGATGAAAGTCACCGTCGACGGACGCACCGTCGCCGAGAGCACCGACATCGTGGAAGTAGGCGGCTACGCCTACTTCCCGCGGTCGTCGGTGAAGATGGCTTATCTCAAGAAGACGCCGCGCACCGAGGACGACCTCGAATGCCCGCACGGCGTCCAGTTCTACGACGTGATCGTGGACGGCAAGACCCATGAACGCGCCGCCTGGAACTACGAGGCCCCGCAGCCGAAGATGCGCCAGGTCACCGACCGCTTCGGCTTCTGGGAGGACGTCGAGGTCGGGTGAGGCGCGCGAGCGGCTCGGGCGCGAAAACGGTCGCCATCCGCGCGCTGTTCTGAAAGGATGACGAGGTCGCTCCGGCGTCCCCCGAGGGGGCGGACGACCAGCCGGCACGCGACGCCGGCCTGAACCCTCGATGGGGGTATCCGACGTGATCGCGCCCACGACCTTCAAATCGATCCTGCTGCCCGTCGACCTCTGGGAGTCGCCGGCGTCGCTGAAGCACCTCGCGATCGCGGCTGCCATGGCACGGGCGAACGCCTGCCCGGTGCATGCGCTGACCGTGCTGCCCGACATGGTGGCGATCGAGCACTATCGCTTCGCCGCCGCGACCTTCGACGAGGTCGTGGTCAAGGCCGAGGGCGAGCTCCGCGCCCTTCTCGGGCGGACAATGCCGGCCGAGGTGACCTGGACCTCGGCCGTCGCGCGCGGCGACATCTACAAGGAGATCCTGCGCACCGCCACGGAGCGCGGCGCCGATCTCATCGTGATGGCCGCGCATCGCCCGCGCATGACCGATTTCCTGATCGGCTCCAATGCCGAGAAGGTGGTCCGTCACGCCAAGTGCTCGGTGCTGATCGTCCGCGGCACGTGACGCGATCCGCCGGTTCAGGCTGAAGCGGGTCTCCGCATGCTGCGGCCGCTGCCCGGCGAGCGCCTCCAGGAGCTGTCCGATCTCGCGCACGGCCTGACCGAGGCCGAGGTCGCGTCGCGGCGCGCGCGCTACGGCACCAACGCCATCGTCGATGCGCCGTCGCGCGGCTGGATCGATATCCTTCGCCGCACGGTCGCCGACCCGATGATCTGGTTCCTGATCGCGACCTCGCTGCTGTTCGTCTGGACCGGGGACACGGCGGAAGCGGCGGTGCTCGCGCTCGCGCTCGCCCCGATCGTCGGCATGGATGCGTACTTGCATCGGCGCACCCAGGCCTCGACCGAAGGCCTGGCCGGCCGCCTGGCGACGACGGCCCGGGTCGTGCGCGACGGGGTCGAGCGCGTCGTCGCGTCGGAAGCGCTGGTGCCGGGCGACCTCGTGGTCGTCGGCGAGGGCGAGCCTTTTCCGGCCGACGGCCTCATCCTCGCCGGGCGCGACCTGCAGGTCGACGAGTCGTCGCTGACCGGCGAGGCGATGCCGGTGCGCAAGGCGGCAACCGCCGGCACCCCCGGCATCGCCGAGCGCGCGCAGATCGACGACGTCCATTGGGGCTTCGCCGGCACGCGCCTGCTCACGGGCGAGGCGCGGTTCTGCGTGCTGTTCACCGCCGGCGAGACGCTCTACGGCCAGATCGTGCGCAGCGCGCGGATCGGCGCCTCCGACCGCACGCCTCTGCAGCAGGCCATCGGTACGCTGGTCCTCGCGCTCGTCGCCATCGCCTCGGTCGTCTGTCTCGGGCTCGCCGTGACGCGATACGTCCAGGGCCGCGGCCTGGTCGATGCGCTGGTGAGCGCGATGACGCTGGCGGTGGCGGCGCTGCCCGAGGAATTCCCCGTCGTCTTCACCTTCTTTCTCGGCGTCGGCGTCTATCGCCTCGCCCGACGGCAGGCGCTCGTGCGGTGTGCCGTCGTCGTCGAGCATATCGGCCGCGTCACCTGCATCTGTTCCGACAAGACCGGCACATTGACCGAAGGCCGTCTCCGCCTCGCGCACGCGGTATCACGAGCCGGGGAAAGCGAGGCGGAGGTACGCCGCATCGCCGCCCTCGCCTCGCGCGCCGCCAGCGCGGATCCGCTCGACCAGGCCATCCTCGCCTCGGTGCCCGTTTCCCCGGCGGACGAGACGTCGGTGGCGACGTTTCCGTTCACCGAGGATCGCCGCCGGGAGACCTCGGTCCGGCGACTGGCGTCGGGGGGACTCCTCTGCGCCGTGAAGGGCGCGCCCGAGACGATCCTCGACCTCGCCGCGCCCGACGAGACGGAACGCCGGCTCTGGCAGGCGCAGGCGCAGGAGCTCGCCGCCTCGGGACACAAGGTCATTGCCTGCGCCGATCGCGAGCTCGACCCGGCTGCCTGGAGCGGCGACGAGCCCGGAAACGGATATGTGTTGCGCGGCCTCCTCGCCTTCGAGGACCCGGTGCGCCCGGGCGTGGCCGAGGCGGTGGCGCAGGCGTTAGGCGCCGGCATCCGGGTCCTCATGATCACCGGCGACCATCCGGCGACGGCACGGGCGATCGCCGCCGATCTCGGCATCGGCAACGGTACGCCGCGCGTCATCCGCGGCGAGGACCTCGCCGCGACGATCGCGGGAAAGGCGCTCGACGACGTCGACGTGGTCGCGCGCGCGATGCCGGCGATGAAGCTCGATCTCGTCCGGGCGCTGCAGCGCGGCGGCGAGATCGTCGCCGTCACCGGCGACGGGGTCAACGACGTGCCTGCGCTCCAGGCCGCCGATATCGGGATCGCGATGGGGGAGCGCGGCACGCGGACCGCGCGCGAGGTCGCTTCCATCGTCCTGCTCGACGACAATTTCCGCACGATCGTCCGCGCGATCGCCGAGGGGCGGCAGCTCTTCAGCAACCTGCGCCTCAGCTTCGCCTACCTGCTGATGATCCACATCCCGCTCGTCGTGACCGCCGCGCTCCTGCCCTTCCTCGGATATCCGCTGCTCTATCTGCCGGCGCACATCGTCTGGCTCGAGCTGATCATCCATCCGACCGCGCTCCTGGTGTTCCAGCAGCTGCCGACAGGACCGCTCGCGCCGGTGAGCCGGCGGCGCTGGCGCTTCTTCGGCTGGCGCGAATGGGGCCTCATCGCTCTCGTCGGCGCGGTGACGGCCGCGCTCGTCGTATTCAGCTATGTGCGGAGCCTCGGCGACGATCACGACATCCCGCACGCCCGGGCGATGGCGCTGGCGGTGCTGATCCTCGCCAGCGTCGCGATCACCGCTGCGATGAGCCGCCTGCGCACGCGGACGTCGATCCTGGTCGTGGCGGCGGCGCTCGCCTCGGTCGCGGCCTTCGTGCAGGTGCCGGCGATCGCGGACGCGCTGCATCTGGCGCCGCTTCATCCCGACGACTGGCAGCTCGCCGGGCTCGGGGGTCTCGCGGCCGGCGCGCTAGCGCTGCTGCTCGCGCGGCAGTCGGCACGCGGCTGACGGTGTGCCGAGCAGGCCAAGCCATCTCATGATGCCTCGGTTCGCTTGACGATGCGAGGAGACTGGCCTCAAAGTCCCTCGCAGGGCCTGCGAGCAACGCAGCCCGAATAACGACGGGGGAAACGCAGATGGCATCATTCAAGCGGGCGACGTGGCTGGTCTCGATGGTCGCGGCGGTCGGCCTCTTCGCCAGCGCCGCCGAGGCGCAGCAGCACAAGTGGAAGGTCCAGGGCCTCTACGGACCGAACACGGTCATCCATAAGGAATTCGAGAAGTTCGCCCAGCGGGTGAAGGACGCGACCCGGAACACGGTCCAGATCGAGGCGCTGCCGGTCGGCACGATCGTCTCCGCGGCTGACGCGGCCGATGCGGTGAAGTCGGGCCTCCTCGACGGCGCCGTCGGCACCATGGCCTATCAGGGCGGCAAGGAGCCGGCCGCGGCGTTCTGGGACCTGACCGCGGGCTACGACAATCCGCTGCACCTGATCATGTGGTACCACCAGGGTGGCGGCAACGAGATCATGAACAAGATCGCCGCCAAGTGGGACGCCGTGTTCCTCGGCCCGGTGATCCTCGGTCTCGAATCCATTCCGTCGAAGAAGCCGATCCGCTCGATCGCCGACTTCAAGGGCGTCAAGATGCGCTCCCCCGACGGCATCCCGGCCGAGATCTTCGCCAAGCTCGGCGCCGCCGTCTCGGTGATGCCGGGCACGGAAGTCTATACCGCGCTCGACACCGGCAAGATCGAGGCGACGGACTGGGGCACGCTCTCGGTCAACGACGAGGCCGGCTACAACCGCATCGCGCCCTACGCGATCTATCCCGGCATCCACTCGATGAACTCGGTCGACTTCCTGATCCGCAAGTCCAAGTGGAACGCGCTGACCAACGAGCAGCGCGCGGCGATCACCGCCGCGGTCGACGAATGGGCGCTCTCGACCTGGATGAGCCAGGAGCTTGAGGACCGCAAGGCCGCCGCCAAGCGCAACCCCGAGACTCTGGTCACCTGGGGCGAGAAGGAGAAGGGCGAGCTTCGCGCCATCGCACGCGAGGTCTGGCAGTCCTGGTCGACCAAGAGCCCGCTCGCCAAGGAGATCTACGAGAGCCAGGTCGCGTTCCTCAAGTCGCTCGGCAAGCTCTAGAACGATCAGCAGTCGCCGTCCGCTCTCCCGGCTCTGCCGGGCCGAGCGGGCGGTGATCTCGCCGCAGGTCGACACGTCCCAGGCGAAAAGGAACCGACATGAGTGAATCGGCAGCCCCGCCGGGCATGGCCGCCGTCGACACGACGCCCAAGAACGCGGTCGACCGTCTGACCTTCCACCTCGCGCGCATCGTCGCCTTCGCCTACGCGATCTCGATTGCGGTCACCCTTTACGACGTGACCAGCGACATCGTCTCGGTTCCGACCGTGTGGGTCTACGACGTCGTCACCACCGCGATCGCCGTCGCGTTCCTCGTCGGCGGCGCCTATGCGCTGCAACGGCGCGAGCACATCCAGATCTCCGCGCTGTTCGACCGCTACCCCACACCGGTCAAGCGGGCCTGCGATGCGATCGGATATGCCGGAACGCTGGTCTATCTCGTCGCCTTTGCGTGGCTCGCCTTCCGTCTCGCCCATACCGCGGTCACGGACTGGGAGGTCGGCGGCTCCGCCTGGGGCAAGCCGACACCGGTCGTGGTCAAGGTCACGATGTTCCTCGGCGTGCTGCTGATGATCGCGCAGGGCCTCGCCAATCTCCGCATGGTGATGAGGGAGCTCGGCCGGGTGCCGCCGGCGGTCTGGATCGCCTTCGCCGTCGCGGCCGTTTTCGTGCTCTATCTCGCCGCGATGCTGGGGAGCGAGGATCAGCTCTCCGCCTTCAGCCAGCGTTTCGCCAACGAGGACGGGCTGTCGCCGATCCATCCGCTCGACTGGATGTGGAACGGCGACTTCAACCCGTCGATCCAAACCATCTCGCTTTTGATGCTCGCCTTCTTCGTCGTGCTGATCATCGGCATCGGCATGCCGATCGGCTTCGCGACGGGGCTCATCGCGGTGATCTTCTGCGTCGTCTTCCGCGACATCGACGCGCTGTCGATCATCACCTTCCGCACCTACAGCTTCGTCAATTCCTACGTCCTCCTGTCGGTGCCGATGTTCCTGCTGATGGCCTCGATCCTGGACAAGTCCGGCGTTGCCCATGACCTCTACGATGCCCTGAAGATCTGGGCCGGCGGACTGCCCGGCGGCGTTGCGGTCATGACGCTGATCGCGGCCTCGGTGATGGCGGCGATGACCGGCATCATCGGCGGCGAGATCATCCTGCTCGGACTGGTGGCGCTGCCGCAGATGCTGCGCCTTGGCTACGATTCCAAGCTGGCCATCGGCGTGGTCTGCGCCGGCGGCTCGCTCGGCGTGATGATCCCGCCGAGCCTGGTGCTGGTGTTCTACGGCCTCACCACCTCGACCTCGATCGGCGACCTGTTCCTGGCCTCGACCATCCCGGGACTGCTGCTGGCCTCGATCTACATGATCTACGTGCTGGTGCGCTGCGCCCTCGATCCCTCGCTCGGGCCGCCGGCGCCGCCGGAGATCCGGAACATCCCGCTGTCACAGAAGTTCGCCGCGCTGAAGAAGGTGATCCTGCCGCTGTTCATCATCTTCTCGGTGCTGGGCAGCATCTACACCGGCCTCGCCTCGGTCAGCGAGGCGGCGGCGCTCGGCGTCGCCGGCGTCATCGTTTCCGCGGCCCTCCGGCGCACGCTCACGGTCCGCATGCTGACGGAGTCGATCTACACGACGATGTCGACCTGCGGCCTGCTCATCTGGCTGACCATCGGCGCCAACGCCATGGTCGGCGTCTACAACCTGCTGGGCGGTATCGCCTACCTCAAGGCGCTGATGACCGGCCTGCCGTTGCCGCCGCTCGGCGTCGTGCTGGTGATGATGGCGATCCTGCTCATGCTCGGCTGCTTCATGGACTGGTTCTCCATCATGCTGCTGACCATGCCGATCTTCGCGCCGACGATCCAGGCACTGGGAATGGACCTGATCTGGTTCGGCGTGCTGTTCAACATGAACATGCAGGTGGGCTATCTCTCGCCGCCCTTCGGCCAGGCGGCCTTCTACCTGAAATCGGTGACCCCGCCCGAGATCAGCCTCGATCACATCTTCCGGTCGTTGCTGCCCTTCATCGGCCTGCAGATCATCGGCCTGATGGTGGTGCTGTTCATCCCCGAGGTCGCGCTGTGGCTGCCGAGGTTCGTGAAGTCGTTCGACTGAGGATCAGGCGACCGGACGCATCAGGATCTCCATCCGTCGCCGGCGCAGCCGGTCCTGGTTGGCAAGCCCGGCCTCGGTGAAGTCGCCGTCCGCCCGCGGCTCCGGCTCGAAGTGCCGGTAGTGATCGCTGCCGCGCACCAGCGTCGCGGTGTCGTCCCTGCCGATCGTCTGGCGGACATGCGCCGGGATGTAGCGGATCGCGAGACCGATGCGGCGGTCGTCGGCGGTGTTGGGATCGGAGCCGTGCGCGATCTTGACGTGGTGCAGCGACATGGTGCCGGGCGCGAGCACGATGTCGACCACCTTCGCCTCGTCGACCGTGACCGCCATCTCCTGGCCGCGCGACAGCATGTTGTTGGGGGCATAGGTGTCGACATGGGCGGAGATGCCGCCGGTCTGGGAGCCGGGCAGCACGCGCATGCATCCGCTCCGGCGGTTCGACGGCGACAGCGCCACCCATGCGGTCAGCACGTCGTAGGGCTCGAGACCCCAATAGGCGGCGTCCTGGTGCCAGGAGATATACGCGGGGTCCTTCGCCTCCTTGATGAACAGCACCGACTCCCAGCACAGGATGTCCGGGCCCAGCAGCGACTCCACGCGGTCGAGGATGCGGGGCGAGCGGACGATCGTGTCGATCGTGGACGAATAGAGATGCGGACGGTGGCGCAGCTCCTTCGGCAGCGGGCCTCCCAGCCTGCGCTCGAACGCTTCGATCCGCCTGCGCGCGTCCGCGGTCTCCGCGGTGCTCATCACTTCATAGGGGAAGAGGTAACCGTCGCGCTCGTAACGGGCGACCTCGGCGGGCGAAAGATGGTCGGACATATCGGTTTGCCTCCTGTCGATGGGCCTCGATGGGAAACCTCCCGCGAGGGTGAACGAAATCGCGACCGGATCCAATGCGACGCTTGGGCGCGATGCGGTCTCCCGCTAGCCTCGCAGCCTGAAACGGGGGACCGCCACCATGGCGACGACAAGGAAAAAGCGTTTCGCATCGGGTGCTTGGCCGGAACGATCGACTTGATCGAGATCGTCGGTGGCGTGCTGATCCGTGGCCGCACGCTCCTCCTCGGCCGCCGCGCGCCGCACAAGCGCATCTGCCCGGACACGTGGGACGTTCTCGGCGGGCATCGCGAAGCCGGCGAGACCGTCGGGCAGACCTTGGCGCGCGAACTCCTGGAAGAGATCGGCGTGACGCTGATCGAGAGTGCGACGCTCGCGGTGATCCCGTTCGTGCATGGGGGACAAACAATCCGGTTCCACTTGTTCCGGGTGAACGCGTGGTCGGGCGAGGCTGTTCTCGCGAACGACGAGCACACCGAACTGCGCTGGTTCGGGTTTGAGGAGGCAGCCTCTCTGCCTGACCTGGCTGCTGAAGAGTATCGCGGGATTTTTCGTAAGCTTTGACGGGCCTCACGCTGCACTCGGAACTCACGACGCGAGCTTGTGGCGCAATGCTCCCGCTTTCCGCACTCGCGTAAGAACCGCGAGCGCGGGCCACAAGCTAAGGCGCAAGTGCGCGCTTGCGCACGACAGCCTTAGTGAAGGGGTCCGCCCTAAGCGAGCGACCGAATTTCTCTTGATGGACTCCCGCCCGCTGGGTTCCCATGTAGCAACCATGGCCGCCGCTCTCTACTTCGACGCCTGGCTCCGACCCCACCGCAGCCTCACCCGCCGCGGCCTCGCCATCGTGCTGGCAGCAGCGGCGGTGCCGAGCTTCGGGCTCGGCGTCTTGTTCCTCGCCCTGGGCGCATGGCCGGTGACGGGCTTCCTCGGGCTCGACGTGGCTCTGCTCTACCTCGCGTTCCGGCTCAACAATCGCGCGGCGCGCGAGAGCGAGCGCGTGCGGCTGTCGGAGACCGAGCTCACGGTCGACCGCCACGCGGTCGACGGCCGGGCCGAGCATTGGAGCTTCCAGCCCAACTGGCTGCGTGTCGATGTCGACGATCCCCCGCACCCCGACGGCAAGCTGCTGCTGACGACGCATGGCCGCAGCCTCGCGATCGGCCAGTTCCTGCCGCCGGCCGAGCGGGTCGAGGTCGCGGATGCGCTACGGCTGGCGCTCAGGCGCTGGCGGGGGCCGCGAACCTGAGGCCAATCTTAAGAATAAGAGGGACCTCGATGTCGGCGCGCAGCATGCCGCTGCCGTCGGGCACGAGAGCGATGCCGGCGCCGGCGATCAGCCTGGTGATCGCCCGGTTGTCGTAGCCGAACAGGGCCCGGAACTTCCGGATCGCGACCGCATCGGCCCAGCGCGCGAGCTGGCTCACCAGCACCGGCGCCACGCCGCGGCGTTGCCAGGGGTCCATCACCGTCACCGCGATCTCGGCGACGTCGGGCTCGCCGTCCAGGCGCACGCAGCGCGCGAGGCCGACCGGCTCGACGTCGCCGCTGGAGGCGGGGTCGGTGCAGGCGGCGACGGCCAGGTGGCGGCTCCCGTCGATCGCGGTCAGGTAGTCGAGCATCGGCCCGTCGAGCCGCTGCATCGGCATCAGGAACCGGCTGAGCCGGGAGGCCGCCGACAGGCGCTCGAAGCCGCGGGCGATGCAGGCGCGATCCTCGGGCCCGACCGCGCGGAGCGAGATCGAGGCGCCGTCGCGGAGCGAGGCGGAGGCGGCGATGGGCGCGGAGAGGTGGGACATCGGGGGCTCGACGTCGCGGGGGATGGCTCTCAGGTGGTGAGGCCGAGCACGTCTTTCATCGAGTACAGACCGGGACCGCGGTCGGCGACCCAGAGCGCGGCGCGGACCGCGCCCTGGGCGAAGAGCTGGCGCGAGGAGGCGCGGTGGCCGAGCTCGAGCCGCTCGCCCTGGGCGGCGAAGACCACCGTATGGTCGCCGACCACGTCGCCGCCCCGCAGGCTCGCGAAGCCGATGTCGCCGGCCTTGCGGGCGCCGGTGATGCCGTCCCGGCCGCGGGCCGAGACCTTGGCGAGGTCAACGTTGCGCCCGGCGGCGGCGGCGCGGCCCAGCAGCAGGGCGGTGCCCGAGGGGGCGTCGACCTTGTGCCGGTGGTGCATCTCGACGATCTCGATGTCGTAGGCCGGGTCCAGGGTCGCCGCGACCTTGCGGACCAGCTCGGCCAGCAGCGTCACGCCGACGCTCATGTTATCGGCCCACATGATCGGGGCCCTGGCGGCGGCCGCCTTGATCTTCGCGCCCTCCTCGGCCGAGAGGCCGGTGGTGCCGATCACCATGGCGGTGCCGCGCTGGGCGGCCAGCTCGACATGGGCGACCGTCGCCTTCGGGACCGTGAAGTCGATCACCACCTGAGATCGCTCGAAGACCAAGTCCGGGGATCCCGAGATAGGGACGCCCAGCTTGCCGAGCCCGGCCAGCTCGCCCGCATCCTTGCCGACGGACGCCCCGTTGGGGGCCTCGGAGGCGGCGACCAGCTTCGCCCCGTGGGTGTCGCCGATCTGCTTGACCAGCATCTGGCCCATCCGGCCGGCGGCGCCGACGATGCCGATCGCGACTTCAGTCATGACCCCTCCCGCTTCGGCGGCCGGAACCCGGTCCGCCTCCCTTGGTCGGAGGGGAGGTCCGCGGTCGTCCCTTTCGCTCGCGCCGGAGTATGGCAGAGGCCTTTCGCGGTTGCGAGAGCGACCGCCGAAAGCGTGCGGTCATACCGCGTAAAGCGTTCTGTGGATAAGCAATTGTCTCAATTGCGGAGCACTTCTTTACGGTAATCTGCTCCGTTCTGGCCTCAGTAAACTGTCGTAACCCAATGATTTTCTTGACAGCGACCAGGTGTCCTGTCACGATATATCAAGCTGCGATATGGAAGACCGGTCATATGGATGTCCGCACCCTTTGCCTCGGTGTCCTCTCCCTTCAGGACGCGTCCGGCTACGAGATCAAGCAGACGCTCGAGGATGTTTTCGGATCGTTCTACAACGCCAGCTTCGGGTCGATCTACCCGGCGCTCGGCAAACTGGTCGAGGAGGGCGAGGCGACGGTGCTCGCCGCCGGCGACGCCCGCTTCCCCGACCGCAAGCGCTACCGCATCACCGATGTCGGCCGTGCGCGGCTTTCGACCACCTTGGCCAAGACCAAGGGGCGGGATGTTTTCCGCTCGGAGTTCCTGGTGGCGATATTCTTCGCCCACCTCCTGCCGATCGCGGAACTCCGCAGGCTTACCGACGAGAAGCTGGCCGAAGCCCGAGGGACCCAGTCGGTCCTACAGAGCTACTCCCGTGTTCACCTGGCCGAGGGGCAACGCTTCGCGCTCCGCTACATGCTGGCCCAGTCCAAGGCCCAGCTCGAGTTCCTGGAAGGGGAAGGACGGGCCATCGTGCAGGCGATGGTGAGGGAAAGACAGGCCCTTGGCGTGGCCGAGTATGACCAGCCCCCGGTGGTCCAGGCGGCGGCTGCCACCTGACGTATGACCGGGTCATACCCCGGATTTTCCTGGCGAGAGGCCAACCCGGGCGATGCCGAGACCCTGTCCCGGCTCTCGGTCGCCGGCTGGCGCCAGACCTATGCCGGCCAGATGCCGGCGGAGGTCCTGGGCCGCATGGACCGGAACCCCCACCATGATCCGGCGAGCTGGCATCGCCGGCTCGAGCGCCGGCCGCCCGACCGCTGGGCCCGGATCGTCGAGACCGAGGCCGGGGAGCCCATCGGCTTCCTCTGGTTCGGCCGGGAGGAGGGGCGGGTCCCGGGATACCGGGGCGAGATCGAGAAGCTCTATCTGCTGAAGCCCTATCAGGGCCGCGGCCTGGGGCGGGCGTTGATGGCCGATACCTTCCAGACCTTGGAAGCTGCGGACTTGTCTCCGGTCGTCATCTGGGTCTTCGATTTCAACCGCCGCGGCCTCGATTTCTACGAGAAGCTCGGTGGGAAGCCCCTGGGACGCTCCGAGACCGTTTTCGAGGCCGAGGGCAGGGCGCACCGGGAGACGGCCTATGGCTGGCCTCCCAGCGGGCTTACTCTCCAGCCATGATCATCCGCGAGATCATGTTTCCGGAGGGCGAGCCGAGCCCGGGCCTGGTCCTGAAGGCCCTCGAGATCCTCGGGCTCGAGGGCCGCGCCAGCCTCAAGGGCCCCTCGAAGGTGAGCGGCAAGATCGTCGGCTGCTTCGTGCGCTTCAACTCGGAGCCGGACGCGGAGAAGTTCGTCACCGCCTGGAACGGGTTCCTCGAGCTCAAGAAGGGAGGCAGGCCAGCCTTCTCCATGAGCCCGGCCTTCTCGCCGATGCTCTCGAAGATCGACTTCCCGACGACGCCCGAAAAATGATGCTGCCGCCGCGACCGCCCGTCGACGTCGCCCGCCTCGAGGGCCGCACGGCCACGCTCGAACGGGTCGATCCCGCCCGGCACGCCGACGGTCTCTGGGAGTCCGTCGGCCGGCATCCGCATCTGTGGGCGGCGACGCCGCCCGAACCCTTCGCCGATCGGGACGCCCTCGAGGTCTTTCTCCGGGAGCGGTCGGCGAAGCCGGACCAGGTCCTGTTCGCCGTCGTCGATGCCGATGGCGTCGCCGGCCTGTTCCTCGTCGTCGCGATCGAGCCGAAGATGGGAACGGCCGAGCTCGGCCTCGTCTACGGACCGCGTTTGCAGAAGAGCACCGCCGGCACCGAGACCGTGGCGCTGGCGCTCCGTCATCTGTTCGAGGATCTCGGATACCGGCGCATCAAATGGCGCTGCAACACGACGAACGCCGCGTCGATGAGCGCCGCGCGCCGCTACGGCTTCACGCTCGAAGGCGTGCTCCGCCAGCATCGCTGGATCAAGGGGGCCAACTGCGACACCGCCGTGCATGCGATCCTCGATCGCGAATGGCCGGATCATGCGCGACGCTTCGAGGCGTGGCTCGACGCCGGCAACTTCGATGCGGCGGGCCGCCAGATCCGTCCCCTCGCGCGGGCCGGCGTCTAGGCGATGATCTACGTCCTCGCCGCCCTTCTCTTGAACCTGGTGCTGACCACGGCCCGCTTCTGGCGCTTCAAGCCGCCGGTGCTGCGGTCCAACCCGCGCTACCTGGCGCTGCTCGGCTGCGGCCTCGTGGCCGACCTGGTCGCATCGTACGGATTCCTGCTGCTGATCCGCCAGCCACCGGCGCAGATCAAGCACTACAGCCTGATCATCACCGGCCTCTCGCTGCTGGCGGCCGTGGCGCTGATCGGCAAGTTCGCGTTCCTCCGCGACGGCGCGCCGGCGCTGCAGCGCGTCCGCGGATGGGTCTCGTCGGTGACGGTGATCGTCACGCTCTACCTGCTGTTCGGCTCGATCGCCTACTACGCGAAGGTGATCCAGGACACGAACTTCGCGTTGCTGACCTACCTCGTCATCCCCGGCGTGATGCTGGTGATCCTCTGGGTCAACACCGCCTACGACGCCTGGGACTATGCCGAGCGCCGCAACCAGCTCCTGCCCCGCCCGCAGGGTGCGGCACAGAGCGAGTGACGGAGACGAAGAGCCCTAGCTCTTCAGATCGGTCCAGAGTTCCTTGACCTTGGAGAAGAAGCCGGCCGCCTCGGGGCTGGTCTTCTCGGCCGATCCCGCCGCTTCGAACTCCTGAAGAAGTTCCTTCTGCTTCTTGGTCAGGTTCATCGGCGTCTCGACCACCACCTCGACATACATGTCGCCGCGCTGCGGGCTCCGGAGCACGCTCATGCCCTTGCCCTTAAGGCGGAACTGCGCGCCGGTCTGCGTGCCCGCCGGGATCGAGACCTTGGTGCGCGTGCCGTCGATGGTCGGCACCTCGATTGTGCCGCCGACCGCGGCCTTGGTCATCGGGATCGGGCAGCGGCAAACGATGTTCGCGGCGTCGCGCCGCTGGAACACGCGGTGCGGCTGGATCGACAGGAAGATGTAGAGGTCACCCGGAGGCGCGCCCCGCAGGCCAGCCTCGCCTTCGCTAGCGAGCCGGATGCGCGTGCCGTCCTCGACGCCGGCGGGAATGTTGACCTGCAGCGTGCGCTCGCGCTGGGTGCGTCCGGCGCCGCCGCAGGAGCGGCACGCCTTCTCGATCACGCGTCCGGCGCCGCCGCAGCCGGGACAGGTACGCTCGATGGTGAAGAAGCCCGACTGGGAGCGGACCTTGCCATGGCCCTGGCAGGTCTTGCAGGTGGCGGGCTTGGCACCCTTCTCGCCGCCGGAGCCGCCGCATTCCTCGCAGGTGATCGACGACGGCACGCGGATCTTCGCCTGCTTGCCGCCGAAGGCCTCCTCGAGCGTGATCTCCATGTTGTAGCGGAGGTCGGCACCGCGGCCCTGGGCCTGGCCGCGCTTGCCGCCCATGAGGTCGCCGAACATCTCGTCGAAGATGTCGGCGAAGCCCGAGCCAAAATCGAAGGAGAAGCCGCCGGGGCCGGCGCCGGGTCGCCCGCCGTTCTCGAACGCGGCATGGCCGAAGCGGTCGTAGGCGGCGCGCTTCTGGTCGTCCTTGAGGACGTCGTAGGCCTCGCTCAGCTCCTTGAACTTCTGTTCGGCTTCCGGATTGTCGGGGTTGCGGTCGGGATGCCACTGCATCGCGAGCTTGCGATAGGCGCGCTTGAGGGACTCGGCGTCGGCGCCGCGCTCGACGCCGAGGGTCTCGTAGTAATCCTGCTTGGACATGACCGGAACGCTGGGGCTCAGAAAAACGAAAGGGGCCGAGTGTCAGTCAAACGCATCGCTGCATCCTTCCTGACTCTCGGCCCCCGCTGTTTCGACGATCAGGCCGACTTCTTCTTGTCGGAGTCCTTGACCTCTTCGAAGTCGGCGTCGACGACCTTCTCGCCGCCGGGCGCCGCCTGCGGCTGCTCGGCACCGGGCGCGGCGCCTTCAGGCGCACCGCCGGCCGCGGCCGCTTCCTGCTGCGACTTGTAGATCGCCTCGCCCATCTTCATCGCCGCCT
>JBGALV010000064.1:0-30066 GCA_044223515.1 Alphaproteobacteria bacterium
ACGTCTTCCTTCGCGGTCAGACCGCGATCGACTTCGACGGCAGGATCCACGGCATCGGCGACCCGGCGGCCCAGGCCGAGAACGCGATGCGCTGCGCCAAGGTCCTGCTCGAGGAAGCCGGCAGCAGGCTCGAGCACGTCTGCAAGGTGACGATCTACCTGACCGACCGCGCTCATCGCGAACCCGTCTATCAGGTGGTCGGGCGTTGGCTGAAAGGCGTGTTCCCGGTCTCGACCGGCCTGATCGTCCAGGGCTTCGGACGGCCGGAGTTCCTGATGGAGATCGACATCGACGCGGTCATTCCCGACGACGAGCCGCTGCCCGCGGACTAGGCCCTTGCACGACGAGGCGGCGACCCTCTAGGAAGGCTCTCTCACGCAGAACGGGAGTGGCCGGATGAGTGTATCCCAGGGGCTCGATCGCGCGCTGGCGACGGTCGCGAAGACCCATGCCGGCATCGGCGGCGGCATCGCGGTGCTCCGAGATGGCGAAGTGCTCATCCGCCACAGCTGGGGTTGGGCGGACCAGGACCGCCGCATCCCGTTCACGCCGGCGACGCTGTTTCGCATCTGCTCGATCTCCAAGCAGTTCACCTGCGCCACGATGCTCGATCGCTTCCCCGATCCGTCCGCGCTGGACGGCGACGTGAAGGCCCGCCTGCCGAAGCTCGAGGAGCCGGCGCCCAGGACCGTCGACCTCGCCAACAACCAGTCCGGGCTTCGCGACTACTGGGCGACCGCGATGCTCTGCGGATCGCCGGTAGAGGCGCCTTTCGGCGATGCGGAGGCGGAACGCCTGATCTCGCTCACCCGCAGCCTGCATTTCCAACCCGGCACGCGCTACTCCTACTGCAACCAGAACTTCCGCATCATCGGCGACATCCTCGCCGACCGCGCCGACCGGCCCCTCGCCGACCTCCTGCGCACCACCTTCGACAAGGCCGGCATGGACCGCGCGATCCTCGCCGCCGACACCAGCGCGCTGCCGGACGGTGCCGTCGGCTACGAGGGCTCGCTCGAGGAAGGCTTCCGCCCGGCGGTCAACCGCATCCTCTGGACCGGCGATGCCGGCGTCGCCGCCAGCCTCGACGACATGATCGCCTGGGAGCGCTTCATCGACTCGACGCGCGACGACGCGAAAGGCCTCTATCGGAGGCTTTCAGCACCCCAGACATTCCGCAACGGAACGCCCGCGCCCTACGGCTTCGGCATCGCCCAGCCGACCCTGCTCGGCCACCGGATCACCAGCCATGGCGGCGGGCTCCGCGGCTGGCGGAGCTTCCGCTTCTATGCGCCCGAGACGCGGATCTCGATCGTCGTTCTGTTCAATCACATGTCCGACCCGCGTTCGGCGGCACAGGAGCTCTTCGCCGGCGTGCTCGGCGTTCCGTCCAAGAGCCCGACGCCGGACGCGGCATCAGGCTGGGCCGGCACCTATCTCGACCAGGAGACCGGCCTCGCGACCCGGATCGAGGCGGCCCCGAACAACCAGATCCAGCTTCACTTCTCCGGTCAGCCCGAGAAGCTCGATCCCAAGGGAGAAAGCGAAGCCGCGAGCCCGACCGTGCGCCTGCGCCGGACGGCCGACGGCCTCTGGATGGATCGCCTGGGCGAGAACCTTTCGGTCAGGCTGGAGCCGCGAGAGGGCGAGGCCGCGACCGACATCGCCGGCAGCTTCCACAGCGCCGAGTACGACGCGACGCTCACCTGCGTCGATCGCGGCGGCGCGCTCTACGGCGCCTTCTCGGGCATCTTCGGTCCCGGCCTGATGCAGCCGCTGATCCCGACCGGCCCAGATCTCTGGCGCCTGCCCTGCCCCCGCAGCCTCGACTTCTCGCCGCCTGGCGACTGGACGCTGGCGTTCCGCCGCGACGGCGCCGGCAAGATCGCGGGCGTGCAGGTCGGCTGCTGGCTCGCACGCAAGATCGATTTCCGCCGGATCGCCTAGCTTGCCTTTGGTCCCGCCAAGGCCGTATGAGAGCCAACCCGGCGGCAAGCGGCGAGGATCGACAAGCGTGCGGCGCGTGACCGAACAAGGAAAGCGGCAACGAACGGAGGATGCGCCGTGGGCGAATCTTCCGGTCGGTCTCCTCGCCCGCTCAGGCATCCCGCTCTATCGCCAGCTGATGGATGTGCTGGGCGCCGCCATCATCGACGGCGTGCTGCCGATCGGATCGTCCCTTCCGACCGAGGCGCAGCTCGCCGAACGCTTCGGCGTCAGCCGCATCACCGTCCGCGAGGCCCTGCAGCGCCTCGAGAACGAAGGCGTGATCCGCAAGCAGAAGGCGAAGAACGCGATCATCGTCGCCAAGCCGTCGGCCGATGCCGCGAGCTGGGAAATCAACTCGATCGACGACATCATCGCCGCCGCGAGCGGTGCCGCGCTCGACATCAAGAGCTATCGCCGCGAAATCGCACCGGAGATCGCGCCCGTGCTCGGACTCGATCCGGATGAGCCGATGCATTGCCTGCGCAGCATCCTGCGCAAGTCCGGCGAAGCCTACGCGGTCTCGACGATCTACTTCGCCCCGGCCAT
The DNA here is from genome assembly GCA_044223515.1 of Alphaproteobacteria bacterium. Lineage (GTDB taxonomy): Bacteria > Pseudomonadota > Alphaproteobacteria > SHVZ01 > SHVZ01 > SHVZ01. The sequence continues at coordinate 2,536 of JBGALV010000064.1, forward strand.
CGGCAGCCGACTCGCGCGCCACGACTTCGACGACGTCATCGTCTTTCGCGTCATGCAGCGCGAACTCGGCATCGAACTCGGCGACGTACGCATGACCGTAGGGGCCGAACTCGCGAACGAAAGTCTCGCTCGCCAGCTTGGATGCGAGAGGGGCGCGCCGCTCCTGCGCACCCGCCTCGTCTATCGCACGATCGACAACCAGCCGGTCGAGGTCGCGCTGACCGAGTATCCGGCCGATCGATTCTCGCTCAGCTACCGCCTGACGCAGCGCCGCCAGCGCTGACTTCGCGGCCTTCAGAAAGCGCTTGCCCGTCGCCGAAAGATGTCATGATATTATGATAATCAAACGGGCCGGCCTCGACGCTGGGCTCTACTAATAAGTCATCGCCTCAGGCGAGGACGGGGGGAGACATGAAGGTCGATCTCAAGGGCAAGGTCGCCCTTGTGACGGGCGCCGCCCAGGGCATCGGTCTTGCGATCGCCGATACGCTCGGCCGCAACGAGGCGACCGTCGTCTACACAGATCGCAATGCCGAAGGCGCCGAGGACGCGGCGAAGCGCGCCAACGCGCCGCGCGGCTTCGGCCTCGACGTCACCTCGCCCGAGCAGATCCAGTCCGGCATCGCCCGCGTGGTGAAGGAGTTCGGCCGGCTCGACATCCTGGTCAACAACGCCGGCATGGGCGTCGCCGCCCACGACCGCAAGACCGTGGACCAGTTCCGTCCCGAGGCCTGGGACACGCTGCTCAAGGTCGACCTCACCGGCGTCTTCCTGATGAGCCGCGAAGGCGCCCAGGTGATGGTGCCGCAGAAGTCGGGCCGCATCATCAACATCGCGTCCGTGCTCGGCCTCGTGCCGATGCGGCTGCAGAGCTCCTATGTCGCCGCCAAGGCCGGCGTCGTGAACCTCACCCGCTCGATGGCGCTGGAACTCGCGCCGCACGGCATCCTGGTCAATGGCGTCGCCCCGGGCTCGACCGCGACCGAGGACTGGAAGCGCTGGATCCACGACAAGGGCAGCGAGGCCAAGGATCTGCACGCCAAGCTGATGTCGCACATCCCGCTCGCGCGGCCGGCAACGACGCAGGAGATAGCCAACGCCGCGCTGTTCCTGGCGGCGCCGGAGAGCTCCTACATCACCGGCCACATCCTCACCGTCGACGGCGGCTGGACCGCCGGCTTCTCCCGCGACTTCTGAAGGAGCGCGCCATGGCGACGAAGGCACGAACCGCGGCGAAGCCGGCAAAGGTCAAGGCCGGAAGCCTGCCCAAGGGCCTCGACAAGGCCGAGCTGATGCGGCTGTACGAGCAGATGGTGCTGCTCCGGCGCTTCGAGCTCGCCGCCCAGGTCGCCTGCCGCAAGGGCGAGACCCCGGGCTTCCTGCATCTCTACGTCGGCGAGGAGGCGACCGCGGTCGGCGTCTGCGCGCATCTGAAGCGTACCGACTGGATCACCTCGACCCATCGCGGACACGGCCACGCGCTCGCCAAGGGCATGTCGCCGAACACGCTGATGGCGGAGCTCTACGGCAAGCGCGACGGCTGCTGCGGCGGTCGCGGCGGCACCATGCATCTCTACGACAGCGCCTCGGGCCTTTTCGGCACCAACGGCCTGGTCGGCGGCGGCCTCCCCTCGGCGGTCGGCGTCGGCATCGCCGCGAAGGTCAAGAAGACGGACGGGGTCGGCGTCGCCTTCTTCGGCGACGGCGCGACCAACCACGCGGCCTTCCACGAGTCGCTGAACTTCGCCGGCGTGCAGAAGGCGGCGACCATCTTCGTCTGCGAGAACAATCTCTACGCGACCGCGACGCCGCTCTCGATGGCGACGCTGAACCCGGAGATCGCGACCCGCGCCGCGGCCTACGGCATTCCCGGCGTTGCCGTCGACGGCAACGACGTGATCGCGGTCTGGCAGGTGATGAAGACCGCGGCCGAGCGCGCTCGGCGCGGCGACGGGCCGACGCTGATCGAATCCAAGACCTACCGCACCGTCGCCCATCACGAGGGTGACACGGTCACCGGCTCCTATCGTACCCAGGCCGAGGTCGATACCTGGGCCAAGCGCGACCCGATCCGGATCCTCGCCGACCGGCTGACCAGGGAGTTCAAGATCGCCAGACCGGCAGATCTCGAGGAGATCGAGGCACGGATCGACCGCGTCGTGCAGGCGTCGATCGAGTTCGCCCGCAACTCGCCCGAGCCCGATCCGGCAACCGTCGACCGACACATCTATGCCGAGCCGATCAATCCGCCGGCCGCCCTCGCCCTGCCACCCTCGAACGTGCCGACCACGACGACGAGCTGGCTGGACGCGGTCCGCGATGGCCTCGCCGAGGAAATGCGGCGCGATCCGAACATCGTCTATTTCGGCGAAGGCACCGGCGAGCGCGGCGGCACCTTCGCGCACACCAAGGGCCTCTATCAGGAGTTCGGCGGCCATCGGATGGTCGACACGCCGATCTCGGAGCTGGGTTTCACCGGCGCCTCGCTCGGCGCCTCGGCGACGGGTGTGCGCTGCGTCGCCGACCTGATGTTCGCCGACTTCATCTTCGAGGCTGCCGGCCAGGTCGTGCTGCAGGCAGCCAAGCTCCGCTACATGAGCAACGGCCAGATGAGCGCGCCGATGGTGATCCGCGTCGGCGCGGGCGCGGTCCGCTCCGCCGGCCCGCACCACAGCGGCATGTACCATCCGGTCTGGGCGCATGTGCCGGGCTTGATCGTCTGCGTGCCCGCCACGCCGGCCGATGCCAAGGGGCTGATGAAGACCGCGCTCCGCGCCGGCGATCCGGTGCTGATGCTGGAGCCGAAGGCGCTGTTCGCCAGCAAGGGCGAGGTGCCGGCCGGCGACCATGTGGTGCCGTTCGGCGTCGCCCGCATCGCGCGATCGGGCACCGATCTCACGATCGCCGCGGCCGGACAACTCGTCCATCGTGCCCTCGAGGCCGCCGAGATCCTGCAGGGCGAAGGCGTCTCCTGCGAGGTGATCGACCTCCGCACGATCCAGCCCCTCGACGTCGACACCGTCGCCGACAGCGTGAAGAAGACCGGCCGCCTGCTGATCGCCGACGAAGGCTGGTCGATGTGCGGCATCGGCGCCGAGCTCGGCCAGGCAATGCACGAGCTCGCCTTCGACTATCTCGACGCGCCGGTCGCGCGCCTGCATACCGACGCGATGACCCATCCCTTCGCGCCCGTCCTGGAGAAGGCGATGCTGGTCGGAACCGAGGCCGTCGTCGCCGGCGCCCGCAACGTGATGGCCGGCAAGGCCCCGGCCCCGCGCCGCGCCCGGAGCGGTCTCGGCCGGACCGCCGCGCCGGCGGCCGCCCCGGCGCAGGCGGCGCCGAAGCCCGGCTCCGGCAACGGTGCACATCTGCCGCAGGCGAAGCCGGCCCTCGCCGGCGAGGCGATCACGATGCCGTTCGGCGACCTGACCGTCAGCGAAGGCAAGATCGTCCGCTGGCTCAAGAAGGTCGGAGATCCTGTGAAGGCCGGCGAGCTGGTGGTCGAGATCGAGACCGACAAGGCCGTCGTCGAGGTCGAGGCGACGGCAACGGGCAAGATCGCGCAGATCCTCGAGCAGGCGGGCACCGTGGTGAAGATGGGTCAGCAGATCGCCGTCGTCGCACCAGCCTGAGATCGAGGAACGAACGATGCGCCTTCTGATGGTGAACTGGGGCTATGACGACGACGCGGTGATGGAACGCGGCATGCTGGGTTCCGGCGCCTCCATCGACCTTCGCCGCTGGACGCCCGGGAAGGTACAGCCGCTGGCAGTGTCCGACTGCGCCTCATACAACGCGATCATCAACTACTCGGCGGTCGAGCAGATCGGCGCCGATCCCGACGCTTTCCCCAATTGCAAGATCGTCGTCCGTTCGGGTGTCGGATTCGACAATGCCGACCTCAAGGGCTGGGGCAAGCGCGGCGTGCCGGTCAGCAACGTACCCGACTACGGCACGACCGAGGTCGCCGACCACGCCATCGCGTTGATGCTGGCGCTGACCCGCGGCACCGCCACATATCAGCAGATCCTGCGACCGGATCCAGCCCAGGGCTGGCGCTTCGGTGCGGCACCGCTGGTGAAGCGCCTCCGCGGCGCCACCTTCGGCGTGATCGGGCTCGGCCGCATCGGTCTCGCCGCCGCGCTCCGCGCCCAGGCCTTCGGCATGAGGATCGTCTTCTTCGATCCCTATCTGCCGACCGGGACCGAACTCTCCGCCGGCTTCGCCCGCGTGCATACGCTCGAAGAGCTGATGGGCGTATCCGACGTGGTCAGCGTGCACGCGCCCCTCTCCGACGAAACGCGCGGCATGGTCGGGCCGAAAGCGCTCATGGCGGCGAAGCCCGGCCTCGTGATCGTCAACACCGCGCGCGGGCCTATCGTCGACCTGGGCGCGCTCGGCGCGGCGATCCGGAGCGGCAGGGTCGGCGGTGCCGGTCTCGACGTGTTGCCGACCGAACCCGCCGATGCCAACCACCCGCTGGTCGCGGCCTGGATCAAGGGCGAGGCGTGGATCGAGGGCCGTCTCGTCCTGAGCCCGCACGCCGCCTTCTACAGCCCTTCCAGCATCGAGGACCTCCGGCGCAAATCGGTCGAGGTCGTGGTCGAGTACGTCGCCAACGGCCGGCTCCTGAACTGCGTCAATCCGCAGTTCCTGGAGAAGCGCCCGTGACCGCGCTGGCGACGACGCCGCGCGGGCGTCGCTTCGCGACACCCCTGTCGCGGCGGCTCGCCGCGATCGCCGGGCTCGATCTCTCGACGCTGACGGGCTCCGGCCCCGACGGACGCATCGTGCGTGCCGATGTCGAAGCCGTGATCGCCGGCGGATCTCGAGTGCCCGCTGCCGCGCCTGCGGTTCCTCTTCCCCGACCGGCGCATGCCGAGATGCCGGGCATGCCGGCCTATGACGAGCTGCCGAACAGCAACGTGCGCAAGGTCGTGGCGCGCCGGCTCACGGAGTCGAAGCAGCAGGCGCCGCACTTCTATCTCTCGATCGACTGCGAGATCGACGCGATCCTCGAGTTGCGCGCCGAGCTCAACGCGGCGTCCGAGAAGGACGGCGTGAAGCTCTCGGTCAACGATCTCGTGATCAAGGCCGCCGCCCTGGCGCTTCGCAAGGTACCGGCGGTGAATGCCAGCTACTCGGAAGCGGCGATCCGCCGCTACAAGCACGTGGACATCTCGGTCGCCGTCGCCATTCCGGACGGGCTGATCACACCGATCGTGAGGAACGCCGACCTAAAGGGCCTGGCTCAGATCTCGTCCGAGATGAAGGACCTGGCGGCTCGCGCCCGCGCAGGCCGGCTGAAGCCCGAGGAATTCCAGGGCGGTACCTTCTCCATCTCGAACCTCGGCATGTACGGGGTCAAGGAATTCGCCGCCGTCATCAACCCGCCGCAGGGCGCGATCCTGGCGATCGGCGCCGGCGATCGTCGCCCGGTGGTCCGGGGCGATGCGCTCGCCATCGCCGTCGGTGCCGAGTACCTCGCCGCCTTCAAGAAGCTGGTGGAAGAACCGCTGTCGATGATGTTGTGATGTGTTCAAACGGCCGCAAAAGGCCGCGTCGGGCGTACGACAACAATCGGGAGGAAAACCATGTCTCTTCGTAAGCTGATGTTTGCCGCGACAAGCGCGATCGCCCTCGTCCTCTCCGGCGGGGCCGATGCCAAGACTACTCTCAAATTCTCCATCGGCGCCCCCGATGGCCAGGGCGGCGAGATCCTGGGCATGAAGGCGCTCAAGGAGTACGTCGAGTTCAAGAGCAAGGGCGAGATCGAGATCCGTCTCTTCTTCAACACCTTCGGCGGCTCTCTCCAGGTCACCGAGCAGGTGAAGAACGGCACTCTGGAGATGGCGCTGACCGACGACTCCGTGCTCGGCAGCTTCCACAAGCCGATGCAGATCTTCCAGATCCCCTACCTCTTCGCCTCCTCGCCGGTGGCGTGGGAGTTCATGAAGAGCCCGTTCGTCAAGGATCTGAACGACGACATGCGGAAGGCGACCGGCATTCGCACGCTGGTGCTTTCGGAAAACGGCTTCCGCAACATCACCAACAGCACGCGTGAAGTGAAGGGCCCGGACGACATGAAGGGCCTGAAGATGCGGACCATGCAGTCGCAGGTCTACGTCAACTTCATGAAGTCGATGGGTGCGGCCGCGACCCCGATCGCCTATCCCGAGCTCGTCACGTCACTGAAGCAGAACGTCGTCGACGGCCAGGAGAACGCCTCCTCGACCATCTGGGAAGGCCGCCTCTACGAAGTGCAGAAGTACATGTCGGTGAACGAGCACATCTACGGCATCCACTTCATCGTCATCAACGACGGCGTCTTCTCGAAGCTCTCCGCCGACGAGAAGCAGATCCTGATCGACGGTGCCAAGGTCCATGCCGAGGTCGCCAATTCGCGCAAGGCCATGGACAGCATCCAGGCCATCGACAAGATCCGCCAGGCCGGCACTAAGGTCTACGTGACCTCGCCGAGCGAAAAGGAAGCCTTCAAGAAGCAGACCCAGGGTGCGGTGATCGAGTTCATCGCCGGCGAGGTCGGCAAGCCGCTGGTTGACAAGCTGATGGTCGCCGTCGACGAGGCGACCAAGCGCGCCTACGCAAACTGAGCTAGCTCTACCCGGCCCGGAGGCACCCGCTTCCGGGCCGATCTTTTTCCCGCCCTCGGGTGCCCTATGCGTAGTTTCCACGCCATAGCCCGGTCTCTCGCCAAGGTCGCCGACCACGCCGTCGGCTGGCTCCTGCTGGTGACCGTCCTCCTCAACGTGGCGCAGGTCTTCACCCGCTACGTGATGAACGCTCCCATGTTCTGGACCGAGGAAGCGATCCGCTACGCCACGATCTGGCTCACCTTCCTCGGATCGGCCGCCGCCAGCCAGTACGGCGACCACATGGACATGAACCTGTTCCTGGACGTGCAGAACCAGCGCTTCCAGCGCTTCCATCAGATCTTTCTGAACTCGCTGACGATCATCTTCGGCGTCATCGTGCTCTACCAAGGCACCCGGTACTGCATCATGAACGGCATGCAGACCTCGCCGGCGGCCGGCATCAAGATGATCTGGGTCTACTCGGCGACGGTGATCGGCGCCGCCCTCATCCTGATCGTTTCCATCCACAAGCTCCTGGCGGCAGCCTGGCCTCGCCTGGCCGGCGAAGAGGACAGGCCGTCATGATGCTCGTCGTCGCGATCGCGCTCACCGTCATCCTCGCGACCGGGCTTCCGATCGGCTACTCCTTCGGCCTCGCCGCCGCGGTCGCACTCTGGTGGGACGGCGAATCCCTCCTCAACGTCGTCTCGAAGATGATGGGGGGCCTCGACAGCTTCGTGCTGATGGCAGCACCCTTCTATATCGTCGCCGGCGAGATCATGAACCGCGGCGGCATCAGCGAGCGGCTGATCCGGCTGGCGCAGATCCTGGTCGGCCGCGTCCGAGGCGGCACCGCCTATGCCGCCGTGGTCGCCGCCGTGATGTTCTCGGGCATCTCCGGTACCGCGGTCGCCGACATTGCCGCGCTCGGCCAGATCTTCATCAACGGGATGCACAAAGAGGGCTACAGCAAGACCTTCGCCGCAGCGCTGGTGACGGCCGCCTCGGTGATCGGCCCGATCATCCCGCCCTCGGTGATCATGGTGCTCTATGCCGCGGTCGCCGACCTCTCGGTCCTCAACCTGTTCCTCGCCGGTATCGTCCCGGGAATCCTGCTCGGCGTCTCGAACGCCGCGGTGATCATGTGGAAGGGTCGCAGCGGCGACTTCCCGATCTCTACGATCACGGTCGCGCGCGCGGAGATGCCGAAGCTGATCCGCGACGGCCTGCTGGTTCTGAGCCTGCCGGCCTTCATCGTCATCGGTACGCTCTCCGGCGCCTTCACCCCGACCGAGGCCGGCGGCGTCGCCGTCGCCTATGCGGCTTTCCTCGGCGTCGTCGTGTTCAGGAACCTGACCTTCGGCGACATGATGCATGCGATGCGGAGTGCGGCACGCCTTACGGCGGGCCTGTTCCTGCTGATCGCGGCAGTCGAGATCGTCAACTACGTCCTGATCGTCGGCGGCATCGCCGAGGGCCTTGCCAGCGTCGTCAGCCTGTTCAAGGGCTCGCCCACCCTGTTCCTTCTGGTCTGCGTCTTCGCTCTGCTGATCATCGGGCTTGCCCTCGATGCCGGCCCGGCCCTTCTGCTGCTGGCGCCTTTCCTGCTGCCGATCACCCGCAGCATGGGCATCGACGACATCCACTTCTCGATGGTGATGATCGTCAGCGTGACCCTCGGCCTGATCTCGCCGCCGGTCGGCATCTGCCTCTTCGTCGCCTGCAAGATCGGCAACATCACGATGCGGCAGCTCTGGTCCGAGCTGGCGCTGTTCTTCTACGCGGAGATCGGCGTGATCCTTCTCCTGGTGTTCTTCCCGGTGCTCTCCACCGGCCTGCCGCAGCTGCTGCGCGGATGAGCCCTACGATCCCCGCCTCCAAGGCGACCCGCCGGGCCTGCCGCATCACCAAGGTCACGGCCTATGTGGTCGGCATGCGCTGGCGCAACTGCGTCTTCGCGCATGTCGAGACCGACGACGGGATCGCCGGCGTCGGCGAAGGATCGCTCGAGTACCAGCCGCAGGCGGTCGCCGCCGCCATCGACCAGCTGGCGCACCGCTACATCATCGGATCCTCGGCCTTCTCGATCGAACGCCTGTTCAACGACATGCTGCGCAACGAGTTCATGCGCGGCCCGATCATCAACAGCGCCATCGCCGCGATCGAGATGGCGATGTGGGACATCGTCGGCAAGGCGCTCGACCGCCCTGTTTACGACCTGCTCGGCGGGCGCATGTACGACCGCCTTCCCGCCTATGCGAACGCCTGGTACGGCCAGGCCAAGACCCCGGCCGAGATGGAGAAGGCCGCTGCCGCCGTGGCGAAGAAGGGCTATCGCGGCCTCAAGTTCGATCCCTTCGGGGATTCCGGCCGTGACCCGGCCGCCGCCGAAATCAGGAAAGCGGTCGACCTTGTCGCCGCGGTGCGCCAGGGCGTCGGCCCCGACGTCGAGGTGCTGATCGACGCCCATGGCCGCTTCAGCGTCGGCGCGGCCGTCGATGTCTGCCAGAAGCTCGAGCCCTATAACCTCTACTGGATGGAAGAACCCGTCGACGCCGACAACCACGGCGCGCTGGCCGCGGTCGGTCGGTCGATCAAGGCGCGGCTCGCGACCGGCGAGCGCTGCACCAGCCGCTACCTGTTGCAGTCGTTGCTCTCGACCAACGAGGTCGACGTGCTGCAGCCGGACCTTATCCATGTCGGCGGCATCCTCGAAGGCAAGAAGATCGCCGCCATCGCCGACGCCGCCTACATCCCGGTCTCCTTCCACAACCCGTTCGGCCCGGTCGCGACCGCCGCCGCCGTGCAGCTCGACGCCTGCACCTCGAACTTCGTCATGCAGGAAAGCTTCTGCGAGTACGACGTCGAGATGCGGTTCGACCTGCTCGACCACGCGCCGAAGCCGGTCGGCGGGCACTACGACATTCCCGACCGGCCCGGACTCGGCGTCGGCGAATTCCGCCCGGACGTGGCGCTCGCGTACCCGTTCGACAAGGACGCCTTCCTTCCTCTCTTCAAGAGCGGCTGGGCCGAGCGCTTCTAGTGGGCGGGCGCATCCGCATCGTCGCCAGCGGCGACTACCTTCATACGATCGGCACCGACCGTCCGAAGGACATCGGCTTCGAGGTCTTCGATCCGCTCGCCAATCTGGTCGACCTGGTGCTGCTGCCTGCGGCACCGCAGACAGCCGCCGTGCTCCCCGCCGACCTCGTAAACGCCGACATGCTGCTGATGCTGGGCCAGTACCTGCCCGAAACCTCGATCGCGCCGGCGGCGGAGCGGTTGACGGTCGTGGCGCGGGCCGGCGTCGGCGTCGACAAGATGGACATCGACGCGCTGACGCGTCACGGCGTCATGCTGTTCAACGTGCCGGACGCGCTGACCGAGGGCACGGCCGCCGGGGCCTTGGCGCTGATGCTGTCCGCGGCCCGCAACATGGTCGCCCAGGATCGCCTGACCCGCGAAGGCCGATGGGACGACCGCCAGCATCACCGCGGACGCGAGATCTACGGCAAGACGCTCGGCGTCATCGGCCCCGGCCGCATCGGCGGCGAGCTGATCCGGATCTGCCAGCCGTTCCGCATGCGCGCCCTCGCCTACTCGCCGCGCCTCACGCCCGAGCGCGCGGCCCGCATCGGTGCCGAAGCCGTGCCGCTCGATCGCCTCCTCACCGAGAGCCACTTCGTCACGGTCTGCGCGCCCTTGACCGAGGAGACGCGCGGCATGATCGGCGCCCGCGAGTTCGCGCTGATGCGGAGGGACGCGACATTCGTCAATGTCGGGCGGGGTCCGATCGTCGACCAGGCGGCGCTGACCGCGGCGCTCAAGGAGCGACGGATCGCAGCCGCCGGGATCGATGTCTTCGAGACGCAGCCCGTACCGTCGGGAGAGCCGCTGACCCTTCTCGACAACGTCGTGCTCACCCCGCACGCCGTCTGCGACACCTACGAGCTACGCCGCGATGTGCTGGCGGTCATCGCGAACGAACTCCGGGCCTTCGCCGGCGGCAGGCTGCCGGCGACCGTCGTGAATCCTGCGGTGCTGGAGACGACCGAATTTCAGGCAAAGCGAGCTGCCCTGCTGAAGCGAATGGCCTCCTAAGAACGGGCACCCAAGGCACGATGCAGCTGGGCGTCATGCGTCCTGAAGTGATGCCCGAACCAGTTCGCCAGGATGGAATCCAGCTCTGATCCCGGCGTGAAGACGCCCTCGTCGAACCCGTCCATGATCTGTCGGAGGTCGTCGAGAAGATCTTCGTGGTCGGCCTTGTGCGCCTCGAAAGAGGCATACCCGGCCTCGCGCATGACCTTTTCCTCGAGGGCGAAGTGGGCCGAAATGGCCGAGTGTATCCGGCCGAGGACATCCGCCGTCCCGGCTAGATCCGCGCTTGTCGCACCGTAGATGTCGTTGATGAGCTTGAAGAGCTCGCGATGCTCGAAGTCGACCTCCTCGACCCCGATCTCGAACTCGTCCCGCCACTCGAGCAGAGCCATTGCCTCTCCTCCCTAACGAAGGACAAAGCCACCGGACTCGGGTCGAAAATCGACGACGAGGTTCTGCCGGCCTTTGAGTTCGACGTCGATCGTTCGTGCATAGTCAAAACCGCTGCTTCGCCCGCTGTCGATCAGCGTCAAGGTCAAGCGGTGCTGTCCGGTCGGAACCCCGAACCGCTGATAGACCCGTGACGGGCCGTCCTTTGAAACGCCGCTCGGAGGCAAGACGGCCCGATAGAGCGGCTTGTCGTCGATCTCGACTTCGAGGACGACCGGAAGACGCTCGCGAGAGCAGCTGCGCGTGACCCTCATGTTCGGCGGCATCTTGGCGATCTCGGCGGCCGTCAGCTCGCGGCAGTCGCGTCTCTGTCCGCCATGACTGAAGCTGAGCTTGATCTCGGCGCGATCATCGGGACGGTAGCGATAGTCCGGCGCGGCGGCAAAATAGCCGACGAGGCCGGCGAATCCCGCATAGATCACGCCCTGCCCCACAAGACGCAGGATGCCGAGGCTCATACTGCCTCCTCGGCACCGGACACCGCGGCCGCCGTCGATCCAGCCGTATCCGCAAGGTGCTGCCGGAACGCCCGAATGTCCCCTGCCAGCCTGGCGCCCTGGTGGGCGTGCGCCCAGCCGGTCGCGATCTGGCTTCGCGGAACGCGCTTTCGCAGGCGCGGGTCTCGAATTCCGGCAATCCGGGCTTCCGTCCATTCGATGCCCAGCCGATCGATGCAGGTTCCGTCGCTACAGCCGGTGACGAACACGCCGTCGGCGATCTTGCGGCTGAGGACATAGTCGATGAACGATGGCGGAAGCGCACCGACGCAGGGGAACGAAACCATGGCGGTCGCGGCGTCGGCGATCTCGTCCGGAGACACCGAATTGTCACACCCGAAGACGAGCACGCGGGGAAACCCGCTCAGCCGAGCCCCTGCCGCATGAACCCGCTCGCGCAGGACTTGAAGCGAAGGCTCGGGCAGGTCGATCCCGGTGACGAGATCGGCCGAGTGACGGAACGGCATCGATGTCGGGCATGACGCGACGCAGATGCCGCACGAGACGCAGAGCGATGGGTTCACGACGGCTTCCTGGGTGAACGGACGCCCGTCCGAACGAGGAGCCAGCGCGACTGCCGAGTAAGGGCAGTCCGCCACACAGCGCGAGCAACCATTGCAGTGCGCGAGATCCACCACCGCCGGCTTCGGCCGGCGCAGCGGAGGAAGCCACGGCATCAGGCAGAGAAGTCCGGTTGTCGCCGCGGCCACTATCCACATGGTCTTGTAGGAAAGGATGTCGAACAGCGGCAGCCAGGCGAGATAGAACCAGTCGAGATGAAGGGCCCCAGGGACCTTGGAGAGATCAGCCGGGGGATGACTGATCGCAGGGTGCGCGAGGGACAACGCCAGCAGCATGACCATGGTGCCGACCGCGAGTCCGCGCGGAGGGTTGATACGCGGCCTGGTGATCCGCTGCAGATGGAGCCAAAGGACGAACAGCAGGATCAGTGGAATCGCTATGTGAAGGAAGGTCAGGAGCGTGAAGAACCGGTCGTCGAGGCTGTCTCCCGCCAGGAAATTCCGCGCGATCGGCTCGCCGAAGATCGGCAACGTATCCAGCCATTCCGTCGTGGCGATCGCCACGTACTGAGCCAGCTCGTCCCAGACGAGCCAATAGCCGCTGATGCCGGAGGCGTAGACGAGCCAGAGGACCGGCACACCCGTCAACCAGGAAAACCAGCGGACCCCGCGCAGCCTGTCGTAGGCGAATTCGCGGGTGAGGTGCAGAAGCATCATCACGACGAGGGCGTCGGAGGCGTAGCGATGGAAGCTCCGCATCACGCCGCCGAGGTACCATTGCCCGTAGGTCAGCCGCTCGATCGAGCTGTAGACGCGCTCGACCCCGGTGTCGAAGCCGATGTAGAGGTAGATGCCGCTGACCGCGACGACCCAGTAATAGAAGAATCCGAGCGCGCCGAGATTGTGCAGCGGGTTCCACGACGGCCCGAAGAGCCGGTCCAGGCCATGCTCGAGCATCGAGAACAGGGTCTTCAGGGTGCGCTTGGTCTTTGACACTGGAGATCCTGGCAGTGCCTTCCGCGCCTCAGGCACGCTCGGAGCGCAGTCGCGTCCAGTTCCGGATCAGGAACCAAGCCGTGCCGCCGAGGCAGACGACGCCGACCAGAATGCCCATGAAGATCGCGTAGCTGAAGCGATAGCGGTCCTGTGCGGGATCATAGACGGTGCAGAGTAGACGCAGGCGCAACCACCAGGTCGTCGGATCGCCGAAGCTCACGGGACGGCCGTACACCAGCTGCTTCAACGGCTCGACGATGGCCGAACTCTTGAACTCGGACCCGTACACCTGCCAGTAGACCTGCCCTTTGCCGTCGATGATCGTCGTCTGCGCGATATGGTCGAACCCCCGGGGCGAGCGTTCGTATGTGAATCCCACCTCGTGGACGAGCGTCTCGATCGACGCCGCATCGCCGCTGAGGAAGGTCCAGCCCGGCTTGTCCAATCCCTGGCTTTGGGCGAAGGCCTGCATCCGCTCAGGCGTGTCCACGCCGGCCTCGAATCCGACGACCACGACCTGGAAGGAGTCCGCCGCCAGGCTCTGCCGGGCGGCGGCAACGGCACGCAGCAGGTTCTCCGCGATGAGCGGGCACGTGTGGTAGCAGCTCGTATAGATGAGCGGCATCACCACCGGTTTGCCACGAAGCTGATCGAAGCCCATCCGGCGGCCATGATGGTCGGTGAAGTTGCCGTCCGACACGATGCTGCCCACGGCTGCGGCGCTGATGGAAAGGACCTTTGGCTCGTCGAGCCTGCCTGCTTCGCCGGAAGAGGCTTCCGCTCCTCCCCACGCCGCCAGCGTCGCGAGAGCCGCTCCCAACAGCGCTGCCGAGAACGACCTCACAGCGCCTCCAGGGTCACGCCGAAGATCACGAAGAGGAGCTGCACCAGGGATCCCAGAAACGCGCCCATCGCGCGCCGGCTCGTCGGATCGGCGACCATTCTGAGGCACAAAGCAATCAGGACCGCGCCGCCGACCGCCGCCGACATGAAGTAGACGGGGCCGAGCCCAAATATCACCGGGACGAACGAGACCGCGACCAAGACCACGGCGTGAGCGAGGATCACGCGCGCGGAAGCGAAGGGTGGCAGGAGGACCGGGAGCATCGGCACGCCAGCCGCGACATAGTCGTCTCGGCGTGCCAGGGCGAGGCTCCAGAAGTGAGGGGGCGTCCAGAGGAAGAGGATCATCGCGAGCGCCACGGGCAACGGTCTCGGCGTCGGGTCGACGACGGCCGCACCGGCGAGCACGGCGAAGCTGCCCGAGAGCCCCCCGACGACGATGTTCCAGGCCGTCCGGCGCTTGAGCCAGACGGTGTAGACCACCCCGTAGGTCAGGGCTCCGAGCAGGACGTAGGCCGCGGCCACCCACCCCAGCATCGCCGCCAGGCCGGTACCCGCCACAAGCATTAGCGCGATGCCGGCCAGCCACCAGGGACCGGCGGCAAGCCGGCCGGCCACGAACGGCCGGTTGCGCGTCCGCGTCATACGCGCGTCCAGGTCACGCTCGAAGAACTGGTTGAAGGCACCGGCCGCCGACGCGCACATCAAGATCGAGACGACGAGCACGGCAACCCGCCAAGAAGGCTGCGCCGGTCCCGGGGTGATCAACATCCCGGCCACGGCACTGAGGGCGATGAACGTGCCGATCCGGAGCTTGAGCACGTTCGAGATGTCGCTGAAGCTGACCGTCATCGGGCCATCTCCCTGCTTCCGCTCAGCGCAACGGCCAGACGGCGGCCAGATACTTCCAGTTCACGTAGTAGTAGAGGACGAAGGAGACGAAGAAGACCGTGATCAGCGTGATGGTCCCCGGCAGCTTCAGCGTGCCTTCGCTGCCGTAGCTGGCAATGGTCGTCGGCACCGGCGCCGGGGCGGCAGCGCCTTCCGGCACGTCCCTGCGCTTCCCGAAGAGGATCGAGCCGACGACGACCACGATGAACGAGAATCCTCCGATCGCGGCCAGGACACCCGAAAGACCGTTGAGGCCCAGCATCAGGTAGGCGCCCGCCGGAAACTCGAAGGTGAGGCGTGCGTCGCTGAACGAGATGTCCCAATGGCGTCGCGCGACGCCGAGAGTGCCGGCCCCCATCATGAACAGGGACAATCCGGCCACGCCGATGCCGAAGAGATAGGGCTGCCAGCGCGCGAGCCCCGGCAGAACCAGCTCCCGCCTGAAGATCAGCGGCACGAGCAGATAGGTGATCGCCATGAAGGCAAGCGTCGTTCCGGCGACCACGGTCCCATGAAAGTGACCGGGAACGTAGAGCGTGTTGTGCATGAGCATGTTGAGCTGCTCGGTTCCCAGGATCACGCCCGTGATGCCGCCGAGGAAGCCGAACATGACGAGGGAAAGGAACATTCCGGAGAAGGCCGGATTGCCCCACGGCGCCTTCCGGAGCCACTCGAAGATGCCGTTGGTATAGCCCTTCCGCCTCTGCGCGGCCTCGATCGAGCCCGGCACGGTCAGGCCGTGAATCATGCTTCCGAGCACCGCGAGGTACATGGCGTAGCTCGTATTGAAGATCTTCCATTCCGAGCTGATGCCAGGCTCGACCAGGAGGTGGTGCGCCGACGCGAGCTGCAGGAACAGGATGTACAGGAAGAAGGCCGTCCGGCTCACCTTTTCCGAAAGGGGCTTGGCGCCGAGCACGATGGCCGCGATCGCGTACCAGACCGCGACGTGTGCCGAGACGTTGATCTGCTGAGAGGAATGCCCCATTCCCCACCAGACGACCTTGTAGACGATTGGATCGATGTAGCTGATGATGCCGACCGACCAAAGCAGGGTCGGAACCAGGATGATGGCGCCGCAGGCGATGGTGAAGACCGCAATGATGGCCGCCGTCAGCGCACCGAACGTCACCAGCGGGATCGAGCCTTGATAGGTCTTCTCCTCCTTCGCGATGACCAGTGTTCCGAAGAAAACGAAGCACCCGATCAGCGCCCCCACGGCGAACAGGATTATCCCCAGGTAGAAATGCGGGGCCGCCTTCATCGGCACGTACGAGGTGAACATCACGGAGGATTCACCCTGCAGCACCGCGACGTTGGCCATCAGCGCGCCGACCACCATCAGGCCGAAAGCGGCCCAGGCCCACCTAGGCGCCGCGAGGCGCGATCCGAGCAGGATGGCCGAGGCGAAGTAAAGGACCGCCATCTCGAAGAAGACGATCCAGAACAACAGAACGTCCGCTCCGTGCGCCGTAAGAGCGAGATAGAACCACTCCGCTGGGAGAAGGTGGACGGCCGGCCAACGCGTTAGCGCGACCAGAAGGCCGAAGAGCCCGCCGATCGCCAGGAAGATCACCGCGACGACCGCATTCGCCTTGATGAGCGCTTCGGCCGGAAGGTGGACCTTGAGCCCGGTATCGGGGCAGATGCGGAATTCCGATTGCGTGGCCATCGAGCAGACCTTTCGGCTACTTTGGGTCGACGACGTGGATCCGGCCCACCATGGTGTGGTGACCGATGCCGCAGAACTCGTTGCAGACGACGGAGAACTGACCAGTCACCTCGGGCGTGACGGTCAGCACCATCTCGTATCCCGGGTGAATCTGAAGGTTGATGTTGGTCGGCTGCAGGGAGAAACCGTGCTGCCAATCGAGCGACGAGATGTGCAGCCGGTAACTCTGCCCCTTCTGGAGTTCGAGGATCGGCCACCATTCCCACAGGCGTGCCAGCATGTAGGCGTCGCCGCCGGGCGGCGGACGCACGACCGGGATGCCGGTGTCGCCTTCCTCGCGCACTTTGTACTTTTCGGCCGCAGCCTCGGTGCGGGCAAGGAAGGACTCCGGCGTCGTCCGATAGGCCTCGTTCGAGAGGTTCTGCCGGCCGATCATGTGCCAGGCGACCATCGTGGCGAACATGACGAGCCCCCAAAGGAAGGCGACGGCGATCCAAACCAGCTCGGATCGCTCGACCGGCTCGTTCCACCAGACGGTCTGTTTCGGGGGATGGATGGCCATGGCGTGGTCTTCCTCGCTTGATCGTCGGGTCGTTCGACTATTTGGCGATCGGGATCTGGGCGATTTCCATCACCGCCCACAGCACGTAGAAGACGGTCGGGATGGTGACGCCGAGGAAAAGAAGCAGGAATGGATTGTCCAGGACGCGTTGCATGACGGGAGCGCGGCCGACGCCATCCTCAGACCTGGAATTCGGTGACTGGCCGGGTGCGTTGGACATTGCGGACCTCCTGACGGTCCGCCGAGTTGGCGTGGTCAACGACGCCGAGGCGCCTTGACGATGGTCAAGTTGCGGATGCCGAATGCCAAATGCAGTCCCTGCAGGGTCCCTGCAGCCAAGACCAGCAGGATCGCGAAGAACAGCACGGTCCGATACGCGAACCGCCGGCCGGCCGCCCGTTCCAGGCGGTCGACCAGCCAGTCGGCGGCGAAGTAGAGAACGATGCCGATAACGGCGAGGGCGAGCGTCTCCATCGAGCCGTGTCCCGCTTACGCCACGGATGCCGGCGTCATTTATGTTCCGTCAGGTAGGCGATGATGGCGCGGCGCTCCTGCTCGTTCTTGACGCCATTGAAACCATCTTGTTCCCGGGCATCGCCGCCTTCGGATCGGTCAGGTACTTCTCCAGGTAGGCTTCGTCCAACACGGCACCCGAGCTGGAGTTGGCCTCGGAATACTTGAAGCCCGAGACCTGACCCGCCTTCCGGCCAATCACGCCGTGGAGGCTGGGGCCGACGCGATTCTTGCCGACCTCGACCGTATGACAGGTGGCGCAGTGCTTCTTGAAGGCCTTTTCACCGGCCTCGTCGGCTGCCGCCGATCCGGATGCTAGCCCCAGCGAGACGAAAGCCAGGGCGACGGTGCCGAGCGTGAAGATTTTCATGAGATGGCTCCTTTCAGGGATTGCCGGTTGGGAATTCACAGCGGGTATCAACTCTGCCAGCGGTCGAGACGGCCATCGGCACATTGCGCGATCACCTCGACCGGTGATCCCTTCTCGGCGAGGCCGGCGACGATCCGGTGGGCACCGCGCGCGCGGCACGTACAGGGCAGTCGACAAGGCGTCGGCCGCAGTCGCCGAAGCCGCGACGACGGTCAACGCACGCCACTCGTTGGCGCACGCACCCGTGCCGGGAAGAAACAAGTGGTGAAAGCGCCCGGTTGGATCGAACGGCGTCCCTGCCCCCGACGAGGTGGCTGCCGCCTTGTTGCTGAGCGCAAGAAGAGCCTGCGGATCGTTCGGCGCGCCCGCGATCTCGATCTGCCAGGAGCGCCCGTCTCCGCGCAGCCCGACGCCTGCGATCTCACCCATCTCGACGAGCGTCGACTCGATGCCGCTCTCCCTGAGCCGCTGCACGATACGATCGGTGATGTAACCCTGGGCGATGCCGTTGAGCGTGACGGCCATGCCGGGCCTGGCGAATGCCACTCGCTCGCGCTCGACATCCATCGCCCGGTGATCGATGACCGAGAGGACGGCCGCGATCTGGCCGGGCGCCGGTCCGGACGGGTCATGGCCTGGCGCGGCGAAGTGGTCGGCGTAGAGACGCCAGAGCGGCTGAACGGTGGGATCGAACGCGCCCCCGGTCCGCTCGCTCCAGCTCAGCGCCTGACGCATGAGCGCGACGAAGTCCGGTGACGGATCGACGAGGACGCCGTCCCGGTTGAGCCGCGAAATCTCGGACTCGCCGCGATAGAGGCTGAAGCTGTCCTCGAGGCGGTCGAGATCGGCGATGCAGCGTCCGATCAGGTCGCGCGCCAGGCCTCGATCCGGGTGGCAGAGCTGGATCCGAGCGGCAGCACCGAGGGCGGTTCCTTCCCAGGACCATTGCGGCACCGCGCCGACGCTGGTCGGAAACAGCGGAAGGCCCGTGGCTGCCGCCGCGATCGCGACGAAGCGCCGGCGCGTCATGGATCTGCCGGTGGTCATGCGCGTGACCCGGCTCCGGCGGTGCCAGTACCGCCGCCGCGGGCCTCCCGTCTCTGACGGCGCGCGATCAGCGGCGGGCAGATCGAGTCGTCGTGATAGAGATGCTGGCAGTTCATGCAGTAGATGCACTCGTTGGGATTGATCCGCCCATCCGGATGGATCGCCTGAACGGGGCAGCGCGACGCACAGATCTGGCATTCGGTCCCGCACTGCTTCTTGCGCTTCAGCCACTCGAACAGCCGAAGCCGGGCCGGGATCGCGAGACCGGCCCCCAACGGGCACAGGTAGCGGCAGAACGCGCGCTCGCAGAACAGACCAAGGATCAGAAGCGAGGCGGCGTAGGCGACGAACGGCCAAGGCCTCAGGAACTTGAGGGCCACCGCGGTCTTGAACGGCTCGACCTCGGCGGCGAGCAGAGCCTGCTCGGTGAAGTTCAGCGAGAGCGCGAATATCACGAGAAAGAAGACGTACTTCAGGGCGACCAGACGCTCGTGCACGACAAAGGGCAGGCGCAACGTCGGCAGCCGCAGAAGACGGCCCAGGCGGTGGACGAGATCCTGGAGCGAGCCGAACGGGCAGAGCCAGCCGCAGAAGACGCCCCGCCCCCAGAAGAGCAGCGCCACCGCGACGAAACCCCAGAGCAGGAAGACGATCGGCTGCAGAAGAAAGAATTCCCAGCGGAACCCGCTGAGAAGCGCATGCGCGAAGGTCAGCACGTTCACGACGGAAAGCTGAGCCGACGCGTACCATCCAAGCCACGCGAGCGTGAATATCAGGAATCCTGTGCGGAGGCGCGTGAAGAGGACCCGATGGCGTGCCAGCCTCTCCTGGAGGATCAGGATCAATGTCAGCACGACGAGAACTGCGGCCGTCACGAGGATCCGGCCGCGGTGATCCCGCCAGACCGACGGCCAGAGTTCCGACGCATCCGACGGCGTCGACACGGCGGCAGCGGCACGGATGAAGCGGTCCGGGATCCGATAGTCGAGAGAGAACGCGGCCGGCGGCTGTGAGGGATCGCTGCTGTCGACCACGAGCTCGAGCTGCCAGGGCGTGCCCGGATCGAAGCCTGAAGCCGCGGGAATGGTGAAGATCCCGATCTCGCGAAACTCGGGAGCGCCGGTGGCGAGGGTCGACAGCCGCCTATGCCCCTCGGCGGTGAAGACGAAGGACCTCGCGCCCTGGACTACGCGAACGCGGTCGAAACGCCCACTGCGCGTAAACGCCGTGCCCTTGAATGAATAAAGCCCGTTGGCCGCAATCAGGATCGTCTGGTCGCCCTCCTTGAGCCCACCGGCGAGATCGTTGAACTGCCGATCGCCGAGCACGTTGCGGCCGATGCCGGCGGGCGTGACGAGGGCCGCGAAAAGATCGATCAACAGGGCGTCCGCAGCCGTGCTCGTCGGGCCGCCGAACCGGCGAGCGAGGTCAACACCTGTCAAACGGAGTTGGGCGACGGCGCTCTCGGCGCGAAGCGCGTCCCAGCTTCGCGGCTCGAAGCTGTCCAGGTCGAGCGGTCCAGTCTTGCCGGCCCCTTCCCCCAGCAACCGCCGTGATCGAGCGACCGAACGGGCGGAGCGCAGGATGGCCTCGCTCAGCAGCAGGCTCGTCACGGTCGCACCGGAGATCGCATCCGGTCGCGACGCATCGGGAACCGCTGCCCGAACCGCGATCGGCGCGTCGACCGCGAGGCCCCGATGAGACGTCACGAAGCGATGGAGCTCGGCATCCTTGATGCCGAGCATGAGGATCGGCTCTTGATGCCGCATCAGTCGCGCACCGGTGATACGCCCGTCATCCGCAAGCCCGACGGCGACGTCGATCGGCTTGCCGGAATAGCCGAGCGATCCGATGACGTCCTGGCTGAAGAAGACATACCCGATGCCGCGGGTCTCGTCGAAAACCCTCGCCGCCGGTGGATTGCCTTCCATGGGACCGGACCGGGCCGCCGCCGGGAACACCTCACGCAGGAGATCGGCGCTGATCTCCGCCGAATACGCATGGCCGAACAGGCTCAGCAGAGCGGCAAGCACGGACAGGAACTGTGTCCAGCGATCCAAGGACCCTCGCCCTCGGGTGGGGGATGGCAGATCGCTACATCCGTAGAACCTCGGCGAGGCGCGAGCCTTGACGTTCGTCAAGTCTCGATCAGTGGCTGGTCCCTTCGGACCTGGTGATCTTGTTGAACACGTTGTACTTGCCCGACGGCTTTCGCATCGGCAGGCGCTTCACTTCGGAAAATGTCTGGGAATCGATCACCACCAGGGCGCCGTCCTGCTCGGCGATGCTGACCAACGCATACCGACCGTCACGGCTAAATTCGACATGTGATGCGGCCTGGCCGGGCGCGGGCCGCAAGGTCCGGACCACCGAAAGCGTCTCCTTGTCGATGACCTGGATCGCATCCTTGTCCCGGCTGAAGCCGGCATCGACCCAGGCGAACGGCGTGTTCTCATGGCTGCGCAGGAAGAATCCCGGGCCCAGCGTCGGGATCCGCTCGATCAGCTTCCAGGTCTTCATGTCGATGACGCTGATCATTCCCTCCTTGAGGTTCGGCGTCGCCATCAGGGACCGGCCGTCCCGAACCCATGTGATGCCGGATCCCAGATGCGGGAGGCCGCTCATCGGGATTTCGGCGATCTCGCGCCCGACATCGAGATTGACGACCACCGCCTTGCCCCCGCCCCGCGACGAACCGAGCAGGTTCCGGTACGCGGGGTCGAAGAAGAAGTCGTCGAGCGGCTCGGACAGCGCGATCCGCCGGATCGGGAACGGCCCTTTCTCCGCAAGCCCCTCGGTCATGCCCGGCGTGTAGCTGTGGACGAAGCCGGCAAATACCGGCGGCGGATCCGCGAGCCAGGAGATTTCCCAGAGCTCGGGAATGTCCTTGAGAGCCACGACGAAGCTGTTACGCGGCTGCGCCTGGTAGACGGCCGAGATCCGCGAGCTCGCCTTGCCCGCCCGGTCGGTGCCCTCGATGATCTTGATGGGCGTGAGATCTTCGGCGGAAAGCAGCACGACCGTGTGGGGCAGATAGTTGCCGACCATGACGGTCTTGCCGTCGCCGGAGATCGCGATGTTGCGGGTGTTTATTCCGGCACGGATCTCGGCGACGACATCGAGCGCGTAGAGATCGTATTTCGTGATCCATCCGTCCCGAGATGCAAAGTAGACGAACCGCCCGTCGGGCGTGAACTTGGGTCCGCCATGCAGGGCGAAGCGGCTTTGAAAGCGCGTGATCGGCTCGAACCTGTCTCCGTCGAGCACTGTCACCGAGCTGTCGCCGGCCTCGACGACGATGAACAGATTGAGAGGGTCGGCGATGTAGGTCGGCTTGTCGGGCAGCGTCGCGGGCGCACGGGAAACGAAATGGGTACCCATCATCTCGTCCAGGCCCCAGCGCGGGGCGGCGGGCAGCGGTGAGCGGACATAGGCGATGAGCGTTTCCATTTCGTCGCGGCTCAGCTTGTCGCCGAACGCCGGCATCTGCGTCTGCATGCGGCCATTGGCGACCACCGCCTGCGCCTCTGCCGGACGCAGGCGCTCCAAAGCCTCGGGGATGAGTGCGGGGCCGCTGCCGCCGAGCCGATCCGCGCCGTGGCATTGCGCGCAGTTCTCCGTGAACAGCCGATCGGCCATCTGCGGTGATTGTGCCCATCCCGCCTGCATCGTTGCGGCGAGGGCGAAAGCTGCGAGTGCGGCGAGACGCATGGTCAATCTCCGAGGGTCACGCCGCCGGGCGGCGCGGCTTCACGAACGGCGTCACGGTGAGTCTCGGGCCGGTCTGCGTGACACCGATCTCGTCGTCGTCAAGATAGCATCCCGGATCCTCGCCCCAGGGATCGCCTGTGAGCTGGAAGACCCGGACGCGCGTGTTTCCGTTGCAGATGTCGCGATGCGCGCAAACCCCGCACCGGCCGCCGATCTTTCGCGGGCGTTCGCGCAGCCCCCGCAGGATCGGGTTGGTGAGGTCGGTCCAGATCTCGGAGAATGGCCGCTCCCGCACGTTGCCGAGACTGTAGTGCCACCACATCGTGTCGGGATGAACGTTGCCCAGATTGTCGATGTTGGCGACGCCGCAGCCCGAGCTGTTTCCACCCCACTCGACCAGCTTCGCCCGGACATGGGCCGCCCGCTCGGGAAAGCGCCGCTCGACCCAATGCAGGAAGTGAACACCGTCGGCGTCGTTGTTGCCGGTGACGTACTCCCGGGCCCGTCCGGCCTCGAGGTCGGCAAGAGCCCGTTCGAATAGAAGCTCGACGGCCTTCCGCGAGCTCAGATGGGCGGAATCGTCCCCACGATTGCGATTGCCGCGCCCCGCATACACGAGATGCGAGAGATAGAACTTGTCCAGGTCTTCCCTGTCCATCAGGTTGAGGAGAAGCGGTAGCTCCGCCTCGTTGTCGACGGTCATGGTGAAGCGGAGTCCGACCTTGATCCCGCGGCTGTGGCAGTGCCGGATCCCGGCGAGGGCGCGCTCGAACGTGCCTTCCCGCCGGCGGAACTTGTCGTGGGTCGCGCCGATGCCGTCGAGGCTGACGCCGACATAGTTGTATCCGACGTCCGCGATGCGATCCGCCGTGGCCGCATCGATCAACGCGCCGTTCGACGAGAGCCCGACATAGAATCCGAGGTCCTTGGCCCGCGCCGAGATCTCGAAGATGTCCGGACGCAGCAACGGCTCGCCGCCGGAGAGGATCAGCACCGGAACCCCGAACGCGCGAAGATCGTCCATCACCCGATAGACTTCGTCGCGCGACAGTTCGCCCGGGTAGTCCCGGTCGCCGGAGAGCGAATAGCAGTGCTTGCAGGCAAGATTGCATCGGCGGATGAGATTCCAGATCACGACCGGGCCGGGCGGCGCCCGGCGCCCGCGAGCCGGCGACGGGTTCAGGACTTCCTGCATCAGGTTGGTGATCCGGAACATGAAGCGTGCTCCTAGCCGGTGATGCGAAGCCCGGTCTTCTTCAAGATCCGGGTTGAGTAGAGAATGTCGTGCGCGCGGGCGACCGCCCCGAGGACCGAGGCGATCTCCTCGACCTTTGCGGATATCTCGGTCCGATCCCGCCCGTGAACCATCGCGAACAGGTTGTAGGGCCAGCCGGGGAGATGACGCGGCCGCCGATAGCAATGGGTGACGAAATCGAGGGCACCGACAGCAGCTCCGAGACCGTCCACCTGCTCATCGGCCACATCCCAGACGGTCATGCCGTTGGCCCGATAGCCCAGCGCATAGTGGTTGGGGACGGCGCCGATCCGGCGGATGGCTCCCCGTGCCATCAGCGCACGAAGGCGCGCCATCGCCTCCTCAGGCGGGATGCCTAGGCGCTCGGCGACGGCATGATAGGGACGCGAGACCAGCGGAAGTCCGGCCTGGGTGGCCCGGACCAGGCGGCGATCGTCCGCGTCGAGGATCACCGAGACACTCATGCCACCAGCCTGAGGCCGATGAAGTACTCGGCCTCCTTGGGCATCGCCATCACCGGAAGGCCCGTTGCCGCCTCGATCCTGGCGATCGCTCGATCGATCTCCGCCGGCTCCGCCGTCGCCAGCACGAACCACATGTTGAGCCGGTGCGCCCGAGCGTAGTTATGCGCGACCTCCGGCATCGCGTTTATCGACGCAGCCACCTCATCGAAGCGATCATCCGGTACCTCCATGGCGCAAAGGCAGAAGGCTCCGCCGAGACGCTCGGCATCGAATAGAGGACCGAAACGGCTGAGCGTGCCCCCCGCGAGCATCGCGCGGAGACGCTCGATCAGGACCTCCTCATCGACGCCGAGCTTCGCCGCCACCTCGGCAAAGGGCCGGTCGACGATCGGAAATCCTCCCTGGAGGGCGTTCACGATGCGGCGGTCGAGATCGTCCATGCGGTCTCCGGAGAGGCGACGGCAGCGCGGGTGTCGTAGCGGGCGCCGCGCTGCTTGAAGCGGGTCTGGCTGAACAAGACGGATTGCGGCCGATCCTGTAGGCCGAGGCTTCGATTCAGCTGATCGATCTGTTCCATGACCACGTGCCGCTCCTTGCCGTGGATCATGGCGAAAAGATTGTAGGGCCAGCGCGGCGGCAGGCGCCGCCGCCGGTAGCAAAGCGTCACGAAGGGATGGCCGGCGATCCGCTCGCCGAGCTCGTCGACCCGATCGTCCGGAATGTCCCAGACGACCATGGCATTGGCGCGGAAACCGAGCTCATGGTGCCTGACCACCAGGCCCAGGCGCTTGACCGCGCCGCCCTCCCGAAGCGCCCGCAGCCGGTCGATGACGACATCGGCGTCCACACCCAGCTTTCTCGCCAGGATTTCGAACGGCTCTGGGACGAGAGCGAGCCCCTCCGCGGCGCAGGCCAGAATCTCCCGGTCGAGCGCGCTCAGGTCCACGACACCGGGAATCCCAGGTCTATCCGGTAGGAGCGCTCCAGCGGCAGATCGAGCACCTCGATCCCCGTCCGCCGCTCGATCTCCGACAGCACGTCGTCGAGGCGGCTCTTGTCCGTGGCCGTGACCACGAACCACAGGTTCAGATCGTGCGCGCGCTCGTAGTTGTGATTGACCTCGACGTAGCTTCCAACGAGGGCAGCGACGTCAGCCAGCCGTTCCGGCGGAACCGCCATGGCCGCCAATGTGCTGGCCCCGAGGACGCCGGGCGGCACTACGGCACCGACCCGGCTGAGGGTGCCGTCGGCATCCAGGTCGTGCAGCGCCTGAAGAACCTCCGCCTCGGTAGCCCCCACCTCGCGCCCCATGGCCGCGAATGGGCGAGACTCGAGCGGCATCCGCTGCTGGAAGCGCTCGATCAGGGCGCGGGCGACAGAGTCGGAAGCCATCGTCGCGACTCAGTAGCCGAGCCTGCCGGCCCGCGCGGTGAGGAAGATCCCGCTGGGGCTATCGGCCGGAATGCTCGCGATCCGCTCGAGACGCCTGGTGTCGTAAACATCGACGCGGTTCTCGTCACGCACCGAAACCCACGCCTGATCGCCACGCGGCGTGAACTCCATGTGCAGCACCGCCGGGCCAGGCTTCAGCGTGGCGACGATGGAGAGCGTCGGCACGTCGATCACCTGGACGACGTCGTTGAAAGGATGCGCGAAATTCACCCAGACGTGACGCCCGTCCGGCCGCGCGACGGCGAATACCGGCTGACCATGAACGGCGACCCGGCCGACCTCGCGCCAGTCGGTCATGGAGGCGACAAGGATCTCATGCCGACCCACGGCGGGAAGAAAGGCCCGATCGCCGACCGTCGCCCAGCCCTCGAGATGCGGCATCTTGTAGATCGGAAGCGGCTCCGCGCCGTGGCCGTACCCGTCGAGAATGCGGCGCACGCCGGCTGCCGGATTCCACAGATCGAGCAAGGCGACGCCGTCCTCGCCGAACAGCCCGGCGGCATAGTGCCTCCCGTCCGGCGTGATCATACCGTCATAGGGAAGCAGGCCGACGTCGCGGTAACGGGTGATCCTCGGCGATCGTGGCTCGGTGATGTCGGCAGTCCAGATCTCCCCGGCCTCGTAGAGGGAAAAGGCGAGACCATTGTCGGGCGTGTCGACGAGACCGACGACCTTCGAGCGCTTCCCCCCCTCCCCGATCGCAGGAATCTCGGACAAAGGGGCCAAGGTATCAGCATCGAACAGGCGCACGCCGCCCGGCTCGTAGTTAGAGACCGCGATGATCCGCCCGTTCTGCGAGATCGCCCCACCGATGCTGTTGCCGGCTTGGATGACTCGCTTGATCAGCCGGCCGGCCAGGAGGTCAATCTTGCTCAGCCCGCCATCCCGCCCGAAGACGAAGGCATACCGTGCGTCGCGGGAAAAGACGGCGGTGGCGTGAGACAGGTCGCCAAGCCCGTCGATCGTGTAGAGCCGCGCCGGCGTCGACGTCTCGACGACGACCACGCGACCGGCCGCCCGCTCGACCACGAGCCCCAGGTCGCCGGTCCCCCTGAGCGACGGAGCGAGATCCTGAGCCGTGACCGGCGCCGGCGCCGCGCCGAGCATACAGAGCAGAGCCGTGACGAATGCCATACCCTTCATCGCCTCACCTCCCGCGCATCAGATCGACGAGCCAACGCGCTTCGCTTCGCGACACCTCGAATCCCCAGGGCGCCATCGGCGTCCCTCGGCGGCCGTAGAGAATGGTGTCGACGAGGACCTCATCATCCCGGTCGTCGAGCGCAGCGGACGACAGGGCCGGCCCCAGACCTCCTCGACGGGTCAGGCCGTGGCACGAGCCGCAATCGTGATCGAGGAGACGACGAAGCTCGGTCTGTCGCCGGGCCGACGGAGCGTCCGCTGCCGACGCCCCGGCGGTCATCACGAGGGCGACCGCCAGAACGATCCCCTCAAGCCACCACGAGCCGCGGAACACGGTGGACCTCCGATGCCGATCCGGCCTTTCGAGGGGCCGCCAGCTGCTCACTCAACGACACGACACGGCCGATGACGATGAGCGTCGGCGACCGAAATTCCTCGGCTAGGATC
>JBGALV010000065.1:0-30073 GCA_044223515.1 Alphaproteobacteria bacterium
CCTCCCGGGACTCGGGACCGGCGCCGAGCGGTTTGCGCGGCGTGTCGGAGAGCTGTCGGGCGGACGGCTGGTGATCCGCGTCCATCCCGCCGGAGATCTCGTGGCGCCGCTGCAGGGCTTCGAGGCGGTCGCCAACGGCACCGCCGAGATGTCGCATGGCTGCGCCTATCACCATACCGAGAAGTCGAAGGCGTTCCCATTCTTCACCGCGGTTCCGTTCGGCCTCGGCGCCGACGAGCACATCGCCTGGCTTCGCTACGGAGGCGGCCAGCGCCTGTGGGAGGAGCTTGCCGAACCGTTCGGGGTCAGGCCGATCCTCTGCGGCTCCACCGGCGCGCGCATGGCGGGCTGGTTCCAGAAGGAAATCAAGAAGCCGGACGACCTCAAGGGACTGAAGATCCGCATGAGCGGCTTCGGCGCGCAGGTCCTGGAAAGGATCGGCGCCAAACCTGTGTCACTGCCGGCAGGCGACATCGCGGGGGCGTTCCAGTCGAAGGCGATCGATGCCGCCGACGGCCTTGGCCCTGCAGCGGACCTCGGCCTCGAGCTTCACAAGTCGGCCCGCTTCTACTACTGGCCCGGCGTCAACGAACCATCGGTCGCGGTGGAGTTGCTGGTCTCGAAGGCCAAGTTCGACGGACTCTCGCCCGACCTCAAGGCCATCGTCGAAGGCGTCGCCGCAATGGAGAATTCGGAGATGATGGCCGAGCTCGCCTTCCGGGCCGGCCCGGCGCTCCACGCCCTGACCTCGCGGAACGGAGCCCAGCTTCGCCAGATGCCGCGCGACGTCGTCGTCGCCCAGGGGAATGCCGCCGGCCAGCTCATGCGTGAACTCGCCGAGGACGCGGACCCGCAGGTCGCCAAGATCGCGCAGGTCTATCTCGCGCAACGGCGCGACCTGATCGGCTGGTCGAAGCTCGCCGAGCAGGGCTTCGCCGGCGCCCGCGACCTCAAATACACCTACCCTTAAGGCTCACACCCCGCCGAACTTGTCGTTCTTGGGGAAGCCCCGCGGCGGCAGGCGGCCGGCCTGGGCGCGCGAACCGATCCAATCCTTGATGTCGGTTTCCGTCCGCGTCTTGCCGCCGGATTGCTTCCACGAGAGACCGTCCTTCAGCTTGAAGGTGATCGCGTCCTTGAGGCCGCCATCCTTGTACTTCTGCAAGGTTACGCCGCGGCCGCGCGCCATCACCGGCACCTCGTCGAGCTTGAAGATCAGGAGCTTGTGGTTCTCCCCCACGGTCGCGATCGCGTCCGCGTCGCCTGCAACGCGTACCGCCACGACTGCGCGTGCCCCGTCGGCGAGCGACATGATCTGCTTGCCGGCGCGGGTTTGCGCCACGACCTCCGACTCCTCGACGATGAAGCCGCGGCCGTCGTCGGAGGCGACCAGCAGCTTGCCGCCATCGGGCCGGTGCAGCATGACCTGCACGATCTCGTGCTCGTTCGGGATGTCGATCATCAGGCGCAGCGGCTCGCCGAAGCCGCGCCCACCGGGCAGCTTGTCGACCGGGATCGAATAGAAGCGTCCGTTCGAGGCGAAGATCAGCAGCCGGTCCGTCGTCTCGCAGCGGATCACGAAGCGGCTGTGATCGCCTTCCTTGTACTTGATCTCGCCTTCGTTCTCGATGTGGCCCTTGGCGGCGCGGACCCATCCCTTGTCGGAGACGATGACGGTCACCGGCTCCTTCTCGACCATCGTCTCGAGCGGGATGTCGGCTATGGCCGGCGCGTCGGCAATCTCGGTCCGGCGCTTGCCGAGCGGCGTGTTGAGGGCGAAGCGCTTCTTCACCTCGCCCAGCTCCTCGGCGATCTTCTGCCAGCGCCGCCCCTCGTTCGCCAGCAAGTCGACGAGGTCGGCCTTCTCCGCCGACAGCTCCTTGTGCTCCTTCCGGATCGCCAGCTCTTCGAGCTTGCGCAAGGCCCGGAGGCGCATGTTGAGGATGGCTTCCGCCTGCACGTCGGTCAGCTTGAAGGTCTTCATCAGGACGGCCTTCGGCTCGTCCTCCTCGCGGATGATGCGGATCACCTCGTCCAGGTTCTTGTAGGCGATCAGGTAGCCCGCGAGGATCTCGAGCCGGTGCTCGATCTTCTCGAGCCGGTTTTTCGTCCGCCGCGTCAGAACCACCTCGCGGTGATCGAGGAAGGCGCGCAGCGCCATCTTGAGATCGAGCACGCCCGGCGTGCCGTCGGCCGAAAGGACGTTGAGGTTGAGCGGGACTCTGACCTCGAGATCGGTCTGCCGGAACAGAGTCTCCATCAGCATCTCGGGCTCGATCGTCCGCGCCTTCGGCTCGAGCACGAGCCGGACGTCCTCCGTCGACTCATCGCGGATGTCGGCTAGCACGGTCAGCTTCTTCTCGGTCAGAAGCTCGGCGATCTTCTCGATCAGGCGCGACTTCTGCACCTGATAGGGGATCTCGGTCACCACCACCTGGTACTGGCCGTGGCTCAGCTTCTCGACCTTCCAGCGCGCACGGAGCCGGAAGCTTCCGCGGCCGGTCTTGTAGGCCTCGATCACGCTCGCCTGCGGCTCGACCAGCACGCCGCCGGTCGGGAAGTCGGGGCCTTTCACCTTCTGTACCAGCGTCTCGACGCTGGCGTTGGGATGCTTGATCAGATGGACCAGAGCGTCGCAGAGCTCGGCGCCGTTGTGCGGCGGGATCGAGGTCGCCATGCCGACCGCGATGCCCTGTGACCCGTTGGCGAGCAGGTTGGGGAAGGCCGATGGCAGCACCATCGGCTCGCTGCCGTCACCGTCGTAGGTCGCGCGGAAGTCGACCGCGTCCTCGTCGATACCCTGGAGCAGAAGCTCGGCGACCGCCGTCAGCTTCGCTTCCGTGTAGCGCATCGCCGCGGCGTTATCGCCGTCGATGTTGCCGAAGTTGCCCTGGCCGTCGACCAGCGGATAGCGCTGGGCGAAGTCCTGGGCAAGACGGACCAGCGCCTCGTACACGGCGACGTCGCCGTGCGGGTGATACTTGCCGATGACGTCGCCGACGACGCGGGCCGATTTCTTGGGGCCCCCGGTCGAAGCGAGGCCAAGCTCACGCATCGCGAACAACAGGCGGCGGTGCACGGGCTTGAGCCCGTCGCGCACGTCCGGCAGCGAGCGCGCCATGATGGTCGACAGTGCATAGGAGAGGTATCGCTCGCTCAACGCCTCGGCGAGCGGCGTCGGGCGGATGTCGCCGTCAGGGGCCGCAGTCATCTCGTAACCTCGAAAAAGGCTTTAGCTAGATATAGTAGCCGAACGGCCCAGACGGTCAACAAATCGCGTCCTGGCCGGCGGAATCCCACGGTTATGCGGGGCAAAGGCGTGGCGCTCGAGGAAATGCCCGGTCAGCGCCAAGCCTGCCATGACCTCCTCCGGCCCGGCCTCGCCGCGGCCGATCAGGAAGCCTGGCAGGTGCAGCAACCGGTCGCGGTAAGGCTCCCCCGCCGACAGCGATACCGCCTTGCCGGTACGCGGCGAGACATAGGCGAGGTCGTCATTGGCCCCGGTCGCAGCACACTGGGTGAGATCGAGGCCGTATCCCAGCTCCGCCAGCAGTCCAAGCTCCCAGCCGACATATCCTGCGCCGAACACCTCGGACTCCAGCACCTCGATGAAGGCGAGAAAGCCGTCATAGGCGCGCGGGTGCGGCTCGCGCTCCGGCAGCGCCTGGTCGGCGACCGCTGCCGCGGAGGCGAGTGCGGCGAGACGCACCGGATCGTCGATGAACCGCGCCGCTGCGCTGTCGGCGATCTCGCATTGCCATGCGCCCAGATG
Source organism: Alphaproteobacteria bacterium (assembly GCA_044223515.1). Classification (GTDB taxonomy): domain Bacteria; phylum Pseudomonadota; class Alphaproteobacteria; order SHVZ01; family SHVZ01; genus SHVZ01. The sequence goes on from JBGALV010000065.1 coordinate 3,773, forward strand.
CTCGGAGAGCCTCGCCCGCCACATCGCGCTCACGCGGTTCCCCGGCTCGTAGACCGGCCGCTTGCCGCGCGAGACGCCGCCCTGCACCAAGCCCGCATGCCGTCCGTGATCGCGCGTCAGCAGCGAGACGATCAGCGCGTTCTCGCCATGCGGGCGAGCCGCCAGCACGAAGGCGTCGTCGGACCATTCCATCAGCGCTCGACCATGCGACGGCGAAGCTTGGCCACATCTCCCGATATGGCCTTCTCGGCCTTCGCTTCCATCAGGCGATAGCTCTTCAGCACCTCGGTACCGAGCTCGGTGAGCTTCGCTCCGCCGCCCTTGGAGCCGCCCTTCGCCGCCTCGACCAGCGGTACCCGGAAGCAGCGGTTCATCGTCTCGACCAGGAGCCAGGCGCGCCGGTAGCTCATGTCGAGCCGGCGGCCGGCGGCCGAGATCGATCCGGTCTCCTCGATCGCCGCCAGCAGGTCGGCCTTGCCGGGGCCGATCGCGATCTCCTCGCCGGCCATCAGCCGCAAGCGAAGGCGCGCCTTGATCACGCCGCTTCCCTCATGGTGATCTCATCGGAAGACATGGGCATCGACATTTTCTCCATCGGCAAGGCGATGTTTAGCCCGCCCCGGCAAGGGCGGCCAGCCTTCGCATGAACGGGGCAAACCTAGCCGACGCCGTCGCGCACCACGCCGCGGGCCGCATCGGCGACGCCGTCCGAATCTATCAGGCGATTCTTCAGCAATCGCCGGAGAATGCCGGTGCGATGGCCGGCCTCGGCGTCGCCGCGCTCGACGGCGGCCGGCCGGACGTGGCGCGAGCTCTCCTCATCGAGGCCGCGCGGCGAAAGCCCGACGACGCGCTGATCCACAACAACCTCGCCAATGCGGCGAGGGCCCTCGGCGACGTAGCCGGTGCCCGCGCCGGCTATCGACGAGCGGTATCACTGGCGCCCGGCCGCGGCGACCTCGTCGCGAATCTCGCCGCCGGACTCGGCGGGCCGGGCATCCGCTGGGCGGGCCGCGCCGCACTTCTCGCACCGGATGACGCGGATGCGTGGTTCGTCCTCGCCGAGTGTGCATCGGCGGAAGCCCGCCTCGGCTCGGCATTGAAGGCGCTTGCCCGATCGCTTGCGCTCGCCCCGAGCCGGCAGGCCGCATGGTTCAACCGCGCAAACGCGCTTCGCGATCTCGGCGAGGTCGTGCCGGCCGTCGCCCACTACCGCCGCGCCGTCGCGCTGGATCCAACCGATGATGGCGCTGCCTCAAACCTGATCTTCGCGCTGTCCTTCGTCTCCGACGATGCCGAGGTGATCGCCGTCAATCGCGCCTGGGGGCGCCGGGTCGAAGCCGCCAGCCCGGCCCCCGCGCCCTTCGAGAACGACCGGTCCGAGGATCGTCCCCTGGTCGTCGGGTACCTCTCGCCCGACTTCAGGCGACACCAGTTCGTCAAGTTCCTCGAGCCGCTGCTGCGCAGCCACAATCGCCAGCACTTCCGCGTGGTCGCCTATTCCGACGTGAAGACGCCGGACGCCGAGACCGCACGCCTGAAGACGATGTTCGACGCGTGGCAGGACACCGCCGGTCTCGACGCCAACGCGCTCGACCGCCGGATCCGGAGCGATCGGATCGACGTGCTGGTCTGCGTGACCGGGTATCTCGCCGCCGACCGGCGGCGCTTCGTGCCCCGGCATGCGCCGGTCCAAGTAGCGGCGATCAATCACGTGTCGACCACCGGCCTTTCGGCGTTCGACGCGCGCATCACCGATCGCTGGCTCGATCCGCCGGAGCTCGGCGATCCCGGCCCCGAGCGGCTGGTCCGCCTCGCCGCCGGCTACGCCGTGTTCGATCCGCCGGCCGAGGCACCCGCTCTCTCGGCGCTTCCGGCGAGTACCGCCGACGGGGTCACCTTCGGTAGCTTCAACAATCTCGCCAAGTTGACCGACGAGAGCCTGGTCCTTTTCAGGCACGTGCTGGACGCGGTGCCTGGAAGCCGTCTTCTGATCAAGGCGATGTCGCTGTCTGATGAGGAACCGAAGAACCGGTTCGTTGCTCGCCTGATCCGCGCCGGGATTGATCTAGGCCGGGTCGAGCTGGTTGGCCGGATCGCCGGCGACGCGGCAAATCTTGCCGCCATCGCCCGGGCCGACATCGCCCTCGACCCGGTCCCGTTCAACGGCGGCATGTCGACGGCGGACGCCCTCTGGATGGGGGTGCCGGTCGTCACTCTGGCCGGTCCGGGCTTCGTCGGGCGGATTGGCGCGTCGATGCTTTCCAGGGCCGGACTGGCCGATCTGGTCGCAAATTCAACGGACAACTACGTCCGGATCGCCCGGGATATGGCCGGCGACCTACCCCGCCTTGCCTCCCTCCGGGCCGGGATGCGGCAGCGGATCGAGCATTCATCCCTCTCAAATGGCAGGATTTTTGCTTCCGAGATGGAGCGGACCTATCGCGATCTCTGGCACCGGTGGTGCCGGACGTAGACGATCGGCCCGAGGTCGGCTAGATTTGAAGCGGATATTTAGGCTGCAAGCGGCAGCGCCGCTTCGACAAGCCGCCCTCTAGAAAGGAGGCGCACCCGTGACCGGTTCTATCGGCTCTACCAATGCCCTCAGCTCCTATCTGGCGCTGGAGAAGAACCGCGACACCTACATGGCGCGCTTCAAGAACTCCGCCTCGATCAAGAAGGACATCGAGTACTTCCAGACCAAGGTCGGGAAGATCAATACGGTCGACGAGTTCATCAACGACCCGAAGCTCCTCTCCTTCGCGGCGACGGCGTTCGGCCTCGAGGCCGACCTGAAATATCCCGCGCGCCTGAAGCAGGTCCTTAAGCAGAGCCTCTCCGACGACAAGGCGCTCGCCAACAAGCTGATCGACCCTCGCTATCGCGAGATGGCGAAGTTCTTCGGCTTCGGCGATGTCGGGCTCACCAAGGTCAAGCTGAGCTTCACCCAGAACGACCTGATAAACAAATACACAACCGGCGCCTTCGAGAAATCTCAGGCGGCAATCAACCCCGCGTTGCGCGATGCGCTCTACTTCGAGCGCAATGCCGGCAAGATAACGAACGGGTACGACATCCTCGGCGACAACGTGCTCCGCGCCGTCGTGACCTACGCGCTCGACCTGCCGCCGCAGATCGCGGTGCAGTCGGTCGAGAAACAGAAGCAGCTGATCGAGTCGAAGCTCGACATCAAGAAGTTCCAGAACGCAGCCGCTTCCGGCGCCTCGCAGAAGATCGCCGACGCGGAAGCCGACACCAAGAAGCTCGACCCTCTGTCCTCCGCGCTCGACCAGGCTCAGGCGCAGGTGACGACGATCGTCAACCGGCTGGAAGCGCTTCGCGCCAGCTATGACAAGCTCGCGAACGAGACCAGCGTGACTGGCCCCTATGCGGCCGAGATTCCGACGCAGAACGCGGCCGCCGCCGGCCTCGGGCGCCAGCAAGGCCTGCTCGGTGCGGCGTCGCAGGGAGCTTCCGCGCTGGCGACGATCCAGAGCCAGCTCGCCAGCTACATCACCGAGGCCCAGGATCCGGCCACGACCGGTGCGCGCCTGACCGAGCTCAAGACGCTGTTCCAGAGTGGCGTCAATGACGCCTCACAACTGGTGGCTGACGCCCAGTTCGGCACCGAGAACCTGCTCGACGGGTCGATCGGCGCCGACATCACCGTCACCGTGAAGTCGAGCGGCCAGTCTGTCACGCTTCGCACGCTCGATCTCAACAACGGCGTGCTCGACAACCTCGCCACCGCCAACGCCGCCTTCCAGGCCGACAATTTCGGCGCTGCGCAGACCGCGCGGCAGACGTCAGGCAGCGCGCTCTCCAACGCCCAGCTGCAGCTGAACCAGGATGCGCAGATCCTCTCGACCGGCATCGCCTCCGTGCCGCGTTGGGTTCCGCAGCTCGATACCGCGGCCGCCTACACCGCGCAGCAGACGGTCGAAGCGGGCCAGAATGCGGTCGGCACGGTACAAGGCCTCGTCGGGCAGATTCGCAACATCGCCTACCAGGCGACGAACGCGAGCCTGACGGCCCCGGAGCGGACCGCCTACAACGATCAGTACATCGCGCTTCGCGATCAGCTGCGCGATGCGGTCGCAGCCGGATCCTACTCCGGCAACAGCCTGCTCGACGGCTCTACTGTCAGCATCGGCACCAGCGCCGGCGCCAACCAGGTCGACATCAACGGCAGCGGCACGACCCTCGCGATCGGGGGCAACAACATCCAGCGCTTCTTCGACGACACCGCGCCGCCGCCGGAGAGCCTCTACAACCTCGACCTTACCTCGACCGTCAGCGCCCAGTCGGTCGTCGACAGCATCGACCAGACCATCTCGCCCGAGGTACAGAAGACCGCCCGCGCGCTCAACACCTACGCCGGGACTTACGATCTCCTTGCCGAGACCTTCGATCCGCGCGGCAATCTCGACGCCGACTACCGGCAGCTCGTCTCGGATCTCGACGGGTTGATCAAGGGCGCGACCTCGAACAAGACCAACCTGCTCGAGCCGATCGCCTCGGACATCACCATCCGGTCGGCAGTTACCGGCGCCGCGATCACCGCGCACGCGCAGAGCACTTTCCGCTCCCTCATCGAGTCCGGCCTCACCTCCGGCTCCGGGGTCCTGCTTTCCGACTTCGCCACCGCGCGTCGCGCGCTCGACGATGCTGCGTTCTTCGCGCGCCGCTTCCAGAGCAACCTCAAGACCGACCAGACGATCGCCAGGAACCAGCGCGTCCAGATCACTCAGGCCAAGACGGACGCAGAGGCCGCCCAGAAGAACAGCGAAGTACCGGACAACGCTTTCCTAGAGAAGTTCATCCAGCGCTATCTCCTGAAGAAGGACGCCGAAGCGTCCAAGGCGCTGACCGGCGCCGCGACCGGGAACTCCTACGTCCTCAGCCTCCTGACCTGACGTTCAGCCGGTCATCCTGAGAATCGCGTCCTCGAGGTCGCGCGCGTGTCCCTGCGCGTCGCAGACAGGTGACGCCGCGAGCCTCGGCCGCATCGTGCGACGGAGCTCGGCGAGCCGCCGTCGGTCCTCCGCCAGCATCGCCGCCGCCGCGACGTACCCGTCCTCGTCCCTGGCGATCAGCTCGGGCAAGGACAACGAGGTCAGCATGCCGGCGCCCATGCGGCCGAGCCAGCGCTCGCCTGCCAGCGTGATCACCGGCACCCCCATCCACAGGGCCTCGAACGTCGTCGTGCATCCGTTGAACGGGAACGGGTCGAGCGCGATGTCGGCTTCGTTCAGCAACGCGAGCTGATCGATCCGCCGCAGATCCCGGCCTCGGAAATCGAGGCGGTGGGCATCGATGCCGTTGGCCTCGAACCTTCGTGTGAAGCGATCTCGCACGGTACGGTCGCCGAACCAGCCGACATACTTAAGAAGGAGACGCGCATTCGGCACCGCCTTCAGCACGCGCGACCACAGCCGCACGACACCGTCCGTCAGCTTCGCCGGGTTGTTGCACGAGACGAAGGTGATGGAGCCCCTTGTCTCGCTCGGCGCCGGTCCCACCTCCGGCGACTCCTCGGGCGGCCGCTGCGGGTAGCAATGGCGCACGCGCCACAGCTTTTCGGTGAAGCGCTCACGCGTTCCTTCCGGATGCAACACGCCGTCGGTGAAGCACCAATCCATCGCCTCGAGTCCCGACGTCGTCAGGTCCGCATAGCTCGCCTGGACCGGGGCCGCGCCGAAAGCGGCAACCAGGGGGCGGTTCCTCGCCGTGTGCCCGGCCAGGACGAACAGGAAATCGAGGCCGTCCTTGCGCATCCGTGCCGCGATCTCCTCGTCGCCCATGCCCACCGTCGAGGTCCATCCTTCCGAGTACGCACGAAATCTCGCCGTCGTCGCATCTTCCCGCGCCACCTCGGCGTATCCATGCAGCGTCACGCGCTGGTGATGCTCGAAGAACCCCAGGATCGTGCGGCCGACCGGATGGTCGCGCAGGTCGCTCGACAGCACGCCGACCTTGGGCTTGCCCGAGATCGCGCGGCGTTGCGGCTTCGATCCGAACTTCGGCGCGTGGCGCACCACCCAGGCCCTGACCTCGCCGAACAGGGCTTCGCTCGTCACCGTCGCGTCATAGCAAAGGCAGAACAGCAGGTTGCTGTGCCATGCGGCCGATCCACCGAGCGCCACCGAGCGGCGATACGCGGCGATGGCGCCGGGAACATCGCCGGCCGCCTGCAGAGAGTCGCCGAGGCTGTTCCAGCTGCCCGCGTCGTCACGAATGGCGAGGGCACGCCGCTGCCACGCGATGCCCTCGCCCACGCCGCCGCTCGCCTTCATGACTAGGCCCAGGTTGCCAAGCGCGCCGCCGTCGTCGGGCGTCAGCGCCACGACCTTCCGATCGCAGAGCCGCGCGGCCTCGATCTTGTCGAGGTCGAACAGCAACGCGCCGAGATTGGTCAGCACCTCCGGACTCTCGGGCCTGAGCTCGAGCGCCCGGTGATAGGCGGAGAGACTGCCTTCCGCGTCTTTCGCTTTCGCGAACTCGTTGGCGAGATTGATCCAAGCCTCGAAATAGGCCGGCCGAACGCGAAGCGCCCGGCGGAAAGCGAGGTCATGGCCCAGGTTGCCGAGGTTGAGCAACGCTTCGGCCATGGCCGGCGCCAAGGCCACCGACTGTCGTGCCCGCGTCGCGCCATACTCGATGCGGCCCGCCGCACGGAGCGCACCGGCCAGGTTCGTCAGAATGCTCGGGTCCTCGGGCGCGAGCTTGCGTGCCACCTCGAGGTGCAGGACGGCATCCTCGATCCGCCCCGCCGCCTTGAGGGCAAGCCCGAGCTGCGCCTCGGTCTCGGGATTTCCCGGTGCCAGCCTCGCCGACTCCGAGATGAGCGCCGCAGCCGCTTCCGCCTGACCCGACACGAGCGCGATGAGGCCGAGGAGTCGCAGCGCCTCGGCATGACGAGGATCGGCCTGGAGGATGCGACGATACAGTCCTTCGGCATCCCCGAGCCGGCCGGACTGATGCGCCGCGAGCGCCTCGGCGAAGAGCGATGCGGTGCCGGTCATCCGCCAGCCATCCGGATCAGCGCCGCCTCGAAGGCGCGCGTATAGGCCGGCGCATCGCAGAGCGGCGAGGACGCGAGCCTCGGTCTCAACGTCCGACGCAGTTCTGCGAGCTTTCTACGATCGGCCGCCAGCGCTGCGGCCGCGGCGACGTAACGATCCTCGTCGGCGGCGATCATCTCGGGCAGCGCCAGCGCCGAGAGCACGCTGGCACCGACCCGCCCGACGAACCGCTCGCCGGCAAGCGTCACCACGGGCACGCCCATCCACAATGCCTCGAAGGTCGTGGTCGATCCGTTGAAGGGGAATGGGTCGAGCGCGATGTCGGCATTGTTGAGAAGGGCCAGCTGGTCCTGCCGAGCCAGGTCGCCGTCGCGAAGATCGAGGCGGTCGGCCCCGATGCCGTTCGCCTCGAACCGGGCCAGAAAATGCGTGCGCACGGCTTCATCGCCGAACCAGTTGACGTACTTCAGGAGGAGCCGCGACCCGGGTACCGCCTTCATCACCCGCGACCACAGCCGCACCACGCCGTCGGTCAGCTTCGCCGGGTTGTTGCACGAAACGAACGTGACATGGCCTCTGACTTCGCTGGGCAGAGGTCCCACTGCCGGAGCCACCTCCGGCGGCCGATGCAGATAGAAGTGGGGCAGCCGCCACAGGGTCTCGGTGAATTGCTCCCGCGTTCCTTCCGGATGAAGGACGGAGTCGGTAATCCACCAGTCCATCGCATCTAGGCCTGAGGTCGTCAGGTCGTGGAAGCTCGCCTGCACGGGCGCTGCGCCGAAGGCCGCGACTCGGGGCCGGTTCCGCGCAGTGTGCCCCGCCAGCACGAGCAGGAGGTCGAGGCCGTCCTTCCGCATCCGTGCTGCTACGTCGTCATCGCTCAAGCCGATGGTCGGGGTCCAGGCTTCCGAATGCGAGCGGAACCTCGCCGTCGTCGAATCCTCCCGCTGCACCTCGGCATAGGCATGCAGCGACACGCGTTCGTGATGCTCGAAGATGCCGAGGACGTTGCGTCCGACCGGATGGTCGCGAAGGTCGCTCGACAGCACGCCGACCTTTGGCCTGCCCGACAGCGTTCGCCGGGTCGGCTTGAAGGCGATCTCGGGCGCGTGCCATTCCGCCCAGGCCTTGACCTCGCCGAACAGCACCTCGCTCGTCACTGTCTCGTCGTAGCAAAGACAGAACAGCAGATTGCTGTGCCACGCGGCGGCCCCGCCTGCCGTCACGGACCGACGATACGCCGCAATTGCCGCCGCGACGTCGCCGGATGCCTGCAGCGCATCGCCGAGATTGTTCCATGCCTCGGCGGTCGTACCGACGGCTAGCGAACGGCGCGCGAGGGCGACGGCCTTCGCGATCCATCCCATACGCTTGGCGATCTGCGAGGCGTTCGAGAGAGCATGGACCCCGGAAGGATCGAAGGCGATCGCCTGGCGCATGCGGCGTACCGCTTCGGCGAGACGTCCGCGTTCGCGGTCGACAAGGGCAAGGTTCGCGCTCCCTTCGGCGAGGCGCCCGCCGTCAAGGGCGCGGCGGTACGAGACTGCCGCGGCGTCGGCGTCGCCGCGGCGTCGACGCTCGTTACCAAGCCCCACGTGAAGGCCGGCATCGCCCGGTCCGAGCGCCATCGCGCGCCTGAGAAGGCGGAGCGAGCCGGAAAGAACGCCGAGATTGCCCAGCATGGCTGGGTGATCCGGCGCGAGCGCCACCGCCCGGCCCATGTGGTGCATCGAGTTTTCGATCAAGCCGAGATTGCAATGGGCATCGCCGGCGGAAGGCGTCCAGGCGAGCACGACTCGATAAGCCGTGGCCGCCTCGGCGATACGCCCGATCTGATGCAGCGCCAAGGCGAGCTGCAGCTTGGGCTGAGTGTTGTCCGGTTGGAGCCGGCTTGCTGTCTGGAGATGCGGAAGCGCCTCCCCGCTCCGGCCCAGGCTCATCAGCATCGTCCCCAACAGGTGATGGACACGGGCGTCGCCGGGACGCGAGCGAAGCGCGGTGCGGCCGACGGCGATGGCCTCCTCGACACGGCCCGCCTGGTGCAGGGCGAGCGCTTCCCGCAGCGAGGCGTCGTTCATGGGCGTTTGCACCATGCCCTCCAGAGATCGCGATAGGCGACCTCGAGGGACCGCGCATTGCCTCTCGCATCGCAGATCGCCGACGCCGCCATGCGCCGACGAAGATCGCGCCTGAGATCCGACAGACGTGCACGATCCTGAGCCAATGCCACCGCGCGCACGACGTAGCCGGCGACGTCGGTGGCGACGAGATCGGCCAGATCGACCCGCTCTAGGAAGTCGGCGCAGATCCGGCTGACGAACCGGTCGCCGGTGAGCGTCACGACGGGAACGCCCATCCACAGGGCTTCAAAGGTCGTCGTCGAGCCGTTGAACGGATAGCTGTCGAGGGCGACGTCAATCTCGTTCCAGAGCGCCAGGTGATCGGATCGCCCGACGTCGCCTCCCAGAAACCGGACTCGGTCGCCGAGCACCGCGCGGATCGGTGCCTGAACCGTCGGGCTGGCGAACCGGTTCTTGTACTTGAGCACCAGCGTGGACTCAGGCACCGCGCCGAGAATCCGACGCCAGGCTTCGAGGATCGTCGGCGACAGCTTGATAGGGTTCCCGAGCGATCCGAAGACGACGCCTCCCCCACCCTCCCGCCTCGGCTCGGGCGCTTCGTCCGGAGGCAGATGGAGATGCAGACACGGCAGGCGCACGAGCGTCTCCACGAACGGCTCGGTCGTATCGGCAGGATGCAGGACCGCATCGGTGATCCATGCATCGACCGCGACCACGCCGCTGGTGACCACGTCGTAGAGGCTGACCTGCACCGGCGCCGGCCGGAACCCCGCTACCGCCAGTGGATTGGACCCGGCATGGCCGGCGACGACGACCAGGATATCTATCTCGTCTGCGCGCAAATGGCCGGCGATCGCGGCCGGCGAGAGGCCCGCGACGTTCCGCCAGACGTCGACGATGCCGAAAAGCCTGACGCTCACCACGTCCATCACCGGCGTGGCGCTGTAGGCAAAAACCTCGATCTCGTCGCGATCGTGACCGCGGAACAACGCCTCGACGCTGAAGGCGATCGGGTGGCTGCGGAAGTCGACAGAGAGGTAGGCGACGCGAAGCCGCCGGTCCGGATCGCGCGAATTGGCGAAGACCGGCGCCGGCCCCGACGGGGCGTGACGTTCGCCCCATCGCCTGGCTTCCACCTGCGGTCGGCGGTCCGGGCCATCCGCGACATAGGTCAAGGCAAAGATCAGGTTGCTGTGCACGCTTGCATCGCCGGGAGCGAGGGCATGGGCGCGCTGGAGGGCGGTGATCACCTCCGTCGCCGTGGGAATGACCGTCGCGAGGTTGTTCCACGCATCCCGTGCCGCAGGACTCAGCGCCACCGACCGGCGCAACGAGGCAAGCCCTGCGCCGATCTCCCCGGCCAGTCCGAGCGCAAGCCCGACGCAGTTCAGCGCCTCCGAAGGCTCGGCCTTCACCGTCATCGCGCGGCGCAGATGGCGCATGCTGTCGGAGATCCGTCCTGACACGGTCAACGTATCGCCGAGATTGACCAGCACCTCGTAGAAGGTTGGCTGCAGCACATGCGCCACCCGGCCCGCGTAGCTCGCTTCGCCGCGGCGCCCCAACCGCCGGAACAGCAGCATCAGGTTGTTCCACGCGGTCCAAAGCTCGGGATCGCGCTTTAGTGCCTCGCGGTAGCTCGCTTCGGCTTCGGCGTCCCGGCCGAAGCGCTCTTCGATCACGCCGACGTTGAAGATCGACCAGGCATCGATCGGGCTGAGTTCGCCCGCACGCTTGAAGTCGGCGAGCGCGCCTTCCAGCTGCCCGTTTCCCACTCGCGTATTGCCGCGATCGTGCAGAAGCGTCGCGAGCGCGTCGGTAAGGGACGGATCGCGCGCGGCCGCGAGCTCGACCAGTGCGACGGCCTCGTCCAGGCGCCCGGCCGAACGACGCGCGATCGCCGCGCGGATCAGGTCGACCGTCACGGGCGGAGACACCGGTCTCGCCAGAGACCGCGCAACGCCGCGTCGAATGCCGTCGCGTGTGCCGCGACATCGCAGAGCGGCGACGCCGCGACCTTCGCACGCAGGGTCGCCCGCAACGTCGAAAGCCGGCCGCGGTCGGCCGCAAGGGTCGCCACCCGCTCGACATACCCCTCCCTGTCTCCCGCGACCAGGTCGTCGAGACCGATCTGATGCAGCACGCTGGCGCCGACCCGCCCGAGGAAGCGCTCGCCGGCGAGCGTCACCACCGGAACGCCCATCCAAAGGGCTTCAAAGGTCGTGGTCGAGCCGTTGAACGGGAACGGATCGAGCGCGATGTCGACGCGGCGAAGGACCGCGAGCTGGTCGCGGCGTCCGACGTCACCGGTCACGAACTCGATCCGCCGCGGATCGACGCCATGGCCCGCGAATACTTCCTCGATCCGCCGGCGAAGCCCGAGCGACGCATAGCGGTTGAGATACTTCAGGAGGAGGCGCGCGTTCGGAACGGCCTTCAGGACCGCCGCCCACAGCGCCAGGACTTCGGGCGTGTGCTTCGAGGTGTTGTTGCAGGAGCCGAAAGTGATGTGGCCGGCAGAGAGCGCCGGCAGAGGCCCCGGGTCGGGCGCGTCCGTCGGCGGTTCGTGCAGATAGAAGCACGGCAGACGCACGAGCCGCTCGGTGAACAATTCGCGGGTCGTCTCGGGATGAAGAACGGGATCCGTGATCCAGGCATCCATGACCGAGAGCCCGGAGGTGGCGAGGTCATGGAAGCTGACCTGCAACGGCGCCGGACGATGAGCCGCGACGGCGAGGCGATTGTGGCCGGTATGGCCGGCCAGCACGATCAGGATGTCGAGGCCGTCGTCCCGCATCTGCCGGGCGACATCGGCATCGGTCATGCCGAGCACGTTGCGCCATCCGCCGGCGGCCGCACGGAAGCGTTCCGTCGTCGCGTCCTCGGCACGGACGCTGGCGTAGAGGATGTCCTCGCGGCGGACCCGGTCGCGCCGCTCGATGAGGCCCGCGACGTTGCGCGCGACCGGATGGTCGCGAAAGTCGGCCGAGATCCACCCGACGCGCAGGCGCCGATCGGGGTCCGGGTCGACTGCCGCCACCGCCGCGGGATAGACGGGCGCCGCGTAGGTCGCCTCCCAGCGCCTGAACTCGGCGAAGAATTCCTCGTTCGACAGTCGCCCGTCGTAGGACAGGCAGAACAGCAGGTTCGAGTGAAGCCAGGGGACCGGTCGCAGTGCCAACGCGCGGCGGAAGCGGTCGATCGCGGCAGGGAGATCGCCCTCCGCCTGATCGAGGCTGGCGAGGTTGCTGTGCGCCTCGGCGAGATCGGGCCTGAAGACCAGGCTTCGGCGATAGCCCGGCCTCGCCTCGTCGAGCGCGCCGAGCATCTGGAGCGCGTTGGCGCGGTTGGCATGGGCGTCCCCGTAGTCCGGACGGATCGCGAGCGCCCGGTCGTAGCAAGCGGCCGCCTGGCGCCACTCGCGCAGCTCGAAGAAAGCACTGCCGCAGTTCGCGTGTGCTTCGGCGAACAGCGGCTTGACCGCCAGCGCCCTGAGCAGGACCCGAAGGGCCGGCAGCGCCTGCCCGGTCCGTAGGAGGACGAGGGCGAAGTGATTGAGCGCTTCGGCGAAGCCCGGGTCGACGACGATCGCTCGAGCCAGGAACGCGGCCGCACCGGCGAAGTCGCCCCGCTGAACGAGCGCGAGCCCGGCGAGATTGAGGGCGTCGACGTGGAGCGGATCGGCGTCGAGGATGCGTCGATACAGGCGAAGCGCCTGATCGAGGTCCCCGCGCCCGTGCGCCGCAACAGCGTCCGGCAGACGCGCGGCCTCGCTCGTTCGCTGGTCTCCGACGGAACTGGCTGCGCTCCGGCTCACGCCTCCGGATTATACCGGCAGCGGCGAGCAAACAACCGGCACGCGACCGGCCTCAGCTACCCGACGTCTCGGGAACGAAGGTCCGGACCGGCGAAGCGCCGCTCCAGCTGTCTTCCGGACCGGCCACCTTGCGCCCCTCGATGCGGGTGGAGTCGCCCGGAGGCAGCCCCAGCATCCCGACCGTGACGGTCTCGGCGAACTGGTTGGTGTCGTTGCCGGCGAAGTTCCCCGGCCGCCACACCGGCTCGATGTCCCAGTAGAGCTGGTAGCCCCGATCCTGAAGATGGGCGATCAGCGCCGCGGACTTGTCGCGGCGGTGGTTGGCGACATGCACGATCGGCGCGCAGGTCGCGAGGGTCGCCTCGGCGCCACGCAGCGCCTCGATCTCCATGCCTTCCGCGTCGATCACGAGGAGGCGGCAGTGGCGCAGCTCGAAGGAGTCGACCGTGTTGACCGGAACTGCGTCGCCGCTCTCCCACACCTGGTCGCGGAGGCCGAGCGCGGCGAAGTTGTTCTCGACGCGCGGGCTGAGGATCGGCACCACGATCTGGCCTTGCTCCTCGCCGGCAGCCATCAGCGGCGCATAGACGTTGGTGACGCTGTTGAGGGCGAGGTTGGCGCACAGCGTCTGATGGACCAGACGTTGCGCCTCCATCGTGATCACGGCGCCAGTCGAGCCGACGGCCTTGGAGAGCGCGAGCGCCGTCTGGCCGATGTAGGAGCCGACCTCGACGGCGATGTCCCCCGGCTGCACGATCCGCCGGAAGAGATCGAGGCGCTCGCCGCAATACTCACCGTAGAGTTCGATCGAGCGGCCGATGAACTGATCGAAGCGATTGTAGAGAAGGACCCCGTCCTTGACCCGGGCAAGGCGGGCATATCCATCGGGATTGATCGCGGCCAGATCGATCGCCGGCCCGATGCTCGCTCCTGATGCCATCATGTGCTCCCCTTCTAGGGCACCTGATCTCGTCATCATCAAGGCACCCGTCGCCGCTCCTCAGGATCGGCGGTGGGCCTCTATAACAGATTGATTTCCCGAAGCCAAACACCAGTCGCGCCACAGTTGACGGTAGGCCTGGATCAACGACCGGGCGTGGGCCGCAGGGTCGAAAAGCGGCGAATCGGTCAGCCGCTGGCGCAGCTCGCGCCGCAGGCGGAGGCGGCGCTCGATATTCCCCGCCAAGCCCGTCGCCGCCGCCACATAGGCCTCGGGGTCGGCCGCGACGAGATCGGGGAGCCCGACATGGTGCAGGAAGCTCGCCCCCATCCTCCCGAGGAAGCGCCTGCCTTCGAGCGCCACCACCGGCACGCCCATCCAGAGAGCTTCGAAGGTGGTGGTGCAGCCATTGAAGGGAAACGGATCGAGGGCGATGTCGATCTCGTTGAGGAGAGCCAGCTGGGCCATGCGCGGCAGGCGGCCGCTCCGAAGCTCCAGCCGGTCGGCTGGCACTCCCTCGGCCTCGAAGCGCGCGCGCACGAGCCGGTTCATCTCCGGGCTGGCGAAACGGTTCAGATACTTCATCACCAGCCGCGACTGCGGCACGGCTTTCAGGATGCGGGCCCATAGCGCCACGACGGCGGGCGTCATCTTGGCCGGGTTGTTGAACGAGCCGAAGGTGACGCGCCCGGAGACGGCCGATGGCGGCCGGCCGAGCAGCGGCGGCGACGGCGACGGAGCCGCGAAGTTGTGCAGGCAAGGCAGGCGGACCAATTGCTCGGCGAATCGCTCGGTCGTCTCGCCGGGGGGATGGAAGCGGGCGTCGGTAAGCCAGGCGTCGACCGCCTCCATCCCGGTGGTCGCAAGATCGTAGAGCGCGACCTGCACCGGAGCCGGCTTCAGCGCCGCGACCAACGGCAGGTTGTCGGCCGTATGCGGCGCGACCAGGACCAGGATGTCGATCTCGTCGGCGCGGATCCGCTCCGCGATCCGCCGCTCGTCCTCGCCGGCGACGAGGCGCCACCGATCGGCGAGGCGCCGGAAGCGCTCGGTCGCGGCATCGCTCGACCGCGGCAGCGCATAAAGCGTCAGCTCGACCTCGGAACGGTCGTGGCGCTCGAGGGACTCAATCAGGCTGTGCGCGACGGGATGATCGCGAAAATCGGCCGAGAGATAGCCGACGCGGAGCCGCCGGTCGGGATCGCGGTCGTTCGCATGCGAGCGCGCTTCGGCATAAAGCGGCTTTGCATGCCGCGCCTCCCAGTCCCGAAAGGCTCGATAGAGCGTCTCGTCGTCGATGCCCTCGGCATAGGTCATCGTGAACAGAAGGTTCGAGCCGATCGCGGATTGCGACGGATCGGCGGCGAGCCCGCGCTTGAACAGAACCACCGCCGCGACTGCATCGCCTGCAGCCTGGTTCAGCACGGCGAGGTTCGACCAGGCGCCGGCATGGCCCGGCTCGAGGGCGAGGGCCGACGAAAGCGCATGACGCGCCTCGGCCAGACGCCCTTCGGCAAGCAGCGCGGGACCGGCATTGTTGAGCGCGTCGGTATAATCGGGACGCATCGACAAGGCCCGCAGGTAAGCGGCGGCGGCACGGTCGTTGCGGCCGCGGGCGACCTCGGCGTTGCCGAGATTGTAGGCGGCCTCCGCGAAGCCGGGCCTCAGCGCCAGCGCCCGTTGCAAGGAGGCTGAAGCCGGTACCGGGGCGCCGCCGGCCTTCAGCGCGCCGGCGATCGCGACATGAAGCTCCGGATCGTCGGGGCGATCGACGGCGAGCGACGCGCCGGACAAGGCCTCTTCCGCCCGTCCCTGCTGCGCCGCGAGGAGCCCGAGCATGCGCCGCGCATCCGGATCATCCGCGGCGATCGAGAGAACCCGGCGGTAGCCGGCCTCGGCCTCGGCCAGCCGTCCGGTGCGATGGGCCTCGGCCGCCTCGGCGAAGCGCGCGGCCGCGTCTTTCATCGCCGGGCGCGGTCGAGCAGGAAGGCGACGAAGCGGTCCATGCCGTCGCGCGCCTGCCACGCCTCGCCGGCGGCGCGCGCCCCGGCCGCGAAGCGCGGGTAGTCATCGGCGAGCGTGAGGACCGCCTTACCGAAGGAAGCGGCGTCCATGCCGCCAGCGACGACGCCGGCATCGGGGTGCGGCGCCAGCTGAGCCGCCATCATCGTCTCGGGGGGCACGATCGCCGGCTTGCCGAGATACATCGCCTCCTCGAACACGGCCGACGTCCCGGCCCGGTACACCGGAGATTGATAGGGCAGCAGCACGGCGTCGGCGTCCTCGATCAGTCGATAGTAGTCGTTCTCGCCGATGAACCCGGTGATCGTCTTCGTGTCATAGCGCGCGCGGGCGAACTTCTGGAACTCGGCGACGCGCTCGCTGTCCGATTGCCAGCCGTTGAGCTGGATCGCGAACTCGACGTCGCGCCGGGCGTCGCCCACGGTGCGGATGATGTCGGCGAGAAGGTGGAAGCCTTTCCGCATCGTCGCCTCGCCGCAGAAGAGAATGCGGTACTTGGATCGCGGCGGACGCTTCGTCGCCGGGTTGTCGCGGCGCCACGTCGATGCCGGGTTCGGATACGGCATCACCTCGACCGGGGCCTCGGCCAACGTGCCGAACTCGTGCGCCTGCATGTCCGAGAGCGTCAGCAATGTCACCTGGCCTAGATGCGGGCGCAGGCGATTGAAGGCGTGTCGGTAGAAGACCGCGTCCCAGGAAAGATTGCCGCCGGTGAATCCCGAGACATGCGGCAGCACGAGCGCCAGCCTCGACGAGGCGGGAAAAGTGCCGGACGCGAGCCACTTGGCGAGGCCGAGCAGCATCCGGTTGGTGGCGGTGTGGACGATCACCAGCGAGTCCGACAGATCGACCGCGCCGGCGAGGATCTTGAGCTCGGTGAAGGCGTGCTCGTTGAGATCGAGGTAGTCCTCGAAGTCCCGGATGTAGGGATCCTCGGAGCTGCGCCGATAGGGATGGAAATGAAAGCAGGGCTCGGCGCCGAGGCGCTCGGCGAGCTCCGGCGTCACGCCCTGGTTGACGAACAGCCGGTAGGGAACGCCGAGGCGCCTGAGCTCGCCGACCAGGCCGAGGTCGAGATTGTAGTGGTGCCCGATCGCTGACTGCAGGCCGGGGTCGAGGAGGACGACGTTCATGACCTGACGCTACGCGCTCGCGACCGCGCTTTCGAGGAAATCCTCGATCGCGGCGATCGATGCAGCACTGTCGAAAAGGATGGTCGACCTCTCCGTGATCGCCTGCGACAACCGCCGGCGCTCGCCGGGATCGTTGGCGATCCGGAGTGCCAGCTCGGCATAGTGATCGAGATCGCGGGCGACGGGATCGGCGATCCCCATCAGGTCGTAGAAGCCATAGGTATGCCGTGCCCGCATGAAGCGGCCCGGCCACGTCACGATCGGTGCGCCCATGGCGAAAGCCTCGAGGCTCGAATGGCCGCCGCTGTAGTGAATCGGATCGAGGACCACGTCGGCGGCCGCGAGCAATGCGAGATAATCATCGCCGCCGAGATGCGGCAGCAAGACAACGCGGTTCGGATCGATGCCCGCGGCCTGGAACCGGTCGAGGAGCTGGCGCGCCCAGTTCGGATGGCGGCCGTGGATCAGGACGAGATGTCCGCCGGGATCCTCGGCCAGGATCCGTGCCAGCACGGGATCGCCGTCGGGATGCAGCTTGAAGAGGCTCTGCGGACAGACGTAGAGGCGGCCATCCGGAAGGCCGAGCGCGGCCCTGTCCTTCATCCGCTCCGGCCGCACAGGCCTCGCGACATGCACGGTGGGCCCCGGAAGCGCGGCGAGACGTTCGACGTAGTGCGCCTCGGCCCCCGCCGGCTCCATGCACTTGGCCGACAGCATCCAGTCGACGGTGCGAAGGCCGGTCGTGTCCGGGTGTCCCCAGGTCATGACCTGGACCGGCGCCAATCGCGCATAGGCGAGGAAGTAGGTCATCGGCTCCATGCCGATGTCCGGGTAGTAAAGAAGATCGAGGCGAAGGTCGGCGATGGCTTGGCGCGCGTCGCCGAGGCGCGGTGGCAGGCGCAGCACGCGATCGGCCGACCGCTCCAGCGCGCCCGCAAGCGCGTCGCCGCCGTGGTCGGGCGCGATCAGCGTCACATGGAAACGGCGACGGTCGAGGTTCTCGATCAATCCGCGATTGAGCCGGCCGATCGTGTGCGTGCGAAGCAGCGTCGAAGCGAAGCCGATCGCGATGCGACCGTCCGGACGTACCGGTTGTCGAACGAGTTCCTCCGACAGCGACGGGCATGCCGCGCGATAGAAACGAGCGATCGCCTCTTGCAGAGGCCTGTCGTCGCGGCCGTGATAGGCGAGATAGAAGTTCCCATGTCCGATCTCGGCCACCGGATCGACGAGGCGAACGCCGTCACAGGCCGCGAGGTCGTCGACGAGACCTCGTCGCGCCGCCTCGATCGCGGCATCCGATCGAGGAATGATCGGCAGCAGCATCGCCCGCTTTACCTTGAGCGCATCCGGGCCGCCCGAGGCGATCAGCCTGTCGTAGAGCATGCGGGCTTCTTCGACCTCGCCTTGCTCCCGGCGTACGCCGGCCAGGTTTCCAGATGCCTCCGGAATCCGCTCGGCCGCCGCGGCGAACGCCTTCGCCGCATCGTCGATGCGTCCGAGCTGGAACAACGCGTTGCCGCGATGGAAGGCGGCCGCCGGATGGCCGGGTACGCGGTCGAGCAGGACCAGCGCGTCGCGCGGCCGGCCGGCCGCGAGCCTGTCCGCGCCGGCGGCGACGAGCGCTTCCGGTAGATCCGGCCTGAGCGCGAGCGCGCGCCGATGTGCGCCGGCGATGACCCACGCCTGTGCCAGGGTGGGATCGAGTGCGAGTGCCCGACGCAGCGAAGGCGCACCGCTCTCGGGACCGAGCGCCAGCGTCAGCACGAAGTGCAGCTCGGGAATGTCGCGATCGATCGCGATCGCCCGGCGATGCGCGGCGATGGACGCCCCGGGCTCGGAGAGCTCGCCGAGCAACGCGCCGAGATTGCCCCAGCCGTCGGCCAGGTCTGGCGCGACCGAGAGCGCACGACGATAGCTCGAGCGCGCCGCCGGCCGGTGGCCGAGGCGGCGGCGTGCGTTGGCGAGGTTGTTGTTGAGGATCGCGTCATCGGGCCGCTGGCGCAGCGCCCGTCCGATGAGGTCGAGCGCGCGACCCGTCTCGCCGCGCTCGAGCGAGATCAGGCCGAGGTAGTGAAGCGCATCGACATGCGTGGCGTCGGCGTCGAGAACCCGGCGATAGAGCGTCTCCGCCTCGGCGAGGCGGCCGGCGCGATGCAGGGACAGGGCTTCGGCGAAGAGATCGCTCATCCTTCGGCGCACCAGCTTCGCCACATCACGCGGTACGCGGCTTCGACGGATCGGGCGTAGCTCTTCGCGTCGCAGATCGCCGACTCGGCGAAGCGCCGCCCGAGCGTCGTGCGCAAGCTCGCAAGACTCGCCGGATCGCGCGCCAGGGACACCGCCGTCGCGACATACGCATCGTCGCTCTCGGCGACGAGATCACCGAGGCCGACGGCATCCAGCAGCGTCGCGCCGTACCGTCCGAGCAGCCGATCACCGGCCCGGGTCACGACGGGCACCCCGAGCGACAACGCCTCGCAGGTCGTGATGACGCCGGCATAGGGCGTGGGGTCGAGCGCGATGTCGATCTCGCCATAGATGGAGAGGTGGTGGCCTCCATCCGCGATCCAGGCGAGCGCATCGACGCGTGCCGGATCGAGGCCAGCCTTCCATGCCCGGCGGAGAAAAGCGTCCCGCGCAAGCGGATCGGCGAAGGCCATGGCCTTCAGCACGAGGCGCGAGCCGGGCAAAGCCGCAAGGATGCGGCCCCAGAGATGAAGGCTGCGCTCGGAAAGCTTGGCCGGCTGATTGAAGCTGCCGAAGACCACCGGCCCGCCACGCGACAGCGGCCCCGGGCGGACCTCGGGCATCGATCGCAGCGGCCAGAAGCAGAAGGCGAGCGGCAGCGGGACCACGGTTTCACTGAACCAGCTCTCGGTGTCGGGCGGGGTCAGCCGCGCGTCGCCCACCATCCACTTCACCGCATCGAGCCCGAAGCTGCCCATCGGCAGAAGGTTGACCTGCACCGGCGCCGGCCGGCGCGCCAATGCCAGGAGACGCGAGCCCGGCGGATAGCCGTACATGTCGGCGACCACGTCGATCCGGTCTTCCCGGATGCAGGCGGCGAGCGCTGCATCGTCGAGCTCGCCGCAATCCCGCCAGGTATCGGACAGCTCCTGGAACCGCCGCGTGACGTTGTCGAAGCGCGACCGCGGGACGTCGGAGTAGCAGACGATCTCGACGGCGTCTCGGTCGTGCCCCTCGATCAGCGGGAGCAGCGTCACCGCGGCCGTGTGCGAGCGAAATCCTTCGACCGCGACATAGCCGACGCGCAGGCGGCGGTCCGGATCGCGATCGGTCTCGGCCGGCGAGCCGCCGAGCGGTCGAGCGAAGCGCGCGTCCCAGATGCGCTGCTCGGCGAGGATCGCCTCGGCGCCGAACTCCGGAAGGCAATTGAGCGTCAGGATCAAGCTCGCATGGACGTCGGCGCGATCCGGATCGAGAGCGAGCGTCCGCCGATAGGCATCCGCGGCGCCTGGCGCATCGCCGACAAGATGAAGAGTCCACCCGAGCGCCTCATGGGCGACGGCGTTTCCCGGCGAAAGCGCGATCGATCGACCGAACGCCCCGATGGCCTTCATCAGCGCGTCCTGCGTGCGGATGACCAAGCCATAGTTCTGCCAGAGCCCGCTGCCTTCCGGCTGAACCGCAAGCGCCCGCCTGAGAAGGCGCGACGCCGATGCCCTGTCGCCCTGCTGGTGGCGCTGGGTGGCGAGATTGTTGAGGGCGTCTGCCGCCTGGGGATCGAGGGCGAGCGCGCGCCCGAAGCCGAGGGCGACGCCCGCAAACCCGAGCGTGAGCCAGACATCGGCCGCTGCTGGCATCAGAGCGAGGCTTCGCCTCAAGGCCGCCGCGGCACCGTCCGCGTCCCCGCGGCGTCGAAGGGCACGCCCCAGATTGGCTTGCGCGATCGCGTTGTCGGGAACCGCGGCGACGGCCTGACCTAGAAAGGCGGCGGCAAGGTCGATTGCGCCTGCTTCGAGCTCGAGCGCGCCGAGAAGGTGAAGCGCGTCTGGCTGGGCTCGGTCGAAGGCGAGGACACGGCGATAGATTCTGCGCGCCTCGGGCCACCGGCCGGCGCGATGATGCACGAGCCCTTCTGCCAGCACCTCGGCGACCGTCGGCATGCAGGCGGTTTAGCCCGAGTCGGCAGGTCAACGCAAAGCAGCGGTCGTGACACCGATACGAGCTTGGCCTTAGTTTGCCGGCGATGGACCGACCGCACCCCTTCTCCGGCCGCCTCTACGAGGGCCGCCGCATCCTGGTCACCGGCGCCGCCGGCCTCTACGGCCGCGCCCTCGTCCCGAGGCTCCTGGCGCTGGGTGCCCAGGTTCGGACCACGTCGCGGACGCAGCCGGCGCCGGGGCTCGGGCCGACCGAGCATCTTCTCGGCGATCTGACCGACCGTCGCTTCGCCGAGGCGGCCGTAGACGGTGTCGACACCCTCTTCCACCTCGCCGGCCAGCGGGGCTCGATCGGGCTGCAGACGACGAAAGCCGCGACCATGCTGGGCGAGAATGCCCTCATCTGCCTCAACACCCTGGCCGCGGCCCAGCGAGGTGGGGTCAAGGCCGTGGTCTACGTCTCGACCGTCACGGTCTATCCGCCGATGGCGGTCTATCGCGAGGACCTCGCCTGGTCGGCGAACCCGCACCCGGGCGACCAGTACGCTGCCTGGGCCAAACGCGTCGCCGAGAAATACATCGAAGCGCTGGCGATCGAGCACGGATTTGCCGACGTCGCCGTCGTCCGCCCGGTCAACACCTTCGGCCCGTTCGACGACTTCGACCCGAAGACCGCCCTGGTGGTTCCGGCCCTGATCGGCCGGGCAGAGCGGCGGGAAAACCCCTTCGTCGTCTGGGGAGACGGATCCGCCGTCAGAGACTTCCTCTATGTGGAAGATGCCGTCCGAGGCCTGCTGCTTGCCTATGAGCGAGGCCTGGGCCGGGGTCCGATCAACCTCGGCAGCGGAACCGGCCACAGCATACGAACCCTCGCGGAAGCGGTGCTCGCCGCGACCGGTCATCCGGGGACGATCACCTGGGATGCCTCCAAGCCGGCCGGGGAGCCGTCAAAAGTCGCCGATATCTCCCGGGCCCGGGAGATCCTCGGCTTCGAACCCGAGATTTCGCTCACCGAGGCCATCGCCCGAACGGTGGCGTGGTACCGATCGCACCAGCCGTAACCGGGGCTGGCCCGGACCTTGCGTATCTGTTATCCAGAAAACGGTCGGTTCAGCCGGAAGAGTCAATGCAGCAGACGACCTTGAGCCATGCCAGCGGCAGCGACGTGCTGACCGTCGGCCTCGCTCAGATCAACAACAGCTTTTCGGGCCAGAACTATCTCCCGTACGCGATCGGGCTGCTCCAGGCCTATGCCGAGCGGCACGCCGGCGCGCCGGAGAAGTTCCGGTTCCTGCTGCCCGTCTACAAGCGCATCAAGGTCGACGACGCCGTCGCGCAGCTGCGGGATGCGGATGCCGTGGGCTTCAGCCTGTATGTGTGGAACGAGCGTCTGACCCTCGAGGTCGCGCGCCGGCTCAAGGCTGAAAGACCCAACGTCCTCATCATCTTCGGCGGCCCTCAGGTCCCTGACCGGGGCGAGGCCTTTCTTCGCGCCCACCCCTTCATCGACGTGGTCTGCCACGGCGAGGGCGAGCAGACCTTCCTCAAGCTGATCGAGCGGGCTCGCACGCGGGACTTCTCGGACGTTCAGGGAATCAGCCGCATCGACGCCGACGGCAAGTTCGTCCATCAGCCTCGGATCGAGCGGCTCCGCGACATCTCGATCGTGCCCTCCCCTTATCTCGAGGGGACGTTCAAGGCGCTGATCGAGGCACACCCGGAAGAGGTTTGGATCGCGCTCTGGGAAACCAACCGCGGCTGCCCCTTCGCCTGTACTTTCTGCGACTGGGGATCGGCGACCCAGAGCAAGGTCTTCCAGTTCGACGTGCCCAGGCTCAAGCGCGAGCTCGACTGGTTCTCCGACCACAAGATCGAGTTCATCTTCTGCTGCGACGCCAATTTCGGGATTCTGCCGCGCGACATCGAGCTCGCCCAGGCGGCGGCCGAGAACAAGCGGGTCTTCGGCTATCCGAAGGCCCTTTCGGTCCAGAACACCAAGAACGCGACCGAGCGCGCCTATACGACCCAGAAGATCCTCTCCGACGCGGGACTGTCGAAGGGCGTGGCGTTGGCGCTGCAGAGCGTCGACATGCACACGCTCGAGGCCATCAAGCGCCAGAACATCTCGCTCAGCACCTATGAGGAGCTGCAGAAGCGCTTCACCCGTGACCGGGTCGCCACGTATTCCGACCTGATCCTGGGCCTCCCGGGCGAGACCTACGAGAGCTTCGCCAACGGCGTCGCCCGCGTCATCGAGGGCGGCCAGCACAATCGCATCCAGTTCAACAACCTCTCGATCCTGCCGAACGCCGAGATGGGCGATCCCGCCTACCAGGCCAAGTACGGCATGGAGCTGATCGAGACCAAGATCATCAACGTCCACGGCACGCTCGAAGAGGACGTCGACGGCATCGCCGAGATGCAGCAGATGGTGGTCGCGACCGCGGCGCTGCCGCGTGCCGACTGGCGCAAGGCGCGCGTTCTCGCCTGGACCACGGCGCTGCTGCACTTCGACAAGTTGATCCAGATCCCGCTGGTCCTCGCCCATGAGGTCTCGGGCATCGGCTATCGCACGCTGCTGGAAGCCTTCGTCACCGCCGATCGCAAGAAGTACCCGCTTCTGGCGGAGATCCACGACTTCTTCGAAGGCGAGGCGCAGACGATCCAGGCCGGCGGCCCGGAGCTGCACTACGCGCCGGAGTTCCTCGGCATCTGGTGGCCGGCCGACGAATTCATGTTCATCAAGCTAACCCACGAGAAAAAAACCGAGGCGTTCCTCGTCGAGGCGCGTCAGAGGCTTCTCGACCTTTGGGCGGAGCATGGAACGCCGGCCCCCTTCGCGCCGGTCGAGGATGCTTTCGCGCTCAACCGGGTGCTGCTGAGCCAGCCCTTCGTCTTCGACGACGCGGAAGTCACCCTCGGACACGACGTCTGGCGCTTCTTCCGCGGCATCCTCCAGGGCGAGCCTCGGGCATTGCAGGCCAAGCGCTCGACCTATCGGATCGAGCGCTCCAAAGAGGCTTTCTCCGACTTCTCGACCTGGTGCCGGGAGATCGTCTGGTACGGGCACCGTCGCGGCGCATTCTAGCTCTCGGGCCAGATGGTCGAAGTCGAGACCGAGAACGAACTCGCCGGGCAATATTAGCCCGCCGCCCCGGCAGGAATTGCCGGGGCAAGGGCTCTCACGCCTCATCCCTCCCGTCGTCGTCGAGGCAAATCGGCCGATCCGCCGCTGGCCCAGGGCTTGCTTGTTCTCCCCTGCCCTACCTTTGCGCAAGCGGACCTTCCATGGATCTCCAGGCCCTCGACGCGTCGTTCTTCCAGACCTCGACCCGCTCTCAGCGCGACGAGTCTCCGACCGATACAGGTCGGATGTTCTCGTCGGAGCTGAACCAGGCGATGAGCCAGCGCCGGCAGGAAGCCGAGCCACGGCCGGACCGACCGCGAACCGAGGAGCGAACCGCCGAGCGCCCGGACCGTCCTGCCCGAAAGGCCGATTCGACCGAGCCGCGTCCCCGTCGCGAGGCGGACGCCGGCCGTTCTGACCGCGACCGCGATCGCGTTGCCGCGGCGACCGACGACAAGTCCTCGGCGCCCGCCGAGGCCGCGGAAGGCGAGCCCTCCGGCGACAAGGCCGCGGTCGACGTCACTGTTTCGGATCAGTCCGGATCCGACCAGTCCGAGGTTGCCGCCGCGCCGGCCGAGGCGGCCGCTGACGAGGCTGAAACGCCGGCGGCTGTCGCCGTTCCCGTCCCCGTTGCGATCGTCGAGGTTCCGGTGCAGATCGCCGTCAGCCCGGTCGTCGAGGCGGATGCCGCGCCGACTGTCGCTCCGGCAGAGGCTCCCGCCGTCGCCCCGGCCCCGGTCGCTCCCAATGCCGACCTCACCGAGGCGCCTGCTGCCGAGCCGGCGGCCATAGCGCCGGTCAGCATCCCGAGCCTCGCCACGACCGATGCCGAGACCGTCGTGCCGGCCGAGATCTCTGCCGCTCCGGCTGCCGCCCCGGCCGATGCTGGAAACAAGGCAGCCGCCGCGCCCATCCAGGCAGCGGTTCCCGCCGCCCCCGTAGTCCCGAGCGCCGCCGCCATGGCCGCTCCCGCCGAGGCGCCGGCCGCCAGCGCCACGAGCATTGCCCCCGGCCTGACGGCACCGACTGCCGGTCCTGCCGTCACCGTCACCGTCGCGGCGGCAGCCGACTCAGGCGCGCCGAAGCCGGCCGCCTCGACGCTTCTGACGCTTCAGTCGACGGACGATGCGCCTCTTCCGGCAGCAACGGTCGAGAATGCACCCGCGCCCACCGCCACCGTGACCACGGCAGCGGTTCAGCCGACGACCCAGGGTGCGACCGTCGCCACGCAGACCCAGACCCCGGATCAGGCCCTCATGGCCGCCGCACAGGCTGCCCCGGTCGCCCAGACTCCCGCCCCGGCCTTCGCCGACGCGGTCGACCAAGCCGCCGCAGTCGATGCCGCGGCCGAAGCCAGCCAGGCCGAGCAGACCCAGTCCCAGCCGGGCAACGCCGTTCACGCCAGTGCCGAGCGTCGTGCCGGCATCGAGCAGGCCACCCGAGCCGAATCTTCCCAGCCGGCCCGGCAGAATCTGCCCCCGCAGCCGGTTGCCGACCAGATCGCGGTCCGCATCTCCAAGCAGACGCAGGCCGGCGACGGCAAGATCACGATGCAGCTCCGCCCCGAAGCGCTCGGCCGCGTCGATGTCGACCTGGAAATGCGCAAGGACGGCACGATGAAGGCCGTCATCTCGGTCGAAAAGCCTGAAACCCTCGAGTGGCTGAAGCGGGATGCCCAGCACTTGGAACGGGCTTTGCAAGACGCTGGGGTGAAGACCGAGTCAGGCAGCCTGAACTTCGCCCTTCGCGAGCAGCGACAGGAAGGTTCGGGCGGGTTCTCCAGGTCGGGGCGACACAGCCCCGGCATCGAAGGGGGAGCCCAGCCGGGAGAAGGTCGAGTGGCCGAGGCGCGCATGGCCGAGGCAGCCGCCCGCCGGAACGCCCGGGGTGGCGTGGATGTGAGGATCTGAGGAGTCGACGATGTCCGTGTCCAACGTTAGCCAGACTTCCACAACGACAACGAGCCAGGCCCAGAGCTCGGCTACGTCGCTCGCCAAGCTCTCGGACAACTACACCTCGTTCCTGAAGC
>JBGALV010000066.1:0-30902 GCA_044223515.1 Alphaproteobacteria bacterium
CCTGGCTGCGATGGACGATGCAGGCGAGCGCGTCGACCGGCTCGGCATTGACCAGGATGGACAGGTTGACGAGGTCGCCCTCGGCGTAGCCGTCGACCTGGTAGTCGAAGCTGGCATAGCCGCGCGACACCGACTTCAGCCGGTCGTAGAAGTCGAACACCACCTCGTTGAGCGGCAGGCGGTAGACCAGCATCGCCCGGCTGCCGACATAGGTCAGCTCGATCTGGGTGCCGCGCCGCTCCTCGCAGAGCTTGAGGATCGAGCCGAGATAGTCCGACGGCACCAGGATGGTGGCGCGGATCCAGGGCTCCTCGATCATGCGGATCTTCACCGGATCGGGCATGTCGACCGGGTTGTGCAGCTCCTTCACCTCGCCGTTGGTCAGGTGGACGCGATAGACCACCGAGGGCGCGGTGGTGATCAGGTCGAGGTTGAACTCGCGCTCGAGCCGCTCCTGGATGATCTCCAGATGCAGCAATCCCAGGAAGCCGCAGCGGAAGCCGAAGCCCAGCGCCGTAGAGGTCTCGGGCTCGTAGTGGAAGCTGGCGTCGTTGAGCCTGAGCTTGCCGAGCGATTCACGCAGGTTCTCGTAGTCGGCGGCATCGACCGGAAAAAGCCCGCACCACACCACGGGCACGCTGGGCTTGAAGCCCGGCAGCGCCTCCGGCGTCGGGTTGCGGTCGTCGGTCAGCGTGTCGCCGACCTTGCAGTCGGCGACCGTCTTGATCGCGGCGGTGATGAAGCCGACCTCGCCCGGGCCGAGCTCGTCGACCATTTCCATCTTCGGCGTGAAATAGCCGACGCGGTCGACGAAGTGCGCGGCCCCCGTCGCCATCATCCGGACCTTCATGCCCTTCTTGAGCACACCGTCCTTGATGCGCACCAGCGCCACCACGCCGAGATAGGGGTCGTACCAGGAGTCGATCAGAAGGGCCTTCAGCGTCGCGCCGGCATCGCCCTTCGGCGGCGGCAGGCGCGTGGCGATCGCCTCCATGACCTCGTCGATGCCGATCCCGGTCTTGGCCGAGATCATGATCGCATTCGACGCATCGAGGCCGATCACGTCCTCGATCTGCTGCTTGATGCGGTCGGGCTCGGCCGCCGGCAGGTCGATCTTGTTGAGGACCGGGACGATCTCGTGATTGGCGTCGATCGCCTGGTAGACGTTGGCGAGCGTCTGCGCCTCGACGCCCTGGCTCGCATCGACGACCAGGATGGAGCCTTCACAGGCGGCCAGCGAGCGCGAGACCTCGTAGGCGAAGTCGACGTGGCCGGGCGTGTCCATCAGGTTGAACTGGTAGGTCTTGCCGTCCTTGGCCTTGTAGGAGAGGCGGACGGTCTGCGCCTTGATCGTGATGCCGCGCTCGCGCTCGATGTCCATCGAGTCGAGCATCTGCTCCTTCATCTCGCGCTCGGCGATTGCGCCCCCCTTCTGGATCAGGCGGTCGGCAAGCGTCGATTTCCCATGGTCGATATGGGCGATGATCGAGAAGTTGCGGATCAGGGACGTGTCGTGCATTTCGGCTCCGGCGGCGGCGGAACATAGGTGGGATCGGCCCCCGACGCAATGAACGGCCTGCCGCAGGGAGGGGATGCCCGGCCGGACGCCGGCAGGGCAACGCCGATTCGGCTATCATGTTGCGCTATAATGTCATTTTGACGGTCGCTTCACCGCTTCGCTTTGGCCTTGAGCCAGGCTGCCATGGGCTCCCAGACGTCGTGCTCGCAGCCGGCCCCAACCGTCATCGCGATATGGCCTTGCGGCGGACGCAGCATGTCGGCCCCGGGGATCAGGCTCGCGAGCGCCAGGGCCGAGTCCGGCGGCACGATCCGGTCCCTCGCCGGCACGATTACCAGGGCCGGCAGGTCGAGCCTCGCCGGGTCCACGGCGCGGCCGGCGATCCGCCAGCGCTTTCGCGCTGGGGTGTTGGCCACGTACCACCCGTCCAGGCACTCCTTCGCCACCTTGGTGACCAGCGGCACCCCGTCGTTGAGCCAGTCCTCGAGCTCGATGAACGCGTGCGCCTTCTCCGAGTCGGGATCGAGGCGGGCGAAGCGCTCGAACTTGCGGATCACCAGGAAGGGGTCGAGCCCGAAGAAGAGGCTCTGCAGGATGTCGGTCGGAAGCTCGCCCGCGATCTCCATCGAGATCCCGAGCCCGGCTGAGACGAGCGGCAGCGCGGCGATCGATGCCGGCTGGCCCGCGTGAAAATCCCAGGGCGCGGCCATCAGGATCAGGCCTCCGACATCGCGATGGCGGCGAAGTGCCAAGGCCACCGCCAGATTGCCGCCCATGCAGTATCCGAGAACCATCGGCGGGCGCCGGTCGAGGCGGCGCACGGCATCGAGCGCATCCTCGAGACGGCCGCAGACATAGTCGGTCAGCGTGAAATCCGCTTCGTCATCCGCCGGCCGGCCCCAGTCGACCAACAGCGGCCGGTAGCCGCGCTTGGCAAGCCAGCGCATCAGGCTCCGGCGCTCGGTGAGATCGAGGATGTAGGCTCGGTTGACCAGCGACGGGATCACCAGCAGCGGCTGACCGCCGGCGGGCCGGTAGTCGAGAAGCCGTGTCGTGCCGTCCTGCCAGACGACGGCCGGTTCCGAAAGGTTGCGACGGTGCGGGCTGCGTCGATAGGCGAGGACGCCGTCGGCGAAGGCCTCGAGGCGCTTCGCCTGGACACGAGCCAGCGCCCTATCGAGATCCGCGGGGTTTGCGCTTGCGAGGCTTGGTGCCAGCTCGCGGGCGGCTCTTCTTACTTCCGGTTTCCAGTCGAGCCAGCCTTGCCTCCAGAGCGTCAAGGCGGCGGCCGAGCTCGACGAAGACAGCGCGAGCATCGCCAGATGGAGGCCGAGCGGCCTTGGCCCCAGCCGGGGCGGCATGTCCCTCGCCTGCCGGCTCATGACCATTGGCCGCGTCCGGTCCGACCGGGAACGGCGCCCCGGCACCAAGTCCCCAGAGACCTATCAGGCGCCGAAGCAGGCGCGCCAGCTCCGGATCCCCGGCCATGGCCGCCATCTGGTCCTGCCAGAGATCGGCGAAGCGCGAGGCCAGCTGGTCGAGGTCGGCAGAGTCGGACATGCGCCGGAAGTATAGCGGTTCCTCCTTTGCGGCCAAGCGGTTGCCGCGGTGCAGCATACCCGCCTCGGTATTTTGGCGCCGCTCTGTTATGGTGGCCTGTCCGCCAACCGAACGAGCATGCTGACCGCCATGGCCGATAAAGCCGACGCCGCGCCCGGACAACCGCAGGCCGCCCAGCCGGTCACGATCAAGAAGTACGCCAACCGCCGGCTCTACAACACCGCGACCTCGTCCTACGTGACCCTCGACCATCTGTGCCAGATGGTGAAGGACAATACCGACTTCGTCGTCTACGACGCCAAGACAGGCGAGGATATCACCCGCCAGGTGCTGACCCAGATCATCGTCGAAGAAGAAGGCAAGGGCGGGCAGAACCTCTTGCCGATCGGCTTCCTGCGCCAGCTGATCGGATTCTACGGCGACAACATGCAGTACGTGGTGCCGCGATATCTCGACTACTCGATGCGCTGGTTCTCCTCGAACCAGGATCAGGTGCGGAAATACATGTCGGACGCCTTCGGCGGCCTCTTCCCCTTCGGCCAGCTGGAGGAGATGGGCAAGCAGAACATGGCGATGTTCGAGCGCGCCATGCGGATGATGATGCCGTTCAGCGGGCAGGGAGCCGACGCCCCGCCGCGCCCCGACGCGCCGAAGCCGGCATCGCCACCGGATGCCGAGCTGACCGCGATGAAGAGCCAGCTCGAGCAGCTGCAGCGCCAGCTCGACCAGCTGACCCGCGTCAGCAAGCCGAAGAGCTGATCAAACCTTGACGGGCTTGGGCGTCGCCCACGGCCGCGCCATCTCGGGCCGACCGAACAGATATCCCTGAAGCTGTCCGACGCCTTCCTCGCGGAGGATGCGGGCCTCGTCCTGGGTCTCGACGAACTCGGCGACGGTGGTGAGGCCGAAGCCGCGAGCGATGCCGACGAGCGCGCGGACGAAAAGCTGGTTGTCCGGGTTGGTCGCGATGCCGGTGACGAAAGAGCCGTCGATCTTGACCATGTCGACGCCGAGCCGGCGGAGCGCGCGGAACGAGGTGTTGCCGGCGCCGAAGTCGTCGATCGCGACCTTGGCGCCGAGCTGATGCAGCGCCTCGACGAAGCGCGCCGTTTCATCGGGATCGACCAGCGCCACCGTCTCCGTGATCTCGACCATCAGACGCGAGGCGGTCTCGCGCTTGCCTGCCAGATGCTCGACCGCACGGTCGAGCCAGGACCCGCGCCCGGCATTGACCGCCGATACGTTGACCGCGAGCGAGATCTTCGGATGACGCGTGAGCTCGCCGACCGCGAGGTCGAGCACGGCGCGATCGAGGCGGCGCATCAGGCCCATCGACTCCGCGGTGCCGATCAATGCGCCCGCGTTGAGCATGCCCCCGAAATCGTCGCCGATGCGGAGCAGTGCCTCGTAATGCTTGACCGTGTGGTCGCCTGAATCGACGACCGGCTGGAAGGCGAGATCGATCCGGCTGTTGAGCAGCGCACGCTCGATCAGCTCGGCGACCGCGAGGTCGATCCGCTGCGAGCGTCGCCGCTCCTGCGACTCCCGATAGGACTGCGCGGTATCGCGTCCGGATCGCTTGGCTTCGAGCATGGCGCTCTCCGCCTTCGCCAGCGCGTCGCGCGCGGTTCGCGCCTGCGCGGGAATGGAGACCCAGCCGCCCGAGACGGTGACGCGGAGGTCCCCGCCCGGCGTGTCCATGGCCTGGCTGCGGAGATCGAGCAGCAAGCGCTCGACGCTCTTCTCCGTCTCCTCGGCGCCGCCGCCGATCAGGACCGCGGCGAAGCGGTCGCCGGTGATGCGCGCCACCTCGCCGCCCTGTCCAACCCCGGTCATCAGCCGTTTGCCGACCTCGGCCAGCACCGCGTCTCCGCTCGGATAGCCGAAGACGTTGTTGACCATGCCGAGCTGGTCGATGCCGACGACCAGCAGTCCGCCGGCGCGGCCGTTGGCGATAATCGTCCGCAGCATGCGGTCGAGCCGATCGAGAAGCCGGCGCCGGTTGGGCAACCCGGTGAGATCGTCGCGATAGGCGAGCCGGCGAAGCTTAGCCTCTTCGCCCTTGAAGGCATCGACGGTGCGGATGACGCCAGCCATCCGGCTGGGCTCGCCGCCCCTGTTGCGCTCGGCGGTCCCGCGGTCGCTGATCCAGCGATAGCCGCCGGCACCGTCAGCGACGCGGTAGACGCAGTCGTAGGTTTCTCCGCGGTCGAGATGGCGAGCGAGTGCCAGCAGGCGATCGCTGCGGTCTTCCGGGTGGACCTGAGCGCCATATCCCTTGCCGGACGCCGCGCGGCCGGCGATTGAGGCGCCAAGAACGGCGCCAACCGGCCCATGCCAGCGGATCTCGTCGCCATGGAGATCCCAGTCGTAGACCAGGTCCCCCGAGGCCACGAGCGCGCGCAGCAACGGATCAGGCAGTTCCCCCTTGCCCATCATCGCCGGGATCATTGTCCGAACCTTCGTTGCGGGCAAGCGCGGAGGTGCGTAAGCCGTTGCGAAATTAACTAAACAGCATGACAGTACGCCGCGCCATTGGTGCGGGAGAGAAGATTGAACCGTCGCCCGATGCCGGCCGACGACGACGAGCAGTTGGCGCGCGAGCTCCGCGTCAGCCAGTCGGTGGACCTCGTCGGCCAGCTTCCCTCGCTGATCGCCGGCAACGCGCTCGGCGCGCTCGGCGCCGCGCTTTACCTCTCGAACACCGCCTCGCCGACGTTTCTCGGCGTGTGGGTCGCCATCATCTGGCTGCTGATGACGCCGATGGCCTGGAGCTGGTGGAAGCTCCGCGACCGGCCGCGGCCCTTGAAGGTCAGCGGCCGGCGCATCCGCCTCGTGACGATCTACTCGTTCGTGCTCGGCCTCTGCTGGGCGACGCTCTCCTGCGTCGTCCTTCCGGATGCCGAGCCGCGCAACGTTCAGTTCCTCGGCTTCGGCATGATAGTGCTCGGCATCGGCGCCGCGGCGTCGATCTCCAACATCCCGCTCGCCTTCCTCGGCTACGTCGTGCCGATCCTGACGCCGACCTACGTATTCTCGGTCCTGCACGACGATACGCCTTTTCGCAGCAGCAGCTTTCTCACCACGCTCCTGTCGCTCGCCGTCTTCGGCTTCATGTACCGGAACTGGGTGACCTTCCGCACCACTGTCGCCCGCGCGGTCGAGCGCTCACGTCTCGTCGAGCAACTGGAGGGTGAGGTCTCGGGCCGACGGGACGCCGAGGAGCGGCTCCGTCACGGCATCCAGGCGATGAGCGACGGCATCGTGATGGTCGATGTCGAGGGCCGGATCGTCGCCCACAACCGCCGCGTCGGCGAGATCGTCGGGCTCAGCGAGGAGACCGTCGCTGGCTTCGAGCGTTTCGAGGACTTCGCACGCGCGGCCCTGCGCGCCAAAGGCGGCGACGACGCGTCGATCGAGCTCCATCTGCAGGACGTCACCCGGCAGGTTGCCGCGACCCGGCCCTATCGCTTCGAGCTCGAGAGCCTCGGCGACGGACGCTACGTGGAGATCAGCCACCAGCCGATCCCGTCGGGCGGCTTCGTCCGCTCCTATGCCGACATCACCGACCGCAAGCAGGCGGAGAGCGACCTTCGCCAGGCGAAGGACGCGGCCGAGGAGGCCAACCGCGCCAAGTCGAGCTTCCTCGCGACGATGAGCCACGAGATCCGCACCCCCATGAACGGCGTGCTGGGCATCGTCGAGCTTCTGCAGCACACCAAGCTGACGTCCGAGCAGGCCGAGCTCCTGCGTGTGGTCGGGGAGTCCGCGTCTTCGCTGCTCAAGATCATCGACGACATTCTCGACTTCTCGAAGATCGAGGCCGGCAAGCTCGAGATCGACAGGACGTCGGTCGAGGTCCTGCCGCTCCTGGAAGGTGTCGCCGATACCCTCGCGCGGCAGGCGCAGAAGAAGCGGCTGGCGCTGGTGACCTATGTCGATCCCGCGGTCCCCGCTGCGGTCGTCGCCGACGCGGTACGGCTCCGCCAGATCCTGTTCAACCTCACCGGCAACGCGATCAAGTTCACGCATCAAGGCACGGTCTCGGTCACCCTTTCCCTGGAAGCGACCAAGGGGGAATTGCACCGGCTCCGCTTCGCGGTCACGGATACGGGCATCGGCCTGTCGCGTGAGCAGCAGGCAAAGCTGTTCCAACCCTTCGTCCAGGCCGACGGCTCGACGACGCGCCGCTACGGCGGCACCGGCCTCGGGCTTTCCATCTCGCGGCGGCTGGTCGAGCTGATGGATGGCGAGATCGGTGTCACCTCGATCCCGGGCGAAGGCTCGACCTTCTGGTTCTCGTTGCCCGCCGAGACAGCGGCGATCGCGCAGGCACCGACGCAGGATCTCGGCGGCATCCGCGTGCTCGCCGTCGACGACGACGCGACCGCGCTTCGCATCGTGACCGGCTACCTGTCGGCGGCCGGCGCAGACGTCGTCGAGGCCGACGAGGCTCTCTCGGCCCTTTCCGCCGTCCGTGACGCCGAGGCTCCTTTCGATGTCGCCATCGTCGACCTGCTGCTGCCGGGGCTCGACGGGCTTCAGCTCCTGAACATGCTGAAGGCAGAGCCGGGCTTCGCGCAGACCCGCGCGGTTCTGCTCACGGCCTACGACGATGCCGAGAAGCGGCGCGCT
The DNA here is from genome assembly GCA_044223515.1 of Alphaproteobacteria bacterium. GTDB lineage: Bacteria > Pseudomonadota > Alphaproteobacteria > SHVZ01 > SHVZ01 > SHVZ01. Next base: position 7,715 of record JBGALV010000066.1, read on the forward strand.
GCTCTCGATGCGGGCGCTGCCGCCTATCTCCTGAAGCCGGTGAGGAAGGCGACCTTGGTTTCAGCGGTGGCTGCCGCTGCGCGCGACGAGCCGATGGCATGGTCGGGCGCGCCGACCGAACCCGGGGAGGCTGCGCGCCTGCCGACGCGCGAGGAAGCGCATGCGGCGGGGCACCTCATCCTGGTTGCCGAGGACAACGAGACCAATCGGCTCCTGATCCAGCGCCAGCTCGAACGCCTCGGCTACGTCGCCGACCTCTGCAGCGACGGGAAGACCGCGCTCGCAGCCTACGCCGACACGGAGTACGGGCTAATCCTGACCGACGTGAACATGCCCGAGATGGACGGCATCGAATTGACCCAGGCGGTACGCGAGGCCGAGCGTCGCGGGCGCCGTCGCGTGCCTGTGGTGGCCCTGACCGCCAACGCACTCCAGGGCGAGGCCGAGCGCTGCCTCTCGAGCGGCATGGACGACTACCTGGCGAAGCCGGTCAATCTTTCCCGCCTCGGCGAGACGATCGAACGCTGGATCGGCGGCTCGGTCGACGGCGCGGTCGCACCGTCGGTGGACAAGCCCTCGCCAGGACCTCGCAAGCCTTCGGCCGAGGTCATCATCGACCGCGACCAGCTTCGCGAGTGGATGGGCGAGATCAACGACACCACCCGTCATCTTCTCCAGCGCTTCGTCGTGACGACGAGACCCCTGCTTGCCAGCCTCGAAACGGCAATGGAGAGCCGCGGGCCGGAGGCCGGTAACCTCGTGCATACCGCCAAGGGCGCCGCCATGAGCGCGGCCGCGGTCGAGCTCGCCCGGCACCTGACGGCGATCGATGCGGCGCTCAAGACCGGCGACTGGAACGCGGCCTCGAAGACGTGGCCTGACGTACTGCCGGCCTTCGACCGGGCTGCCGCGGAAATCACGAAGATATAGGACGCATCATGACCGAGGTTGCGCTCACCTATCGCGACATGCGCGCGCTCGTGGTCGAGGACAACGAGTTCATGCGCGAGCTCGTCGTCGGTCTTGTGCGTCAGATCGGGTTCGGCTCGGTGTCGTCGGCGCCGGACGGCGAGCAGGGCCTTCTCGAGATCATGGGCGGACGTCCACAGATCATCATCTGCGACATCAACATGCAGCCGGTCGACGGCGTGGAGTTCGTGAAGCGGCTGCGTTCGGCCGGCTTCTTCGGCACGAACAAGATTCCCACGATCTTCCTCACCACGTATGCGACCGAGGATTTCGTGCGCAAGGCACGTGACCTCGAAGTGGACGGCTACCTGGTCAAACCCGTCACCCGGACGCACCTCGAGCAGCGGATTGCCAAGATCCTGGGTGATCCGCGGCGCATCGTTCCCGGTTCGTCACCGGTGCGTTAGCCGTTTCTCGCGAACCTGGGATGCCATCCCACCGTTTTTCAGGGGCTAGAACGGCCCTTGTGACGGAGTTGTGCGCCCATGGTCACCTCCCTCGTTCCCCCGCCGGCCTACCCGGCCTTGCCGCCTCCGCGCGCGACCGCGTTGCGCCCGGTCACCTCCGCCGACGCAAGCTCCGATACCGGCAAGCGTCCCGATGTCGAAGCAGAGGACCTGCGCGAGGACGAGCTCAAGCGTCTTCGGCCCGACGGCGTGCACGCCCGATCGGGCCATGCCAAGGCGGATGCGGGCCACACCGTCCCTGTACCCGACGATGAAGCCGACGAAGCTCATGAATCCCCCGAGACGCCGAGCTTCCCGGGAGGAATGGCTGCCTTCATGGCACAGCTCTTCGCTCAGGATGAACCCGACGAGGAGCAGCCGGATCCTTTCGGTGATGCCAGCAGGGCCTATCAGCGCTTTCGCGAGGAGCGGGACGGCGGGCATTTCATGGATGTCCGCGAGCCCGTCGATGTGAAGATCTGACGACGCCAGCGTTAACCGACGCCCCGTTAACCCATCCCCGCATCAGGCCGTGCTACGCTTCTCGTAGCGGAGCGTCGGGGGTAGCCCTGCGGGGGAGGCAGGGATACGCATGGCGTCGTCCGTATCATCCGCAGCACTTGTTCCGATCAGCGCCCTCGCTCTGCGCGCGGCGCCGGTTCGTCCTGCCGATGCGGGTCTGCCTGCCCTATTCGATCCGGCGGCGTCGCGGCAGAGCCAGGCCCAAGCCGAGCCTCTTCCACAGCAGGATCAAGCGCAAAGCCGTGACGGCGCTCAAGCCGATACCGGCGCACAAAGCCGTACAGCGTTAAGCGGCGACAGTGCTCCCTTCCTTGCCCAGCTTCTCAATCAGGATCAGCCGCCGCCGAAGCAGCCGAGCCTTGCCGATGCCACGCGCGCCTACGCCCGATTCCGGGAGGAGCCCCAATCGGGCTTCGTGCTCGACGAGCCGGCGCGCGTCGACGTGAAGGTCTAGGCCGGCTCCGAGTCGAAGCCGTCCAGCAGCTCCGAGATGCGCTGCTCGTCCCACTGCTCCATGATCGCACGCGCCCGCTGCGTCGCCGCCAGCAGGTTAAGGTGACGCACGCGCCGCTTCACGCGCGGCAGATTCGGCGGAGCCATCGAGAGCTCGCGCACGCCCAGGCCCAGCAGCAACGGGACATAACGCGGATCACCCGCGATCTCGCCGCAGACCGAGACCGGAATATGAGCGCGTAGCGCCGCTTCGACCGAGAACTGGAGCAGCCTCAGGACCGCCGGATGCAGCGGGTTGTAGAGCGTCGCCACCTGGTCGTCGGCACGGTCGATCGCCAATGTGTACATGGTGAGGTCGTTGGTGCCGATGGCGAAGAACTCAGCCGCCAGCGCCAGCGCGTCTGCGGAGAGCGCCGCTCCCGGCACCTCGATCATCACGCCGATCGGCGGAAGCGTTTCACCGAGCGCGACGCCGCGGCGCCTCAGCCGGCGTGCAACCTGCTCGGCCATGGCACGCACCTTCCTCACCTCGCCGACGGTCGCGACCATCGGCAGCAGGATGCGCACCGGGCCATGCAGCGAGGCGCGCAGGATCGCGGCAAGCTGGGTTTCCAGCAGGCGCGGTTGCGCCAAGCCTAAGCGCACGCCGCGAAGGCCGAGCGCCGGGTTCGATGGCTCGCCGATCTCGGGCCCCAGCGCGCGAGCCAGCTTCTCGCCGCCGACGTCGAGCGTGCGGATCGTAACCGGCCGGCCGGCCATGCCTTCGACGATCTCCTTCAGCGTCCCGTACTGCTCATCCTCGTCGGGGAGGTCGTCGCGATTCATGAACTGGAATTCGGTGCGCAGCAGGCCGATGCCGAGCGCGCCTGCCTCCAGCGCACCGGCGAGGTCGCGAGGCAGCTCGAGATTGGCCTGGAGCCCGATCTGGTGCCCGTCGCGGGTGACCGAGGCCAGCCCCTTGAGTCCGGCAAGCTTCGCCTGCTCCTTGGCCCAGGCGGCCTGGCGCTTCCTGTATCGCGCCAGCGTCGCCGCCTTCGGGTCGACGATGACGGTGCCTTCGCTGCCCTCGACGATCACCGTCTCGCCGCCCTTGATCGCGCGAAGGGCTTCAGGCGCGCCGAGCACCGCGGGAAGACCCAGCGAGCGCGCCATGATCGCCGTGTGGCTTTCGGCGCCGCCGAGCGCCGTGACGATACCGGCGATCCGCTTCGGGTCGAGCAACGCGGTGTCGGCAGGGCTCAGTTCCTCGGCGACGACCACGGTTCCTTCCGGCAGCTGCGAGAACGCCTGGTAGGGCGTCTTGGTGAGCTGTCGGATCACCCGCTCGCCGACGTCGCGGACATCGGCCTGCCGGGCGGAGAGATAGGCATCGTCGATCTCGGCGAAACCTTGGGTGATCTCGGCTATGACGACGCGCACTGCAGCCTCGGCGTTCTGGCGCTCGGTCTCGATCCGGTTGACGACGCCGCGCACCAGACGGGAGCCCGCGAGCATCTGCGCATGCGCGTCGAGCAGATACCCGAGTTCCTCGGCTGCCTCGGCCGAGAGCGCCTGGGACTTGGCCTTCAGCTTGGCTAGCTGCTTCTGGGCACGCGTGACCGCATCGGCAAAACGGCGCTTCTCCGCGTCCACCTGGTCCGACGCGATCTCGTAGTCGGGAACCGCGACGACACCGGTCTCGGAGCGGTGGGCGACACCGATCGCGACGCCAAGTGCCACGCCCAGGCCCTCGAAGACCTGCTCGCCGACCTTCGGCCGACGCGCATGCGGATCACGCGTCTTCATCGAACCTCCGCTCGACGAGATCCGAGAGCGACGAAACCGCCAGCGCGGCGTCCTCGCCCTTGGCCGCGATGCCGATCGAGGATCCCGGTGTCGCGGCCAGCATCATGAGACCCATGATCGAGCGGCCGGAAACCGCCTGGTCGCGACGGGTGACGGTGACTTCGGACGCGAAGGTCTCGGCGAGCTTGACGAAACGCGCCGCGGCGCGGGCGTGCAGGCCCCGCTTGTTGCAGATGACGACGGTGCGCTGGGCCTCGGCGCTCAACTGGCCTTCTCGCCGGCGAGCAGCTTGGAAGCGACGTTGATGTACTTGCGCCCGGCTTCCTGGGCGCAGACGACGGCTTCCTCGAGCGGCAGGCCGGCGCGAACCTTGGCCAGCTTGATCAGCATCGGCAGATTCACCCCCGCCACCACCTCGACCTTGCCACGGTCCATGACCGAGATCGCCAGGTTGGACGGCGTTCCCCCGAACATGTCCGTCAAAAGAACCACCCCCTGCCCCTCCTCGACCTCGCGCATGCGCTCGAGGATCTCCCGCCGCCGCTGCTCCATGTCGTCCTCCGGACCGATACAGACCGCGGCGATACGAGTCTGCGGACCGACGACGTGCTCGAGCGTTGAGATCAACTCGACCGCGAGACGACCATGCGTAACCAGAACCATACCGATCATGAAAAAGAGTCCGATACCGTCATCTTGTGTGAGTGATTGGCGTCAGGCCGCCTGGCGGCCGACGTCGCGGTGGATGATCTCCACCCGCTGGCCGCGACCGGCGAGCCAGGCGCCCAGGCGTTCGGCAAGGAAGACCGAGCGGTGACGTCCGCCGGTGCAGCCGAACGCGATGGTGAGATAGCTTTTGCCCTCGCGGTAGTAGCGCGGGATCAACCTGTCCAGCATGGCGGCGATGGAAGCAAAGAAAGGCTCGAAGTCAGGATCGCTCGCGATGAAGTTCGCGATGCTCGGATCGCGGCCGTCGAGCGGCCTCAGGACGGGATCGTAGTAGGGATTCTCGAGGAAGCGGACGTCGAATACCAGGTCCGCTTCCCGCGGCAGCCCGTGCCGGAACGAGAAGGAAGTGACCGTCACGCCGAGCCCGCGATCGGCGCCAAGCTGGAAACGGCTCCAGAGCACGCGACGGAGATCGGCGCCGACGAGATCCGAGGTATCGAGCACCTCATCCGCGCGCTCCAGGACCGGAAGCATCAGCGTCCGCTCCTTCTGGATGCCATCGGCGAGAGGCCGGTCGACCGCGATCGGATGGCGCCGCCGGGTCTCGGTGAAACGGCGGGCCAGCACCTCGGAGTCGCAGTCGAGGAACAGAAGGCGGACATCGAGGTCCGCGCGGCACCTGAGCCGATCGACCTCGGCCAGCAGCGGATCGACGGCGAAGTCCCGGCCACGGACATCGACGCCGACGGCGATCGGACGGCGTTGAGCCGCGCTGGGCGCCAGCAGAGCCGGAAGCAAGGCGATCGGCAAGTTGTCGACGGCTTCGTAGCCGATGTCCTCGAGCGCTTTCAGACTGGACGAGCGTCCCGCTCCTGAAAGTCCCGTCACGAGGATCACCGGCTGTCGGTCGCTCGCCTCGATGCGGGCGCCGGCAGAGGCCGTGACCGTGGTTGTGGCCATGGGGGGCGCATTATCGGACTACGCCTCCCCCCAGGGCAAGGCGCAGCTTCGCAGGTGCAGAAGCCTCAAAAGGTGCAATATTTATCAACGGGATAGATACATCCAGGAAGGTTCGGGAGTGCACCTGCGGCAGACGCTCGACGGCATCCGGAGGAACGAGTTGGACGGCCAGCGCCACCTCGGCTTCGGCGGCGAACGGCACCCGGCAGATCCCCACTCCGCGCGCCTCGATCAATCCGGCGAGGCTCGGCGGAGGTGATGCAAGCAACATCAGTCCGCGCCGCGTGAGGACGACGCGATCGTCCGCAACCAGAATCCAGCCAGCTTCGATCAACCGCAGGGCGAGATCGGATTTGCCGCTGCCGGGGGAACCCAGAAGAAGGACCGCCCGCTGATTCAGCGCGACCGCGGTCGCGTGGACCGTGGGCAGCGGCTCCTCGCTCACCGGCGCGGCAGCCGGACGACGAAGCGGTTCTCGGCATGAATGGTGCCGTCGTGGGCCTCGACGATCTGCCGGGAGATCGAGAGGCCGAGACCCGAATGCGTTCCGAACCGCTCGCCTTTCGGACGCTCGGTGTAGAAGCGATCGAAGATCGCCGCGAGCTTGGCTTCGGGAACTCCGGGACCTTCGTCCTCGACCGTGATCGTGACCCAGTCCGCGTCGCTGACGGCACGCAGCACGACGGTGCCGCCTCGCGGGCTGAACGAAACCGCATTGGTGATCAGGTTGCGGATCACCTGGACCAGCCGATCCTCGATGCCCGGCGCGGAAAGCCCGCGGTTCGGACCGATCGCGAGGGTAAGGCGGACGCCGCCTTCCTCCAGCGTCGCCTCGTGCATCTCGACCAGCGTCGCCAGAATGCGGCCGACGTCGACCGGCGCCATCTCGGCCCGGCTCAGCTCGGCATCGATGCGGGAGGCGTTCGAGATATCGCTGATCAGCCGGTCGAGGCGCTGCACGTCCTCGAGGACGATCGCCATCAGGCGCTTCTGCTTCTCGGGGTCCGTCAGGCGGCTCGCCGTCTCGACCGCGCTCCGGACCGACGTCAGGGGGTTCTTGATCTCGTGCGCGACGTCGGCAGCGAAGCGCTCGATAGCGTCGAGGCGGTTGGAGAGGGCCTCGGTCATCGCGCGGAGGGATACCGAGAGGTCGCCGATCTCGTCGCCGCGGCGGGAAAAATCGGGGATGGCGTTGCCGCCGCGATGGCCGGCTCGCACGCGTTCGGCCGCGAGCGCCAGGCGTCGGATCGGCCGGGCGATGACGCCGGCGAGGTACAGGGAGGCGAGCACCGTCACCAGCAGCGCCAGGCCGAAGAACCGCAGGATGTCGTAGCGAACCGAGCGCACGGCTTCGTCGATCCAGGTGGTCTGGGTCGACAGCATCAGGACGCCAAGAACCTGCTTCAGCTTCTGGACCGGCACGGCGACCGAGATCACCAGGTCGCCGCTCGCCGCGAGCCGCACCATCCGGCCGGTGTCGCCGCGGAGCGCCGCCCGCGCTTCCTCGTAATGCTCGGCGCGCTGGCGAGGCTGCTCTTCGTAGGCGGGCCAGCCGTGCTGGCGCGGCAGCCGATCGAAGATCAGGTCGTAGACCCAGCCCAGCGCCTCGTCCAGAGGATCTGGGGTGGCGATCGGTGCGAGCAACTCGACCTCGACGACGCCGCCGGGGCCGGCGAGCACACGGCTGTCGGCGATGATGTCGCCGGTCGGCGAGAAGACGCGGGCGCGAACCGGCGCCTGGGAGACGAGACGGCGAAGCAGGCCCTGCGTCGAGTCCGTCGACAGCTCCTCGTAGTCGGCAGTCCCCACCGTGATCGCGTTTTCGCCGAGCGCGATCGCGATGAGGCCCGCCTGCATCTGCAGCGCATCGAGCTCGCTCTGAACCAGGCTCTTCTGATAGCGATCGAGATAGGAGGCGCCGGCGAACAGCACCATCAACGGCAGCATGTTGAGGGCAAGGATGCGCAGCGTCAGCGGCGACCAGAAGCGACGGTGGCGCCGGCGCTTGCGCTGAGGCGCCACGGCCGCCGCAGCCGGTTCGGCGGCCCTCAGCTCAGGCGTGGCGACGACGCTCCGATCGACCTCAGCGGTCATCCGACGTCGCGGTAGCGATAGCCGACGCCGTAGAGCGTCTCAACCTGCTGGAAGTCGTCGTCGATCGCCTTGAACTTCTTGCGCAGCCGCTTGATGTGGCTGTCGATCGTGCGGTCGTCGACGTAGACGGACTCGCCGTAGGCCGCATCCATCAGATTGTCGCGGCTCTTCCATGGCCAGGCCGCGTAGCCAGTGCCTTCAGGATCAGGAACTCGGTGACGGTGAGGGCGACCGGCTGGCCCTTCCAGGTGCACTGGTGGCGCTGCTGGTCGAGCACCGAAGGCCCTCGGGTCAGCACCTGGTCCTGGCCGAGCTCCTTGTCGCCCTTAGCCTCCTTGCGGCGAAGCAGCGCACGGATCCGCTCGATCAGCAGGCGCTGCGAGAAGGGTTCCTTATGTAGTCGTCAGCGCCCATGCGCAGGCCCAGCACCTCGTCGATCTCCTCGTCCTTGGACGTCAGGAAGATGACGGGCAGCGAGGAAGGTCTTACGCAGGCGCTGCAGCAGCTCCATGCCGTCCATCCGCGGCATCTTGATGTCGAGGACGGCGAGTGTCCACGGGGCGCTGGGACAGCGCCTTGAGCGCGGACTCGCCATCCCCGTAGGTCTTGACGTCGAAGCCTTCGGCCTCGAAGCGCCATGGAGATGGAAGTCAGGATGTTCTGGTCGTCGTCGACAAGGGCGATCGTATGACGCACGGCTTCTGGCTCTCCCCGGGGCGGGACGCTGCTGTTCTGCCATAGATTCCTGGGCAAGAATACGGCGTCCGCCAACTGGTTACGGCTTCGCCTCCCTGGTATAGGCTCAAGGACCGCGCCGCCTCCTCCTTCATGTGGTCATTTCCTCCTGGCTTTCGATGCCCTGGCGTCCACGGCGTCGGCAGCGGATCTCGCGGTCGAGCAACCCTGGGCCTGGCGACCCCCGGCCCGGCCCCGACCGGTGCGGCCAACCTGACCCAGTTCAACCGGGGGAATGACGACTACAACCTGCTGGGCGCCGCCTCGCCCGTCCCCGCCCACGTGGAGCTTCAGGGCAGCCAGGCGGCATCCGGCCATGCCGGCCACGTCATGGAGATGCGCCCGGTGGCCGAGGTCGAGGTCAAGGGCGGGCAAAGCGTGGCCTTCAAGCCGGACGGGCTGCACGTGATGCTGATCGGCCTCAAGGCGCCGCTCAAGGAAGGCGAGCGCTTCCCGCTGACCCTGCGCTTCGCCAAGGCAGGCGAGATCCAGATCGAGGTACCGGTGGCCAGGGCCGGCGCGATGGCGCCACCCAAGTGAGCACAGGCGCCTCCATCCGCCGGCTGATTCGCGGCCAGGATCGCGCCAGCCTTGCGACCGTGCTGGCCGCAGACGGCACGCCCTATGCCTCGCTGGTGCTCTACGCGACGCTTCCGGACGCGACGCCCACCCTGCTGCTCTCGAACCTCGCCGAGCACACAAAGAACCTGAAGGCCGATCCGCGCGCCTCGCTTCTGATCGACGACACCGCCGGGCTTGCCGATCCGCTGACCGGCGCGCGCGTGACCCTGGTCGGCCGGCTCGAGGAAGTCGCCCCTTCGCTCGCTCAGGCGCGTTATGTCGCACGTCATCCTTCCGCCGAGGCGTATGTGGGCTTCGGCGATTTCCGCTTCTACGCGCTCAAGCCGACGCGTGCCCACCTGGTCGCGGGCTTCGGCCGCATCCATTGGATCGATGCCGACGATATCCTCGAGACGGCTCCGTCGGCCCTGGTCGAGCGCGAAGCCGACATCGTCGAGCATATGAACGAGGACCACGCCGAGGCGGTCGGCCTCTACGCGACCCGCCTGCTCGGTCGCGGTGGCGGCGCCTGGCGCATGACCGGCATCGATCCGGAAGGCGCCGACCTCAGGCACGAGGGCGAGGTCGCGCGGCTGGAATTCTCGACACGGATCGAAGACGCCGAGGCGGCTCGACGCGAGCTCGTCCGGCTGGTCAAGGAAGCTAGAGCCAAGGAGTCGTCATGACGCTCAAGGGGAAAGTCGCGCTGGTCACCGGGTCGACCAGCGGCATCGGGCTCGGCATCGCGCGCGAGCTGGCGAAGCAGGGGGCTTCGCTCATGCTGAACGGCTTCGGCGACGCCACAACGATCGAAGGCGTGAAGAAGGAGATCGCCGGCCTGTCCGGCGCCAAGGTGGGATTCTCCGGCGCCGACCTCTCGAAGCCGGCCGAGATCGAGACGCTGTTCGCCGAGACCAGGAAGCAGGTGGGTGCGCCCGACATCCTGGTCAACAACGCCGGCATCCAGCACACCGCCCTCATCGAGGACTTCCCGACCGACAAGTGGGACGCGGTGATCGCGATCAATCTCTCTGCCGTCTTCCACTGCACCCGCCTCGCCCTCAAGGACATGAAGGCGAAGAACTGGGGGCGCATCATCAACATCGCCTCGGCCCACGGGCTCGTCGCCTCGGTGCAGAAGGTGGCCTATGTCGCCGCCAAGCACGGGGTCGTCGGCATGACCAAGGTGACGGCGCTGGAAACGGCCGAGACCGGCGTCACCTGCAACGCGATCTGTCCCGGGTGGGTGCTGACGCCGCTGGTACAGAAGCAAATCGACGCGTTGGCCGAACGCGAGAAGCTGTCGGCGGATGCCGCCAAGATGCGGCTGCTCGGCGAGAAGCAGCCGAGCAAGGAATTCGTCACGCCGGAGCAGCTGGGTGGGCTCGCCGTCTTCCTCTGCTCGCCGGCGGCCGCGCAGATCCGCGGCCAGGCGATGCCGGTCGACGGCGGCTGGACCATTCAGTAGGTCGAGGCGATCACCGGTTCGTCGCCGGCATAGTTCGTCGCAATCTCTACCGTCAGCTTGCGCAGGAAGGCTTCGGCGAAGCCCTTATGGCCGTCGGCAACGACGGTGAAGGCACCCGGACCGCCGATGACGTTGTCGGCATACCAGTCCGCGACCTTAGGCTCGATCGCCGTGGTGATCGGAAGACCGTTGATGGTGATGCCCTCCTTGAGCGCCGCCGTGCGCGATTCCGTGAGGTCCATGCCGCAGTTGCTGGCGCCGTCCCCGCTGACGTCGACGATGCGACGGCTGGCATAGTCATCCCAGGGCTTGAGTTCGGCCGTGATCATTTTGAGCATGGTGCCCATGCAGGTACCGCCGGACTCGGCGCGCTGCATTGCGCGCATATCATGGGCCAGGGCGCCGATCTCCGATGCGCTCTCCACGACCCGCCAGCCGATGATCATCCGGGGAGCGGTGCCCCACTGGACAACGGCAATGGCGACGCGTCCGATCTGGCCGCGGCGGACCGCCTGGGCGAACTGGTCGCTGGCGAGAGCACTGGCCATGCCTTCGCGCTGGGTCTTCCAGGCATCGTCCGAGATGCTGCCCGAGACGTCGAGGGCAAGGACGAGGGCGACGTCCACCGGCTGACGCTCGCCGGCAAAGACCGACGTGGCTGACAGAAAGAGCCCCATCAGGGCGAAAGCGGCGCGCTTCATGAGGAAGTCTCCGGTACGGCTGCACCTACGGGTAACTGAACGCGCGCCATGACCGGTCGTTGCGGGGTATGGAGGTGTGCTCTTTTTAGGCAGTACCCTTACGGGTCAGGTTATCCCCGGATTCGTTCGGAACCTGGAGTTGCGGAAAGAGGAATGCCATCCCCGGCTGACCGCGATACTCGGCATTCGCGGCGGCCACCTCGGCGCCCAGCAGGAAGATCTGCGCCGAGTAGTAGACCCACATCAGGACGACGATCGGGGTGCCGGCGGCACCCAGCACGCTGACCACGCCGGTCGAGCCGATGTAGTAAGCGATCAGGAACTTGCCGAAGGCGAACAGAAGCGAGGCGATGATCGCGCCGATCCAGGCATCGCGCCAGGAGACGTAGATGCCGGGAAGGATCCGGTAGTTCGCCGCGAACAGCACCGTCACCACGACGAAGGAGATGACCGAGTTGGCGATGGTCAGCGTGACCATGACGCCCGGCATCCAGAAGGACAGCCACTCGCTGGCGGCCGCCAGCGCGGCGCTGACGATGAGCGCAACCAACAGGATGAAGCCCATGACCACGATCAGGGCGAGGCTCGTAAGGCGACCCCTGACCAGGTCGTGAATGACCGATCGGCTGGACGCCGGCGTTCGCCAGATGACGTTCAACGAATGCTGGATCTCGGCAAAGACGGTGGTCGCAGCGACCAGCAGCAGGCCGGTGCCAATCACCGCCGCCAAGCCCTTGCGCTCGGCATCCGCCACGCCCTTGATCATCGTCGCGATGACCTTGGCCCCCTCGGGGCCGATCAGGCTCGAGAACTCCCCGATCATCGCGTGCTCGACCTGCTCGGCGCCCGAGACCAGCCCCGCGATTGTGATCATCAGGAACAGAGTCGGGCCGAGCGAGAACACCGTGTAGAAGGCGATCGCCGCCCCCATGCTCATGCACTGGTCATCGATCCAGCGCTTGACCGCCATGGTCAGCACATCGCGAACCGGCGAAGCCCGGTGAATCACGCGATCGAGAAAGGGCGACGTTGCGACCATGAATCACCGCGTCCGGCTCAGGAGTAGGTGATCGAACCGGCGATCGAGAAAACGCGGCCCCGATGCCCTTGGTTCCACGGCGCTTTTTCGAAAGGCTTCCCGTATCGGGAGGCCGTGCGTCACGTAATATTCTGACGATTCCGAGGCCGTCAGCGTTCTTGGCATCGAAACGGGTGCGCGGCATATTCCGAGTCGGCAGGGGGGGATGCGCCGTCAGGTTCGCGCCTCGGAAAAGCCGGGGTTCGAGCCGGAAGGAGCCGTCCGTGGTCGTTGGCTCTATTAAGACACCGGGCTGCGTTGTACTCGCCGTGCTTCTCGCATGGATGGCGGGCATCGACCCGGTGTACGCGCAGGGCGCCCAACGTCCAGCGGCGGGCGCCGCGCGTCCAACCGCGGCCGCTCCGGCCAGGACCGGCGAGTGCGCGGCCCTTCCGGGCGGGAAGGCGCCGGTGCAAAAGATCGCCGGGCTGACCACCGGGCTTTCCCCGCGCGACCTCGACCTCGTCTACTTCAGCAAGCCGCTGGCCGAGCTCACCGACGAGGACTTCGCCGAGATCGCAACGCTGTCGAAGCGATGCAGCCCCGGCTCGGACCTCGTTCCGCAAGACAAGCAGGCCGCGTTCCAGCAGATCGTCCGAGATGCACAGAAGCTTCGGCAGACGGCGCTCAACAAGGTCAAGCGCTCGATGACCGACATCGCCACGCTGCCGATCGCGCGCGACAAGCTGAATCGGCTGAACGAGCTTTCGGAGAATCTCGATCTGCTCGAGCCCATGCTCACCCGCGGCGACCTCAAATACACCGCCACCTGGATCGCCCAGCAGATGCAGGGCGTCTACGACTCCACCCCGAAGAGCGAGGCGACGCGGCCTGCGGTCCCGCCGCCGCCGCAAGCCATCTCGGTGCCTGCCGCGCCAGGCGCCACGTCGCGTGCCCGTGTTCCCGGCGGCGAAGAGAACTGATCAGGTTCCGACGCGAAGGGGAGCGGTCAGCTTCCGCAAGGCGGCGATCACGCTGAGCGCGGTGATGCGCCCGGTCTTCGGATTCTCGCTTGGGATGTTCTCGATCGTCATCTCGAAGCTCGCGGCATCCGAGTCGACGACAATCCTGTGCGTGTTCCGGCTGAGATGCGGGTCCGCCCAGATCTCGAGGCGGGTCTTGTCCGGGCCGATGCCGGCGAGAGAAAGCGCCACCGCCACGTTGAGGTTCGCCGGAAATCCTTTCGCCGCCTCGCGCGCGGTCCCCTCGAACACCCTCTTCGCCTCGGTGATCGTCTCGATGTCGATCCCGTTCTCGACCAGGTAGGGCGCGCCGACCAACCCTTTCACAGGCTTCCGCGTCACCATGCGGACGGAATGGATCGTGCCTTCGGCTGCAGCCGAGACCGCGTCCAATCCGAGCAGGGCGCCCGAGGGGACGATGATCTGTCCGCCGGTCGCGCGAGCGAGCTCGATGAGGTCGGGATGGCCGAGCAACGCGCCGACGCTCAAGACCATGACCTTCTTACGCGCTTCCAGCACCGGACGCACGATCTCGGCCAGCACCTTCGCCGGCGCGCACTCGACGACGACGTCGGCGACGGACGCGAGCTCGGCGATTGGCAGCACCTGGACGTGACGCAGATCAGGCCCCAACGTCGCGCGTGCCTTGTCCGCATCGCGCGCGGCGACCGCGACCAGGGTCGCATCCGGCAGGACGCCCGCCTTGAGCTTCTGCGCAAGCGAAGACCCGATCGCGCCGAGGCCGGCGATCGCGATCTTCAACGGTTGCCTGGTCACAGTCGGAGGATTCATGTGCTCTACGCTCCCCGGCGGCGAAGCGCCCGTTCGGTCTCGGCATCGAAAACATGCAGCGCGTCGGCGTCGGCGACGAGCCTGACGGTGTCGCCCCGACTGAGGCTCGTCCGGCTATCGGCCTTGGCGACGAGCTCACGCCCCCCCGCCTGGGCATAGACCAGCGTGTCGGGCCCCAGCGGCTCGATCACCTCGACCTGCGCCTCGACGACGAAGGCTCCATCAGGACCTGAGGATGCGACCCGGAGATCGTCCGGCCGCACGCCGAGGAAGACCCTACCACCCACGCTCGCACCATCGAGATCACCCAAGACCGGCTTCGCGCCGAGGCCGTCGAGGTCCATGCCGCCCGACCGGATGCGACCTGGGATCATGTTCATGGACGGCGAGCCGATGAAACGGGCGACGAACATCGAAGACGGCGACCGATAGACCTCGGTCGGTGCGCCGACCTGCTCGATATGCCCGTCGCGCATCACCACGATCCGGTCGGCGAGCGTCATCGCCTCGACCTGGTCATGGGTCACGTAGATGACCGTAGTGCGCAGCGCCTGGTGCAGCTTCTTGATCTCGAGCCGCATCTGGGCGCGGAGCTGGGCATCGAGGTTCGAGAGCGGCTCGTCGAACAGGAACACGGCCGGGTTGCGGACCATCGCACGGCCGATCGCGACACGCTGGCGCTGGCCGCCGGAAAGCTGCGCCGGCCGCCGATCGAGCAGGTCGGTCAACCCCAGGATCTGGGCCGCCTCGCGCACGCGCTTGTCCTCGTCGGCTTTGGACAGCTTCGCCATGCGAAGGCCGAAGGCGATGTTTTTGTGCACGGTCATATGCGGGTAGATCGCGTAGTTCTGGAACACCATCGCGATGTTCCGATCCTTCGGCTCCAGCCGGTCGACCACGCGGTCGCCGATCTTGATCTCGCCCGAGGTCAGGTCCTCGAGACCGGCGACCATGCGGAGCGTCGTCGACTTGCCGCAGCCGGACGGTCCCACCAGCACGACGAACTCGCCGTCGTCGATCGCGAGATCGATCCCGTGCACGACCTCGGTCCGGTCGAAACGCTTGACGATCCGCGACAGCGTCACCGAAGCCATCGTCAGCCCTTCACGCCCGAGAGGACGACCCCGCGGATGATGTACTTCTGCAGAAGGATGAAGACCACCAGCGTCGGGATCGTCGCGACCGCCGCCCCGGTCATGATCATGTGCCACTCGGTCGCGAACTCGCCCGAGAACGACGCGAGGCCCACCGGGACCGTGTAGTTGGACGCGCTGTTGGTGACGATCAGCGGCCAGAGGAAGGCGGTCCAGCTGCCGAGGAAGGTGAAGATTGCGAGCGCCGACAGCGCCGGCGTCACCAGCGGCAAAGCGACCTCCCAGAAGATACGGAACTCGGAAAGCCCGTCGATCCTGGCGGCGTCGATCAGCGCGTCAGGCACGGTCTCGAAGAACTGCTTCATCAGGAAAACGCCGAAGCCGGTGATCAGGCCGGGGAACATGATCCCCCAATAGGTATTCAGCCAGCCGAGGTTCTTGCTCATCACGTACCAGGGGATGACCAGCATCTCGGTTGGAATCATCAGCGTCGAGAGGATCGCGGCGAACACGAGCTGGCGGCCCTTGAACTTGTACTTGCAGAGTACGTATCCCGCGAGGCTGTCGAAGAACAGCACCGAGATCGTCGAGACCGATGCGATCGCGAAGGAATTGAAGAACCAGCGGACGAACCGGCTCTCGCGGAAGAGATAGGCGTAGTTCTCCAGCGTCGGCGCGGCCGGGATCAGGCGGAGGTCGTAGACCTCGCCCCGCCCCTTGAGCGACGTCGAGAGCATGAACAGGAACGGCATGATCATCACGATCCCGCCGAGCGCGACCAGGGTCCAGATGAGGATCTTGCGCGGATCGCGCCTTGGATCGAATCCAAGCGGCATCACTTCGACCTCAGGGCGCGGAGCTGGATCGCGGTCACCGCCAGCAGGACGACGAACAGCACCATCGTCTGCGCCGCGGCATAGCCCATGCGGTAGTCGGTAAACGCCAGCTGGTAGATGTTGAGCACCAGCGGCCGCGTCGTGTTGAGCGGACCGCCCTTGCCGTCGACGGTCATGTTGTAGACCTTGTCGAAGATCCGGAGGAATCCGATCGAGCTGACCACCACGAGGAACAGGATCGTCGGGCGGAGCAGCGGCAGCGTGATCTCCCTGAGAATGGTCCATCGTCCGACGCCGTCGATGCGCGCGGCCTCGTAGTAGGTCTCGGAGATCGCGCGCAATCCGGCGAGGAAGATCACCACCTGGAATCCAAGCCCGGCCCAGATCGCCGGTGCCAGGATCGAGCCCAGCGCCTGGCTGGTCGACCGGAGGAACGGCTGCTGGCTGAATCCCAGGTCGACCAGCATCAGGTTGAAGATGCCGATCGGCACCGGCTGGTAGAACCAGCGCCAGACCCAGGCCATCGCCGCCGCCGTGGTGAGGAACGGGATGAAGTAGAGCGCGCGGATCGTGCCCTGCAGGAAGCGCACCTGGTCCAGGTAGTAGGCAACGAGGAACGACAGCACGAGGCTGATCGGCATCCCGATGATCAGGTACTTGAAGGTATTCCCGAACACCTGCCAGAAGACCGGGTCGTTCCAGAGGCGGAGGTAGTTGGCGAAGCCGACGAAGTTCTTCGGCCGCAGCAGGTTCCAGTCGGTCAGCGAGACGTAGGCGGTGTAGCCGGTCGGGAACAGGCGGATCGCGCAGAAAAAGAAGAGCGGCAGGGCGAGGAAGATCCACGCCCAAACCGCCTGCTTCTGCCCGACCGTGCGGGAGCGATACCAGGCCCGCACGGCCGGCTATGCCTTCGTCTTACTTCTTGAAGTGATCGTCGAGCAGCTGTTGCTCTTCCTTGGCAGCGATCTTGATCGCGTCCTCGACCTTCATCTTCTGAAGGCTGACGCGATCCATCATGTCGAGGAAGATCTGGCGCTGCTTGGCCTCGTTCACGAACTCGGTCGTGTGCGAATAGGCGAGGCCGAGGATGAACGGCCCGTAGACCGGGTCGTTCTTGTTCTCGGCGGACAGCGCCACGCTCGGCTTCGCCGGCAGCTCGCCGGTGGTCTTGAGCCAGAGCTGCATCGCCTCGTCGCTGGTGAGGTGCTTCAGGAACTTCATCGCCGCGTCGCGCTTGGCGCCGGTCGACTTGCTGGAGACGCCGTTCACCCAGTAGGAGGCGAAGTTCGCCTTCACGCCGTTATGCGACGGAAGCTCGGCGACCGCCCAGTCGAGGTTCGGCACACCCTGGAAGGTGCCGATGCGGAACGAGCCGTCGATATGGAACCCGGCGCGGCCGGCCTTGAACGCCGCCTGGGTCTCGTCCATGAAGCCGTAGCTGCCGAGCTTATGCTTGGCGTCGATGTCGGCATAGAACTGCAGGCCAGCGGCCCCGCCCTTCTGGTCGTAGGTGACCTTCTTGCCGTCCTCGCTGTAGGACTGGCCGCCGAACTGGCGGACCAGGATCTCGCGCCACCAGTGATGATCCTGGCCGGTCGGGCCGGTCGGGAAGCCCGCCACCAGCGTATTGCCGGCTGCGTCCCGCTTGGCGATCTTGGCTCCCATCGCCATCAGCTCGTCGAGCGTCTGCGGCGGCTTCGACGGATCGAGGCCGGCCTCCTTCATCAGCGTCTTGTTGTAGAACATCGCCATCGAGCGGACGGCCGTCGGCAGGCCCCAGTACGAGCCCTCGGCCTTCATCGCCTTCACGATCGGGAAGAAGTCCTTCTCTACCTGGGCGGCGTCGAACTGATCCTTCGGCAGTGGCGCCAGCAGGTTCGCCTTCCGATATTCCTCGAGCCAGCCGTAATAGAGCTGAACCACGTCCGGCCCCTCGCCGGCCGGAACGGCGGCGGCGACCTTGGTCTGGTACTGGGCGTAGGGGAAGTGCGTGTGCTTGACCTTGATGCCCGGGTTGGCGGCCTCGAAGGTCTTGATCAGCGCGTCGATCGCGGTCACGCGCTCCTTGAAGAAATACTGCCAGTACTCGATCTCGACCGTCTGCGCCTTGGTACCCGCCGTCATCGCGAACGACAGCGCCACGGCCGCGACAGCGGCGAACATCTTTTTCATCGAAGGCCTCCCGGAAATTCTTCGCGCTTAAGTTCAGGCGGGCGCCCGCCCCTGTCAATTGCCGCCGAGCGGCTGCCAGGCGAAGCCGTCGCCTCTGCGTGTCACATGCCCGAGATCGGCGCCGCGCGGAAAATGGCCGAACGCGAGCAGCGTGTCGGTATCGACAAGTTCCGAGAACACCTCCTGCCGCGTCGCCCGCCCGGATTTCGCGTCGACGTCGGAGCGATGGCTCCAGGAAAGCTCCGGGATCTGCGCCGGACAGTGGCAGATGTCGGCGCAGAAGAGACAGCGATGCCCGCCCGAGGTCGCAAGGACGCCCTGGTGCCCTGGCGTGTTGCCGGGCAGGCGGCGATAAGCGAATCCTTCGATCGGAGACGTTCCGTCGGGAACGACGGTCAGCAGGCCTGCCGCCTCGACCGGGCGGACGACGCGGGCGAAGGCATCGATGTGATGCGGCATCACGTTGGCGGGACCGCGATCCCAGAACGCCCACTCGGTCTCGCCGACGAAGTAGCGCGCGTTCGGAAAGCTCGGCCGCATCGTGCCCGACGCATCGGGGATGCTCGCCCAGCCCACATGATCGAAATGCAGATGGGTAAAGATCACGGCGGAGACGTCGTCGAACCCGAGGCCGAGTTCGCCGAAGCTCTCTCGCAAGGTGCCTCGCGCGTCGCCGAGATAGGACACCGGCCCCGGGCCGATGCCGGCGTCGATCAGCACGACCCCGTCCGGCGAACGCACGACGAAGCAGCCGAGATCGGGCTGGAACTGACCCTCGCCCGTCAGCCAGCGACGATGCGGTTCCCAGGCTTCCTGCGGAACATCTGGGTATGAGCGTATCGGATCGACCGGGGCCGGTTTGGCATCGGAGATGCCGTAGATTTGGAACCGGCCGACCGTTGCGCGGGAAATCGGCAAGAATGTCTCCGTGACGCAGCCTTCGCTCCGCGAGCGAAGGCTGGTGGGCCCGGCAGGACTCGAACCTGCGACAACACCGTTATGAGCGGCGCGTTCTAACCGCTGAACTACAGGCCCTCGAAAAGCAGAAAGCCAGAAGTCGGGGTGATCCGCAACTTCCGGCTTTCGGGTCGGCCCCGATGGAAACGGGAATCAGGTGTCGAGGAAGCTGCGGAGCTTCCGCGACCGGCTCGGGTGCTTGAGCTTGCGGAGCGCCTTCGCCTCGATCTGGCGGATACGCTCGCGGGTCACCGAGAACTGCTGGCCGACCTCCTCGAGGGTGTGGTCGGTGTTCATGCCGATGCCGAAGCGCATCCGCAGCACGCGTTCCTCACGCGGCGTGAGTGTCGCCAGTATACGGGTCGTGGTCTCGCGCAGGTTTCCCTGGATCGCCGCGTCGAGCGGCAGCACCGCGTTCTTGTCCTCGATGAAATCGCCGAGATGGCTGTCCTCCTCGTCGCCGATAGGCGTCTCGAGGCTGATCGGCTCCTTGGCGATCTTGAGGACCTTGCGGACCTTCTCCAGCGGCATCGCCAGCTTCTCGGCCAGCTCCTCCGGCGTCGGCTCGCGGCCGATCTCGTGCAGCATCTGGCGGGACGTGCGTACCAGCTTGTTGATCGTCTCGATCATATGCACGGGGATGCGGATGGTACGGGCCTGGTCGGCGATCGAGCGGGTGATCGCCTGCCGGATCCACCACGTGGCGTAGGTCGAGAACTTGTATCCCCGGCGGTACTCGAATTTGTCGACCGCCTTCATCAGGCCGATGTTGCCTTCCTGGATCAGGTCGAGGAACTGCAGGCCGCGGTTCGTGTACTTCTTCGCGATCGAGATCACGAGGCGGAGGTTGGCCTCGACCATCTCCTTCTTCGCGCGGCTCGCCTCGCGCTCGCCCTTCTGGACGGTCTGCACGACGCGGCGGAACTCGGAGATGTTGAGGCCACCCTCGTCGGCGATACGCGCGATGCCGCCGCGGATGTCGTCGATGTCCTTCGGGTGCCTGGTGCAGAAGCGGCCCCAGCCCTTGCCGGGGAGCTTGCTGACGCGCTCCATCCAGTTCGGATCGAGCTCGTGCTCAAAGTACTCAGCGAGGAAATCCTCGCGCTTGACGCCGGAGCTTTCGGCCAGACGGAGCAGCCGACCTTCCGACTGCGTGAGCTGGCGATTGAGGCCGTAGAGGCTCTCGACCAGCTGCTCGATGCGCGCGTTGTTAAGGCGGATCCCCTTGATCAGGTTCACCATCTCGTCGCGCTGGGACTCGTAGCGACGCTCGGTCGCGCGTGCCAGCTCCTCGCCCGACTGCAGCGCCGAGAGACGGCGCTCCTGCATGCGGTTGAGCTTCTTATAGGCGCCGGCGATGGCGTCGAGAGCCTCGAGGATCTTCGGCTTGAGCTCAAGCTCCATGGCGGAGAGCGAGACCGCGTTCTCGGCGTCGCCTTCCTCGCCCTCGGCCTGGCCTTCCTGCTGGCCTTCGGCCGGCTCCTCGGCTTCTGCCTCATCCTCATTCTCGACCGCCGCCATCTGCTGGGCGTTCGGGCCGCCGCCATAGGTGGCGTCGAGGTCGATCACGTCGCGGAGCAGGATCTTCCCGTCGTTGAGCGCATCGCGCCAGGTGATCAGCGCCTTGATGGTGAGCGGGCTCTCGCAGATGCCGCCGATCATCATCTCGCGGCCGGCCTCGATGCGCTTGGCGATCGCGATCTCGCCCTCGCGCGACAGCAGCTCGATCGAGCCCATCTCGCGCAGGTACATGCGCACCGGGTCGTCGGTGCGGCCGATCGAATCGGCGTCGATGTTGCCGGCCGCGGGGGTCTCGGCCTCTTCTTCCTTCTCTTCCTTTTCCTTCTCGTCGTCGTCGCCGGCGGCCTTGTCGGCCGGACGCTCGGCATCCTCGGCGCCGTCCTCGCCTTCGACGACGTTGATGCCCTGCTCGGAGAGCATCGCCAGCGTGTCCTCGATCTGCTCGGAGGACACCTGGTCGGTCGGCAGCACGGCGTTGATCTCGTCGTAGGTGACGTAGCCGCGCTCGCGTCCGCGCTGCACCATCTTCTTGATGGCGGCGCTCATCGCGTCGAGCAACGCAGAGTCGGCACCGTCTTCGCGCGCGGCCGGCGGAGTCACTGCCGCCTTGGGTTTGGTCGCCATCGTGATCTTCGTCCGTTCCTTGTTGTCTAGCCCCGGTCCCCGGCCCGCGCGCCACCGCCACGGACCGCCCCCCGGTTCATCTCGCTCGGTTCGCGGTCGAACCGTCCCGGTCAATCCGCCCCGGCCGGCCCCGCCCGTTCCCGATATGCAAAGCTCTGCTCCGCTCCAGGCACCGCATCAGGGGCTGCATGGATCGTCGATTTCATGCGAATGACCAAGTAAATCCGCCGCTTACCGACTCCGACCGCGACCGCCCGCGGGGCCTCGCCAGGGGCGATCCAGCCGCACCGGCCAGCCGCCTATTATGCCGAAGTCAGTTGCGGATGAACAGGTGGCGCAGGTTGGCCCGCAAGTCAAGCGTCAGCCCCTAATAAATCTAGGGTTAACGGCATTTTCCCGGCTCCGATCCTGCGCGTGATGGCGGTCGGCCGACGGTGAACCGCGCCGCCGCGCGGCGTGCCGTTCCGACGTGCTGCCTTACCGCGGGACCGCCGGGCCGGTCTCGTAAAGGTCGCGCTGCTCGGCCTCGGCCTCCTCCTCCGCGATCATGCGCGCCAGCGCCTCGACCAGCATCAGCGATTGCGGCGAGAAATCGGCGGCGTGGCGCTCGCGCGCCCGCTCGAGGTCGCGGCGGAGATTGCGCAGGTGGAGCCCGCGCAAAAAGGCCGTCAGCCCGGCGAGCGCGTCGTCGAACGCGGCGCCCTCGCGGGCAAACGGCGCGTGGAGGTGATATTCGGGCCGTTCCAGCAGCGCGAGGGTGGGGCCGTGGCCATCGGCGGTCAGGCGCTCGATCAGCCGGTCGCGATGGATGGCGCCGTCATGGGCGACGATCGCCAGCAGGTCGTGGCGCAGCCGGTCGAGGGCCGGATCCTCGAAATGCAGCGCGTCGAGCTGGTCGAACACCCCCTGGACGTTGAGCAGGTCGAGGTGGTTGACCAGCGTGCGTGCGATCACCCGCGCCGACAGCGTGTCGAGCAGCGGCGGCACGTGGGCCGCGCGCAGCCCCGGCGGCAGCGCCGCGGGCTGGCCCGCACGGCCGGCGAAGCCGCCCTGGCGCTGGTCGCGCGGAACCCACGGCCGCCGCGGCCAGAAATGCTGGCGCAGCCGCTCGCGGAAGGTGCGGCGGTACTGCCACTGCACGGTCTCGTTGGCGATCTTGGCGGCGATGGTCTCGAAGCCCTGTTCGAGCGCCGCGCGCTGTTCGGGCGTCGCCGCGCTGCGGGTGGCGATGGCGTTGTCCCACAGCACGTCGACCAGCGGCCGCGGCCGCGCAATCACCGCGGCGAAGGCGGCCGGCCCTTCGCGCTTGATGAGGTCGTCCGGATCGTCGCCGGCCGGCAGGGTCGCGAAGCGCAGCGAATGGCCGGGCTTGAGCAGCGGCATCGCGCGCTCGGCCGCGCGCATCGCCGCGCGCTGGCCCGCCTCGTCGCCGTCGAGGCAGAGGATCGGCTCCGGCGCGAGCCGCCACAGCAGCTCGATCTGCGCCTCGGTGAGCGCGGTGCCCAGCGGCGCCACCGCGCCGGTGAAACCGGCGGCATGGAGCGCGATCACGTCCATGTAGCCTTCGGCGACGATCAGCTCGGCGCCGCCGCGCACGCCCTCCGCCGCCTTGTCGAGGGCGTAGAGCGAGCGCCCCTTGTCGAACAGCGGCGTGTCGCGGCTGTTGATGTATTTGGGCTTGGCGTCGCCCATCACCCGGCCGCCGAAGGCAATCACGCGGCCGCGGCGGTCGCAGACCGGGAACATCACCCGGTCGCGGAAGAAGGCATAGGGCTCGCTGCCGCCCTCC
>JBGALV010000067.1:0-29996 GCA_044223515.1 Alphaproteobacteria bacterium
ACCGTTCCCCGCGGTCGTGATCATGCACGACTGCAGCGGCCTCGGACCCCGCTCCAGCGGTGCCCCCCGTCGCTGGGGCGAGGAGTTGCTGGCCCAGGGCTATGTCGTGCTGATGGCCGACTCGTTCTCGCCGCGCGGCCTCCCGAACGGCGTCTGCACCGAGGCGCCCGAGCGTGGCCGCGCCGCGAACCACTATGTACGGATCGGCGACGCGTATGGCGCGCTTGCCTTCCTCCGCTCTCTGCCCGATGTCGATGGCAAGCGCATCGGCATCATGGGTGGCTCGCACGGGGGATCGTCGACTCTCGGCAGCATGGTCGATCCGGGCGATGCGCGGACTCCCGTGGCCCTCGCCAAACGTGAGGGCTTCGCCGCCGGCGTCGCTCTTTATCCTTCCTGCGGTCAGCGCTATGGCGCCTGGTCGGCGACGCGCGAGAACGGCAACCGCGGCCCGGTGACGGGCTATGCCGGCGCCTACAAGCCGATCGCGCCGCTGCTGATCCTCGCCGGCGAGGCCGACGACTGGACGCCCGCGGAGCCGTGCGTGCGGCTGGCGGAGGCGGCGCAGGCTGAGGACTTCCCGGTCGAGATCAAGGTCTATGCGGGCGCGCACCACTCCTTCGACAGCGCCAACCGCGTCTTCTTCAATCCCAACCGCAACAACGCCTACTCGCCGACCGGCAAAGGCGCGACGACGGGCGGCCAGGCCGAGGCCTGGGCCGATGCGAACCGGCAGGTGCGGGCGTTCTTTGCCCGACACCTCAAGGGAGAGCGCTAACTCGCGGCAGCGGTCGTATGCCGACCGCCGTTCTCCTCGATCACCTTGTCGGCGAGGCGTCCGGTGAGCTCGGCCAGGTGGTCGAACTTCCAGGCGTATGTCGCGACACCGAGGGTGAGCGAGCGCAGCTCGATGATCAGGTCGTGGATCTCGGACTGCGGCATGTGCGCAGAGACCTCGTCCCACCCTTTCCATCCGGGCTTCGCGTCGTAGCCCAGGATCTGGCCGCGCCTACCGGTGATGACGCGCTGTACCTTCGCCGTGTGCTCGTTCGGCACCGAGATGGTGACCAGAGCGACGGGCTCCAGCAGGACGGGATCGCATTTCGGCAGGCCCTCGCTGATGGCGATGCGGCCGGCAGTCTTGAAGGCGGCATCCGAAGAGTCGACCTGATGGTACTGACCGTCGGTCAACGTCACCGACACGTCGACGACGCGGAAGCCCAGAACGCCCCGGTTCAGGAACTCGCGGATGCCTTCCTCGACCGAAGGAATCCACTGCCGCGGGATCGCGCCACCGACGACCTTGTCGACGAAGGCGAAGCCCTGGCCGCGCGGCTGCGGATGGATCTCGATATGCACGTCGCCGAACTGGCCGTGGCCGCCGGTCTGGCGCTTGTGCCGGCCGTGCTGCTTCGCCGACTTCCGGATGGTTTCGCGATAGGGAACTTTCGGGCGTGTCGCGCTGATCTTGAGGCTGTTGCGCTGGCGCAGCCGGTCGAGCGCGATCTGCAGATGGATGTCACCCTGGCCGGCGAGCACGAGCTGGCCGAGGTCGGCGTCGTGATCGAGGGTGAGCGACGGGTCCTCTTCCAGCATGCGCTGGATCGCGCCGGAGAGCTTGACCTCGTCGTTGCGGTTGTCGGCATGGATCGACAGCGCGAAGACCGGTGCCAGCGGCGGCGGGAAGGCACGGAAACTGGCCGGACGCTGGCCCGATGGCGTCAGCACGTCGCCCGTCTTGACCGCGTCCATGCGCCCCAAAGCGACGACGTCGCCGGCCTTCGCCTCGGCCACCTTCGAGAGCTGTGCGCCGAGCGGCTTCAGGATGCCGGAGACGCGATGGCCGCCGAGCGACTGGCCGTCCTTGATCGTGCCGCGCCAGACGCGGACGTAGCTGAGCTTGCCGGTACCGGCGACATGGACCGTCTTGAACACCTCGGCGACGGCTTCGCCGTCGGAGGGGAGGCCGCGGCGCGCGGCCGCCACCTGGTGCGGCGGCGTCTCGTGGCGCAACGCCTTCAGGAGGCGGCGGATCCCGTGATCCTTCTCCGCGGCGCCGAAGAACACCGGCACGACGCGATCCTCGCGGAGGTCCTTCGAGAGCTCCTGGTAGATCTCCTTCGGCGAGGGCACCACGTCCTCGAGCAGCTTCTCGAGGAGCTTGTCGTCGAAGTCGGCGAGCGCCTCCAGCATCTCGGTGCGTGCGATCTGCTCGTCGGTCGTGAGCGAGTCCGGGATCTTGATCAGGTCCGAGGCCTGGCCGGGCTTGTAGCGATAGGCCCTCTCGCTCACCAGGTCGATGTAGCCGGTGACGGCGTCGCCCTCGCGGATCGGGACCTGGCGCAGCACCAGCGGCCGCTCGGAGATCTCCTGTAGCGCCGCCAGGATGTCCTTCGGCGACTGCGAGGCGCCGTCCATCTTGTTGACGAACACCATATGCGGGATCGCGTGCTCGTCGATGAAGCGGAAGATCGGGGCTGCGGTCTGCACGCGCTCGGCGACCGGCTCGATCACCACGATCGCGACGTCGGCGGCCATCAGCGCGTTCCGCGCTTCCTGCGCCAGCTCGATCGAGCCGGGCGTATCGATGAAGGTCCAGGGATCGTCGAGATAGGCGCCGGATACTGCCGACATCTCGATGCTCATGTGACGAGCGCGCGCATCCGGCGAGGCGTCGCCGACGCTGGTGCCGTCCTTGACCGATCCGCGCTTCGGGATCGAGCCGGACGCATGGAGCAGAGCTTCGAGGAGAGTGGTCTTGCCCGCCAGGTACGGGCCGACCAGTACAGCGCATCTGGGACTTTGGGTGCTCGCCATCAAGTGCCTCCCTTAGCCTTGTCGGCCGGTCGGAAGCGCCGGCCGTTCAGGTATTGTGGCCAGCCGGAAATCTGGCTGGCAAGGGGGCGTCTAGGCCAGTGATTTACCTACGACATTCGATAAGCGCCGGATAAACGGCGTAGATTCATGCAGCCTGCTCGGCGGTCGCGCGCCTGGGCGGGGCGACGCGCAGCAGCGTGATCTGATTGCGCTGGCGGCGCAGCACCGAGAAGCGGAAGCCGTGAAAGGTGAACTCCTGGCCGACTTCCGGAATCCGTCGCGCCTCGTTGAGCACCAGGCCGGCGACGGTCGAGGCCTCGGCGTCAGGAAGCTCCCAGTCGAACTCGCGGTTGAGGTCGCGGATCGGCACCGAGCCGTCGACCAGATAGGAGCCGTCGGGCTGCGCGCGTACGCCGACGACTGCGGCCTGGTGCTCGTCGAAGATGTCGCCGACGATCTCTTCCAGGATGTCCTCGAGCGTGACGATGCCCATCAGCGTGCCGTACTCGTCGACGACGAGGGCGAAGTGCTCGCGGCGCTCGCGGAAGGTGCGGAGCTGTTCAAGCAGCGAAGTTGTGTCGGGGATGAACCAGGGCTTCGCCGCGATCGCCAGGATGTCGACCTTGGTGACGTCGCCGCCGACCGCCTGGAGCGCACGCAGCAGCGCCTTCGCATGCAGCACGCCGACGACGTTGTCAGGCTCGTCGCGGTAGAGCGGAAGGCGCGTGTAGGGGCTCGCCAGCACCTGGGCCTCGACCTCGGTCGGGGGGCGGTCAACGTCGAGCATCATCACGTTCTTGCGGTGGATCATGATCTGGCCGACTTCGACGTCGTCGAGGTCGAGGATCGAGCGGAGCATCTTCCGCTCTTCCTTGATTTCGGGCTCGGGTCCCTTGTGCAGCTCGATCGCGCCGCGCAGCTCCTGTTCGCTCTCGGCCGTCCCGAGCTCGGCCTTCACCTTCACGCCG
The DNA here is from genome assembly GCA_044223515.1 of Alphaproteobacteria bacterium. Lineage (GTDB taxonomy): Bacteria > Pseudomonadota > Alphaproteobacteria > SHVZ01 > SHVZ01 > SHVZ01. The sequence continues at coordinate 3,786 of JBGALV010000067.1, forward strand.
AGTATCCGGAGCACCCCACGCACGATGATCGAGAACGCGCGCGTGACGGGGGTCAGCAACGCGATCATCGGTCTCAGCGCCGGCGCGAGAATGACGGCGACCCGGTCGGGATTGTTGAGCGCGTAGGTCTTGGGCAGGATCTCGGCGAACACCAGTACCAGCACGGTCATCGCCGCGGTCGCGTAGGCGACGCCGACCTCGCCGAAGATCGCGATCAGTGCGCTGGTCGCCAGCGCCGACGCCAGGATGTTGACCAGGTTGTTGCCGACCAGGACCGTGCCGATCAGCCGCTCGGACTGGGCGCGGATCTCGTTGACGATGCGCGCGCGTCGTGAGCCCTGTCGCGCGAGCGCATGGAGCCTGGGCCGCGAGGCGGCGGTCATCGCCGTCTCGGCCATCGAGAAGAAGGCCGAGACGATCAGCAGGATCGCGATCGCGACGACCGTGGCCCATAGCTCGGACAGGTCCGAGAAGAACGGCATGGCGCGGCTTTAAGCGACGAGCGCGGCGGCGAGCACCGCTTTCACGTCGTCGCCGACCACGTCACGGCTGATGAAGGCCTTTCCGATGCCGCGAACCAGGATGAAGGTCAGCTTGCCGTCGACCACCTTCTTGTCGCGTCCCATGTGGTCGAGCAGCCGTTCCGGCGGCCAGTTGCGCCCGGCGAGCCCGGCCGGCAGGCCGATCTGAGTCAGGTGACGGCGGACGCGTGCCGCGTCCTCTGGCGGGCAGAGGCCGAGTCGAGCCGAGAGATCGAAAGCGAGCCGCATGCCGATGGCGACCGCTTCGCCATGCAGCATTTCAGATCCATAGCCGAGCTCGGCCTCGAAGGAATGGCCGAAAGTGTGGCCCAGATTGAGCAGCGCACGGTCGCCGGTCTCGCGCTCGTCGGCGGCAACGATGCGCGCTTTCATCCGGCACGAATGCGCGACGGCGTGGCGGCGTTCCAGGCTGTCGCGTCCGATCACCGCGGCGGCATGTGTCTCCAGCCACTCGAAGAAGTCGCGGTCGCCGAGCAGCCCGTATTTCACCACCTCCGCATAGCCCGCCAGCAGCTCGCGCCTCGGCAGCGTGTCGAGGACCGAGGTGTCCGCCAGCACCAGCTTCGGCTGATGGAAGGCGCCGATCAGATTCTTGCCGTGGCGCGTGTTGATGCCGGTCTTGCCGCCGACCGAGCTGTCGACCTGCGAAAGCAGCGTGGTCGGGACCTGCACGAAGTCGAGGCCACGCAGCACCAGCGCCGCTGCGACGCCGGTGAGATCTCCGATGACGCCGCCGCCGAGCGCGACCAGCATGGTCCGACGCTCGATCCGGCGGTCGAGCAGCCCGTCGGCGAGCTGTTGCAGGTGCGCGAAATTCTTGGTGCCCTCGCCTGGCGGCATCACGATGGCGTCGTGAGCGATCTCGGCGCGGTCGAGCGCGGCGTTGAGCCGGTCGAGGTGAAGCTTCGCGACGGTCGCGTCGGTGACGACGACGACTCGACGCTGCGCCAGGACCGGACGCATGATCGTGCCGGCCTGGTCCAGCAGTCCGGGACCGACCAGGATCCTGTAGCTGCGGTCGCCGAGCGCGACGTCGACCTGCTCGGTCGTACCGTGGCTGTCGCCGCTCATGGCGCAGGCATCGGCTCGGCGCGCGCCGCAAGGCCTTGCAGGGCGGCGATGACCGCATCGACGGTGACATCGGGCGGCGCATCCTTGGTGTCCACCGTCGCGTCCGCCTCGGCGTAGATCGGATAGCGCTGGGCCATGAGGCCGGCCAGGATCTCGCGCGGATCGCCACGCTTCAGCAGCGGCCGGTTGGCCCGGCGGGCGACGCGATGGAGCAGGAGGTCGAGATCCGCACGGAGCCAGACCGAATGCCCGCGGGCCTTCACCGTGGCGCGGGTCTCGGCGTCCATGAAGGCGCCGCCGCCGGTGGCGATGACCTGGACCGGCTCGTCGAGAAGCCGGCCGATCACGCGGCGCTCGCAATCGCGGAAGGCTCTTTCACCGTACATTTCGAAGATCGTCTCGATGGTGCAACCGGCGGCGGTTTCGATCTCGTGGTCGGAATCGACGAAGGCGAGACCCAGGCGCTGCGCCAGGCGACGGCCGATCGACGTCTTCCCGGCCCCCATTAGGCCGACCAGGACCACAGAGCGGATCGGCCGGAAGCCGGCGCCCGCGGAGGTCAGTGGGTCGCGCACCACCGGTGCCGCAGAGTCGCCATGATTAAAATGTAACATGCCCGTCTCGGCCTGTCGTCCGGGCGAGGTATAGGCTATCAAGGAAGCGGTGACCAGCCGCGGCCGCGGCGGGCGAGGGAGCGGGGGCAAACCACTCGGATGGCGGAAGGCAAAGCGGTGAAGTCGCGTATCGGTCTCGTCGTCGGCCTCTGCGTCCTGATCGCGCTGGCCGGCGTTTTGGTTTTCCTCGCAACCTGGAACATCCCGGCGCCGTCGACGACGGTCGAACGGGTGATCCCGAATGACAAGTTCGGTCGCTAGGCTCGCCATTGCCGCGGGGCTCGTGACGAGCCTCTGGTCGGCGGCGGCTTTCGCCCAGGGCTCGGGTCCGATCCGCTTGGTTCCCGTGCGGCCGGCGCCGACGGCGACCGAGGCCAAGCCGGCCGAGGAGCCGAAGGAGGCGAAGCCGGCAGAGACGGAGGAAGCCGCGCCGGCCCAGACCACCGCGCCGGCGTCACCCGGAATCCAGGTCGACACCCTGCAGGCGATCGATGCCGACGCGATGGGTGTGCTGAGCGCCTCGGAAGGCGCGTTGCCGACGACCCTGTGGCAGGGAACGCCTAGGCCGATCGCGGAGAGGCTGATCGGGCTGATGCCGGCATTGCCGGAATCCCGGGTTGCACGCGAACTGGCACGACGCCTGCTGCTGTCGCCCGCGCTGCTGCCGGAAGGCCCCGCGGCGGAGCCGAAACTTCTGGTCCTTCGCGCCGAGAAGCTGGCGGCCATGGGCGAGGTCGCGGCACTCGACCGCCTGCTCAAGTCCGCGCCGCCGAGGTTGAGCGATGGCACTCTGATTCGGCTCAGGCTCGAAGCCGCCTATCTCCTTTTCGATTCCAACGGCGCCTGCGCCGAGATCCGGCGTGCGCTCGGCGTCAGCCAGACGGAAGGGGCGCAGCGCGGCCAAGCCTTCTGCCTTGCGCTCGCAGGCGACGGCGGCAAGGCGGAGCTGTCCTTGCGCCTGCTGTCCGAGCAGGGCTTCAAGCCCGATCCGACTTACGACACGCTGATGGATGCGCTGATCAACGGCGCCAAGCCGAAGCTCGCCAGCGCCAAGGATCTGCGTCCGATCGATCTCGCGCTGCTGCGGGCAGCGAAGCAGGCGGCCCCGGCCGACGCGGCGACCGTCCGGGTGCCGGCAATCTGGTGGTCGTTGGCGGATTCGCCCTCGACCGAGCCGGGCATGCGGCTCGCCCTGTCCGAGCGCCTCGAAGCCTCGGGCGTCTGGACCGCCGCGCAGCGGGCGAAGGTCATCCAGGAGACCGATCTGCCGGCCGAGCTTCTCGACAATCCGCTGACCCGCGCCGAAGCCGATTCGAGCGCCCGCGGCCGCGCCATCCTGCGGCGCGCGCTCGACCGTCAGCAGACGCCGCTCGCCCGCGCCCAGGTGATCGACAAGGCGCTGGCGCTCGGTACCAAGAACAACGTCTTCGCCGCCGAGGCCCGTCTCTACGCACCGGCGATCGAGGCGATTCCTCCATCCGTCGACCTCAACTGGTTCGCGCCGTCGGCGGTCCGCGCCCTGGTCGTCGCCGGCCGTCTCGAAGCGGCCCGCGGCTGGATGCAGATGGTCGAGGCACCGCGTGACGACGCCGGACGTGCCGCTGCCGATCGGTTGTGGGCGCTGTCGCGCCTGGCCGGAGGCGACGCGCTCGAGCCCTGGCGGGAGGGGCGGCTCGAAGCCTGGGTCAACCGCGTCAAGGCGCAGCCCGAGGAGGCGAGCCGGGTCGCGCGCCTGCTGGCGCTGATGGAAGCGACCGGCGAGCCCATCGACGGCCGGCTCTGGCGCGATCTCGTCGCTGACGGGGACCGTCGCCCGGTCGCAATGCCGTCTCCGGCGCTGTTGCCGTCTCTGGCCGAGGCGGCGTCTAAGGGAAGGATCGGTGAAGGCATCGCGCTGGCCGCGCTGGCGCTCGGCGAGACGCGCCTGGCCGACCTGCCGCCGCCTGTGCTGGCACCGGTCGTCGCCGGGCTGGCCCGGCTCGGCATGATGGTCGAGGCCCGCGCGCTCGCGGTCGAGGCCGCGGTCGCCTCCGGCTTGTGAGCCGCGACCGCCACATCGGCTCGTTCCTCGAGATGATGGCGGCCGAGCGCGGCGCCGCTGCCAACACGCTCGCAGCCTACCGTCGCGATCTCGAGGACTTCGCCGCGCATGCGCGCAACCGCGGCAAGCCGGCTTCGTCCGCTTCGACGGATGATCTCCGCGCCTATCTCGCCGGCCTCGATGCGGCGGGCATGTCGGCGCGCACCCAGGCCCGCCGTCTCTCGGCGCTTCGTCAGTTCCATCGCTTCCTGCTCGACGAAGGCATCCGCGCCGACGATCCGACCGCCATCCTCGATTCTCCGAAGCTCGGCCGGCCATTGCCGAAGGTCCTGGCCGAGGAGGAGGTGACGCTGCTGCTCGCCGCCGCGGCGTCGCGCGGCGGATTCGAGGGCCTGCGCCTCGTCGCCTTGCTGGAGCTGATCTACGGCACGGGGCTGCGCGTCTCGGAGCTGGTCGGCCTGCCGGTCTCGGCGCTGAAGCGCGATGCGCCGGTGCTGCTGGTCCGCGGCAAGGGCGACAAGGAGCGGTTGGTGCCGCTGACCAAGGCCGCGGTCGAGGCGGTCGCGGCGTACCGCGCCGAGCGCGATGCCCAGCCGAAGCTGAAGGCCTCGCGCTGGCTGTTCCCGTCGCGCGGCGATTCAGGCCACCTGACCCGTCAGCGCTTCGCCCAGTCGCTGAAGGAGCTGGCGGCAGAGGTCGGCATCGACCCCCGGCGCCTCTCGCCACACGTGCTCCGGCACGCCTTCGCGACCCATCTGATCGACCATGGCGCCGATCTTCGCAGCGTCCAGCAGATGCTCGGACATGCCGATATCGCGACGACCCAGATCTATACTCACGTCGCCCAGGACAGGCTCGGTCGCCTGGTCTCGGAGCGGCACCCGCTCGCCCGCCGGCGGCGTTAATTGACTTTGCCGGCCTAAGCCCTTATCCGGGCCGGGCCCCAGGGATCCACGGATGAAGCAGCCCCTCGAATTCGAGAAGCCGATCGCCGAGCTTGAAGGCAAGATCGAGGAGCTTCGCCACCTGAGCGACGGCGGTGGCGTGAACATCGCCGAGGAAGTCGCCAAGCTCCAGGCGAAGATCGAGCGCCAGCTCCGCCAGACCTACCAGAAGCTGACGCCCTGGCAGAAGGTGCAGGTCGCGCGTCATCCGGACCGTCCGCACGCGTCCGACGCGATCCGGCGCCTGGTCGAGGACTTCACGCCGCTCGCCGGGGACCGCGCCTTCGCCGAGGACAAGGCGATGATGGGCGGCATCGGCCGCTTCCGAGGATTCTCGGCGGTCGTGCTCGGTACCGAGAAGGGCGCGACCACCGAGGCCCGCGTCCGCCACAACTTCGGCATGGCGAAGCCCGAGGGTTACCGCAAGGCGCAGCGCCTCATGGAGATGGCCGACCGTTTCGGGCTCCCGGTCATCACCTTCGTCGACACCGCTGGCGCCTATCCCGGCATCGATGCCGAGGCCCGCGGCCAGGCCGAGGCGATCGCACGTTCGATCGAGACCTGCCTCCGCCTCAAGGTGCCGCTGATCGCCTGCGTGATCGGCGAAGGCGGATCAGGTGGAGCGATCGCGATCGCGTCGGGCAATCACGTGATCATGTTCGAGCACGCGGTCTATTCGGTGATCTCGCCGGAGGGCTGCGCTTCGATCCTCTGGCGTTCGGCCGAGCAGGCGCAGGATGCGGCCGAGGCGATGCGGCTGACCGCGCAGGACCTGCTGAAGCTCGGCGTCATTGACGAGGTGGTGCCGGAACCGCTCGGCGGCGCGCATCGCCAGCCGGGGGAGGCGCTGGATGCCTTGGGCGACCGCATCGAGGCGGCTTTGAGGAAGCTCACGCCGCTCGACGGCGGCAGCCTGCGCGCGCGGCGGCGCGACAAGTTCCTGGAGATGGGTCGCCAGGGTCTCGCCTGAGACCCCGGCGTCGTCCCGATATCAGAAGAACGTCCGCAGGCTCTCGATCACCTTGTACTTGTCGTCGACGACGTGGATCACCTGCCACTTGTCGAAAGTCGTACACGGATGATTGATGCCGAAGCCGATCAGGTCGCCGACCTTGAGCGGCGAGTTCGCCGGCACGTCGAGGTAGCCGTGCTGGTCGTTCATGTTGACGCAGACATGGCCTTCCGGCATCGCTGCCGGCTTCGAATGCTTGCCCGGACGGAACCACTTGATCGGCGTCGGCCAGCCGGAGTCGGCGCCGGCGTCGCGCCGGCCCATGGTGACCAGCACCCGGGTCGGCTCGGGGCGCGACTGGACGTAGGCCCAGACTTCGAGCGCCGGCTGCAGGCCCTTGCCGAGACTGCGCGCGACCTTGGACCGCTTCAGCACGCCCTCGAACGCCTTGGCGTAGCCGGCTTCGTCGTGGGTCAGGTAGCAGCCCGAGCGGATGACGATGCGGACCTTGCGGTCGAGCTTCGCCTTGCGGAAGCGCTCGACGACGCGGTCGTAGAACGACGACCCGCCGGCCGAGAGCAGGACCTCGCCCTTCGCGTAGAGACCGGCCTTGCCGACCTCGACCGCGATGTCGGCGAGGAAGCCCAGGAACTCGTCGACCTTCTTCTGCGTCTCCTTCGGCGTCTTCTCGCGGATCAGTCCCTCAAAGCCCTCGATGCCGCGGAGCGCCAGATGCGGGGAGGCGTCGGCGATCGCCTTGGCGACCTTCATCGCGGTCTTGAAGTCCCGCACCCCGGTGCGGCCGCCCCCGATGCCGCCTTCGAGCAGCACCTGGACCGGACGGCCCACCTTTTCCTTTTTCGCCGCATCGGCCAGCAGTTTCACGCCCTCGACCGAGTCGACCAGGCAGTAGAAGTCGAAGCCCTTGTCGCTGCGGATCTCGTTCATCACGTAGCGGATGGCCTGCTTGCCGACCAGCTGGTTGGCCATGATCACGCGCTTGACGCCGTGGTCGCGAGCGACCTGGAGCTGGTGGGTGTTGGCGACCGTGATGCCCCAGGCGCCGTCGTCGAGCTGGCGCTTGAACAGCTGCGGGCTCATCGTCGTCTTGCCGTGCGGGGCGAGATAGGCGCCGGTCGCCTCCAGGAAGCGCCGCATCCAGGCGCTGTTCTCGGTGAGCGCGGAATCGAGAAGCACGGCTGCGGGCAGCGGCACGTCCTCCTTCAGGATGTTCCAGCGCTTGTCGCCGGTGCGGCCGAGCCGGGTCGGCTTCATGTTGCCCGGCACGCCCTTCATCTGATGGTCGACCGACCAGCTGTTGAGATCCTTGAGATTCATATGGACGACTCCCCTAAGCGCGACTTTCTAGTTGGAAACTTCCCGGAGCATATACACGCCCGCCCGGCCGGGACCGCCAAAAAAATCCTGTCCGCTTGGAATAGACCCGGGCGGGGCTCGTTGACGAGGGTGAGGGGGCGGAACTCCGCCCCGTCGAGTGCATCGAGGCGGGGGCGCCGGATGTCGGTCGAGTGGGGAACCGCGGACGGGCGGATGGCATCGGCATGATCAGCCGAGCCGAGCTCCTGTCCCACATCCCCGGGCTCCGCCGCTACGCCCGGGCGCTGCTCCGAGATCCGGATCGTGCCGACGATCTGGTCCAGGACTGCCTCGAGCGCGCGCTCGGGCGAGGACATCTGTGGCAGCCCCGGCCAGGGGGACAGGGGCTCAGAGGGTGGCTTTTCACCATCATGCATAACCTTCACATCGACCAGGCTCGCCGGCGGACCTCAATGCCCCCTGAGGTTCCGCTGGAGGCGAGCGGCCCGCTCGCCGAGCCGGCCCGGCAATCTGACCGGATCGCGCTCGGCGAGCTGGCCGCAGCACTCGATCGCCTTCCCGACGATCAGCGCCAGGTGCTGCTGCTCGTCGGTCTCGAGGGCATGAGCTACAAGGAGACCGCCGACGTTCTCGGCGTGCCGATCGGCACGGTGATGTCCAGGCTCGCGCGTGGCCGCGAGCGTCTCCGCCAGGCGATGGCCGGCGAGTCCGCCCCTCCGCTCAGGAGGATCAAGTGACGACGCCGCAGCGTCCGACCGAAGCGGAGCTCAACGCCTATCTCGACGGCGAGCTCGGGCCCGAGGCGATGGCGGCGGTCGAGCGCCACCTCGCGGCCGAGGCCGACGACGCCCGCCGCATCGCCGACTACCGCGAGCTCGGCGAGGCGCTGCATGCGCTCTACGATCCCGTGCTGAGCGAGCCGGTCCCGGCGCGGCTGGCCCAGGCGACCGAGTGGCAGCCTTCGGCGACGCTTGCCTGGACGATGCGGATCGCGGCCGCGATCCTGCTGCTCTTCATCGGCGGCGCGAGCGGCTGGATGCTGAACCGCGCCGTCTCGGGCGCCGAGGCGACGCAGCTCGCCTTCACGCGCGACGCGATCGATGCGCACCGGCTCTACACGGTCGAGGTCCGCCATCCGGTCGAGGTCGTGGCCGAGGAAGAGGCGCATATGTCGACGTGGCTGTCGCGCCGGCTCGGCAAGGACCTCAAGCCGCCGGCGCTCGGCAACGCCGGGTTCAGGCTCGTCGGTGGACGGCTGCTCCCGGCCGACGGCAAGCCCGCGGCGCAGTTCATGTACGAGAACACCGGCGGCCAGCGCCTGACGCTGTTCTTCGCGGTCGCGGCCGGAGGCGGTGACTCCTCGTATCGCTACGTCCAGGACGGCAGCACGCTGTCGCTGTTCTGGTACATCGACGGCTTCGCCTGCGCGCTCACCGGCGAGTTCGAGCAGAAGGACCTGATGGCCTTCGCTCGCGAGATCTATCGCGGCCGGCCGAGCACCGGCGACACGACGACGCCAGGCAATCCTTACGGCTGGTAGCAGATTTTCCCGGTAGACGGCTTGACGTTCCACGCCGGGATCGCGCCTCTTCCCCTCAAGGCCGGCACTTGCCATTCTGGCGCCCCGCCGACGCCCTTCCGGGAGAGACCTCGTGCTCAGCTGCTTCGCTCCGCGTGCCGGAGCCGATACCGTTCCGATCGTTCCGGTGAACCGCGACGGCTTCTCGAAATGGTCCAGGAGCCTTTCAGCCGCGAGCCGCACCTGGCTCGAGCAGAGCGGCTTCACCGGCGAACCCGGCACTCATGCGCTGATCCCCGACGATAGGGGCAGGCTCGCGCGCGTCGCCGTCGGCGTCGATCAGCCGGGCCACGTTTTCGCGCTCGGGGGCCTGCCGATGAGCCTGCCGGCGCGCACCTACAGGCTCGATGCAGACCTCGACGACGGCGCCGCGACGCGGGTCGCGCTCGGATGGGCGATGGGGGCCTACGTCTTCACGCGCTACAAGAAGGCGAAGCGCGACGCCGCCAAGCTAGTATGGCCGGACGGCGCCGACCGCGACCATGTCGAGGCCCAGGCCCGAGCCATCTACATGGCACGTGACCTGATCAACACGCCGGCGGAGGACATGGGGCCCAGCCATCTCGCGGAAGCGGCGAAGGCGATGGCGAAGCGCCACAAGGCCCGGACCGAGGTCATCGTCGGCGACGCGCTTCTCAAGCGGAACTATCCCTCGATCCACACCGTCGGCCGCGCCGCGGCGAACCAGCCGCGACTGATCGACATCGTCTGGGGCTCGGCCCGCAATCCGAAGGTGACGCTGGTCGGCAAGGGCGTTTGCTTCGACTCCGGCGGCCTCGACATCAAGCCCTCGGGCTCGATGCTGATGATGAAGAAGGACATGGGGGGCTCGGCCGCGGTGCTCGCGCTCGCCGACATGGTCATGGCGGCGAACCTCAAGGTCAGGCTCCGCGTCATGGTACCGGCGGTCGAGAACGCGATCGCCGGTAACGCCTTCCGTCCGCTTGACGTGATCACCACCCGCAAGGGCCTCACCGTCGAGATCGGCAATACCGACGCCGAGGGCCGCATCATCCTCTGCGACGCGCTGGCCGAGGCGGACTCGGAGAATCCCGAATTGATCGTCGACTTCGCGACGCTGACCGGTGCGGCGCGCGTCGCGCTCGGACCGCAGCTTCCGGCGATGTTCACCAACGACGACAGGTTCGCGGCCGAGTGGGAGAAGGCGGCGACGCGTGCGTCGGATCCGATCTTCCGCATGCCGCTCTGGCAACCCTATCGGAAGATGCTGGAGTCGAAAGTCGCGGACATCTCCTCGACCGGCAACTCGCCCTTCGCGGGATCGGTCACCGCGGCGCTGTTCCTCGAGAGCTTCGTCTCGAAGAAGACCACCTGGGCCCATGTCGACACCTTCGCCTGGAATGCCACGTCCCAGCCAGGCCGCCCCGAAGGCGGCGAGGCACTCGGCGTGCGCGGGCTCTTCCAGGTGCTGGCCGACCGTTACGGACGCTAGAGAGGATTTGCGAGAGATGAGTTCGCTCAAAGGCAAGATCGTCTGGATCAACGGCGCCGGTACCGGCATCGGCCTGGCCGGCGCCGAAGCGTTGGCCGACGGCGGCGCAACGGTCATCATGTCCGGCCGCCGGGCCGACGTGATCGAGGCGGCGGCGAAGAAGATCAAGGGCGCGGTGGCGCTGCCCCTGGACATCGCCAAGGAGGCGGACGTCGCCGCCGCTCATGCCGAGATCGAGAAGAAGCACGGTATCGTCGACATCCTGGTGAACTCGGCCGGCGGCAACCTGCCGAAGCGCAAGTTCGACGAGCTGACGCCCGAGTCCTGGCGAATGATGATCGACATGAACCTGAACGGCGCCTTCTTCTCGGCGCGCATCGTGCTTCCCGGCATGCGCAAGAAGAAGAACGGCCTGATCATCAACATCGCTTCGATCGCGGGTAAGCGCGTCTCGCAGGTAAGCGGCATGGCCTATACGGCGGCCAAGCACGCGATGGTCGCCTTCTCCGAAGCGATCAACCAGGAGGAATGCGCCAACAACATCCGTGCCTGCGCGATCTCGCCGGGCGAGGTGGCGACGCCGATCATGGACAAGCGGCCGATCCCGCCGAGCGTCGAGGAGCGGTCGAGGATGCTGCAGCCGGAAGACCTCGGCCGCATCATCCGCTTCGTTGCCGAGACGCCGGCCCATGTCGCCATCCACGAGATGCTCGTGGTGCCGACCTGGAATCGCTCGGTCCTGGGCGGGGCGGACCTGAAGGCCAAGCTCTAGGTCTCTGTCGGCGGGACCGACCGGCGATGACACTCACCGCTCCTCAGGCGCTCAACCTCTGGCGCGCGGCCCTCGTCGAGTCCCTGAGGCGTGGCGGGCCGGACCTCACCTCCCGCCAGATCGCCGTGCTGCTGACGGTCTACCTGACGTCTCCGCCGCACACGGTGCGCGGGCTCGCGACCGGGCTCAAGGTCTCTAAGGCGGCGATCAGCCGCTCGCTCGACCGGCTGGGGCAGCTCGAGCTGGTCCGCCGCAAGGTCGACGAGACCGACCGTCGCAGCGTCCTGGTCCAGCGGACGGTTCGCGGCTCAGTCTTCCTCTCCGACTTCGCCGACCTGGTGATCGCCGCCGAGCGCAATGCTAGCGCGGAACGAGTCCCGTCAGCCTGATCGCGATGTCGCAGATCCAGAGGACCACCGAGGCTGCAACCGTCATCCGCGCGAACCTGATGTAGGTGTCGCGCAGCACCTGGCCGAAGATCGCCTGCGCGCGCGCTTCCGGCAGATCGTGTTGCTTTCCGATCAGGATCCACACCTCGGTACGCCGATAGCTCCGGTTCGGGGCCTGCGCCGCCTTCAGCATGAGGATCGCCGCGGTCATCAGGAACAGGATCGCGCCCGACCGCATCGCGAGGTCGGGCCAGCCTATCATTCCCATCATGAAGGTGACGGTCCCGAGCAGGCTGAACATGCATGCGCGCCCGACCGAGTACTGCGCCATGTCCCGGATATGATCGTAGCCGTTCATCGCGTCCTCCGAACGTCGGAGAAACGTGCCGGAGGGCGTTTCGATCCGCAAGTCGCTGGGTTGAACCCGTGCATCACGAGTCCGCGCCCGGCCCGTGCGGCGAGTGCCGGGATGGGGTAGGCTGGCCTCATGGGAATCTTTGACTTATTCCGCCGCCCCCCGGCCATCCGCGATGCGGCGGCCCTGGCGGACTTCATCGACCGGAACGCGGCCTTCGTGGCGCAGAAGGGTATCTACGAGTATTCCCGCGCCCGAGCCGGTCACTATTCCAAGGTGCTTTTCCGAGAGACCGAGTTCCGCGACGCCTGCGACCGGTCGCGGTGGCAGGCCTATCCGCTGGGCCTAGCCATGGTGGGCGAGCTGGCCGAGGCCGCGCTGTTCTCGCCGGTACCGAGCGAGCGCCGGTCGCGGATCGAGGCCCTCCGAAATCTCGTGCTCTCGGTGTTCGATCGTCACCCCGTGCCGGCGCCCCTGGACAGGATCACGTGGGAAGCCCTGCGCGGCGAGCTGGAGCAGAGTCTGGGTCGCGTCGGCCTACATCCGCCGAAGCGCGCGATGGACGTCCCGGCCTCCTATGCCGAGGCGTATTTCAACCTGATGCCGATCCACAAGACGTTACGCGGCCGGGACGCGCCGACCGTCCACAACTATCTGCGCGTGACGATGTGCAACATCCAGGACGAGCTGACCCGTCGGATCGACGTGCCGGCCGTCATCGGATCCCTGCGGGGTCTTGGGCCGGCTGCGTCGGCAGCCTGAGCGACCTTAGAACTTGAACTCGAGGAAGCTGCCGACTGCGGGAAGGGTGAGCACGGCCGTTCCGGCGAGCCAGATCCACAGCGACATCTCTGTCGAGTCGTCCTTCGCCCCGACATATCGCTCGTAGATCGCGGCGGGGATGCCGCCGACGATGATCGTCGCGGTCGAAACCACCAGGGACGAGAACATCAGGGTCAGGCTGGCGCTGCCAAACAGCAGGGCTGGCGACAGGATCTGGACGTGAAGCAGCGCGAACAGCACCCAGAGCTGGTTGAACAGCCCGTTGATTATCCCGAAGAAGCCGATCCCGACGAAATAGACGTTGCGGTCCATGCGCGTGCCGATCAGCTCGCCCTCGGCACGAGGCCGAAGAACAGGAAGACGTAGAGCAGGGCGACCCTGAGCCAGAACAGCCAAACCACGGCGAACAGCCAAAGCACGACCGGTGCGACGGCCTTCGGCGTGACAATCGCGATGATGTTCACGAACGGATCGGTGATGCGGCAGAAGAACCGCCAGATGTAGTTCGGCGATCCCGGATCCAGAAACAGGCTCAGCAGCGCCCGCCCGAGCAGCGTGTACATCAACGCCGCGAGGGCGAAGTTGGGTACATGGAACGCAGCGATGGATAGGAGAGAAGGCGACGGATCCACGGCGGCGTTCAGCTCAGATCAGTACAGCGGTGGGCACCGCTGCATCCAACCACAAGCGGCGGCGGGCGGCACGCCAAAAGAGGAGCGGGGGCCGCAGGGCCCCGCTCCCGGACGATATATGCCAAGTCGTATCAGGTCTTTTCTTCGAGAATCGTTCGGCCACGCGGCTTGCGGATCTCGTCGACATAGGCCTGCATCTCCGCCGACGGCTCCTTGTCCATCAGGCTGACGACGTAGATGACCAGGAAGCCGAGCGGCATTCCCAGCAGACCGCAGTTGATGTTGTTGAGGTTGAACCAGCCGACCTTGTTGGCGAGCGGGTGCGCCAGGGTCGGCCAAGACTCCATGGCGTTGGGCAGTGCCATAGCCGCCGAGAGGTCGGAGATCAACGGCATGCCCGTGGTCGCGTTGAGCAGCGAGGTCATGCCGAAGTACTTCACGCCCATTCCCGGGAAGTACCGGGTGCATACCAGGTAGAAGATGCAGAGGCCGAAGCCGGCGATCATGCCGGCGATGGCGCCCTTGGAGGTCGCACGCTTCCACCAGATGCCCATGACAAGCGCCGGGAAGTTGCCGGCCATGGCGAGCGAGAAGGCCCATCCGACCATCGCCAGGATGTCCGATGGACGTGTCGCGGCAGTCGCGGCTGCGGCCACGGCGACGAGGACCAGGAGGGCACGGGCGACGGTGAGCCGGCGGATCGTCGGCGCGTTCGGATCGATCATCTTGTAGTAGATGTCGTGGCTGAGCGCGTTGGCGATGGCCAGCAGGAGGCCGTCGGCGGTGGAGAGCGCGGCGGCGAGGCCGCCGGCGGCCACCAGGCCGGAGATCACATAAGGAAGGCCTGCGATCTCCGGCGTGGAGAGCACGATCACGTCCGTGTTGATCACGAAGTCCTGCAGTCGGACGACGCCCGGATGGCCGGCGATCGCCTTGCAGGCGGCGACGATGGCGTCGATGCTCGCGGCATTCTTGCCGCAGACCTGGATCAGGCCGAGCTCGCCCCAGGCGAACATCCAGGGACGAACCGCGGTCAGATCGCGGCCGATGATGTTGGTGTAGACCTCCAGCTTCGAGAACGCCGCATAGGCCGGCGCCGAGAAGTACAGCAGGAAGATGAACAGCAGCGACCAGCCGACCGAGACGCGCGCTTCACGCACGGAAGGCGTGGTGAAGTAGCGCATCAGGATGTGCGGCAGCGACGCCGTTCCCACCATCATGCACAGGATGATGCCGAAGAAGTTCAGCGGGCTGTAGTTGATGAAGGGCGAGATATGCGGCTTGAGGCCTGCGGCGGTCGCAAGGCCGGTCGAAATCATCTGCTGCTCGCGTGCCGTGATGTCGGCGATGGCCTGCCCGTAGGTCAGTTCCGGAATCGGAATTCCGTACTTCTTGGTGGACAGGATCACGATCGGCGTCAGGTAGGCGATGATCAGCACGATGTACTGCGCCACCTGGGTCCAGGTCACCGCCCTCATGCCGCCCAGCATCGAGCAGACGAGGATGCCGACCAGCCCGGCGAACACGGCAAGCTCGAACTGCATGCCGAGGAAGCGCGAGGCGATCAGCCCTGTGCCGTAGATCTGCGCCGTCACGTAAGTGAAGGAGCAGGCGACCAGCACGATCACGCCGAGCGCTCGGGCAAAGTTGCCGCCGTAGCGGAACGAGAGGAAGTCCGGCACCGTGTAGGCGCCGAACTTGCGCAGATAAGGTCCGATCAGGATCGAGACCAGCACGAAGCCGCCGGTCCATCCCAGCACCCAGGCCAGGCCGTCATAGCCGAGCAGGAACAGGGTGCCTGCCATGCCGACGAAGGACGCGGCCGACATCCAGTCGGCGCCGGTCGCCATGCCGTTGTAGAAGGCGGGCACGCGCCGGCCGGCGACATAGTACTCGGAGATCTCCGCCGTCCGCGTCATCACGCCGATGACCGCGTAGACCGCGAGCGTGAAGAAGACGAACAGGTAGCCGAGGATCTTGTTCGGCACGCCGACCATTTCCAGGATCGCGAGCAGAACGATGAAAGCGAGGAAGCCGCCGGTATAGGTCCCGTACATGCGGCCGAGGTTCTTGATGAAATCAGAGCTGGCGCCTGATGTGTTCGTAGCCATGATGGTTCCCCTCCAGTTCCGCTCTTAGTCGTCTTCGGCGTAGCCGTGCTCGCGATCGATCTCGTCCTGCTGGCGTGCGAACTTGAACAGCATGACGACGAACACGATCAGCGAGCCCTGGGCGGCCATGTAGAAGCCGAGCGGGAAGTCGAGGATCGGGATGACGATCTTGTTGAGCGGGCCTACGAACATATGGATCACGTAGCCGAACACGAGCCAGACGCCGAGATGGGTGAACATCAGGCGGGTCGTCTTGCTCCAGTGGGCTTCTTCGTTGGCTTTGCTATCGGGTTGGTTCATGGACGGTTACTCCCCTGTAGTCGATTTTGCAGCGACCGGCGGTGCGTCGAGACCAGGAGGTTTGTGACCTGCAGGCCGAGAGTCGGATCTCCGGGCTTCTCGGCTTTCCCCCTGACTTTTTGACAACTAATCCAAAATAGCCGAAGCATAGCCGTAGCATAGCCGATCCGACCCTCGCATTCGACTTAGGTCGAATTGACCCAAATTGGCCTTAAGGTCCGAGGTGCGGCTTCAGGATCGCCCCGATTCTGGGGGGATCAGAAAACAGGCCTGCCCGGCCGGATCGGCGGATCTGCCGCCCGGAATCCGGCTCGTTCACGGAATCGACCGCTCGGCCGAGGTCCGCTCAAGACCGGGCTCAGAAGGTGTCGATGGATTACGCGACCTCCATGCGAGGCCCCCGGCCGTGAGAGGCCTCGGGACACGGGA
This sequence comes from Alphaproteobacteria bacterium, assembly GCA_044223515.1. Taxonomy (GTDB): domain Bacteria; phylum Pseudomonadota; class Alphaproteobacteria; order SHVZ01; family SHVZ01; genus SHVZ01. The sequence goes on from JBGALV010000067.1 coordinate 20,091, forward strand.
AGAGGCCCGAAGCGGGGCCTCGCGCGGCCTCGGGCGCCTAGCCCGGGCTATCTGGCCCTATCTGGCCGCGACGCTGCTGGTCCACGTCACCGTCGCGGTCGTGCAGGCCCTGGCTCCAATCGCCTGGGTTCCGCACATCTCGGTCCTCTTCCTCGGCTGCGTTCTCGGCGCGGCCGTTCCCTGGGGCGTCGGGCCGTCGCTGCTTGCGGTCATCCTCGCCATGGCGGCATCGGCCTTCTTCTTCTTCCCGCCGATCCACAGCTTCATGGTCGACCATCCCCAGGACCTTGTCGACCTCTCCGCCTTCGGCATCCTCGCCGTCGTCCTCAGCCAGCAGACGGCGCGGATACGCCGTCAGGCGGCCGAGGCGAGGACCCGGGAACGGCGGATCTCGGATCTCTACGCCTTCAGCCACCGGATTGCCGGCCTGGTCGATCGCGAGGAACTCGGGCATGCGATCCTCGACGGCCTCCGCAGCACCTTCGGCAGCCCGCTTGCCCTGATCAAGCTGACCGAGGACGGCGACCGCTACGTCATCAAGGATCCCGGCGCCGCGCCCACCCCGGTCATCCTGGCGGCGGCGGACAGGATGCTGGAAACCGGTCCCTCCGTGCACGAGTTCGTCGCTGAAGGCGATACCACCCGGCATCTCTATCCGCTCAAGACCGGCGAACGGATCGTCGCTGTCCTCGTCGGTGCCGATTCATCGATCCTCGATTCCGCGGCGAAGGCCGGCCTGGACGCATCCGCTCTCCTGGACCATGCCGCGGTCGCGATCGAGCTCGGCCGCCTTGCCCGGTCGCTCGAAGCCGCGCGGGTCCAGGCCCGCGCCGACGAGCTGCGCGAGGTGCTGGTCAATTCGGTCTCGCACGACCTGAAGACGCCTCTGACCTCCATCATCGGTTCGGTGACCGCGCTCAAGGAATTCTGGCGGCGCTACGACGAGGCGGTACGGATCGATCTCGTCGACACCATCTACGAGGAGGCGATCCGCCTCGGTCACGTCGTCGGCAACGCTCTCGATCTGGCGCGCCTCCGCAGCGGCGAGATGACCTTGCGGCGCGAAGTGACGGAGATGGCGGATGTCGTCAACGCCGCGATCGCCGACGTCTCTCGCGTGGCGCCGGGCCGCACCATAGACGTGCGCCTGCCCGACGACCTGCCGATGCTGGAGATCGATCCGTTCCTGGCCGAGCGCGCGCTGGTGCAGATCCTGGAGAATGCCACCAAGTACTCGCCGGCCGAGACGCCGGTCACGGTGGTCGCACGCAGCACGGCATCCGCGGTGACCGTCGAGATTTCGGACGCAGGCATAGGCTTCGCACCGGAAGAGGCGGTCCAGGTCTTCGAGCGTTTCTATCGAGGAGCCGGCGACGATTCCGCGACCGCCGGAGCCGGGCTCGGGCTGGCGATCGCGCGCGCCTTCGTCCGTGCGAACGGCGGTACCATCGAGGCCGCCAGCCCGGGTCGCGGCCGCGGCGCGACCTTCCGCGTTGCCTATCCTGTCTCTACGTCGGTACCCGAACGAGGAGTGGCCTAGTGTCCAGCCAACCCAATGCAACCGTGCTCGTCGTCGACGACGAACCGCAGATCCGCCGGTTCCTGAAGGCGGGTCTTTCGGCGCACGGCTATGGCGTCGTCGAGGCACCGACCGGCGAAGCCGCGCTCAAGCTGGCGACGACGGCCCGGCCGGACATTGTTGTCCTCGATCTCGGCCTCCCCGACATGGAAGGATTCCATGTGGTGGCGGGCCTGCGGGAGTGGTCTTCGGTGCCCATCGTCGTCCTGACCGTCCGCGGCCGCGAGGTCGACAAGGTGCGGGCGCTCGACGGCGGCGTCGACGACTATGTCACCAAGCCGTTCGGCATGGCCGAGTTGCTGGCACGGATCGGTGCGCTGTTGCGGCGGAGCCGGCCGGCGAAGTCCTCGACGACGTTCACGGTCGGCGGTCTCGAAGTGGATCTCGAGCGACGGCTGGTCCGCGTCGACGGGGTCGAGCGTCGGCTGTCGCGCAAGCAGTACGATCTTCTTCGCCTTCTGGTCCGCGACGCCGGGAAGGTCGTGACCCAGCAGCATCTGCTGCGCGAGCTCTGGGGCCCGGCGAACTCCGAGGATGTGCAGTACCTCCGCATCTTCATGCGCAAGCTCAGGCTCTCGATCGAACCGGATCCGACCCGCCCGACTTACCTAGTCACCGAGCTCGGTGTCGGCTATCGCCTCCGCACCCAGGACCAGCTTCCCGAACCCGCCTGAGAATCTCCCCCTCCGAAAGGATATGCCGCGGCGCTCGGCCGGATATGGAACGGCTACGCAGGCCTTGACCAAGATCGGGACCGGTGCGGCGAACACGCCCGGAATGAGCATTGGGGAGGAATTCCATGACGAGCATCGCGGCGGGTGCAACCACCCGGACGATGACGGCCGAGGAGCGCAAGGTCATCTTCGCCTCGTCTCTCGGCACCGTCTTCGAGTGGTACGACTTCTATATCTACGGAACGCTCGGCGTCTTCCTCGCCAAGTACTTTTTCTCCGGCGTGCCGGCGAACGTCGCCTTCATCTTCACGCTGCTGGCCTTCGCCGCCGGCTTCGCCGTGCGCCCGCTGGGCGCGCTGGTGTTCGGCCGCATCGGCGATCTCGTCGGCCGCAAGTACACCTTCCTCGTGACGATGACCCTGATGGGTATCGGCACGTTCTTCATCGGCGTGCTGCCGTCCTACAGCCAGTGGGGCATCCTCGCGCCGATCCTGCTGATCGCGCTCCGCCTCGTGCAGGGCTTGGCTCTCGGCGGCGAGTACGGCGGCGCGGCGATCTACGTCGCCGAGCATGCGCCTCCCGGCAGGCGCGGCTTCTACACGTCGTGGATTCAGACCACCGCGACCCTCGGCCTGTTCATGGCGCTGCTGCTGATCCTCGGCATCCGCACCTGGATGGGCGAAGAGGCATTCGGCGACTGGGGCTGGCGCGTTCCGTTCTTGCTCTCGATCATCCTGCTGGTGGTTTCGATCTGGATCCGTCTGCAGCTGAACGAGTCGCCGGTCTTCCAGCGGATGAAGGAAGAGGGCAAGAACTCCAAGCGCCCGCTCTCCGAGGCTTTCGGCCAGTGGTCGAACGCCAAGATCGCGCTGCTGGCACTTCTCGGTGCCACCGCCGGCGAGGCGGTCATCTGGTACGGTGGACAGTTCTACGCGCTGTTCTTCCTGACCCAGACGATCAAGGTGAACGCCACCACGGCGCAGATCCTGATCGCCATCTCGCTCGCCATCGGCACGCCTTGCTTCATCCTGTTCGGCTGGCTCTCCGACAAGATCGGTCGCAAGCCGATCATGCTGGCGGGCTTCCTGCTCGGCATCCTCTGCTACGCGCCGATCTCGCCGATCAACGTGTTCAAGAGCATCACGCACTACGCCAATCCGGCGCTCGAGGCCGCGCAGGCCGCCTCGCCGGTGACCGTGGTCGCCGATCCGAACTCGTGCTCGTTCCAGCTGAAGCTGACCGGTACCGAGACCTACACGTCGCCATGCGACGTGGCCAAGTCGGCGCTGGTCGCGCTGTCGGTGAACTACAAGAACGAGGCGGCGCCCGCCGGCTCGCCCGCCGTCGTCAAGGTCGGCGACGAGGCGATCCCGACGACGACGCCGGACTTCGCGAAGGTTCTGGGTGCGGCGATCACCAAGCACGGCTACCCGCCGAATGCTGACCCGGCGAAGATCAACTACACGATGACCATCGTGCTGCTGGTCCTCCTGGTGGTCCTCGTGACCATGGTCTACGGCCCGATCGCCGCGTGGCTGGTCGAGTTGTTCCCGACCAGGATCCGCTACAGCGGCCTGTCGCTGCCGTACCATATCGGCAACGGCTGGTTCGGCGGCTTCCTGCCGGCGACCGTGTTCGCGATCGTGGCGGCGACCGGCGACATCTACTCCGGTCTCTGGTACCCGGCGATCATCGCTCTGATGAGCCTTGTGGTCGGCTTCCTGTTCCTGCCGGAAACCAAGGACATCGACATCACCAAGGACTGAGCCCGGCATCGCCGGCTCGAGGGCCTCTGCCGACTTGGCGGAGGCCCGTCCCTTTTGGGGCCGGCCGTTGCGCATGCTTTATGCGCGGGTTACACCGGACCACCTCGACCTGCGGAGGATCGGGTGGCTCAGACTCGTTGGCTGCCGACCCGGCTTCGGATCCGGCTCGCGATCCTTGCCGCGGGTATCGGCGCCGTCTCCCTTGCGGTCATGGTCTGGGCCGAATCCTCGCATCTCGGTCTGGCGTCGGCTGTCGGCCTGCTTATCGCCGCCGGAGGATATCTGGCGCTGATCGGCGACCGTCTCGTCGCCGATCTGGAGGCGACGCGCGGTGCCGTTCTCGCCGCGGGAGCCGACGGCGTGCTGCCGCCGCTTCGCAGCGACAGTCGGCCGCTGGCAGAAGTCGGGGAGCTGCGCGACGCCATTTCGCGCCGGCTTTCGGAAGTCGCTGCCGATACCGACCGCCGCCACCTTGCCCAAGTCATCGCGGCGCTGCCTGATGCGGTAATCCTCGCGACGCCCGATGGATTGGTCAGTGCCGCAAATCACCGTGGTCTTCGGATCTTCGGCGGACATGGAGCTCTCGTCGGAACCAGCCTGTTCGGACGCCTGTCCCGGCAGTCGCTGTCCGAAGCGGTGGAGCGAGCGGAACAGATCGGCCGCCCGGTGGATGCGCAGCTTGCCACGACCGATGGCGGCGCGCTGCCTTCTGTCGTCGTCTCGCTTGGCATCGCCCTGGGCTACGTTCTGCTGGTCCGGGCAGAGGGCGTCGCGACTGACCACCGCGTGGAGATCGAGCTCGATCTCGCTCTGCACGAGACGCCGCCCCCCGCGCCGATACCGCTGGCGGCCACGGCGCTCGTCGACCTGCCGGCCCTGGTCCTGGATACGGAAACTACCGGTATGGATCCTGGGCCCGATCGCATCGTCGCGATCGGCACCGTCCGTCTTCATGGACGGCGTCTCTTCCGGCGCCGGACGCTCGACCTCCTTGTGCGGCCGGGACGCCTGATCCCGTCCTCGGCATCGGCGGTGCATCGGATCACCGACGCGATGGTTTCTGACGCGCCGGAGATCGACGTGATCTGGCCCAGGCTTTCAGAGGTGCTGAAGGACGTGGCGGTGATCGGCCATCACATCGACTTCGACCTGGCGATGCTGAAGGCAGCGGCGGTCCGGTACGGCCTTGCGTGGCGTGAGCCGCTCGCGCTCGACACCGCGAGGCTGGTCGCGGCGCTCGATCCGTCGGAGAAGGATCTCGATCTCGCCGCTGTCGCCCGGCGCCACGGCGTCTTCGCTACCGGCCGCCACACCGCGCTCGGCGACAGTCTGGTGACGGCGGAGCTCTATCTCCGCCTTGTGCCGCGTCTGCTCGATCGCGGCATCGTCACCCTCGGTGACGCCATCCGCTTCGGTGAGTCTGCGACCGCCTTGGTCGCTGCGCAGCGAGCGACGGTATGGGGACGGCGGTGAGGCTTGCCGACGATCCGGCGCTGCAGCGCATCGATGTCTTCGCCTATCGCCACCGCTTGTCGGAGGTGATGAGCCAGCCCTTGATAACAGTGGAGCCGGACCGGACGCTGTCCGAGGCGGCGCGGTTGATGACCACGCGTGGCGTGAGTTCCCTCGTCATCATCGACGGAGACCGACGACCCGTCGGCATCCTGACCGAACGGGACCTCACCCGGGCCGCTGCCGTCTCAGGGCGCCTTCTCGCCAAGGTCGGGTCTTGTGCGTCCTCGCCGGTCGCGACGATACGGTCCGACGAGTTCGTCCATGTCGCAATCGCACGGCTCGACCGCCTGGGTTATCGACATCTCGTCGTCGTCGCACCGGATGGCCGTGGCGTCGGCATGGTGACGGCACGCTCGATGCTGCATCAGCGCGCCTCGGCGGCGTTGACCTTGGGCGACGAGATCGAGGCGGCCCGGGAGGCGACGGATCTCACGAGTGCCTGGGACAGGATGCCGAAGCTCGCGCGTGGGCTGCTTGACGAAGGTCTGGCGGCGCCGGCGATCGCCGAGGTCATCAGCGCGGTGGTGCGCGAGTTGACGAGAAAGTCGGTGGAACTTGCCGTGACGGAAATGGCGGACAGCCACGGGCCGCCAGCGGCGTCCTTCGCTGTTCTCGTCCTCGGATCCGGGGGCCGAGGCGAAAGCCTGCTCGCGGCCGATCAGGACAATGCGATCGTGCATACCGGCGGACAGGACGACGACCCGTGGTTCGCAGAGCTGGGCCGACGCTTCGCCGATACCCTCGACGGCGCCGGCGTGCCGTATTGCAAGGGTGGCGTGATGGCTCGCGAGGCGCCTTGGCGCCATAGCTTCGACAGCTGGCAGGCGGTCGTCGCGGGCTGGACCGCTGCCGCGTCACCGAAGGACCTACTGTCCGCCGATATCTTCTTCGACTTCCGCGTCGCCTTCGGCGACGTCGGTCTTGTGGATCGACTTAGGGATCGGACATTGGCCCAGGCCGCCGCCTCGCCGATGCTGATAAGCCACCTGACGGCCGACCTTGCGTCGGTGCGGGCGCCGATCGGGTTCTTCGGCAACCTTAAGACGGACGCCGGGCGGATCGATCTAAAACGCAATGGCCTGTTCCCGGTTGTCGCCGCCGTACGGGCACGGGCGCTCGCCCGCCACATCGCGGCGACATCGACCTTCGAGCGGATCGCGTATTTGGAGGAGGCGGGGGAGCTTCCGGAAGGAGATGCCGCTTCGCTGAAGGGGGCGCTTTCGCTGTTCTTGACGCTGATCCTCGATCAGCAGGCGCGCGACGTGGCCGCAGGAAAGGCTCCCGGCAACAGGATTGAGGTCGCGTCGCTGGATTCCATGCAGCGCCGACGCCTCAAGGAGGCGCTGGGATACGTCGAGACCTTCGTCCAGGCGGCGGCCGGCCGCGCGCCCTGACGGCGGTTGCGTCCGGCCCTGGGCCGGGCTACACCCGAGCCCTTCCCACCGGTTCCAAGGACGCTGCGGAGCACATCGATGGCCGCCTACCAGTACATTTACGTGATGAAGGGCATGTCCAAGATCTATCCCGGAGGGAAGGAGATCTTGAAGGACGTGTGGCTGTCCTTCCTGCCCGGCGCCAAGATCGGCGTGCTCGGCGTCAACGGCTCCGGCAAGTCGACGGTGCTGCGGATCATGGCCGGCATCGACAAGGAATTCGGCGGCGAGGCCTGGGTAGCCGAAGGCGCCAAGGTCGGCTACCTGGCGCAGGAGCCGCAGCTCGACGAGACCAAGACGGTCATGGAGAACGTGGTCGAGGGCATGGGCGAGGTGAAGGCTCTGGTCGATCGCTTCAACGAGGTCTCGGCCAAGTTCGGCGAGGAGATGACCGACGACGAGATGAATACGCTGCTCGCCGAGCAGGCGGAACTCCAGGAGAAGATCGACGCCGTCAACGGCTGGGAGCTCGATCGGACGATCGAGATCGCGATGGACGCGTTGCGCTGCCCGCCGGGCGACGCCGACGTGAAGACGCTTTCGGGCGGCGAGCGCCGCCGCGTCGCGCTCTGCCGGCTGCTGCTGCAACGCCCGGACCTCCTGCTGCTGGACGAGCCGACCAACCACCTGGACGCAGAGTCGGTGGCTTGGCTGCAGCGCTTCCTCGCCGACTTCCCGGGCACCGTCGTCACCGTGACTCACGACCGCTACTTCCTGGACGAGGTCGCCGGCTGGATCCTCGAGCTCGATCGCGGCCGCGGCATTCCTTACGAAGGCAACTATTCGGGCTGGCTCGAGCAGAAGAAGAAGCGCCTGGAGCTGGAGGGCAAGCAGGAGCAGGCCCGCGTCCGCACCCTCGACCGCGAGCTCGAATGGGTGAAGCAGGGGGCGCGCGCCCGCCAGGCGAAGTCGAAGGCGCGCCTGGAGGCCTACGACGCGCCTCGCGCCTCGAATGGGTGAAGCAGGGCGCGCGCGCGCGCCAGGCGAAGTCGAAGGCGCGCCTGGAAGCCTACGACACGCTGCTCGCCGAGAGCCAGCAGAAGGCGCCCGAGACCGCCCAGATCGTCATCCCGCCGGGGCCGCGTCTCGGAAACGTCGTGATCGAGGCCGATCATCTGGTCAAAGGCTACGGCGACCGGATGCTGATCGATGATCTCAACTTCCGCCTTCCCCCCGGCGGCATCGTCGGCGTGATCGGTCCCAATGGTGCAGGCAAGACGACGCTGTTCCGCATGCTGACGGATCAGGAGAAGCCGGACTCCGGCGCGCTCCGACTCGGCGACACCGTGGTCCTCAACTACGTCGACCAGTCGCGCGACAGCCTCGATCCCAACAAGACGGTTTTCCAGGAGATCTCCGGCGGCGTCGAAGAGATCGACCTTGGCCGCCGCAAGATGCCGAGCCGCGCCTATTGCGGTCTCTTCAATTTCAAGGGCTCCGATCAGCAGAAGAAGGTCGGCATCCTCTCGGGCGGAGAGCGCAATCGCGTGCACCTCGCCAAGATCCTCCGGAAGCCGAGCAACGTTCTGCTCCTCGACGAGCCGACCAACGATCTCGACGTCGACACGCTGCGCGCGCTCGAAGAGGGGTTGCTGGAGTTCGCGGGCTGCGCCGTGGTGATCAGCCACGACCGCTGGTTCCTCGACCGCGTCGCGACCCACATCCTGGCCTTCGAGGGCGACAGCCACGTCGAGTGGTTCGAGGGCAACTACCAGGCCTACGAGGCGGATCGTCGGCGCCGCCTGGGCGCCGACGCCGACCAGCCGCATCGCATCAAGTACAAGCCCCTGACACGCTAGCGCCATGGTCGATCTCGCCTTCGAGCCCGCGCATGTGCTGGCCCGGAAGCTCCGGCGGAGGGAGATCACGGCGGAGGCGCTGATGCGCCTCTATCTCGACCGCATCGCGCGCTTCAACCCGAAGCTCAATGCGATCGTCGTGCTCGATGCGGAGAAGGCGCTGGAGCGCGCGCGTGCGGCCGACCGCGAGCTCGCGCGCGGCGAGATCAAGGGGCCGCTGCATGGGTTGCCGGTCACGGTGAAGGAGTCCTTCAACGTCGCCGGCTGGAAGACCACATGGGGCAATCCGGACTGGAAGGACAACGTCGCCGCCGCCGACTCGGCGGTGGTCGAGCGCTACAAGCGTGCCGGCGCGATCGTCTTCGGCAAGACCAACGTGCCGAAGATGCTCAACGACAACCAAGCGTACAACGAGATCTACGGTCGGACCGGAAATCCCTGGAACCTGGAGCGCACTCCGGGCGGATCGTCCGGGGGGTCGTCGGCGGCGCTGGCGGCGGGGCTGACCGGCCTCGAAGCCGGCAGCGATCTGGGCGGCTCGCTCCGCAATCCGGCGCATTATTGCGGCATCTACGCGCACAAGCCGAGCCTCGGCATCGTGCCGGGCCGCGGTCATGCGGGACCTGGCGTCGTCGGCGGCAACGACACGCTCGCGGTGGTCGGGCCGATGGCGCGCTCGGCCGAGGATCTGGATCTGGCGCTGGGGCTGCTCGCCGGAGCCGACGGCGCCTTCGCGACCGCCTGGAAGCTCGACCTGCCGCCGCCGATCGCCGACGGCTTCAAGGGCCTTCGCGTCGCCGTCTGGGCCGACGATCCGCGCTCGCCGATCGACGGCGCCGTCGGAGACCGGCTGGAGAAAGCCGTAAGGGCCATCGCCAACGCGGGAGCCGCAGTCGACGAGGCGGTGCGGCCGGATGCCGATCTCGCCCATGAGGGCTACGAACGCCTCATGAGCGGCGGCATGGACAAAGTGCGCGACATGGGTGCCTGGCTCGAGACTCGATCCAAGCTGCGGCTCGCCTGGGCGAAGTTCTTCGAATCATGGGACGTGCTGATCGGCCCTGTCACGCCGGTGACGGCCTTTCCGCACAATCCCGAAAGCGACTGGACCAAGCGGTTCGTCATGGTCAACGGCAAGCC
>JBGALV010000068.1:0-30422 GCA_044223515.1 Alphaproteobacteria bacterium
GATCGCCTGCGCCGATTCCGGTGGCAGGCCGACGCAGCCCTCGACCGCGCGGTAGAGGCTGGTCACCGCGCGCATGTGGTCCATCGGGCTGCCGGGCCCGCCGACCAGCTGGCCGACGTCGGTGATGCCGCCGATCAGCGATTCCAGATGGGTCGCCGGCACGTCCTCGAGGGTGGCCGCGATCCGGCTGTTCAGGATCGAGACGAGGTAATGCGCGTTGGCGAGCGGCGAGGGGCCGCGGCGAAGCACCCAGACCACGCCTTCGCGCTGGCCGACGGCGCCGCCGATGTTGAGGATCACGGTCGCGCGCGACACCAGCGCTTCCGCCATGCCGATGCCGCCGGCGACGCCGGTATCCAGCAGGACGCGGTCGATGATCTCGCAGAAACGCTCGATCTCGGCGCCGGTGTCGTTCTTCGACAGCGGGTTCGAGGTGCGCAGCTCGGAGCGCACGCGCTCCAGCAGGAAGTCGCGGCTCGCCGGAAGACGCCCGGTCTTCATCAGCTTGCACAGCATCTCTTCGAGACCGGCCATCTCGGGCGACTGGCCCTTGCCGGGCTTGTACTCGCCGTCGGCGATGTCGATCAGCTTGAGCAATGCGGAGGCGAGGTTGACCGGCGTGCCGAGAATGTCGGCGATCATCGAGCCGCTGGAGAGCGTGTCGGAGACGAAGTCGTCGAGCAGCATCAGGCCTGCCGATTCCTTCGACGTGCTGCTCCACTCCAGCACCTGGGTGAGCTTGCCGTACCAGGAGCGGGTCTGGGTGAGCTCGCGGGTGAAGACGGTGCGGAGCAGGAACTTGAGCTCCTCCGGCTTCGCGGTCTTCATGACGAACTTCACCGCCTCGTCGAATCCGACCTCGCGGATGTTCGGCAGCTTCAGCTTGTCGGCCTCGTTGGCGCGCTTGGAGATGCCGTTGACCATGCTCCAGAGCGCGTCGCCGCGCTTCTTGGCGTCCTGGCCTTCGGCGCCCTTCTGCACGCGGGCGACGCGGTCGATCGCGGTCTGCACGATGGATTCGAAATCCATCACGCGCTTCATCTCGCGGCCGTTGTGCATGATCTCGGTCGGCGTCAGCAGCGCCTTGTCGAGATACTGGCGGAACAGGCGGTTCACGATCTTGCGGCTCTGCGGCCCGTAGAGATCGTCCGGCGCCGTACAGACCGGCGCCTCCTCGATCTGGGGCACGACGAGCGGCTGCTTGGTCTGGGGTTTCTTCTGCTCGAACAGGACCTTCTCGCTGGCGCTGTCGAGCACCACGCGAATCGCCTCGATGTCCTTGAGCCTGTTGAGGAGAGCCTTGGCGGCGACCTCGGCTTCGGCCGGATCGTTGGAGGTCTGCTCGATCGTCCAGCGGCCCTTGCGAGATGCCTGGATCTCGTACGTCTTCTGGCGGAAAAGAAACACGTATTTCCCCCTTCGGCCCGCGTTCTGCGGCCCAGCCCCAACCCCGGCGTCTATCTACGCCGGCACCCCGTCTGGAGCGGGGTACCCTATTACTTTGCCTCGAAGATTTGGGGAAAACACCTTGAAAATAAAAACAATTTTCCAGAATTACACCAAGCATTCATTCATTAACGCTACAGGCGCCAGTAAACGAAGCGGAGATCCGGCTTTCGCAGGCTGGACCGCTCAGCTGCAAAAATCATCGAGGGCGGTCTGGATCTCGGCCACGACGCTCACCCAGTCTCCAGGCGCCGGCTGACGGAAAAGCCGCATCGTCGGATACCAGGGGCTCGCGTTGCCGTGCTCGTGCCAGCGCCAGTCCGGCGCGTGGTGCAGGAGCAGGAAAGTCGGGCGCCCGAGGGCCCCGGCGAGATGAGCAAGCGCGGTGTCGGAGGTAACGACGAGGTCGAGCATTTCGAGGCAGGCGGCGGTGTCGGCGAAATCGGCGAAATCCGGCCCGAGGTTGAAGAGGTTCGGATGGCGATGCTCACGTGCCGCGTCGCGGACCAGCCCGGCGAAGGGGCGCCGGTCGAGAAGCGGGCGGATGGCCTCGAAACCCGGCGAGCGTTCGAGGTCGCGGCGGAAGGTCGGGTTGCCTTGCCAGCAGAGGCCGATCCGGGGCGTCGGCAACGCCGCGATCCTTTCCGTCCACCGCGCGCGTCGCTCGGCCGGGGCCGTGAGATAGGGAACCTCCGCCGGGATCGTCCCGAGGCGCGTGCCGCAGAGATGAGGAAGGCTCATCACCGGCGCCTGGCGGTCGACCTCAGGCAGGCGCTCGCCGCGCCGGATGACCGCGACGCCGAGGCTCGCGAAGAGATCCGCCAGCGGCGCCAGCGTCTCGACCGTCACGCGCAGGCCCTGCGCGGCGAGGATCGGCGCGTAGCGGACGAAGTTCAGCGCGTCGCCGTATCCCTGCTCCGACCAGAGCAGCAGCCGCAGTCCGGGCTCGATCTTCCCGCTCCATCGCGGCCACGGAAAATCGCGGCCGCTCGTCGCGACGAATTCGGCAAGCTGCCAGCGGCTTTCCATCAGGGGCAGGCCTGACTCGTAGTCGCCCTGTGCGGCCAGTGCCTGGCCGAGCTCCCATGCCGCCGCGGGATTGGCGCCGATCGCCAGGCGGCGGCGCGCGATGCGGATCGTCCGGTCGCGCCGGCCGAGGCCGAAATCGACGGTCGCATGGTCGCTCAACACCTCGCCGTCGGCGGGCGTCAGCGCCGTCGCGGCCCGCAGGTCCCGTTCGGCAAGGGCGAAGCGGCAGGCATCGGCGAATGCCTTCGCGCGCCCGCGACGCGCCGGGAGGCAATCCCGGTCCACAGCCAGCGCGCGCGTGTACCAGGCGGCCGCGGCGTCGCCGTTGCCCGCGGTGTCGGCCAGCGCGGCGAACGGAAGGAGCGCGGCAAGGTCACTCGGAACGAGGGCGGTGGCGGATCGGGCGTGGCGCCTGGCGGCGATCGGATGGCTCACGGCATGGGCGGCCTTCGCCAGCGTGACCTGCAGGATCGGGTCGTCGCGCCGGAGCTGTGCCGCCCGCTTCAGCCACGGCTCTGCCTCGAGCGGCTTGCCCCGGGCCAGGAGCACCGCGCCGAGATTGCCGAGCGGCGCGCCCTCTCCGGGCATGCGGCCGAGCGCTCGCCGATAGCCGGCGGCGGCGATGCCCAGCTCGCCGAGCGTGACGGCAGTCGCGGCGTGCAGGAGACGGAGGTTGTCGTCGTCGTTGCGCTCCAGCGCGCGGCCGAGATGAATCAGCAGGCGCCGCTTCTCGCCCGCCGCGTCGGCCAGCGCGATCGCATTGTTGCGAAGCAGGTCGGACGCCGGGTCGACCGCGAGCGCGCGCTCCGCGAGTCCGAGCGCCGGACCTGCCCGGCCGGCGGCGACGAGGGGGGCCGCCAGCGTGATCCACGCCTCTGCGTCGCCGGGCACCTGCGCGAGATGATGGCGGAGAAGCCGCGTCGCCGCAGCCGCGTCGCCCCGCTGGAGCGCGTCGAGGGCGGGGTGGAGGCTCATGCCGACCGGCGGAAGACAAGGCTCAGGTTGTTCGCCGGCATCTCGGTCACGAGCGGACGAGAAAATCCCGAGCGCTGGGCGAGAGCCGCGACCTCGGCGAGGTCGCGCACGCCCCAGGCGGGGTTGCGCTCGCGCAGGCTGCGGTCGAAGGCGAGGTTGCTTTCCGCGGTCGCGACCTCGCGGCGAAGATAGGGACCGTAGAGATAGAGCGGCGCGCCCGCCGGCAGGATCTTCGCGGCGCCTTCGATCAGCGCCACGGTCGCCGCCCATGGCGAGATGTGGACCATGTTGATGCAGAGGATCGCGTCGGCCGATGCGATCGGCCATGGACGCTCCGTAACGTCCAGGCGGATCGGGGGGCGCACGTTGGCGACGCCGGTCTCGGCGGTCCAGGCGGCGATGCTGGCGAGCGCCGCTGGCGTCGGGTCGCTTGGCTGGAAGGCGAGGTCCGGCAGCGCCTCGGCGAAGTGGACAACATGCTCGCCCGAGCCGCTGGCGATCTCCAGGACCAGGCCGGAGGCGGGCAGCGCCGTGCGCAGCACGTCCAGGATCGGGTCGCGGTTGCGCTGGGTGGCGGGGGCGAACTGTCGGGAATCCGTCATGTGTTTCCGGTTGCGCCGCAGCAGATGGCGCGCTTGCATTCGGGCGGGACGCGCGAGGGGGAAGAGATGACGTTCACCAAGTCCGGTATCGACGCGATCAAGAACAAGGAACTGCTCGGCGCCATCAAGGACAAGGCGCAGGGCATGATCAAGAAGAACATGTTCCGGACCTCCAAGACGGCGAAGGAGGACCTCGACGCGTTCGGCGAGGCGATCAAGACCGACCTGCCCGCCGTCATCTACGTGCCGGGGCCGCTCAAGACCGAGGAAAGCGCCACCCGCAAGCTCAACTCCGACTATGACGGGGACTGGTACGGACTCAAGGACATCGCCCGCTGCTCGCTGATCGTGCCGACCCTGGACGACGTCAAGACGACGGTGATGGGCTATATCAAGTCGTACTGGCATCCCGGCAAGACCTGGACCGAGGTGACCCAGGACGGGAAGAAGATCGTCCATTCCCACGGCTACAACGTGATCGACACCAAGGAGACGAAGCCGTCCAGCAACGCCTGCGGCTACTCGGGCTTCACCGCCTTCGTTAGGACATCGACCGGATATCCGGCCGAGGTGCAGATCAACGTGCCGGAGATCCTGTTCGCCAAGATGAAGCCCAGGTCCTTGCGCGACATCATCGGTGCCAGGGCCTACATGGCGCTGATGATGAAGTTCCAGGTCGACGGCGGGCTCGGCCACGGGCTCTACGAGATCTGGCGCGAGCGCCCGGCATCGCCGGAAGGCAAGGAGGCGGCGGAGGTCAGCTGCGAGTACTACGAGTACTTCCGCAAGCCGCCGAACTTCCACGCGCGCGAGAAGCTTCTGCCGAAGCTTTATCGCATCCGGCAGCAGCAGGCGCATTACTTCAAGCAATAGAAAAGCGGACGGCGCCGGAGTCGCCTCCGGCGCCGCCGTTCGAAGATCAGGCGTCGACGATCAGTCGCAGCGCAGCCCGACGTAGCGGCCTTCCCAGCGCGTGGTCGAGCGCGGCGGGCGGTTGCCGCAACGGTACCAGACGGTCAGCACCTTGGTGACGTAGGGCGCCGGGTCGCCGCAGAGGCGGTTGGTCGCCGGGATCGTGCAGTTGGAACGACCCTCGCAGAGGCGGCGCGCATCGCGGGTCGCATCACACGAGCGGCCATCGAGCCCATACCAGGCGCCCTCGATATGGATGTCGTGCCGCCAGCGGCGGCCGCGATCGCGGTCGAAGCCCGGCCCCGGTCCCGGCCCCTGTCCGATCTGGGGATAGGGCGTCGACGGGTAGGGCGTCGAGGGATAGGCGGTCTGCGCCAGGGCGTCGAAGCCGAAACCCAGGATCAGCGCCAGAGAGAAAAGCCCAAGGACACGCCGCATGAGGGGGACTCCTGTTCGGGGATCAGCAGCGAAGGCCGATGTAGCCCGGCTCGCGCTGCTCGGCGCGCCGGACGTCGCCGTGACAACTGTATGTCACGGTCAGGTTCTTGATCGCGCCGGGCACCGGATCGCCGCAGAGCTCGTTGCCGGCCTTCACCTCGCAGCCGGGCTGGCCCTCGCAGGCGCGGCGCATCGAGTGTGCCGCGTCGCAGGCCCGGCGGCCGCGGCCGTACCAGGCTTCCAGGATCTGCAGGCCGCCGCCGTAGCGCTGCGCGCGCTGATCGAAGTGATAGGGCTGCTGATACTGATACGGCTGATAGGTGCGGTTGCCGTAGCGATAGTCGTGGCGATCGTCGTCCGCGTAGGAGCGGTCGTAGCTGTAGCGGTCGCCGTAGAAGCGCGGGCCGGGATTGCCGTCCGGCTGGGCGAGCGCGGCCGTGCCGCTGAGGGCGACGACGGCGAGGGCGAGTAGGCTGGGAACCAGGTGACGCCGCATGGGAAGTACTCCTCGGGAGGGGGCGCCGGGGGTTCTCCTAGCAACGCCGATCGGGCGTTCCGGTTGCAGGCCTCAATCGCAGTCGAGGCTCAGATACTTGCCTTCCTGCCGGGTGACGTCGCGAACGCGCCCGCGGCATCGATAGGTGACGGAGAGCGTCTTCACCTGGCCCGGGGTCGGGTCGCCGCAGAGCTCGTTGCCGGCCTTCAGCGAGCAGTCGGACTCGCCTTCGCAGGCGCGGCGGACCGCCCGCGTGGCATCGCAGCTGCGCCGATCGGTGCCGTAGCGCGCCTGGACGATCCGGAGCGGCGGGTCCTCGCGGCTCGCCTGGATGGTCGGCCGGGGGGAGCTGCCGAACGACCTGCCGCGGCCGTCGTCGATGCAGCCGCTGAGCATGAGGGCGAAGACGGCGAGGAGCAGGTGCCGCAAGGGGCGCCTCCATGGGGGACCGGAAAGGACGTTACGCCACGATCTTGGCACAGGCGTGGCGGAAGACGGGCCGTCAGAACTCCTCGTCCCAGTCGCTGTCGGCCTTTGCCGCCGCCTTTTGCGCCCGCTTGGGCTGTGGACGCGGCGCCGGGCGCGCCTCCTCCTCCTCGACCGGCGCCTCGGCCGCCGGCTCCGGTGTCGCCTCGGCACCGGCCTGGAAGCTCGAGACCACGGTGACGAGCTGGCCCGCTTGGTCGGCGAGCGAGGCCGCGGCGGCCGAGCTCTCCTCGACCAGCGCGGCGTTCTGCTGGGTCGCGGCGTCCAGGTCGTTGAGCGCCTTGTTGATCTCGGTGATGCTGCGCGCCTGCTCGCGGCTGCCGGCGGCGATCTCGGGCGCGATTTCGGCGACCCGGCGCACCGTATCGATGATGCTGGTAAGCGCCTCGCCGGCCTCCCCGGAAAGCTTGACGCCCTGGCCGACCTCCTTGCTCGATTCCCCGATCAGGTCGCGGATCTGCTGGGAGGCCTGGCGCGAGCGGTCGGCGAGGGATCGCACTTCCTGGGCGACCACGGCGAAGCCCTTGCCGGACTCGCCGGCACGTGCCGCCTCGACCGCGGCATTGAGCGCCAGCAGCTTGGTCTGGAAGGAGATCTCCTCCATGACCTGGATGATCGCGTTGATCTTCGCCGACGAGCCCTCGATCGCCGACATCGCGGCGACGACGCTGGAGACCGCCTTGCCGCCGTCCTCGGCGCTGGCCAGCGCCTCGGCCGCGAGCTGTCGCGACTTCTCGGAGTTCTGCGCGTTCATCGAGATCGTCGCCGAGATCTCGGTCATGGTCGCGACCGTCTCCTGCAGCGCGGACGCCTGGCGCTCGGTGCGCGCAGCCAGATCGTTGCTGCCCTGGCTGATCTCGCTGGAGGCGGCGCGGATCGCCTGAACCGATTCCGCGATCTTGGCCGCGGTGTCGGTCATGCGCCCCATCAGCTCGCGCTCCTTCTCCTGCATCTCGCGCTCGTTCTCCTGCATCGTGCGCTGCCTGACCGAATTCTGGCGCAGCACCTCGACCGCGCGGGCGAGCCCGCCGATCTCGTCCTGCCGCCCGGTCCCGGGCACGTCGATCTCGAGGTCGCCCTCGGCGATGCGGGTGGTGACCTTCTCGGCGGCGTTGATGTCGCGGCTGACGGTGCGCACGCCCCGCAGCATCGCCACGAAGAGGAGAAGCATGACGACGGCGATGGCCGCCGACCGCCAGTAGAAGCTGAACTCGAGGGTGTGCAAGCGGACCTCGAGCCCCGCCGTCGACGTCGCGGAGATCGATGACCAGAGGTCGACGAGGCCGGTCAGCAGCACCTCGTCGGCCCCGGCGAGGACCGGCGCCGCGTTGGGGTTGAGGACGGTATCATCGATGGCGGCGAGGAATTTCTCCTCGCGCTCGATCAGCGCAGCCACCTTCTGGACGAACGGAGCCCAGCCGCGGCCGTCGTTATCGGACTGCGACGAACGGTTCATCGCGCGCGTCAGGTTCTGCAGGTGCTCGCGCACCGTGCCCATCTGCTGCTGCAGCTGGTCCGCCTGGGCGCGGATGACGAAGCCGGAGGACATGCCGCCCTTCCGCGCATCGTCGATCTGGAAGATGCGCCCCATCATGTTGGCGCGGGCGATCAGGATGCCGGGGAAGATCTCGAACTCGGCGATCTGCGAAAGCACCAGGTCCGCGTTCGGATCCTCGATGTTGTGGAACACGGTGGCGATCTGGACGGCCTGGGCGAGGACCTGGGCGAGTCCCGCCTCATGCGCCTCGGCGATGGCGGCGATGGTGAGCTCGCGTGCCTCGCGGAGTGCGAGGACGCGGTCGACTGCCGGCTTCAGGCTGGGAATCTCGGCGAGATAGCCGCGCTGGGCCTTCATGTCGCGATGCAGGGTCGCGAGACGTTCCATCGCCGACTTGATCTGCTCTTCGCTGCGGACGACCGCTTCGTTCGCGGGCGCCCGCGTCGCCACGCCTTTGAGCTGCGCCACTTCGTGCCGGTAGAGCGCCACCGAGAGGTCGCGCAAGGGCGCCACGAAAGTCTGGCCGGCGACGATGTCGCGCTGGAACTTGATGGCCTCGAAGTTGCTGTCGGCGAGGATCCCGAACATGACGCCAGACAGCAGCGCCGCGCCGGCGATGAGCGCGTTCAGCTTCGTCGAGATCTTCATGCGGGCGCTGCCCGCGAGTGCCTGTTGGTCGCGGGCCATGGCTGCCTCAGCTCAGCGGGCCGAGGATCTTCTCGACGCGCTGCTTCAGCCCGTCGAAGGAGACCGGCTTCACCACGTAGCCGTTGACGCCGGCCTGGACGACCGACTGGACGGTCTCGCCGTCGGAACTGCCGGTCACCATCAGCACCGGCGTGCGCTTCAGCACCGGATGTGCCCGCATCGCCTTGAGCAGGTCGAGGCCGGAGCCGTTCTCCATGTTGATGTCGGAGATGACCAGGTGATAGGGCTGCTTGCCCAGCTGCTTGAGCGCGGCCGCGCCGCTGTCGGCGACGTCGATGTTGTCGACGCCCATCCGTTTCACATATCCGCGCATGATACCGCGGACGCTTTCCTGGTCGTCGACGACGAGAACGCGGAGGGATTTGGCTGCGGGCATTTTCTATGTCCTCACTCGGATGAACGTGGCGGATCGAGCATCGCCTGGGCGATGCGGGTAAGCGGAAGCTGAACGGTGACAGCGCCGGTTTCGGCGGCGGCGCGCGGCATGCCGTAGACGACGGACGTGCCGGCGTCCTGCCCGATAGTCAGCGCGCCGGCCTCGCGCATCGCTTTGAGTCCGATCGCGCCGTCCCGTCCCATGCCGGTGAGCAGCACGCCGACCGTGCGCTTGCCGAAGCGGGCGAGCGAGGCGAAAAGGCGGTCGATCGAGGGCACGTGCAGTGCGCCTGGGGTCCCTTCGACCAGACGGCAGACTGGTCTTCCCTGGGCGTCGGCGCGGACCTCGAAGTCCTGGCCGCCGCGCCCGATATGGACCGTGCCCGGCAGGATCGGCGTGCCGTCGCGCGCTTCCATCACGGTCAACGGCAGCGAGGCATCGAGGCGTGAGGCGAAGCGGCCGGTGAAGGACCCGGGCAGATGCTGGACGATCACGATGCCCGGGGCATCGACCGGCACATGCGCAAGGATCTCGCCGATCGCCTCGACGCCGCCGGTCGAGGCGCCGATGCCGACCACGTCGAGATGAGTGAAGCGGTTCTGGGCGGCCGGCACGGCTTCGGCAAGCGGCGCGGGCGCGGCGGCAGGCCTGCGTGCGCCGTTGCCGCGCACCTTGGCCTTTGCCGCGGTCTTCACCTTGGTGCGGATCTCGTCGCTGAGGCTGCCGATGGATTCGCTCAGGCGCCGGGTCGGCTTGGCGACGTAGTCGATGGCACCGAGCTCGAGCGCGCGCAGCGTCGTGTCGGCACCTTCGGTCGTCAGCGTCGAGATCATGACCACCGGCATCGGGCGAAGCCGCATCAGGCGCTCGAGGAAGTCGATGCCATTCATGTGCGGCATCTCGACATCGAGCGTGATGACGTCGGGGGTGAGCGCCTTGATCTTCTCACGCGCGATCAGCGGGTCGGGCGCCACGCCGACGACCTCGATCTCCGGATCGGCCGAGAGGATGCCGGTCAGCAGCTCGCGCACCAGCGCCGAGTCGTCGACGATCAGGACGCGCGCGGGGCGGTCAGATTCGGACATAGCTGCTCGGCACGTTGATGCGCTGGATCGGCAGGGTGCTGCCGCGCGCGACCTCGGAGTGGCCGAGGCACAGGATGCCCCCGACCCTGAGGAGGCCGGCGAGCTTGGCGATCACCCGCGACTGGTCGGCTGGCGAGAGATAGATCAGCACGTTGCGGCAGAAGATCGCGTCGAACGGCCCCCGCATCGGCCAGTCGCTGCCGATCAGGTTGTGGTACTTGAACCGCACCAGCTCGCGCGGTTCTTCCGTGACGGTCGAGCTGCCGTCGGCTTCGCGGGCGACGAACGGACGGGCGAAGCGCGGCAGGCGTCCGATGTCCTCGGGCGTATAGCGGCCCTTCTCGGCCTGCGCGAGCACCGAGCGGTCGATGTCGGTGGCGAGGATCTTCGCATCCGTCACCGGATGCCTGGTGCGCAGGTGCGAGAGCAGGATCGCCATGGAATAGGGCTCCTGGCCTGCGGCGCAGGCCGCCGACCACAGCCGCACCCGCGCGTTCCCCGGCGCCATCTGCTCCGCGAGATGGTCCGACAGCAGCTTGAAGTGATGTATCTCGCGGAAGAAGCGCGAATGGTTGGTCGTGAGCTGGCCGACGACGTGATCCCATTCGGCGTCCTCGGGGTTCCAGAGGCGCTCGCGATACGCCGCAAACGAGGAGAGGCCGAGCTCGCGGACGCGCGGGGCGAGGCGGCGGAACACCAGCGCCGCCTTGGTGTCGGGAAGGACGATGCCGGCGCGCTGGCGCACCGCGTCGGCGAAGAAGGCGAGATCCTCCGGCTCGAAGAGCGGGCCGGCCGTCCTCGAGGCGAGGAAGACCTCGCCGACCCCTTCCGCGCTGTCGCCGGCGGCGAATGTCATCTGCGCGGCCCTTCGAGCGATCCCGCCGGCATCGCGTGCTCGAGGCCGGGGAAGGTCTCCGCCACCAGCCGGTCGACGTCGGTCACGCCGAGGATGCGGTCGTCGATGAAGACGACGCCGGCCATGAACGGCGTCGCGTCGCCGCCGTCGATCTTCGGCATCGTCGCCATGTTGCCGCCCTTGGCGTCGACGATGTCGGTGACCGAGTCGACGAGCAGCCCGATCGAGCGCGAGTCCTCGCTGCGCACGATGACGACGACGTGGCGTGCGCTCGCTTCGGTGAAGCCGCGGCCGAGCCGTGCGGAGACGTCGTAGATCGGCACGATCTCGCCGCGGATGTTGACGATGCCGCGCACGTATTCGGGCGTGCGCGGCACCACGGTCGGCTCCGACCAGATGCGGAACTCGACGACACGCTCGATCGGGATCAGGAACTTGCTGTCGCCGATCTCGAAGCTGACGAACTGCGCTTCGGTCGCATCGCCCGGCTTGCCTTCGCGCTGCGAGTCCATCTCAGTCTCCCTCAGTCCGCGCCCGTGGGGGCTTCGATCCTGCGGCGCCCGATCTGGGAGCTTCCCAGCGACGGGAGGTCGAGGATCAAGGCGGGCCGGCCGTCGCCGAGGATCGTCGCGCCGGAGAGGCCGGCGACTTTCCGGTAGTTCTTCTCGAGGCTCTTCACCACGACCGGCTCCTGACCGATCAGGTCGTCGACCTGCAGCGCGAACAGCTCGCCGCCTGCCGGACGGACGACGACGAGGATCGCCTGCGTCAGGTCCTCGACCGCCCCCTCGATCGAGAACTCGCGCGCCAGGTTGACGATGCGCAGCATCGAGCCGCGCCACGACAGCATCGGGTTCTGCCTGTCCATGCGCACGATCGAGGCCGGCATCGGCCGGAGGCTCTCGACGATCGCGCTGATCGGGATCAGGTAGTTCTGGCGCGCGACCATCGTCACCATCGCATCGAGGATGGCGAGCGACAGCGGCAGGTGAAGGGAGAAGGTCGAGCCCTTGCCCGGCTGCGAGACCAGGCTCACCTGGCCGCCCATCTCGGCGATCGTCGCGCGGACCGCGTCCATGCCGACGCCACGCCCCGAGATCGAGGTCACCGCCTCGGCGGTGGAGAAGCCGGGCAGGAAGATCAGCTGATCGATCTCTTCTTCCGAGAGCTGGGCGTCGGCCGGGATCAGGTCTTTCTCGATCGCCTTCTGCAGCACGCGCTCGCGGTTGATGCCGCCGCCGTCGTCGGAAAGATCGATGACGACGTGGCTGCCGCGCTGCTCGGCGCTGAGGCGAAGATGCCCGACCGGATCCTTGCCGGCGGCGACGCGCTTCTCGGTCGGCTCGATGCCATGGTCGATCGAGTTTCGGATCAGATGGGTCAGCGGCTCGCTCAGGCGCTCGACCACCGTCTTGTCGATCTCGACGGACTCGCCCTGGACCTCGAGCCGGATCCGCTTGGAAGTCGCCTTCTCGAGATCGCGCACCAGCGCGCCGAAGCGCGAGAAGACGACCTTCAGCGGCTGTGCGCGGATGGATGTGGCGGCATCCGCGAGATCGCGGATGTGCTGCGACATCTCGTCGAGCGCGCGGAACAGGCTGCGGTACTGGTCGGTATCGAGGCCGGCGGCCTGCCGGGCGAGGAAGGCCTGGGTGATGATCAGCTCGCCGACCATGTTGCCGAGCCGCTCGAGCTTCGGTACGTCGACGCGGACCGTCGGCGTCGGCGGAGCGCCAGGCTTCTTGAGGGGCTCCGGCGCCGGCTCCTTGGCGATCGCAGACGGTGCCGCGGGCTTCGCTGCCGCAGGGGCCGGCGTCGGCGAGGGAAGCGCCAGCGCCTTCGGCTCGGGTGCGGCCGGCGCCTCGTGCGCAATGTCCGGTTCCGGCCCGGCATCGACCTCGAACGTCGCGAGGTCGTCGATCATCTCGGCGATCTCGTCCAGGTCGCGCTTCGGCGCCGCGCTGTCGAGCGCGATCGTCCAGGAGATGTGGCAGACCGACGGATCGAGCTCGTCGAGGCCGGGGATCTTCGAGATCTCCGCCTCGACCGAGGCGGTGCCGAGCTGCTTGATCGTGCGCAGGATCAGCAGCGGGTCGACCCCCGCCTGCAGCAGGCGCGGGCCTGGCGCGAAACGGATCTGGTATTGCCGGATGATCTCGGCGACCGCGGTCGAGGCCGGGGCGGGCTCCGGGATCTCGGGCTCGAACATCCCGTCGTCGGGCGCCGCTTCCGGCTCGTCGCTGAGGCCGGCCGCCTTGCGCAATCCCGTCAGCGCCGCCTCGTAGCGGGCGGCCGGCGCCGGCGTTCCGTTCTGGGATTCGTCGACCAGCAGGCGCAGCACGTCGACGCCGTCGAACAGCAGGTCGAGCGCCGCCTGGTCGAGCTCGGCCTTGCCCTTGCGCAGCAGGTCCATGAAGGACTCGAAGGCGTGGGCGAACCTGGCGAGCTTGTCCATGCCGAAGGCGCCGGCGCCGCCCTTGACCGAATGCACGGAACGGAAGAGCGCATTGATCGCCTCGGCCGAGGCGGCATTGCGCAGCTGCTCGACGCTGGTCTCGGCAGCGGCGAGCAGTTCCTCGCATTCGAGGAAAAAGATGCGCTTAAGATCGTCTTCTTCGGTGCTCACCTTAGGCGATCCCTGGCATTGGCTCTCAGGCCCCGACCGCGGTCCGCGCCATCAGCGCGCCGAAGAGGCCGAGATCCTCATAAGCTTGGCAGAGCGCGTCGGTCGGGGTGACCAGCCCGACCTCGAGGTTGCGGGCGCCGAAGGAGATGGCGGCCGCCTCGATGAGCTGGATCAGCGCGGTCGAGGGTTCCTCGACCTGGTTGCCGTCGAGATGGACGGACTGCCCGGCTTCGAGCCTTTCCAGGAGCGCCGCCTTGAGGTCGCGCATCGTGGCCAGGTCGGCAGCCGACGGCAGCTCGAGCCGACCGATGGGCGTCGGATCTCCCACGCGTGAACCCCCAACAGGACCGTTCTGGTCAGGATTCCCCACTCGAATCCCGATTTCTTCCGAGCACAGTAGCCATCAGGCGGTAATCAGGCAATCGCGGTGGCAGGGATTTTCGGCGTTAACCTTGAGAATTTTCAGAAGACTATTGCAATCGATGCGGCGGATGCTGCCCACTCCGCCGCGAGGGCGGGAGTTGGGGGTCGTGAATGTTTTCGTTCCGCAGCAAGACCTATGACATCCAGGCGCGCCGGAAGGGGCGCTGGACCATCGAGCAGACCGCCGGCGACCAGGCCAGCGCCGAGACCATGGCGAAGGCGCTGCTGGCCAAGCTCAAGGACATCGAGGCGGTCCGCGTCGTGCTCGACAGCAAGCCCAACGAGCCGCTGTTCGAGCAGGAGAAGCCGCAGGTCACCGCCCCCCTGACCGTCCCCCAGATCGAGGAGGCGCCGCTCTGCGCCACCCCTGAGGACCTCTACGGCCCTGCCGCCCGCAAGACGCTGAACCGGCTGTTCCGCCAGTATCTCGACAAGTCGCCGCTGACCCCGACCGAGATCATGCATATCGGCCGCGAGATGAAGCGGATCAACGATTTCGAGGCGATCGTCCAGACCGCGATCGACCGGGCCGCCCGCGCCCAGAAGGGGCCGGAGGGCGAGGACGCCAAGAAGCGCACCGACGCGCTGTGGAAGCTCGCCGAGGCGGTCACCAAGCGGGCGAACGAGGCCGACAAGGTCAAGCTGCCCTCGATCCGCGAGCTCGGGTTCGACGAGGCGATCCGCGCGGTCGCCAAGTCGGTGAAGCCCGAGGAGATGATCTTCTATCTCCGCTGCATGATCGCCCGCGAGCTGAGCCAGACCCGCTCCTGGTACGGCAAGCTGATGCAGGCGCTCGAGTGGAACAACGCCACCAAGGAAAGCGCCAGCGTCGGGCTGCTCGACGACTTCATCTCCGACATCCTCGGCAGCGCCACGCTGATCACCGACCTGCTGGGCCAGCAGCCGAGCCTGATCGACGCGCTGTTCAAGCTCCTCGACATGGCCGAAGGCAAGTTCAAGGGGCCGGGCAAGGGCCAGTCTCCCGAGGTCGTGCAGTCCGAGGAGGCGCTCTGCAAGCTGATGGCCACCGGCCGCCTGCCGGCGAGCCAGGAGATCCTGATGGAGCGCGTGCGCGGCGAGCTGCGCAGCTCCAACCCTCTGGTCCGCAACAACCAGATCGTCGAGCAGAACCGCTTCCGCGACTTCATCAAGCACGTGCTGCGCGAGAACGGCGTGTTCGGCGGCCCCGCCATGGCGGAATCGCTGGTTTATCGCGCCGCCGCAGTGCTCGAGATGGGCGGACCCAACGGCCTTCGCGCCGGCGTCGGCTGGATCGTCGAGGCCGGCGCCACGTCGCTCGCCAATGCCAACTTCGTCGTGGCGCTGTCGGGCACGCGGATCGCGCCGGCGCTCGAGGCCGTCGCGTCGGTCGAGCTCAAGAAGCAGATCGCCGGCATCGCCGACCCGGCCGCGCGCGCCCGGATCCTGGCGCAGCTCGACCAGCAGATGAAGACGGCGAAGGGCGCCTAGGCGGCGGCGCCCGCTTCGCCGCTCCTGAATCCCGAGGCGGCTTCGACGAGCTGTCCGGCCTGGTCTGCGAGTGAGGCGGCTGCGGCGGAGCTCTCCTCGACCAGGGCGGCATTCTGCTGTGTCGCGACGTCGAGCTCGTTCAGCGCCTTGTTGATCTCGGCGATGCTGCGAGCCTGCTCGCGGCTGCCGGACGCGATCTTCGGCGCGATCTCGGCCACCTCGCGCACGATCTCGATGATGTTGGTCAAGGCCTCGCCGCTGCCGCCTGCGAGCCTGACGCCCTGTGCCACTTCTTGGCGCTCTGCGCGATCAGGTCGCGGGATCTGCTGGGAGCAGCTTGGCGCGAGCGGCGGCCAGCGCCCCGGACTTGGGCCACCACCGCGAAGCCCTTGCCGATTCGCCCGCACGCGCCGCCTCCACCGCGGCATTGAGCGCCAGCAGCTTGGTCTGAAGATCTCCATGACCTGGATGATCGCGCTGATCTTGGAGGACGAGCTCTCGATCCCCGACATCGCCTGGATCACGCTGACACCGCGGTGTTGCCGCCCTCGGCCCGGGTCAGCGCGTCGGCGGCGAGCTTGCGGGCCTGCTCTCGCTGAGCTCTCGGCATTGGCCGCCGTTGCCGGAGACCTCGCTCATGGTGGCGACTCCCGTCTCTGCAGCGCCGACGCTTGGCGCTCGGTGCGTGTCGCCAGGTCGTTGCTCCCTGGCTGATCTGTCGCCGCTGCCCGGATCGCGTCGATCGAGTCCGTCACCTGCTCCGCAGTCTCAGAAAGACGCGTCAGCATCGACGATTGCTCGGCGGCCATCTCCTTCTGCGCCTCGTCGAGCTCGCGGTTGCGGATCGCGTTGTCCTTGAACACCTGGACCGCGCCGGCCATGTCGCCGATCTCGTCGCTGCGCTCGGCTCCCGGGATCTCGGCGTTCAGGTCGCCTTCCGCGAGCCGGCGCATCGTCGTCGTCATCGACGCGACCGGTGTCGACAGACTCCGGCCGATCAGCCAGCCGCCGACGAGGCTCAGCAGCAGGACCGCGCCGCCGGCAGCGAGCGCGTAGACGACCATCTGGCGGAGCTGCTGGCGGAGCGGCGTAACGTCGACGATCGACTCGGTGATGCCGGTGATGTTGCCGCCGAAGTCTCGCAAGGGCGCGGCGTATGAGGCGAACACGCGGTCGTTTATGGAGAGCGAACCGACCGAAGATCCTCCCTTGAGCACCGCGCCCAGCGCATCGGCCGTGTGGAACTGCGGCAGCTCGGCGGTCTTGGCGCGCACGCTCCACTTGCCGTCCGTCTCCTGCATCTGGATGCGGAGATCGTTGCCGATCTCGAGCTGGACGTTCTGCAGGGTGCTGTCGGTGAGGCCGAGGCCGATCTGCACCAGCCCGATCATCTTGCCTTCATGCAGGATCGGCGCGCTGCCGCGCATCGCGATCACCGATCCGCGTTCGCCGCCTTCCAGGCCGACGGTGGGCTGGCCGGTCCGGAACGCAGTGGCGATGGTCGGAACGGCCGTGTCGTCGTCGCCGAAGCGCGACGGGGCGTGCGCCCGGAAGAAGTTCATGCCCGGCGGCGTATGCAGATGAAAACGCTCGTAGCCGTAGCGTCCCTTCAGCTCCTCGAACACCGGCACCAGCACCGGTGCCACGATCGCGCGATCGTTCTTGAGGATCGCCTCCTTGACCTCGGGCAGGCCGGCCATCGCGCTCGCCAGCTCGAGCGAGGTGCGGGCGGCGCGGTTGATCTCGCCGGTCAGCCGTTCGGAGGCGGTGCGCAGGATGTTGAGCTCGTTGTCGGCGACGCTGCGGCCGTACATCACGACGCCCGCCGTCAGCAGCGAACCGGAGATGATCACGGCCAGCGACGTCGTCGTCGCGATGATGCGTGCCTTGAGTCTCATCTTTCCCCTGACCTCGACTACCCGGCCGATGCGGCCTACGTCTGTTTCTGCGCGCTGCCTCTGCGGGCAGCTAGGAAGCGGCTGCGGCGGAGCTCTCCTCGACCAGGGCGGCATTCTGCTGTGTCGCGACGTCGAGCTCGTTCAGCGCCTTGTTGATCTCGGCGATGCTGCGAGCCTGCTCGCGGCTGCCGGACGCGATCTTCGGCGCGATCTCGGCCACCTCGCGCACGATCTCGATGATGCTGGTCAGCGCCTCGCCGGCGCCGCCCGCGAGCTCGACGCCCTGCGCCACTTCCTTGGCGCTCTGCGCGATCAGGTCGCGGATCTGCTGGGAGGCCTGGCGCGAGCGGTCGGCCAGCGCCCTGACTTCCTGGGCCACCACCGCGAAGCCCTTGCCGGATTCGCCCGCACGCGCCGCCTCCACCGCGGCATTGAGCGCCAGCAGCTTGGTCTGGAAGGAGATCTCCTCCATGACCTGGATGATCGCGTTGATCTTCGAGGACGAGCTCTCGATCCCCGACATCGCCTGGATCACGCTGGACACCGCGGTGTTGCCGCCCTCGGCCCGGGTCAGCGCGTCGGCGGCGAGCTTGCGGGCCTGCTCGGAGCTCTCGGCATTGGCCGCGACGTTGCCGGAGACCTCGCTCATGGTGGCGACCGTCTCTTGCAGCGCCGACGCTTGGCGCTCGGTGCGTGTCGCCAGGTCGTTGCTCCCCTGGCTGATCTCGCTCGCCGCTGCCCGGATCGCGTCGATCGAGTCCGTCACCCGCTCCGCAGTCTCAGAAAGACGCGCAAGCATGTCGGATTGCTCCGCCATCAGCGCCTTCTGCTCCGACGTCATCTCCTTGTTGCGGGCGATCGTGTTCCGGAACCGTCCGAGAACCTTCTCCAGGTCGCCGATCTCGTCGCGCCGTCCCGTCTCCTCGTAGCTCGATCCCAGATCGCCGATCGACAGCCGCTGCATGATGCCGGACATCCGCGACAGCGGCCGCCCCACCGTCCGGCTGAGGATCCAGGTCATGATCAGGGCAAAAACGACGACGATGCCGGCGAGCGCCCCCGAGACCTGCCAAGCGCGGCGCAGGGTCGTGTCGAAGTCGCTGCGGTCGATCGCCTTGATGCTGATTCCGATCACCCGCCGGGAGAAGTCGAGCACCGGGCTCGCGATCGCCGCATACGGCCTTCCTCCTAGGAAGATCCGGTCCACGGTTCTGGATTCCTTGATCGCGTCGGCGACCGACTTCACGTCGAAAGCGGCAAGAGCCGGATTACTCGCGGCAAAGAAGGTGAACGCATTGCCGTCCAGAAGGTAGAGGGCGACCTCGACGCCGGACTGGCGTTTGAAGGAGCCGAGCAGCACGTCATCGAACGAAAGGCCGACCTCGACGGAGCCGACATGCTGGCCGTTCGAGAGGACCGGCACGATGCCGCGCAGCCCCAGGCCCTCGCGCCCGATCTCGAGGCCGCTGACCGCGCGCTTGCTGGCA
Source organism: Alphaproteobacteria bacterium (assembly GCA_044223515.1). GTDB lineage: Bacteria > Pseudomonadota > Alphaproteobacteria > SHVZ01 > SHVZ01 > SHVZ01. The sequence continues at coordinate 18,812 of JBGALV010000068.1, forward strand.
TTGGTCTCGACCACGCCCGGCCGGATCTCGCTCAGGTCGTCGCCGAAGCGGTCGGGGCGGTGGACGCGGAGGAACGAGGTCGCCGGCGGCAGGTGGAACTGCATCTGCTGGAAGTCGAAGCGGTCGCGCAGCACGGCGTATTGGGGCACGAACTCGGCGGCGAGCGAGGCGCGGTCCTTGGCGGCTAGCGCCTTCTGCACGCTCGGCATGCCGGCGACGAGGGTCGCGACGGTGAGCGCACGCTTTGCCTGGTCCTCGACCTTGGACGCGAAGCTCGCCTCGGCCGATTTCAGCGCAGCCGCGAGCTGGCGATCGACCAAGCCCTGCGCCTCGTAGATGCTGATGCCGGCCGAAAGCGCCAGCACGGCAATCATGCCGATGGTCGCGAGCCCCGCGACCTTGAAGCCGACGGACGGCCGTCTCGGCAGACGGACTTCCGGCAATCGAAGCCGGAACCTCACGCAGGGCTCCTGCCGGGATGGCGAGCGGGAAGTCTGTGGGTGGGGCGTCGTGACAGTCTGAACCGGCCTTTCGGTCGCGAGACGGCGATGCGCCGAGCCATGGCTTGGCCCTACGCGCCGGCGTTCCCACGTGCCGCGATCTTAGATCGCGCCCGGTTGCACGACTAGTCCTTGATTTTGCTGGGATATAGTCGTGGCTGAAGCTGCGCGCGCCCCGGACCGCCGAAAACGCCGGCGGTCCGGGGCGCGTCGCATGCAGTACGCTTGCCCGCGCCTAGTGGGCGAGCAGGGCAGGAACCTTGTCCTGGTCCAGGACGCTTTCGGTCGCGCCGCCGAGCACCCATTCGCGCATGCGCGAATGGCCGTAGGCGCCCATCACCAGCAGATCGGCGCCGCTGGTCCGCACTTCCTCCAGCAGGAGCTCGCCGACGTCGGCGCCGCGGGCGAGACGCTCGCGGACGTTCGCCTTGACGCCGTGCCGGCCCAGGCTGCGCGCGATGTCGATGCCCATTCCGTCCTGCGAGGGATCGATCACGAGGATGTCGACCGCTTCGGCGGCCTCGAGCAGCGGCAGCGCGTCGTGCACGGCCCGTGCGGCTTCGCGGCTTCCGTTCCAGGCGACCAGCGGGCGGCGAGGGGGCTGCGCCTTGCCCGAGGTGGGGGCGGCGATGACCGGAGTCGCGGCCGCGAACACCAGGTCGCGGGCGACGTCAGCGGTGCAGACCGTGAGATCGGCATAGTTCGCGTGAACGGCGGCGTTGGCGACCTCGTCGCCGCGCTCGCACCGCCACTCGATCGCGGTGCCGGTGGACGCGGCGGTCGCCTCGACCTTGGCGCGGATCGCCTCGGCGGCCTTTTCGGCTTCCTCCTGCTGCGCCTCGATGACGGAGGCGGGGATGTCCCCGCCCATCCCGCTGTAGAGGACCAGCGGCGGCGGAATGACGTGGAGCGCGGCCAGATGGGCGGAATGGCGCTTGGCCAGCGCGATGGCCATGCTCAGGGGGCCTTCCTCCTGGACGGAAGAGACGACGACGAGAAGAGTCTTGATGTTCATGCGGTCCTCCTCGGATGTGGCGGAAGGAAGCCTGCAATTCCTCGCCCGCTCCTTGATCTGCGTCAAGCAATGCTCCGATCGGGGCCGGGCGCGCCGGCGGCCGGGATGCTTGATATGGGTCAAGCCTCACGCGGCGCCCTCGCATCATCTTGCGCGCTCGCTCGCCCTGCCCTGTATCCTGGCTGAACCGCATGTCCATTCGTAACCTAGACGCTCTCTTCAAGCCGCGGTCGGTGGCGGTCATCGGCGCGAGCCCGCGTCCGGGCTCGGTCGGCCTCGTCCTGACCCAGAACCTGCTGGCCGGCGGATTCTCCGGACCGATCCACGCGGTCAATCCGAAGCATGCGGAGGTCGCGGGGCTCGCGGTCCATCCTGATGTCGCCAGCCTTCCTGAGGCGCCGGACCTCGCCGTGATCTGCACGCCGCCGTCGACTGTGCCGGGGCTGGTCGCCGAGCTGGCGCGGCGCGGCACGAGAGGTGTCGTCGTAGTCACCGCCGGGTTCAAGGAACTCGGCAGCGACGAAGGGCGCCGACTCGAGCAGGCGATTCTCGACGCAGCCCGTCCGGCGCTGCTGCGCGTGATCGGACCCAACTGCGTCGGCGTCATGTCGACCGCGGTCGGGCTCAACGCCACCTTCGCGCATATCGGCGCCAGGAAAGGCAACGTCGCCTTCGTCACCCAGTCCGGCGCCATGGCGACGACCGTGCTCGACTGGGCCTCCGATCGCGGCATCGGCTTCTCGTACCTGGCTTCCCTCGGGGACATGGCCGATGTCGACTTCGGCGACATGCTCGACTTCCTCGCCAACGACACGGCGACGAGCTCGGTCCTCCTTTACGTCGAGGCCATCACCAACAGCCGGAAGTTCATGTCGGCGGCCCGTGCGGCCGCCCGCCTGAAGCCGGTGATCGTGATCAAGGCGGGACGTCATGACGCGGCGGCCCGCGCCGCGGCGTCGCACACCGGCGCGATGGCGGGTGCCGACGGCGTCTACGACACCGCGTTCCGCCGCGCCGGCATGCTTCGCGTCCAGAGCCTGGGCGAGCTGTTCGACGCCGCCGGAACCCTGGCGACCTCGCTCCCGGTCTCCGGCGACAGGCTGGCGATCCTGACCAACGGCGGCGGCGCCGGCGTGCTCGCCACCGATGCGCTGCTGGACCTGGACGGCCGCCTCGCCGAGCTTTCGCCCGCCACGATCGCCGCCCTCGATGCCGTGCTGCCGGCAACATGGCCGCGCGCCAACCCGGTCGACATCATCGGCGACGCGCCGGCGGGTCGCTACGCCGACGCGCTGCGGATCCTCAAGAACGCGCCCGAAGTCGATGCGACACTGGTGCTGAACTGCCCGACCGCGATCGGGTCGGGGGTCGATGCGGCACGGGCTGTCGCCGAGGTCGCCTCCGAGGGGCGGCGCGCGATCCTGACCAGCTGGCTCGGCAGCAGCGCGGCGGTCGAGGCGCGCCGGGTGTTCGCCTCCGCCGGAATCCCGACCTACGACACGCCCGACGCGGCGGTCCGCGGCTTCATGCACCTGGTCAGGTACAAGCGCAACCAGGCGCAGCTGATGGAGGTGCCTGCAGCCGGATCGCAGGAACCCGAGACCCGCACCGAGGAGGCCCGGCGGATCGTAGCGGACGCGCTAGCCGGCGGAAGGTCTTGGCTCGACGAGGCCGAGATCACCCGGCTGTTCGCCTGCTACGGCATCGCGGCGGCGCGCTCGCTGCTCGCCGCGGATCCCGACGATGCCGCCCGATGCGCCGCCGCGCTCGGCGGACCCTTCGCGCTCAAGATTTCCTCGCCCGACATCACGCACAAGTCCGACGTCGGCGGCGTCGTGCTGGATCTCGCGACCCCGGAAGAGGTTCGCGGCGCGGCGATGGCGATGCGCCGTCGCGTCGGCCAAGCCGTGCCGCACGGGCGCGTGACCGGCTACATCGTCCAGGAGATGGTCCGCCGGCCCCGGGCCCATGAGGTGATCCTCGGCATGGCCGTAGATCGCCAGTTCGGCCCGTTCCTGCTGTTCGGCCATGGCGGCACCGGGGTCGAGGTCATCGCCGACCGGGCGCTGGCACTGCCGCCGCTCAACCTGAGCCTCGCGCGCGAGCTCATGGCGCGCACGCGGATCCATCGCCTGCTGGTGGGATACCGCAACCGTCCGCCGGCCGATCTCGACGCCGTCGCCGGCACGCTGGTGCGCCTGTCCCAACTGGTCTGCGATCTCGACGAGGTGGTCGAGATCGACCTCAACCCGCTGCTCGTCGACGAGACGGGGGCGATCGTGGTCGATGCCCGCATGCGCGTCGCGCCGATGCCGCCGGGCGTCGCGCGCGGATCGCGCCTCTCGATCGTGCCCTATCCGAAGGAGCTCGAGCGGGTCGTCGAGGTGCAGGGCGTCGGGCCGGTGCTGATGCGGCCGGTGCGGCCGGAGGACGCGCCTGCGATCCTTCGCTACGTCGAGGGCCTTTCGCCCGAGGATGCGCGTCTGCGTTTCTTCGGTGCGATCCGCACGCTCTCCAAGGAGATGCTCGTGCGGCTGACCCAGATCGACTACGACCGCCAGATGGCGTTCGTGCTCGAAGCGGCGGGCGAGATCCTCGGCGTGTCCCGTCTCGCGGCGGATCCCAACAACCGCCAGGCGGAGTTCGCGGTGACCGTCGGCAGCAAGCTCAAGTCGCGCGGCATCGGGACGCTCCTGATGCGCCGGCTGATCGAGCACGCACAGGCGCGCCACATAGGCGAGCTCGTCGGGGAGATCCTTGCCGAAAACGCGCCCATGCTCGCTCTCGCCCGCGACCTCGGATTCAAGCTGAGCGCACCCGACATCCGCAGCGGAACCGTCCACGCGGTGCTTGCGCTCGAGAAGCCCTGAATCGGATCTCGCCGCGGCCGCCGACGTTCAGGGAACGATCATCACGGGGCAACCCGCGAGCTGGATGGTCTTCTGCGACACGCTGCCGAACACCAGCGAGGTCACGCGGCCTCGTCCTCGCCGGCCCACGATGATGATGTCGGCGTGACGGCGGCTGGCGGCATTGGCGATCTCTTCGGCGGGATCGCCGACGGCGGCGGCCGTCTCGACGCCGGGGGCGCCGGCCAGGGTCGCTTTCTCCCTGGCGCGCGCCAGGAACGACGGGCGCAGATCGACGACGACGTTGCGGCCATCTTCGGTCGAGGAACCGTCGTCGCCTGACTCGAGGGCCTGGCTCAGGCTCCGCACGGCGAGCAGGGTGAGATCCGCGCCGCTCACCTTGGCGAGCTTGGCCGCGACGCAGATTGCGCGATCGGCGTGGGCGGACCCGTCGACGCCGACCAGGATTCTCTTCATGGCTGCCTCTCGGCGCATGCGCGCCCGGATTCGGGAGAAGAGAACAATGGCGCGCGCCGGGAGTCGTCTCCTTGATCTACCGCAAGAGCCCCGGGGTCCCCGGGGCTCAGGATTGTTCAGGCGACGCCGCTGCCGATCGTCACGAGCTTCGTGCGATCGCGGACGACGATCTGGCTCGCGGCCGGAATGTCGATGACATGGCTTTCGCGAAGCTGCGTCAGGACGCGGCTGACCGTCTCGATGGTGAGGCCGAGATAGTCGGCGATGTCGGCGCGGCACATCGGCAGCTTGATCGTGTTGGCATCGACCGTCTTCGGCGACCGCGTGCGCTCGGTCATGGCCAGGAGGAAGGAGGCGATCCGCTCCACCGCGCTCTTGCGGCAGAGCGTGAGCAGGCGCTCCTGCGCGGCCGAGAGCTGGTCGCACATCAGGTTGAAGAAGCGGCGGCCGGCGCGGGGATCTTCCTCGAGGAGCTGCTGCAGTTGCTGCTTCGGATAGCGGACGAAGCTCGTGTCCGACAGCACCTCGAGCGAGTGGGTGTAGGTGCCTTCCTCGGCGAGGCCGAAGAAGTCGCCGGGAAGCAGGAAGTCGATGACCGAACGGCGGCCGTCGGGCAGCAGGCGGACCATCCGGAGGGCGCCGCTGACCACCTTGTAGACGTGTTCGGCCGGGGCTCCCTGCTCGACGATGGTCTTGCCGCGCGGCATCACGTGAAGCGACCCGAGCTGGTCGAGAGACTTGGCGCTCGCATCGGTGGCCGTCGGGGCGAGCCGGGGAAGCGGGGTGGACGAGGACTTCCGCGCGGGGATCGAGGTGCGGATAGCCGGGGACGCCTGGGTTGCGGTTGCCGTCATTTTTCCCTCCTGCAGCGACATCGTCGCGTTGAGAGGAGGCTACCGGCGTCTCGCGTCCTGGGTAATTTCGGGATTGTACTTAAGGGATACTACGTAGGCGCGGCGGTCGTCAGGACGCGAGCAGGAGCATCGCCTTTTCGATCTCGCTGAACAGGCGGGCGCCGAAAAGGGGCTTTTCGAGGAATGCCTGGACGCCCAGCGCATCGGCCTGGGCCCGCGAAGCGGCATCCCAGCGGCCGGTCACCATGATGACGAAGACCTTGTCGCCGCGGTCGCGCAGCTTCTGCATGAGCTCGATGCCGGTCATCTGCGGCATGTGGTTGTCGAGAATGACGCAAGCGCCGGCCGTATCCTCGTCACGCGCAAGGAACTCGGCGCCCGAGGCGTAGTCGCTGACCACGAAGCCGCGGGACTCCAGGAGGGCCTTGAGGGAATCGCGCACCATCTCGTCGTCGTCGACGATGTGAACGGTACGCACGCTGGTCGCCATGCTCACAAAACTCCTCGGCCCCGGAATGGTCTCATGCGAGCGGAGCCGGTGTCGTTCACATATGGCTAAAGTCCCAGCAAAAGCCCATTAAGGGGAAGTACCTACCGGCTAGAGGGTCATCATCCCGGCAGCCAGTGCCATCCGGACCAGATGAGAGAGGCTGTCCGCTTCCATCTTCTTCATCAGGTTCGCGCGATGGATCTCGACCGTCCGCGGGCTGATCTTGAGCTCGAACGCGATGATCTTGTTCGGATGACCAATTACAAGTTGCTCCAGAACGTCCCGCTCGCGCGGAGTGAGCGCCGCGATCTTCGCCGCCATGCCGGAGTCGCGTGGCTCATCCTCGGCGGCAGCCGCCTTCGAGAGCTCCAGGGCGCGGGCGACGGCTCCGAGAATGACGTCGTTGCCGTAGGGCTTCTCGACGAAGTCCGCCGCACCGGCCTTCATGGCTCGAACCGCGAGGGGGACGTCCCCGTGGCCGGTCACCATGATGACCGGAAGACTTGCCCCATCGCCTTTCAGCCGCTCGATCAGCTGCAGCCCGTCCATTCCGGGCATTCTCAAGTCGACTACGGCGCAGGCCCCGGAGCCGGGGCGATAGGCGCCGAGAAACGCCTCGGCCGAGCCGTAGGTCGAGACGCTGAAGCCCCGGGTCTCGAGCAGCACCTGCAGGGATTCCCGGACCGCTTCGTCGTCGTCGACGACGTAGATCGTGCCAGCCACGCGACCGCTCCGCTAACCGGCCGGCAGCAGGAAGCGGAACACCGTACCGCCTCCCGGATTCTGTTCGGCCCAGATGCGCCCGCCATGCTCGGTGACGATCGACTGGCTGATCGAGAGGCCGATCCCCATGCCCGTCTTCTTGGTCGTGGTGAAGGGCTTGAACAGGTTCTCCGCGACCTCGGGCGGCAGCCCCGTGCCAGTGTCGGCGATCGACACCTCCTGCTGGGCGTCCTGGCCGGTCGTCCGGATCACGAGCTCCCGCCGTTCGGCGCCGCTCAATGCCTCGATCGCGTTCCGCACCAGGTTCACCACGACCTGCTGTATCTGGATCTTGTCCATGCTGATGGGCGGAAGGTCGGGCGCCAGCTCGTACCTGATCGCGATGCCGTCTAGCTTCGCGCCGACGGACGCGAGAGCACCGGCCTCCTCGACGACCGTTGAGAGCGATTCCGGGGCACGCTCGACCTCCGTCTTCTCCACATAGCTTCGCAGCCGCCGGATGATTTGTCCCGCCCTCTCCGCCTGGGCCGAGATCTTTCCGAGGAAGTCCATGATGCGATCCGCCGGCGGGGTCGACGTCGCCATCATGTGGCGCGTGGCGTCGCTGTAGTTCGCCACCGCGGTCAGCGGCTGGTTGAGCTCGTGCGCCAGCGACGAGGCGAGCTGGCCCATCGCGCTCAGGCGCGCGATATGCTGCATCTCGCCGGTCAGCTCGCGGATCCGGCCCTCGGCCTGGCGGAGATCCGTCGTGTTCCGACCGATGGTCGAGATTCCCACGACCTCGCCCTTGTCGTTGCGGATCGGCGACAAGGTCAGCGACATGTCGAGGACGCGACCGTCCTTGGTGACGCGCTGGGTGTCGTACTGCGCGATGACCTCGCCGCGGCACGCGCGCCGGATCAGGTCTGCGACCTCGCCTTTCCGTTCGAGCGGGGCCAGATCGGCGATCGACCGGCCGATCATCTCCGCGGCCGTGTAGCCGTAGGTCAGCTCGGCGCCCCGGTTCCAGGCCGTGACGATGCCGCGGAGGTCCTTGCCGATGATGACGTCGTGCGAAGACTCGACGATCGATGCAAGGCGGTCGCGTTCCTGCTCGGCCTGCTTCTGGTGCGTGAGATCGTGAATGATGCCGACGAAGATGCTGCGGCCGCCCTGGTGCCCCTCGCCGACCGAGAGGTACATCGGGAAGGTCGAGCCATCCTTCCGCCGTCCGGTCACCTCCCGTCCCAGGCCGATGATCCTGGCCTGGCCCGTGGACCGGTAGGCCGCGATGTAGCGGTCGTGCTCGTCATGGTACGGCGACGGCATCAGCATGCGGATGTTCTGGCCGACCACCTCCGCGGCCGGATAGCCGAACAGCCGTGCGCAGGCCGGGTTGTAGACCTGGACGACCCCTTCGGCGTCGATGACGATGATGCCGTCGACAGCCGTCGTCAGCAGCGCATCCAGCTGGGCGCTTTCCGCGTCACGGCGATCATCGGACCCGGTTGAATTCATGGAGGATAGTAGCGCTTCAAACCCGATAGGGTGTCTAGCTTACTATCGTATCATCATACCATCTCAATGACGCCCGCTTGCACCGGTCACGCGGGCCATCCGAATAAATGGGCTGTCAGATTGCCGACCAGATGACGGCCGGCTTGTGCCGAGCCACCGTCGATGGTTCCGCTGCGGGCTCCCCGACGACGATCGGCGCGATCGGGAGCTGGTCGGGCAGCAGGCCGAGCAGGGACCGTGTCTGCGGCAGCTCGAGCCACGGGCGGACCGTCCCGATCCAGCAGGTCCCCAGGCCGCCCGCGTAAGCGGCCAGCATCAGGTTCTGGGCGGCGAGGCAGCAATCCTCCGAAGCCTGGCGAGTGGGTGGTCTGGCGCAGACGACGACCAGGCAAGGCGCGCCGAGAAACAGATTAAAGGAAGGATCCTCGAGCTGCGCGCGGTGGACGGCATCCGCCGAGGGCGTCGACAGCAGGTTCCGCTTGGCGAGACCGGACAGTCTCTCCAGCCGCTCCTTCCCTTCCACCACGACGAACGACCAGGGCTGCAGGTTCATCGAGCTCGGGGCGGCCGCCGCGGCCTCGATCAGGGCCAGGATCTCTTCCCGCGAGATTGGCTCGTCGGTAAAGGCCCGAACGGCCCGGCGTCCCTTGATGGCCTGCATCAGGTCCGCCGGTACCGAGCCCGATCCGGCAGCGCGGCGCCCTGAAGGCAGGCTGCTGACCGTCACGATACGGGCTTCCTCTGGTTCCGGCGGAACATCACGTCGGCGTCTTGTCGGCGATGGGCTTCATGGCGGGCGGTTCCTTGCGACCTACGGTATGACCGGCGGTCGTCCGCTTCGTTGATGTAGGTCAACGGCGCGCCGGACCGTCCGCACGGAAGCGTGAGCGCCGCTTATCCGGCCGCGAGGCCGCGCTCGATGCGATGGGCCAGCACGTCCAGGTGCTTGCCGAGATCGCCGTCGGGCACCGGGGTCAGGTCCTTCGCGAGCTCGCCGACGACACGCTTGCTGGTCTGGGTATCGAGATGGCCCCTGATCTCGCCGAGCACGCGGGCGGGTGCCACCAGAACCAGCTCGTCGAATTCCGAAGCACGGGCGGCTTCGTTGATGTCATGGGCGGTCTTGTGCGCGAACGCGACCTTGGCCTGGCGATGCGGGTCGTGCTTCGCCTCGGCGGCATGGCGGGCGGAGGAAGCGCTTTCGGCGACGCGTCCTTGACGGTCGGACATGATCTGCGAGGTCTTGAGTCTCGCCATCTTCGAGTCCGACCGGCTCACCTGGCGATAGGCGCCGGTCTCGGCGTCGCGGTGGACGATGCGCGCATGGGCGCCGTCGGCGATGAGGTACCAGATCTCGACATGCTTGGACATTTCTCTTCCTCCGTCTGGGACGTGGCGCAGGAGGAAAGAGGTAGCGCAGGTCGCGCGATACCGGATTGACGTGGATCAATCTCGGGCGCCGGCTCCGGCGGCACAAAGGTAATGTCGAGGCGATTCAACGCGCACCACGGGAACAGCTCATGTCCACGACGTCCGGCCAGTCCGTCACCCTGCAGTTCTGCGGCGCCGCGCATACCGTTACCGGCTCCTGTCTCCTATTCAGGACGCCGCGCGCGCAGGTGCTCGTCGATTGCGGGATGTTCCAGGGACCCAAGACCTTGAAGTCGCTGAACTACGGCGCCTTTGCCTTCAACCCTGCCGAGATCGACGCCGTGCTTCTGACGCATGCGCATATCGACCACAGCGGCCTCCTGCCCAAGCTGGTCTCCGGCGGCTTTCGCGGGCGCATCCTGGCGACCCGCGGCACCATCGACCTCTGCTCCTACCTCCTGCCGGATGCGGGCTATATCCAGGAGAGCGAGGTCGCCACGCTGAACCAGCGGAACGCGGCCCGCGGCCGTGCGGCGGTGTCGCCGATCTATACGAAGGCGGACGCGATCGCCTCGCTGAACGCGTTCCGGCCGGTCGACTACGAGACGTGGCTCACGGTGGCGCCGGGCGTGCGCGCGCGTTTCTGGAACGCCGGGCATCTTCTCGGCTCGGCGTCGGTCGAGCTCGAATTCGAGCCGGCATCCGGCGGGCGTCCCCTGACGGTGCTGGCTTCGGGCGACATCGGCCCGAACGGGAAGCTGTTCCAGCCCGATCCTGATGCGCCGTCCGGCGTCGACTACGTCGTCTGCGAGTCGACCTACGGCGACAGCGACCGTCCGGAGGTCTCGTCCAAGGAACGTCGCAAGCACCTGACGGACGAGCTGAGGGCTGCTCGATCCGCAGGCGGCGCGCTGCTCATTCCAGCCTTTGCGGTGGAAAGGACGCAGGAGCTGCTCGTCGAGCTCCTCGATCTCATGGAAAGGCGCGAGGTGCCGTCGGCGCCGGTCTTCCTGGACTCGCCGCTCGCGATCCGCGCGACCGAGGTGTTCCGGCAGCATGCATCGAGCCTCGAAGGCGACTTCGACATAGACCGCCTGCTGGATTCTCCGAACCTGCACGCGACCGAGACGGTGGAGGAGAGCAAGAGGATCGGCCGCTTCTCCGGCTTCCATATCATCGTCGCCGGAAGCGGCATGTGCGAGGCCGGCCGCATCCGCCATCACCTCAAGCATTGGCTGTGGCGGCGCGACGCGACGGTGCTTCTCACCGGATTCCAGGCGCGCGGGACCTTGGGCCGCTTCCTCGCCGACGGCGCAACCGCGGTCCGCATCCAGGGCGAAGAGGTCAAGGTCGCTGCCCGCATCCGGCAGGTCGACGACTACTCCGGCCACGCCGACGCGCCCGAGCTGATCGACTGGATCACCAGGCGGCACCCGATACGTCGCGGCATCTTCCTCGAGCACGGCGAGCGCCGCGCGCTCGAAGCCCTGCGCCAGCGCGTCGTCGACCACTTCCACGATGCGCCCGTCTGCCTCGTGCCGGAACTCGACCAGCGCTTCGAGCTCGGCGGCGATGCCGCGCGGCCGCTCGAAGGGGTGCAGCGCCGGCTTCAGCCTGAAGCGGTCGAGAATCTCGATTGGCACAACGAGATGTCCCGGCTCATCCTCGACATCAATACGCGGCTGGAAGCTGCGTCGAGCGACCGCGAGCGCGATCAGCTGGTGCGGACCTTGCGCCAGGCGCTGGGAAGTGCGGGCCCGGCCGGACCGAGAGGCTGATCCAGATCAAGGGCAGCCCGGGACAAGGCGGCGCAGACTCTATCCTAAGACCATTTC
>JBGALV010000180.1:0-3914 GCA_044223515.1 Alphaproteobacteria bacterium
CCCTGCTCGCCGACGGCGCGGCACTCCGCGCGCGCTTCGCCGAGGACGGCTACCTCTTCCTTCGCGGCGCGCTCGACCGCGCGGAAGTCCTGGTGGCACGCTGCGAGGTGCTGGCGCGGATGGCCGAGGTCGGCGAGATCGCCGAGCCCGCCGAGGCGGCGCTGCCGACGGGCACCAGCCGGCGAGCCGAGTTGCATCCCGACCTGGGCCGCTTCTGGCGCTCGGTCTCCGAAGGACCCGCCGTGCGCCGCGCGGTCCACGGCAACGCGGCGCGCGCGGTCGCGGCCAAACTGCTCGACCGTCCCGTCAAGCCATTCGACTTCGTCTGGCTCCGCGCGATGCTCGCCGGGCGCGCCAGCCCGCTGCACTTCGATCATGTCTACATGAACCGCGGCACGGACAGGCTGGTCACCGTCTGGGTTCCGCTCGGCGACGTCGCGGTCGCCGACGGACCGCTGGCGGTGATCGAGAATGGCCATCGCTTCGACGACCTGATCGCGTCGTATCGCGGCCACGACGTCGACCGCGATCCGTCGCGGCCAGGGCATGTCGCCGAATCCGCCTTCGCCTTCCTGAAGGAGCGCGGCGCGCGCCTGCTCACCGCAGACTTCCGCGCCGGCGACATCTGCGTCTTCGGCATGTTCACGCTGCACGGCTCCATCGACAACGCCTCGCCCGTCGGCCGCGTGCGTCTTTCGGTCGACACGCGCTGGCAGGCCGCCGACCAGCCGATGGACGAGCGCTGGTCCGGCCCCGATCCGAAGGGCCATGGCGGCAAGGGCTACGGCGCGCTCGGATCGGCGCGGCCCTTGGGCGCGCCAGCGCTTCGCAGATAGGTCGCTGCACGGGTAGGATCGCTCGCACAAGAAGAACGGCGTCGGGGGAAACGATGAGACGATGGCTCGCCAGGGGCGAGGAGAATCTCGCCGCGATCTGCATGGCGGGGCTGCTGACCACGCTCGCTCTTCAGGTCATCACCCGATACGTCCTCAACGATCCTTTCGCCTGGACCGAGGAGGCGTCGCGCTACCTTTACGTCTACATCGTCTTTCTCGGTGCCAGCGCCGCCGTCTCCGACCGCAGCCACGTCGCGATCGGCTTCATCGTCGGCGCCATGCCCCGGCCGCTGCAATTGGCGGTCTCTTTCGGCGTCAACCTGCTGGTCCTGTTCCTTCTCGGGAACCTGGTCTGGTGGGGTTGGGTCGCGACGGCACGGCAATGGACCGTGCCGATGATGGTGCTCGAGATCCCTTACGCCTGGGTCTACGGCATCGTGCCGCTGACCGCGGCCCTGATGACGATCCGGACGCTCCTCGTGATGCGCGAGGACTGGGACGACTTCCGCGCCGGACGTCCGGCCCGCACCGACACCTCGGGAGCGCTCTGATGCTCGGATATTTCGGCATCTGGCTTTCCCTGATCGCGCTGGCGATGCCAGTAGCCTTCTCGCTGGCGTTCATGGGCATCGCCTGGCTGTTCTTCGAGGGCCAGTCGATCACCCAGGCGGCCCAGCGGCTGATCGGCGGCATCGACTCGTTCCCCCTGCTGGCGGTGCCGTGCTTCGTGCTCGCCGGCATCGCGATGAATGCCGGCGGAGTCAGCGTCCGCATCTACGACTTCGCCCGCGCGCTGGTGGGCCACCTGCCGGGCGGGCTCGGCCACGTCAACGTCATGGGCAGCGTGATCTTCTCGGGCATGTCGGGCTCGGCGATCGCCGATGCCGGCGGGCTCGGCATCCTCGAGGTCAAGGCGATGAAGGAGGACGGCTACAAGGCCTCCTTCGCCGGCGCCCTCACCTGTGCCTCCTGCATCATCGGCCCGCTGATCCCGCCCTCGATCCCCATGGTGCTCTACGGCGTGATCTCGAACACGTCGGTCGGCGCGCTCTTCCTCGCCGGTGTCGTGCCCGGGCTGCTCACCGCCGCGATCCTGATGGTCCACGTCTACTTCTATGCGAAGCGCCGGCCGGAGATTCCGCGCCACCCGCGCGTCACGATCGGCGACCTGTGGGCGTCGTTCCGCCGCGCCTTCCTGGCACTCATCACGCCCGCGATCATCATGGGCGGCATCTTCGGCGGCGTGTTCACGCCGACCGAGGCGGCGGCGGTGGCGGCGATCTATTCGCTGGCGCTCGGCCTCTTCATCTATCGCGACCTGAAATTCGGCGACCTGCCGCGCATCTTCAAGGAAGCGGTATCGACCTCGTCGGTGGTGGGTTTCATCGTCGCCGGTGCGAGCCTGTTCGGCTGGGTGTTGGCGCGCGAGCGCGTGCCGCAGGCGATCGCCGAGGCCTTTCTCGACTTCTCGACCGATCCCACCGTCATCCTGATCGTCATCAACGTGCTGATGCTGGTGCTGGGCTGCTTCATGGAGGGCATCGCGATCATGATCCTCATGGTCCCGGTGTTCATGCCGGTGATCCAGGCGGTCGGCATCGACCCGGTGCATTTCGGCGTCATCGTCACCATGAACCTGATGATCGGCATCCTGACGCCGCCGTTCGGCGTGGCCCTGTTCACCGTCGCCAAGGTCGGAAGGATCCCGTTCGAGGACCTGGCGCGAGAGATCCTGCCATTCCTGCCCGGGCTGATCCTGGTCCTGCTCCTCCTGACCTTCTTCCCGAGCCTCTCGATGTTCCTGCCCCGCCTCGTCTATGGATAAACACAAAAAATATGTTTATTCTTGCGCTTGACGTTCCGTAAAATGTGAATATCGTAATCAGCACAGCGCCGATTTGAGCAGCAGCTTGCGGGCGCTTTAGAAATGCGGCTAAAGCGTTGGGCGTCCGCCCAGCCTGTTGCTGCGGCGAGATGCCGCTCGGGGATCATTTCTTGCCCCGAGACCTGAGCGACACCTCGTCATCCCAACGTCGTAATCGGGAGCGAGGAACATGCTTCGACGTACTTTCATTTCCACCCTGGCGGCCGCGGCCGCTCTCACGCTTGCCACCCAGGCTTTCGCCGAGGACAAGGCGAAGGTCGTCGGCATCGACTGGGCCACCTACAACCCGCTCAGCATCGTGCTGAAGGAGAAAGGCTTCCTCGAAGCCGATCTCGCCAAGGACGGCATCCAGGTGCGCTGGGTGCAGAGCCTGGGCTCCAACAAGGCGATCGAGTTCCTGAACGCGCGCGGCATCGACTTCGGCTCGACCGCGGGCTCGGCGGCGCTGCTGGCGAAGATCAACGGCAGCCCGATCAACTCGGTCTACATCTACTCGAAGCCCGAGTGGACCGCCTTGGTCACGCGCACCGAGACCGGCATCACCTCGATCGAGCAGCTCAAGGGCAAGCGCGTCGCCGTCACCCGCGGCACCGACCCGCACATCTTCCTCGTGCGCGCGCTGGCGTCGAAGGGCCTGACCGAGAAGGACCTGAAGATCGTCCTCCTCCAGCATCCCGACGGCCGCGTCGCGCTCGACAAGGGCGAGGTCGATGCCTGGGCCGGACTCGATCCGATCATGGCGCAGGCCGAGCTCGAGCGCGGCTCCAAGCTCTTCTATCGCAACGCCGACGCCAACACCTACGGCGTGCTGAACGTGCGGACGGCCTTCGCCGAGGCCAACCCGGAGCTCACCGTCCGCGTGCTGCAGGCCTATGAGAAGGCGCGTGCATGGGCGAAGGAGAACCCGGACGGTCTCAAGGCGCTGCTTGTCCGCGACGCCAAGATCACCGACGACGTGGCGAAGCTCCAGCTGACCCGCAACGACTTCACCGAGTCGCAGGTCGGGCCGAAGCCGGTCGCGGCGATCACCGAAGCCGGCGACGCGCTGAAGGCAGCCGCCTTCATCCCGGCAAACACCGACGTTCCCGCCGTGGTGAAGACGCTGATCGACAATCGCTTCGCCCAGCGTCTCGTCGCCCAGAAGTGACGTGACTTCCGAGGCCACCCAATACGCCGCCGCCGATCAGAAGGCG
>JBGALV010000069.1:0-29447 GCA_044223515.1 Alphaproteobacteria bacterium
CGTCCACACCGCAGTGGTGTTTCACCTCGCGTTGGCGTCGCGCGCCCCCCCCGCCCCGGGTGGCCGGGGGGGGTGGGTGGGGGGGGGGCCCCGCGAAGCGAGGAACTTCGAGATTGCCTCGACCTGTTCTCGCTACGCTCGCCCCCACCCTAACCCTCCCCCGCGTACGACGCGGGAGAGGGGACGCGAGCTACGCAAGCGCTTGTTCCAACACTCTGGCGATGTGCACGGCTTCGCGGCCGGCACCGTCCGCGATCTGATGGCGGCAAGAGGTCCCGTCGGCGACGACCAGAGCGTCGCCGCCCTTGCGGATCGCAGGCAGCAGCGCCAGCTCGGCCATCTTCATCGAGACGTCGTAGTGCTTCGCCTCGTAGCCGAAGGCGCCGGCCATGCCGCAGCAGCTGGACTCGATCGGCTGCACGTCGAGGCCGGGGATCTGCTTGAGCAGCGCCACGGTCGGCTTGAAGGCGTCAAAGGCCTTCTGGTGGCAATGGCCGTGGACCATCGCCTTCGTCTGCGGCAGCGCCTTGAGGTGCAGCTGCGCACGTCCGGCAGCCTGCTCTCGTGCCAGGAACTCCTCGAACAGCACCGCCTTGCCAGCGAGGCGCTGCGCTTCGGTACCGGGAAGCAGCGCCTCGATCTCGTCGCGGAGCGTGAAGAGGCAGGAGGGCTCGAGGCCGACGATCGGCAGGCCTTCGTCGAGATAGGGGGCCAGCGTGTCGATCAACCGACGGGCTTCCTTGCGCGCCTCGTCGACCAAGCCGGCGGCGAGGAAGGTGCGGCCGCAGCAGAGCGGTGGGCCTGACTCCTCGCCGGCGATGACGACCTCGTAGCCGGCGGCTTCCAGTACCGAGACGGCGGCACGGGCGTTCTCAGGCTCGAACCACCTGTTGAAGGTGTCGACCAGCAAGGCGACGCGCGGCTTGCCTGATGAAGCTCGTGCCTCGCCGCGGAAGGGACGGCTGCTCCAGGCGGGAAGCGAGCGCTTGGCGCTGAATCCGATCCATGTCTCCGACAGCGTGGCGAGGAACGGCAGCTTGTCGCGAAGGGCGAGGAGACCACGCAGCCTGGAGGCGAACGGTGCATAGCGCGGCAGGTAGGCGACTAGCCGGTCGAACAGCCGCATGCCGTGGCGCTTGCGGTAGTGATGCAGGAACTCGGTCTTCATCCGCGCCATGTCGACGCCGGTCGGGCATTCGCGCTTGCAGCCCTTGCAGCCGACGCAGAGGTCCATCGTGTCGTAGACCGCGTCCGAGGTGAGCGCGCTTGGACCGAGCTGACCGGAGAGCGCGAGCCGCAGCGTGTTGGCGCGGCCGCGGGTGAGGTGCTGCTCGTCGCCGGTCGCGCGATAGGAGGGGCACATCGTGCCGGCGTCGAACTTCCGGCAATGGCCGTTGTTGTTGCACATCTCGACCGCGCCGGCGAAGCCGCCGAGCTCGGGCCAGCTGAGCGCCGGCGTGAAGGGCTGCGGTCGGTAGCGCTGGCTGAAGCGGAAGAGGCTGCGGTCGTCCATCTTCGACGGCCGCACGATCTTGCCGGGGTTCATCAGGCCCTTCGGATCAAAGAGATCCTTGATCTCCTCGAAGGCGCCGGTGAGCTTTGGCCCGAAGAACGGCGCTATCCATTCCGAGCGCACGAGCCCGTCGCCGTGCTCGCCCGAATAGGCGCCCTTGTATTCGCGGACGAAGGCGGCGGCCTCCTCGGCGATCGCGCGCATCTTCTTCGGCCCGCCCTCGGTCTTCATGTTGAGGATGGGGCGGACATGCAGACAGCCGACCGAGGCATGCGCGTACCAAGTCCCCTTGGTGCCGTTCTTCTCGAACACCTCGGTCAGGCGCCGCGTGTACTCGGCGAGGTGCTCGAGCGGCACCGCGCAGTCCTCGATGAAGCTGACCGGCTTTCCGTCGCCCTTCATCGACATCATGATGTTGAGGCCGGCCTTACGGACCTCCCAGGTGTCCTTCTGCAGGTTGGCGTCGGTGATCTCGACGACGCTGTTCGGCAGGCCGAGATCGCCCATGAGGGCGACGAGATCCTGCAGCTTCCGAAGCTGCTCGCCCTGGTCGTCCCCGGCGAACTCGACCAGCAGGATCGCGTCCGGCTCGCCCTTCAGGAACCGGGAGACGGTGGAGGCGAAAGCCGGGTTCTGGCGCGCCAGGTCGATCATCGTGCGATCAACCAGCTCGACCGCGGCCGGCCCCAGCTTGACGATGTGCTGGGTCAGGTCCATCGCCTGGTAGAAGGTCGGGAAGTGGACGACACCCAACGTCTTGTGCTTCGGCAGCGGCGAGAGCTTCAGGTGCAGCTGGCGCGAATAGGCGAGGGTGCCTTCCGATCCCACCAGCAGATGGGCGAGGTTGTGACCCTCAGGCTTGACGGTCTCGAGATTGTAGCCGCCGACCCGGCGCAGCAGCTTCGGATAGCGCGCCTCGATCTCGCCCGCTTCGCGGGCGGCGATGGCACGAACGCGACTGGCGATATCGAGAAGGCGAGGCGAACCCGAGATCTCGGCCAGGTTGCCGCCGACTTCGCCGAAATAGGCGTGGGTCCCGTCGGCCAGCACCGCGTCGATGCCGGCCACGTTGTGAACCATGTTGCCGTAGCGGATTGAGCGCGAGCCGCAGGAATTGTTGCCGGCCATGCCGCCGATGGTCGCCTGGGCGCTGGTCGAGACGTCGACCGGGTACCAGAGCCCGTGCGGGCGCAGATAGGCGTTGAGGTGGTCGAGCACGACCCCGGGCTGGACCACGACCGTCGCAGCATTTTTGTCGAAGCTGACGATCTTGTTCAGGTGCTTGGCGTTGTCGATGACGACGGCCTCGCCGACCGTCTGGCCGCATTGCGAGGTGCCGGCGCCGCGCGGGAGGACCGGGACGCCTTCGTCGAGGGCGATGGCGAGCGCGGCCAGCGCATCGGCCTCGTCGGCCGGGACCACCACGCCGATCGGGTCGATCTGGTAGATCGAGGCGTCGGTCGCATAGCGGCCGCGGTCGGCCGCCCCGAACAACACGGATCCGCGGATCTCGCGCCGGAGCCGCTCCTGCAGCCTGGTGCCGCCCGCGACCCCGTTCCCGTCACCCATGATGCGTCTTTCTCCAGCGTGCCTTGCGCCCTAAGATTACCGCTCACTTCGAACGAGCGGAACCTTCGCCATGGTCAAGCTGAGCAATGCGCCGAGCGGGCGCCATTTCCTGCAGATCCCGGGCCCGACCAACGTGCCCGACCGCGTGCTCCGCGCCATCGACAATGCCACCATCGACCACCGGGGGCCCGAGTTCGGGGCGTTGGGCCGCAAGGTGCTGGAGGGCATCAAGCCGATCTTCGGCACCAAGGCCGACGTGGTGATCTACCCGGCCTCCGGCACCGGCGCCTGGGAAGCGGCCCTGGTCAATACGCTTTCGCCCGGCGACCGGGTGCTGATGTTCGAGACCGGCCATTTCGCCTCGCTCTGGCGCGAGCTCGCCGAGCGGCTCTCCCTCAAGGTTGACTTCGTGCCCGGCGACTGGCGCCAGGGCGTCGACCCGAAGCTGGTCGAAGCCAAGCTCAACGAGGACAAGGGCCACGCGATCAAGGCGGTCATGGTCGTCCACAACGAGACCTCGACCGGCGTGACCACGCGGGTCGGCGAGGTCCGGAAGGCGATCGACGCGGCGAAGCATCCGGCGCTCTTCATGGTCGACACGATCTCCTCGCTCGCCTCGATCGACTACCGCCACGACGAATGGGGCGTCGACGTCACGGTCGCGGGCTCGCAGAAGGGCCTGATGCTGCCGCCGGGCCTGTCGTTCAACGCGGTCAGCGCCAAGGGGTTGGCCGCGAGCAAGACCGCCAAGCTGCCGCGCAGCTACTGGGACTGGGGGGCGATGCTGGGGCCGAACAAGACCGGATACTTCCCGTACACGCCCGCGACCAACCTGCTCTACGGCCTCGCCGAGGCGATCGACATGCTGATGGAGGAGGGCATGGCCAACGTCTTCGCGCGCCACGACCGTCACGCCGAGGCGACGCGCCGCGCGGTGCGCGCCTGGGGGCTCGAGATCCTCTGCGTGAACCCGGCCGAGTATTCGAGCGCGCTGACTGCGGTGCTGATGCCCTCGGGCCATAGCGCCGACGAGTTCCGGAAGAAGACGCTGGCTGCCTACGATCTCTCGCTCGGCGCCGGCCTCTCCAAGGTCGCGGGCAAGGTGTTCCGCATCGGCCACCTCGGCAGCTTCAACGACCTGATGCTGATGGGCACGCTCGCCGGCGTCGAGATGGGGCTCAGCCTCGCCGGCGTGCCGCACTCCAAGGGCGGCGCGCAGGCGGCGATGGACTACCTGGTCAATGGCGCCAAGGCGGAAGGAGCGCCGAAGCGCTCCGTCGCTTAAGAGCTCAGTCGTCCATCTCGGCGAGCATCACCGGCACCAGCAGCCCGGCGAGCACCTTCGAGCGCTCGATCTCCTTCTTGCCGTACATGCCCTGCTTGCCGGAAAGCGCCAGCGTGCCGAGGCGGCGGCCATTGGCCGTGATCGGCGCGTTCAAGATGGCGGTGATGCCGAGCGAGTAGATCAGCTCGTAGTCGAAATAAGTGCGCTTGATCTCGGCCTTGTTGGGCGCGGTGAAGACCTGGCCCTTCTCGAGGGTCTTCTGGTTGTGCGACTTCGGATCGATCGGCTTCCGCCCGCCGACCGGATACTTCTTCGGGTTCGAGGAGTAGGTGCGGGCGACCTGCTTGTCCTTCTCGACGTAGCGGAGGACCGTGAACATCGTGAAGTCGCAGGTCAGCTTGGCGAGCTTCTCGACCGCCTTGTACACCTTCTTGCGGTCGCCCTTCATGCTGAGCGCCATGATCTGGGTGACGTCGGCAACGGTGATATCGCGCTTCTTGGCCATGATTTCCTATCTCGCTTTCTCGATGGCGACCGCGGCCTCTGGTGGTGCGGCCGGTAAGGGCGGTTGAGGGATGCGTTCGGGAACGAGGCCTCTCGCGTAGAACCGAAGCACGACCAGGAGCGCCACCGCGATCAGCAGCTCGCGAAGCGCGGCGCCCTGGACGGCGGAGAGGCCGGGCACCAGCGGGATGATGAAGCGGGTCGACTCCAGGAAGAAGACGACGAGGACCGCGCCGACCACCGCACCGATCGAGTTGCCGAGCCCGCCGGCGAGCAGCGACAGCTTGACGTAGAGAGTGAGCAGCGGCGCGAACAGGTCGGGGGCGATGAAGCTGGTGAAGTGGCCGTAGAGCGCGCCGGCGAGCCCGAGCGCCGCGGTGCCGAAGGCGAAGGCCTTGATCTTGAACATCACCACGTTCTTGCCGGCGACCTGGACCACCTGCTCGTCGTCGCGGATGCCTCTGAGCACGCGGCCGAAGGGAGACGTCACCAGGCGTTCGACCAGGAAGAACAGCACGACGGTGGCGGCGACGACGATGCCGAGGAACTGCAGATTGAAGAGGTGCGGCCCGAGCGCCTGGCGGAAGGGTCCGGGGATGCCGGAAAGCCCGTCGGTGCCGTTCGCGATCCACAGCTCGTTCGACATGACGACGCGCATCGTCTCGGCGAAGCCGAGCGTGACGATGGCGAGATAGTCGCCCCGGAGCCGAACCGTGATCATCGCGACCAGGATCCCGACCAGCGAGGCGGCGGCCGTGCCGGCGAGAATGCCGAGCGGGATCGGCCAGCCGAGCTTCAGGGTGAGGAGGCCCGACGTGTAGGCGCCGACGGCGAAGAAGCCGACGAGTCCCAGGTTGATCAGGCCGGCCTTTCCCCAGATCACGTTCATGCCGAGCGCCATCATCGCGTAGATGCCGGCGGTCACGCCCATCGCGACGAGATAATGCTCCATGTCAGTAGGCCCGCTGCCCGAGGATGCCGCGCGGGCGGAAGGTCAGCACCACCAGGATGGCGATGAAGCCGACGGCGGTGCGGTAGGCCGGCGTCAGCACGAGCAGGCTCAGCTCCTCGCCGACGCCGACCACGAGCGCGCCGACCACCGCGCCCGGGATGCTGCCGAGCCCGCCGACGACGGCGGCGGCGAAGATCTGAAGGATGGTCTTGAAGCCGATCAGCGGGTCGATCGTGGTGTCGAGGCCGATCAGCATGCCGCCGAGGCCGGCGAGCCCCATCGCCACGAACGAGACGAGGCGGGCGACGACGTCGGCGTTGATGCCCTTGATCGCCGCCAGCATCGGGTTGTCGGCGACCGCCCGCATCGACTTGCCGACCCGGGTGAAGGTCAGGAAAGCGAACAGCGCCGCCATCACGATCACCGCGACGACGAAGTTCTCGACCTGCTGTGGCGAGATGCGGATGCCCGAGATGTTCCAGTCGCGGAGGATCGGCAGGTCGTATCCCCTGAGCTGGTTGCCGAAGATGAAGCGGACGATGTTCTCGAGCGCGATCGTGAGCGCGATCGAGCCGATCGCCGTGGTGATGAAGCCGGCGCGGCGGAAGGGCTTCAGTACGAGCTCGTCAGAGATCACGCCGACGAAGCCCGCGATCAGGAAGGCGAAGCCCAGCGCTGCCACTGCGGGGAGGCCGAGCGTCACGTTGGCGACGAAGCCGGCGAAGGCGCCGATCGTCATGTGCGATGCCAGCGCGAAGTTGGTGAAGCGCAGCACCGCGAAGATCGCCGTCAGCCCGATGGCAGGCACCGCGAGAATGGTGCCCGACATCAGGCCGTTGACGATGAGCTGGAGGACTTCCACCCGAGAGTCCTTAAGTCGATCAGACCAGCTTCAGGAACTCGAGCTTGCCCTTCACCACGTGCATGTAGCGGAAGCGGCAGCCCAGGATGTCGCCGATGTCGGTGAAGTCGCAGGGGCCGCTGGCGCCCTCGTAGTTGATCTCCTTGCCCTCGGCCATGACCTTGAGGCCCTCGACGGCCGAGTAGACCTTCTGGCCGGAGCCCTGGCAGATCTTCCGGACATTGTCCTTCATCGCGACGCCCGAGGCCTCCTTTGCCTTGGCGATGGTCAGCACCGCCATCGAGGCCCAGTCGGTCGCCTGGGAGACGTAGCCGTCCGGCTCCTTGTCGCCGGTACGCTCCGCCGCGAGCTTGTAGGCGGGGCTTTCGATGTCGGCCGAGGGCTGGCCGGTGAAGACCTTGGTGCTGACCTCCGGCGGGATGGTGTCGAGCGTCGGCTGCGGTACCGCATAGGACTGCGCGAATTTCGGCAGGTCGATGCCGGCGCGGTAGAGATCCCGCAGCAGCACCACCGTGTCGGGCGCATAGCCGTTGGTGTAGATGTAGTCGGGGCGGCCACGCATCATCTGGTCGATCTCGGAGCGGTAGGTCGGCTTGTCCTTCTCGTAGATGATGTGGGACACGACCTCGGCGCCCTTCGGCTTCAGTGTCGCTTCCAGGTGCTCCTTGTTCGGCAGCGCGAACGGCGCCTGGATGCCGATGATGCCGACGCGCTTGGCGCCCTGGCTCAGCATGAACTCGCCATGGGCGGATGCCTGCAGCTTGCTGGTCGGCTGGGTGCGGATCAGGAAGCCCTGGTGCGGCAGCTGGGTGATCGAGTCCGCGCCCGACACGGTCATCAGGAAGGTCTTCGACTCCCAGCAGACTGGTGCCACCGCTGCGGTGACGGCCGACGCCCAGGTGCCGAGGATCATCGGCACCTTGTTGACCTCAATCAGCTTGCGCGCGGCACGGACGGCAGCTTCCGGATTGGTCTGGTCATCCTCGATGACCGTCTCGATCTTGCGGCCGAGCACGCCGCCGGCCTTGTTGACCTCGTCGAACACCGCGGTCATCGCCTTGATCATGCGAGGACCGTCGTTGCCGCCGGCGCCCGTCAGCGGCGTCAGGATGCCGATCCTGATCGGCTCGCCGCTCTGGGCGCTGGCGTTTATCGGAAGGGCCGCGACCGTCGCGGCGGCAGCGGCCGTCTTGAGCATCGTGCGGCGGGTGGTCTTGCGCATTTCGGTGCCTCCCAAAGGCTGTTGTTGGCGAAACTCTAGACCGGGCTCAGCCGCCGAGGAAGATGCGGCGGATCTCGGGATCGGCGGCGAGGTCGGCCGCCGGGCCCGTGCGACTGTTTTTGCCGTCGACCAGGATGTAGGCGCGGTCGGAGATCGCCAGCGCCTCGTTGGCGTTCTGCTCGACCATCGCGATCGAGACGCCTTCCCTGTTGATCTGGATGATGGCGTTGAAGAGCGCCTCGGCCGCGACCGGCGAGAGGCCGGCGGACGGCTCGTCGAGCAGCAGCACCGCCGGCTCGACCATCAGCGCCATCGCCATCGCCAGCATCTGGCGCTCGCCGCCCGACAGCGTGCGCGCGGCGTGGCGGCGCTTGTTGGCGAGGACCGGGAAGCGGCCGAGCACGCCGTCGATGCGTGTCTTCGCCCCTTTGGGATCGACGTAGCCGCCCATCTCCAGGTTTTCGCGGATCGTCATCGAGGGGAAGATGTTGTGTTCCTGCGGCACATAGGCGAGGCCGAGGCGCGAGATGTCGCGCGGCTCGCGCCCGGTGATGTCCTTGCCGTCGAGCGTGATCGCGCCGGCCTTGGGCTTGAGCAATCCCGCGATCGCCTTCAGTAGCGTCGACTTGCCGGCGCCGTTCGGGCCGATGATGCCAACGATCTCGCC
This sequence comes from Alphaproteobacteria bacterium, assembly GCA_044223515.1. Classification (GTDB taxonomy): domain Bacteria; phylum Pseudomonadota; class Alphaproteobacteria; order SHVZ01; family SHVZ01; genus SHVZ01. The sequence goes on from JBGALV010000069.1 coordinate 8,575, forward strand.
CGGCTCGACGCGCAGGTCGACGCCCTTCAGGATCTCGTCGGCGGCGCCGTAGCCGGCGACGACGCCGGTCGCGGTCAGGAGCCCCACTTGCGGCGTCCCATATAGGCTTCCTGGACCTGGGGATGGCTCGCCATCTCCTCGAAGCTGCCTTCGGCGAGATGGCGTCCCTCGGCCAGCACGACCACGTGGTCGCAGAGCCTCGCCACCATGTCCATGTGATGCTCGATCAGCAGGATGCTGATGCCGTCGGCGATCAGCGTCTTCAGGTGCTCGCCGATCTCGCGCGCCAAGGTCGGGTTGACGCCGGCGACCGGCTCGTCGAGCAGGATGAGCTTGGGCTCGGCCATCAGCGCGCGGCCGATCTCGAGCAGCTTCTTCTGCCCGCCGGAGAGGTCGGAAGCCGGGTTGCGGATGACATGGAAGAGGTTGAGCCGGCGCGCGATGGCGACCGCGCGCGCGAGCAGCACTTCCTCGCGCTCGAGCGCCTTCGGCAGCTTGAACAGGGCAGGGAACATGTCTTCGCCCGGCTGGTCGGCGCCGTAGAGCATCAGGTTGTCGAGCACCGAGAGCCGGGGCAGGCCGCGGGCGATCTGGAAGGTGCGCACCAGGCCGAGCCGCGTGATCTGGTCGGGGCGCAGTCCGGCGATGTCGTGGCCGTCGAAGACGATGCGGCCGCGATCCGGCGGGATCACGCCGGTGATGCAGTTGAAAAGCGTGGTCTTGCCGGCGCCGTTGGGTCCGATCAGGCCGGTGATCCGGCCCGCCTCGACCTTGAGGTCGGCGCCGCGGAGCGCATGCACGCCGTAGAAGGCGCGCTCGACCCCGCTGACTTCCAGCAACGCCATGTCCTTGTTTTCAGCCCCCTGTTTGGCCGCAAGGGTAGAGGCCGCGACGACGGACATGCAACCGGCGATTTCGTGCCGCCGGGCGGCGGATCAGCTTGCCGTTTCCGGACCCGTCTCGGATCATCGTCTTGCGAAGGGCCGATATCAGAGCCCGAGGGAGGATGACGTGACGACCCAGATGCCGTCCTACGACCACGGGACGTCGCCGACCAAGCTGATCGGCGAGACCATCGGAAGCCACTTCGATCGAGCCGTCGCGACGTATGGCGACCGGGACGCATTGATCGTCCGACATCAGGGGATCCGCTGGACCTACGGAGAGCTCGGACGCCGGGTCGACGATCTTGCGGCCGGCCTGCTTGCGCTCGGGCTCGAGCCCGGCGACCGCATCGGCATCTGGTCGCAGAACTGCGCCGAATGGGCGCTGACCCAGTTCGCCACCGCGAAGGCGGGCCTGATCCTGGTCAACATCAACCCGGCCTACCGCCGGACCGAGCTCGAATACGCCTTGCGCAAGGTCGGCTGCAAGGCGCTGGTGACGTCTCCCGCGCTCAAGTCGAGCGACTACCTGGCGATCCTGGGCGACCTGATGCCGGAGCTGAAGACGGCGACGCCGGGCCAGCTCGAGGCCGCGAAGTTGCCGGAGCTCCGCACGGTCATCCGCCTCGGTAAGGACAAGACGCCGGGCATGCTGAACTTCGACGACGTGGCGTCGGCCGGCGGCAACGCCGAACGCTCGCGCCTCGCCGAGCTCGCGACCACGCTTCAGTTCGACGATCCGATCAACATCCAGTTCACCTCGGGCACCACGGGCTTTCCGAAGGGAGCGACGCTCACCCACCACAACATCCTCAACAACGGCTACTTCGTCGGCTCGGCGATCCGGCTGGGACCCGAGGATCGGCTCTGCATCCCGGTGCCGCTCTACCACTGCTTCGGCATGGTGATGGGCAACCTCGGCTGCATCACCCACGGCTCGACGATGGTCTACCCGGCGGAAGTGTTCGATCCGCTCTCGACGCTGACGGCGATCGCCGAAGAGCGCTGCACGGCGGTCTATGGCGTGCCGACGATGTTCATCGCCCAGCTCGACCATCCGGAGTTCGCCAGGTTCGACCTCAAGAGCCTGCGCACCGGCATCATGGCGGGGTCGCCGTGCCCGATCGAGGTGATGAAGCGGGTGATCGACAAGATGAATTGCCGCGAGGTCACGATCGCCTACGGCATGACCGAGACCTCGCCGGTCTCGACCCAGAGCGCCGTCGACGACTCCGTCGAGCACCGGGTCTCGACCGTGGGCCGTACCCAGCCGCACATAGAAGTGAAGATCGTCGGCCCCGACGGCCGCATCGTCGACCGCGGCCAGCCGGGCGAGCTCTGCACGCGCGGCTACTCGGTCATGACCGGCTACTGGAACGACGAGGAGAAGACCAAGGAGGCGATCGACGTCGCCGGGTGGATGCACACGGGCGATCTCGCGACCATGGACGGCGAGGGCTATGTCAACATCGTCGGGCGCCTGAAGGACATGATCATCCGCGGCGGCGAGAACGTCTATCCGCGCGAGATCGAGGAGTTCCTCTATCGCCACCCGAAGATCCAGGACGTGCAGGTGATCGGCGTGCCGGACGACAGGTATGGTGAGGAGGTCTGCGCCTGGGTGCGCCTGCGCGCCGGCGAGACCGCGGACGAGGACGAGGTGAAGGCGTTCTGCAAGGGTCAGATCGCCCACTACAAGGTTCCGCGCTACGTCCGCTTCGTCGATGCCTTCCCGATGACGATCACCGGCAAGATCCAGAAGTTCGTCATGCGCGAGCAGATGGTGAAGGACCTGGGCCTCACCGTCCGGAAGACCGCCTAGCTCAACGCCTGGCCAGGCGATCTCCGAGCGCGCGGATCAGGGCAGCGCCGTCGCCGCGCCACGCCGGCCCGTGCATGCAGGCGATCGTCTTGGGTGCCAGCGCCGCGAGCTTGTCGACCATCTCCTGGGTGTTCGGCGCGTGGGTGTAGAACTCGAGGCGGGATCGGAGCGCCTCGCTCGGCCCCAGGATGTCGCTCTCCGTCAGCGGCACGTGGTCGGCGCCGCCCTGAGTGAAGAGGTCGCTGCAGAACAGGGTGCCGGTGGTCTCGTCGATCAGCAGGCCGGCTTCCCAGCCATGCGGGAAATGCGGCGTCGAGATCCAGCGCACCGTGTGACTGCCGAGCGAAACGGCGTCGCCATCGTCGAGGGGACGCGGGGCGCGGTCCGCGAAGTCGCCGATCGAGACATTGGCGGCGAGCCGGCCGCACAGGGCCTGGGCATTCGGCGCGACGGCGAGGAACGAGTTCAGCGCCCCGCACTCGTCCGCCTCGTAATGCGAGAACGAGATGTGGCGAAGGCGCTCGACCGGCATCACCGACGCGACGGCGCCGCGCACAAGCGTGAACATGCTGCGCTTTCCGGCGTGGAAGAGCAGCGGCTCGTCGTCGTCGATCAGGTAGTGATTGAAGGTGAAGCCGCCGGGGCTAGTGGTGACCGGAACCGTGATCCGGTAGATGCCGGCGGCGATCTCGTCGACGCGGGTGCCGCTGTCGCGATCGGTGATCATCGAAGTCCTCCGTGCGGGTCGCACGGAGGATAGCAGCGGATGCCGCCCCGGAGGGAGAGACTCCGGAGCGGCATCGGCTCAGCTAGCGTTGGCTCATCAGCACGCGGGTCTGCAGCGTCTGCGCGAGCTCCAGGTGATGACGCACCGTCGGCAACGTCTCGGCGGCGAACGCCTTCAGCTGCGAGTCCTTGCCGTTGGCAAGCTGGTACTCGAGCATCTGCGCGACCTTCGTATGATCGTCGATCTGGCCCTTGATGTAGGCACGATCGAAGGCCGCGCCCTGGAGGCGAGTCAACTGGTCGAAGCCGGTCTTGTAGCTGCCGTTCATCGCGGACGGCAGCCGGATCTCGGAGGGCTGCACCATGGCATTCAGCCTGGCGTTCGCCTTGCCGTGGTCCTCGACCATCTGGCGGCCGAAGTCGTGGACGTTGGGATTGCCCGCGCGCTGCTGGGCGAGCTTGCCGAACTCCACCTCGGTCATACCGGCGGCGGCGATCTCATGCAGAAAGATCTCGTCCTGCCGATCGAGGTAGCGGACGCCCGCGGGCGGCGCCGAGGGTGCCGGTACCTGGGCATATTGCGGTATGGGCGCGTAGGACGGTGCGACGGCCAGCATCGGTGTCGCCGGGATCGTGTCCCGGGCATCCGGGGTCATCTCTCCCGGAATTTCGAGGTACCGCATGTCCTGGTCCATCCGGACGGGAGATGGGCCACCGGTATCGGCACCGCTGATGTCGACCTGCTGGGCGAAGGCGGGAGCTGCCAGACAGGTTGTGGCGAGCAAAGCAGACGCGAGAAGACGCATGTCTTCCTCCTTTGAGCGAGACTGTGAATGAGGCCGGGACGCTCGGGCGTGCAGCGGCCAGGGGGCTTCGGACGCCGTGCGTCGGCCGATCAGGGATGCGTCATACGCAGCCATGAACGGCCCCTCCAGCGAGGGGAACTGCTGCAGCTTCGATTAGGTTCCGGACGCCGGCGGCACGGGCTCGCCAAAGGTAGGACGGCACCGCTTGCCCGCGCTGGAGCGCGAGCAAGCGGTATCGGATGACGTCAGCGGCCGGTGAGTGCGGTCGGCGGAGGTGACCGGACGCGGGCTTCTACTGGGATGTGACTTGCCAGGCGCCGTCGGGCTGCTGACAGGCGGTTCCATAGGCCTGCTCCATGCGGCCGCCGATCTCGACGGTCTGCTGGAACTCGCGGCAGTAGAGGCCGGAGTCGCTCCACCCGTCGCGGGTGGCGACGACCGTGCCTTGCGCGCCGGAGTCGGTCCACATGATCGGGGCGCCGACCGGGGCGGTGGTGGCCGCGATCTGTGCATCCTCGAGCGCACGCATCTGCTGCTCGTTGAGGTAATTGATCATCGCGAAGGTGATCGCCGTCAGGCCGAGCCAGCGATAGGCATCGACGTCGCGATAGTAGCGTCCGTAGCCGTAATACCAGGGCCCATAGGGACGCAGGACCACGACGTTGCGATAGACGCGTCGACGGTCGGGGCGGACTTCAAGCGGGTGCCCGCCAACCCAGACATGGCGGCCGTACGGCGCGCCATAGGTCGGGCCGTACCAACGGCGATCGACCCAGCGCGGCGGATGGCCGTCGCGGTCCCGCCAGTCGCGATCGCGGCGCCAGTCGTCCCGGCGCCAATCGTCCCGCCGCCCATCGTCGCGACGATCGCCGAAGCGCTGCTCGCGCGCCCGCTCCTCGTTCCGCCGGCGCTCCTCGTCCACACGCTGCTCGCGTGCCCGCTGCTCCGCTTCGCGTTGCTCGCGCAGACGCTGCTCGTTGCGGACACGCTCCTCGCCCGTGCGCTGCTGCTCGCGCGACTCGCGGCGCTGGCGATACGCGTCGCGATCGCGCTGCTGGTCTTCGGGACGTGCCTGGCGCTGCTGATCCTCAGGCCGTGCTTGCCGCTGGATCGGCGGAGTCTGCGGGTTGTTGCGAAGCGGCCGTCCGCGCGCGTCCCGCTCCGGGTTGGGGGCCGCGTCGGCGCCCTCGGCCAGCGCCGGGCCGCTCAGCAAGACGAGGCTCACCAAGCCGGCTGCGGCCAGCAGACCCCGATACCCGCGCGACTTCTCCACCTGATCCTCCCTCTGGCCGCGCCATGGCGCGAACCGGTCCGAACACGCCCGTGGCACGACGAGCGGGCTCACGATCCTGCGAGGGATTTTACGGATTCCGGCGGCATTTGCGGGGCCTAAGTGCGGCGGAAAAGGGGCCTCAGCTGCGGGCGTACTTGAACTCAGGCAGCGCCTTCAAAGCTTCCTTGGTGGCACCGGGCAGCATGATCTTGTTCGCCGCCATCTTCAGGCTGTCGTAAGGCACGACGACGAGGCGATCGCCGAGCCCGAGAAAGCCGCCGACCGAGAGCACCGCGTAGGGCGTACGGCCGTCGGCGCCGATCAGGAGCTCGTCGACCTTCCCGACGGTCTCGTTGGCCTCGTTCACGACGGCGCCGCCGATGATCTTGCTCGCCCGGTAGCCGGTGGCGAGCTTGGTCACGTCGACCTTGATCAGGGCGACGGTCTGCGGCGTGCCCTGCGCCAGGACGGGGGCGGCGAGGAGGCCGAGAGCGAGAATCGCCGTGCCGGCGAGAAGGGAACTCTTCATGGGAAACGTCTCCGTGTTTGGCCGCTAAACGTCTGTGGGGGAACGCCAGTTCCATGATCGTTCACATGGATCACGCTCAATCCGGCGAAGCTGCTAGCGTCCGCCATCCCCAGCATCAGGAGATCGCGGATGGCTCAGCTCGAAGGAAAGGTCGCTCTCGTCTCGGGTGCGGCCCGTGGCATCGGTGCGGAGGCGGCCCGGCGGCTGGCCAAGGCCGGCGCTGCCGTCGTGCTGGGCGACCTGCTGGACGAGGGCGGCAAGGCCGTCGCCCGCGAGATCGAGGCGGCCGGCGGCAAGGCGTTCTATGCCCGCCTCGACGTCACTTCGGAAGCCAGCTGGAACCAGATCGTCGCCGACGCGGTTTCCAGGTACGGCGGCCTCGACATCCTGGTCAACAATGCCGGGCTGTTCCTCGGCAAGACCAGCGAGGAGGCGACGCTGGAGGAGTGGCGGAAGCTCTGCGACGTGAACCTGACCGGTGTCTTCCTCGGCACCAAGCAATCGCTGCCGGCAATGAAGGAGCGGGCGAGGACCAGCGCCACCGGCGGATCGATCATCAACGTGTCCTCGACCGCGGGCCTGGTCGGCTCGCCGCTGGCGCCGCTCTATTCGCTGACGAAAGGCGGGGTGACGATGTTCAGCAAGTCGACCGCACTCGAGTTCGCCCGCAAGAAGTATCGCATCCGCGTCAACTCCATCCACCCGGGCGTGATCGAGACCGACATGGGCGAGGAGACGTTCCGCACGCGGGCCCGCTTCGCCGGCAGCAACGACATGGACGCCGCGCGCCAACAGGGCCTTGCCACGCACCCGATCGGACGGTTCGGGACGGCCGGCGACATCGCCAACGGAATCGTGTTCCTGGCATCCGACGAATCCGCCTTCATGACCGGCTCGTCGCTGGTTATGGATGGAGGCGTCACCGCCCAATGAAGTTCGGGCGGTCGATTTTCAAGAAGGAGACATCGCGATGAACGCGTTCGCTAGCCTCTCGTCCTGGACGCCGCTGATGCTGGCGCTCCTCCGGATCATGACCGCCCTGCTGTTCATCGAGCACGGGACGGCGAAGCTGTTCGGCTTTCCCGCCGACCCGCAGATGGCCGGCATCGCGCTGTTCTCGCTGATGGGCCTGGCGGGCGTTCTGGAAGTGGTCGGCGGCGCGCTGATCCTGATCGGGCTCTTCACCCGGCCCGTCGCCTTTGTGCTCGCGGGCTTCATGGCGGTCGCCTATTTCACGGCGCACGCCCCGCAGTCCTTCTATCCCATGCTGAACATGGGGGATGCTGCGATCCTCTTCTGCTTCATCTTCCTCTACCTGATGGTGGCGGGCCCGGGCTCCTGGAGCATCGACAGCCTCAAGTCGCCCGAGCCGGTGATCACCACCTCGCCGCGCCACATGTAGAGCCGCTCACCAATCCACGATCGTGCCGTCGGGGAGCCTGGCCTCGACGGAGGGGATGATCTCCTGCTTGAACGGATGCTTGGCGGCGACGCGCTCGTCGACCTCGACGCCGAGGCCCGGCGCTTCCGGGATCTGCCAGGCGCCGTCGACCATCCTGATGGGACCCTGAACGACCTCCGAGTACCAGGGGACGGCGCCGACCATCTCCTCCTGGATGATGACGTTTGGAGTCGAGATGTCGAAATGCAGCGCCGAGACGCCGGCGATGGGGCCGAGCGGGTTGTGCGGCGCCACGCCCATCATCGCGGTCTCGCCCATCGCCGCGATCTTCTTGCCCTCCCAGATGCCGCCGCAGTGGCAGAGGTCCGGCTGCATGATCGTGATCGCGCGGAGCTGGCAGAGCTCCTCGAAGTCGCGGCGGTCGATCAGCCTTTCGCCGGTCGCGATCGGTACCTTCGTGCGCTCGGAGATCTGCTTCATCGCGACCGCATCGCCCGGCTGCACCGGTTCCTCGGCGAACATCGGGCGGTAGGGCGCCAGCATCTCGATGCACTGCACGGCCAGCGCCACCGAGGCACATTTGCCGTGGAAGTCGATCATGATCTCGGTCGCTTCGCCGGCGGCCTCGCGCAGCGTGCGCATCCAGCCGTCGACGCTCGCCATGGACTTGGGATCCAGCGTGTAAGCCATGTAGAACGGGAACACGACCTTGAAGGCGTTGTAGCCCTTGGCCTTGATCTGCGCGACGAGGTCCTGGAGCTGCGAGCGTTCCTTCTGGTCGTAGACCGCGTTCATGTTGCCCATGCCGAGATGGGTGTAGACCGGCACGTGATCGCGGGTCTTGCCGCCGAGCAGGCGCCAGACCGGCAGCCCGACCGACTTGCCGAAGATGTCCCAGAGGGCCTGCTCGATGCCCGCGATCGCCGAGCGGCCGATCACGCCCAGCTTCCAGAAGCCGTGCTTGGTCATCGCCCGGACTGCGTTCTCGATGTCGCGCGGGTCGCGGCCGAGCATCAGCGGCACCAAGTCCTCGACGCAGCCGACGACGGCGCGCGTCTTCCACTCGAGCGTCGCCTCGCCCCAGCCGTAGAGGCCGTCCTGGTCGGTCTCGACCTTGACGAAGACCCAGTTCCGCATCTCGGCGTTCACCACGACCGTGCGGATGCCAGTGATTTTCATGAAACGGCCTCGGAGAGGAAAGAGGAGGGATCGGCGGCGCGATCCTCTCCCGGGGCACGTTTCGTTTCAACTCACTCGTAGAACTCGGGCGCGCGTTTCATACCGTCGCTCTGCGGCTTGTCATGGTTGATCCAGAGCTGGCCCTTGTTCTGGGTCACCAGCTGTTCCAGCCGCGCCATCGAGGCGACGGTCTTGTCCTTGTCGACGTTCATGCTGGGTACGCGCTTGTTGTCCCAGTTGTCCTTGAAGTGGACCGCATCGCCCGAGAGCAGCACGAAGCCGGTCTTCGGCAGCTTGAGCGCCAGCGACTGGTGACCCGGCGTGTGGCCCGGCGTCGATACGATGGTGACCGAGCCGTCGCCGAAGACGTCGTGGTCGCCGTTCAGCCTGCTGACGGCTTGGCTGGCGGGGAAGGGCGTGGGTTTGCCTTCGAAGGCGAAGGCGTACTCGGCCGCCTGCATCAGCAGGGTGGAGGCCGGGAACTTGTCGAGGTTGCCGATATGATCGCCATGGGTGTGGGAGATGGCGACGAAGCGGACATCGGCGGGCTTCACCCCGATCTTCGTCAGGTCGTCGACCAGCTTCGACGCCCGCTTGGACGTGCCGGTCGGGCCGGAGGATCCGCCCGCCTGGTCGGCGAGCGCGTCCGGGTACCCCGTATCCCACAGCAGCAGGCCACGCTCGTGGCGGATCAGGTAGCAGTTGTCGGAATTGGTGATCGGCTTGCCGACATTGACGCCCGGCGACCAGCGCGACTGGTCGGGTGCTGCAACCTCCCCACAGTTGAAAACGTAGAGTCGTTCGAGCCCGGCAGCCTCGGCGGCGGTCGTCGCCGCGAGTGCCGAAAAAAGCGCCAACGCCTGAAGCGAGCGGGCCAGGAGCGAGCGGGTCATGCGGCGAACCTCCGAAAGGGGACGGGAATTCTGGACCCGCGTTCCGCCCACAGGCGACACGAGTGCGTGAGCGCGGCCGCTCCATGCTAGCGTCTTCCTCGTGACCTCCCAGCCGACGTCCGCCAGCACCAGCGCGGGCCTGCGCGCGATCCTGCTCGTGATCGCGACCGTGATCGGCTTCGCCATGATGAACGGCGTCAACAAGTTCCTGACCCGCGACTTCCCGGTGCCGGAGGTCGTCTGGGCCCGGTTCTTCTTCGCCAACATCACCATTCTCGCCTTCGCCGCGATGCGCCCGGGCGGATGGCGCGGCCTGTTCCGCACCAGGCGGCCGGGTCTGCAGGCCTTCCGTTCGGTGCTGATGATCGCCTCCACGTTGATGTTCGTGGCCGCGCTCTCGGTGCTGCCGCTGGCGGAGGTCGAGGCGATCAGCTTCGCCGGCCCGCTGTTCGTCGTCGCGCTCTCGGCGCCCCTCTTGAAGGAGAAGGTCCCCGTCTCGCTCTGGATCGCGGTCGTGCTGGGATTCATCGGCGTGCTGATCATCATCCGCCCCGGCTTCGGCGTGATGAGCTGGGCGGCGGTGCTGCCGCTCTGCGTGGCGCTGCTGTACGCCGGGTTCCAGATCGCGACCCGCCGCCTCGGCGGCGCCGACCCGCAGTTGACGTCGCTTTTCTACTCGGGGCTCCTGGGCCTGGTGCTGACGTCCGCGGTCGCTCCCTTCATCTGGCGCTGGCCGGATACCCAGGGCTGGATCCTGATGGCGCTGTCGGGCTTCCTCGGGGCCAGCAGCCACTTCATGCTGATCAAGGCGCTCGAGCTGGCGCCGGCGTCGCTGCTGCAGCCCTTCACCTACGTCCAGCTCGTCGGCGCCGTGATCATCGGCTACGTCGTCTTCGGCAATGTCCCCGATCTCTGGACCTGGCTCGGCGGCCTCGTCATCGTCGGCAGCGGCCTCTACGTCGTGCTGCGGCAGCGGCGGTAGCTCAGGTGACTTGGGCGTCGAAGACGACGTTGTCGAAGCGATGCGCCGCCAGGTCCTCCTCGTGGATCATGAAATAAATCGTACCACCCGGGCCCCACCAATGGCTTTCCAAGCCGTCGTCATAGGTGCCGACCTGGAGAAGAAGACGCCAGCCGGGATCATGGCAGATGTACAGTTCACCTTGCACGGGGCTGTGCCAGCCAAGGAGCTGGCTCAAGTCGTCGGGATTGGCCTCCCTGCCTTCGCTTGGGGTCGCGATGCCGTGCCTGTCCGGATAGGTCATGCGGAAGTCCAGGTCGTCCGCCCTTGTGCCGACGACGCTTGACGAGAGGGCAGGAAGAGTCTGGGTCTCAAGGAAGTCCACACCGACTTCCAAAAGAACATCCACGTCCTCTTCGGGCGGATCATGCGTCACAAGGTCCGCGCCGAGTGGCCAGTAGAAGACGGCACCGTTGCTTGTGTCTCCTCCTCCATCGCAGCCCGAGGCAATATCCGGATCGCCGAAGAAGCAGAGCAACCCATCCCGCGGCAGGAGGGCCGCTGCTTCTCCTTTCAGCTCGGCACAGTTGATCTGCGCGACGAAGAGCATCGGCTCTTCACGGTATGTGGGCCACTCCCAGTCGTGCGGCGCGAGCGGCTTGCCGCCCAGCCGTGACGCCATCGGATCTGCCGACATGGGGCGCGGCCACAGCAGCAACGCCGGGCGGATTTCCGACGTTAGCTTCTGACCAAAATCATCTGGGTATTTGGTGGCGATTTCCTGCTCGATGCTGGCGCGCGTCCGTGCCTTCGGCAGTGGAAATTTGCTTCGGTCGTCCGGGCGCATCGCGATCTGGGTTTCCAGCGTGACCTCGTCGAAGTGGCGATTGACCAGCGCCTGCTCCTCGATCGTGAAGTAGCTGCAGCCGGTACCGATCCAACTTCGGTGAGCTTCCCCATTGTCGTAGGGACCGGCCTGCAGAAGGAGGCGCGGCCTCGCCGGCTGGCCCATGCGGACGTTGTTCCGCCAGCCGAGAAGCTTGGTCGGCTTGCGCAAGTATGCGTGCGGGTCGTCGGACGCGATCCGAACATCGATCCGCTTGAGGAGGTCGAAATAGCGTTGGGATCGGCCATGGCGCATGAACTCCTCGACGCCGGCTTCGCCGTACCGAGGCAATTCGTAGACCTGGACCGGTTGCACGCCGCTGAGCGGCAGGACGACCACACCCGGCTCCGGCATTTCGGCGAGGTGCAGCGGTGTTCCGGCGGGCCAATGAAAGACGCCGGCCTGCTCGGGTCCGGCGGCGAAGATCGTCTCGTAGTTGAGGTTGGGACCTCCGAAAAAAGCGAGGGTGCCGTCGGCGGGCAGTTCCGCCGAGGCCGCGAATTGCGAGAGCGCGGCGCAATCGAACTGCCCGATGAACGGCATCGGTTTTCCTTCGGCACGAGGCCAGACCCAGCCTTCGGGCACGAAAGGTCGGCCGCCGAGGCGCAAACTCGCGGGCGTCGGTTCGATCGGCGGGCCGGGCCAGAGGTGGATGCTCGCGCGCACCAGAGCGAGCGCCTGCGCGGCCAGCTCCGGCTCCGGGAAGGCGGCTCTGATCGCCGCCTCGACCTCCGATCGCGACAAAGCTCTCGGCGGCGCCTCATGGCTCCGCCACGAGGGGGCGTCTTTGCTAGGCGCGCTCGACATCTAGAACCTCCAGATATTGTTCTTGATATGTTCTACGTGTCAAGCGTGCCAATCCTGCGCACCCGTGCGAAGGTGGCGCCCAATCAATGCGCCGATAAATGAGTTCCTCCCGCTTCGTCGACCTCTCCCAGGCCTTCCACGACGGCATGCCCGGAATCCGGCGGAAGATGCCGGACGGGTCCTTTCGGGATGAGACCGTCCGGCTCGCCGTCGTCCGCACGCATGCGGCGTCGGCGGCGATGAACCCGGCCGGCGTCGGCTTCGAGACGACCGAGGTGTCGTTCCCGACCGCGATCGCCACCTACATCGACGCCCCCTATTGCCGCTGGCCCGAGAAACGGGACATCTCGGCCTTGAGCCTTGACGACGTGATCCTTCCGGGCGTGGTCGTCGACTGCCGCGGCCGCGCCGATCGAACCATCGTCGGCGCGGATGTGCTGCCGTCGCAGAGTCTCGCCGGTCACGCGGTGCTGTTCGCCTTCGGCTGGGATCAACATTGGGGCACCGAGCGCTACGGCGTGCATCCGGCGATCGGGCCGGACGTCGTCGATCGACTGATTGCGGACGGCGCCAAGCTTTACGCGGTCGATGCCGGCAGCGCCGATGCGCCGGGCGACGCCGCATCGCCGGTGCATTCGCGGCTGCTCGAACGCGATATCCTGATCTCCGAGAACCTGGTTGGCCTCGACCGGCTGATCGGGAAGCGCTTCCGCTTCTTCGCCGTGCCGATCAAGGCGCGGGGCGCGACGTCGATGACCGTCCGCGCCTTCGCCGAACTCATCTAGGGGAAGTAAGAATGACCTGGTCCATCGTGGCGTTCGATCGCACCAGCGGCGCCTTCGCCGCCGCCGTCACCACGCGATCGCTGGCGGTCGGATCGCGCTGCCCCTTCGTCCGCGCCGGCGTCGGCGCGGTCTGCACCCAGTCGATCTCGAACTGGTACCTGGGGCCGAAGATCCTCGACCTGATCGAGCGCGACGTGGAGCCGGCGGCGGCGATCGAGGTGGCGCTGCTCGCGGACGAGGGGCGGCACCTGCGTCAGGTCCATGCCGTCGACCGCCACGGCCGCACCGCCGCCTGGACCGGCCGCAACTGTGTCGAATGGGCCGGGGACCGGCCGGGCGACGGTTTCAGCGTCGCCGGCAACATGCTGTCGAACGCGCAGGTGGTCGACGCGACCTTCGAGACGTACCAGAAGGGCGGCGGCCTGGCGCTGCCAGAACGGATGCTGGCGGCGCTCGACGCCGGCCAGGTCGCGGGCGGCGACCGTCGCGGCCGGCAGTCGGCGGCGATCCAGCTGGTGACGACCGAGGACTATCCCGACATCGACTTCCGCGTCGACGACAGCCCGGAGCCGCTGGTCGAGATGCGGCGCCTGCTCGGGATCTATCGCCGCGACGTCGAACCGCAACGGACGATCCGGCCGACCAGGGCCAGGCCGTCCGGCGAGACCGATCTCGACCTGATGGAAGCCGACTGGAAGGCGGCCGGCGTCGATCTCCGCTTCCGCCGCTAGCCTAAGCTCAGGGCGACGATGGGTTGTACATCAGCATGAACATCAGCGCCTTGCTGACGTCTTCCATGTCGTCGCCGACATAGCGGATCGTGTAGGCGTCGGTCCGCTTGAAGCATTTGAGGTAGGCGAGATACTCGACCGGCAGCCGGTGCTTCATCGTGACGTCGAGCTCGATCGGACCTTTGAGCGCCTTTGCCTTTTGATTCTTCCGGTGCGCGATGGCGGTGCGGACCTTGTCGCGGATCAAGGCGTAGGCAGCCTCGGGCACCATCGATCGCGCCGAGAGCGTGCCGTAGGCCCACTTCACCACCGCCGCCTCGACGTTGCCGATCAGCCCCTGGGTCTCCTCGCAGAAGGCGTCGTCGCCGGAGATCATGATGACCGGCGCGCCGTAGTGGTTGGCTACCTCGGCGCTGAAACCGCCTTCCGAGACCGTCCTTCCGTTCAGCTTCACCTCGCGGACCATGAGCCCCATGAAGCTGTGGCCGAGGATGCCGGTCATGTGGGTCGAGCCCGTGTGGTAGCCGATCAGCATCGAGCCGTCGAACTTGCCGACCTCGATGCCCTGCATCATGCCGAGCGGTCGCGGCCACGAGCGCACGAGCTGCACCTGGCGGGGCAGCCGGTCGATGATGATGTTCATGCCCGACCCGTGGGAGTCGCTGACCACCAGCTCGGTGGCGCCGGCATCGATCGCCGCCTCGCAGGCGGCAACGACGCTGTCGGTCATCCAGGCGCGCGCCCGCTGCCAGTCGAAGCCGTCGGTCTTGGTCTCCGGCCGGTTGACGACGCCGACGATGCCTTCGATGTCGGCCGAGATGTAGAAGCGCATCGATGCTCTCCTTTAGGCGAAGGGATTGGCGACCTTGGGCCAGAACGGCACGGTCTTCTTGGTGTAGGGGATGTTGGCGAAGTCGGGCGGGATCGCGCCGGGCGTCGAGACGTAGAGCACCTCGGCCGCCAGCGGCGCGAAGCGCGCGTGGAAGTGCTGCGTCGACTTCACCACCACGATCCTGCGCTTCGTCGGATCGAGCCCGAGATTGGAGAAGGCATCCGGCGCATAGGTCTGGCCGCGAAGCGTGTTCAGCACCAGGTCGATGCCCTCGCCCTGGACCCGAACGGCCTCGCCGAGCGGAATCTGCCCGCCGTTGTTGCCGGTCTGGGTCAGCGCATCGCTGACCGCCTTGACCGTGACACGCAGGTCGACTGTGTCGCCCGACGCCTTGCCGCACTTGCCGCCGACGCGGAGATCGAAGCTGGCGCCGACGCCGGCCTCCTTGCAGATGCGGACGGCGACCGGGTCCCAGTAGCAGCCGCTGGCGACGTCGCGGATGCCGCGCTCGAGGAGGCGCTTCAGGATGAAGGTCGAGTCCGACGGCGCGCCGCCGCCGGCATTGTCGGCGACGTCCGCCATCACCACGAGGCCGTTCCTGACTTCGAGCGCGCGGTCGATCGCGGCGTCGACGTCGAGATGCGGCGTCACCGTCTGCTCGCGGAGCGCGAAGATCTCGCGTCCGAGCCTCTCGGCGAGCGCGGCCGCTTTCGCCTGGTTCCCATCGGCGATCACCAGCATGCGCGCACCGACATCGGCGACGTCGCCCCAGGGAAAGCCGTGCGCGAATGAGACCGACAGGATGCCGTCCTTGCCTTCGAGCGCCGTCATGCGGTCGACGAAGCCGCGCATCGGCTCGACCGGTGTCCGCCACATGTTGACCATGCGGCAGTCGTAGAGCGCGCTGACCGGCTTCGTCCTGCCGGCACCGGCGGCTTTGCAGAGCGCATAGACCTCGCGTGCCCGGGCGGCGGTGTCGACGTGCGGGTATTCCTTGTAGGTGACGATCGCGGTCGCCGCGTCGATCATCTGCTGGGTCAGGTGGCAGTGGAGGTCGAGCTCGCAGCCGATCGGCACCTTCGGTCCGACGATGGCCCGAGCGCGAGCGAGGATGTCGCCTTCGCAGTCGTCGTAGCCGTCGGCAACCATGGCCCCGTGCAGGAACAGAAGCACCATGTCCACCGGAAGCGCGGCCTGGAGGTCGCCCAGGATCTCGTCCCGGAACGACTCGTAGACGGAGCGGATCGTGGTGCCGGCCGGCTGGGCGAAGGTGGATAGGCTCTCGATGACCTCGTGGCCGTCGGCCTCCCCGGCCTTCCGCCACTCGATCACCGGTGCGGTGCCGATCGCCGGCGGGCGGCGGCTGGCGTCCCGCCGGAGCAGGGTCTCCTCGAAGGTGCGATAGCCGGTCGGCAGCGGCGAGAACGTGTTGGTCTCGGTCGCGAGCGAGGCGATGAAGATCTTCATGAGGGTGCGGGATCCGGGAGGCGGGAAGGCCGGATAGCCTAGCAGCAAATCGGCTCATCCCAAGAGCAGGAGATGCGCTTTGGATCCGTTCCAACCAGCATCTCCCCTCCGGGCGCCGGCTTCGCTATGTTCGGCTCGATGAGTGTCCTCGACTTCGCACATGTCAGCGGCTCCGACCTCCGCCAGGATGGGCTGGGCCTGATCGGGCTCGTCCTCGACGGGGTCAGGACCGCCGCCTGCTACATCGACCCGGAAGAGCGGATCCAGGCCTGGAATCAGTGCTACGAGCGGTTCTTTCCCGAGCACCAGGGGCTGCTGCGGCGCGGCTGGCCCTACATCGAGAACCTGAAGCGCTACTTCGAGGCCAATTCGAGCGCCACCGACCGGGCGCATTTCGAGGAGATCCTGGCCGCCGGCATCGACCGCCATCGCGGCATGACGCATCCGAACCTGTTCCAGAAGAAGGATGGCCGGCGCCTTCGGGCCCAGACCGTCTGGTTCACCGACGGCGCCTGCCTGAAGATGTGGACGGACGAGACCTTCTCGCACTCCATCCGCGAATCGTCCCTCGACGCGCCGCAGTCCGAGTCGGGCTACGGCGTCGCGGTGTTCGACATGCGCGGCAACTTCGTCCGCGCCAACCGGCAGCTCGAGGAGCTGTTCCCGCGTGCCGTCGACCTGTTCGATCCGCGCACGAACTACACCGATCACCTGAAGCGCTATGCCGATACCGCCTTCGCCGAGAGCGAGCGCGACAAGGTCGAGACGCTGGTCAGCCGCGGCAGCCCGCCGGCGCATCCGCTCGACCGGCCGCTGGTGATCCGCCGGCGCGACGGCGGATGGCTGCAGCTCGAGGAACGGCGACTGTTCGATGGCAGCCTGAACGCGTATTGGCTCGACATCTCGACGGTCAAGTCGCTGGAGGCGACCAACGAGGAGCTGAACCGCCTGGTCGGCGAGCTGACCGAGGCGAGGCTCAAGGCCGAGAGCGCCAACCGGGTGCGCTCCGAGTTCGTCGCCATGATGAGCCACGAGCTCCGCACGCCGCTGCATGCGATCATCGGTTTCGCCGAGGTGATCCTCGACCTGGCGGGGAGGAAGCCCGGCCTTGAGGCGTTCATCGGTCATGCCAACGACATCCTCGACGGCGGCCGCCGGCTCCTGGGCGCCATCGACGAGATGCTGGACCTGGCGCGGATAGATGCCGGACGCATCCGCCTCGATGCGCGCGCGATCGATCCGGAAAAGCTGCTGGGTGCCTGCACCCGCCAGGCGGCGGACGAGGCGGCGAAGCGCGGGGTCCAGATCTCGGTCGCGGTCGAGATCGGCTGCCCCACGATCTGGGCCGACGAGGCGGCCCTCCGGAAGGCCCTGCTGAACCTGCTGTCGAACGGCATCAAGTTCACGCCTCAGGGCGGGCGGATCTCGATCAGCGCCCGGCCGGTCGACGGCAACCAGGTCAGGTTCACGATCGCCGATACCGGCATCGGCATCCCTGCGGACCGACTTTCCGGCATCTTCGAACCTTTCGCCCAGCTCGACGTTTCCTATCGTCGGGAGGCCGAAGGCGTCGGCATCGGCCTCGCTCTCGTCCGCGAGCTGGTCGAATACATGGACGGCGAAGTCGCGATCTCCAGCGAGGTCGGGCGGGGAACCATCGTCGAGGTCACTCTCCCCTCGACGCGCGCCGCTCGCGCCTGATCGCAGTCTTGGGAAGGATCACATGGTGAAGCGTGCCGCAGCCGCCGTCGCGGCGGGGTTGATCGCGGTCCTCTACACGGCCCCGGTAAGCGCCGACGGGCTCGCGCGTTTCCAGCAGGAGATCCTGCCGAAGCTGCGGAAGAACGAGTTCGCCTACGAGAAGGCGTCCTCGCTCGGTGCCAACGGCTTCGTGCTGGAAAAGGTCGTCGTCTCCTCGTCCGCCGAAGCGGGCAGGCCTGGTCGGCCGGAACTACGCATCGCCCGGCTCGAGGTCGAGGAGCTCGACTTCGACGGCTTCGCCGCGGGCGAGGCCCGCTTCGCCAAGGTCGCGGCGAAAGGGATGGTGGTTCCGGAGAGCGGCGCCTACGCCGCCGATGCCCGGCGCTTCGGCGCGGCCATGAGCCCGGCCGACAGTCGTCTGGAATATCGCTGGGATCCGGCGTCGCAGGTGCTGGCGATCAACCGTTTCGAGCTCGTGTCCGGTCGCGATCACGTCTCGCTCGAGGCGGTCCTGGACAAGGTCCAGGCGCTGCGGGGACCCAAGGCGTGGGACGTCGGCGTCTCGGTCCGCACGGCGCGCTTGGTCTACGACAACCACCAGAGCCTGGCGCGTGCGCTACGCCTGTTCGCGGCCCAGTCCGGGAAGACCGAGGAGACGGTGCATCGCGAATGGATGAACCGCATCGCGGTTACTGCGAACGGCAAGGGGCAGCGGACGACGCAAGCGGCCGATGCCATCGCCTCGTTCGTCCAGGACTATCGCCAGCCGAAGGGGGCCCTCACGCTCACCTTCCGCCCGGCGCAGCCGGTGCCGTACGCGATGCTTCTGGCAGCGCTGTTCCTGCCCGATCCCGCGCAGGTGGCCGGCTTGGCCGCGACCTATCCGGCCACGCGCCTCGGCGCCGCGGCGCTCGCCCGCTAGGTCTTCAGGGCGCGACGCAGTAGCCGTCGCGGCGGGGATCGCAGCCGCCGATCTTGGCGCCCGTCGCCGGGTCGATCGAGATCCCGTGCATGCCGCCGACGGCCCAGGTCCAGGGTTCGACCACCTGGACCTCGTGGCCGCGCTTGCGCAGCCCTTCGACCGTGGCGGCCGGCATCCGCGCTTCGACATGCACCTTCCGGCCGTCCCAGAGCCGCCCGCGCGGCTCTTCGACGGCATCCTGCATGAGCGAGCCGTAGTCGATGTGCTGGACCATGACCTGCGTCTGGGTCTGCGAGATCCCGTAGCTGCCGGGCGTGCCGAGCGCCAGCACCGGCTTGCCGTCGCGGGTCGAGACGCTGGGGGCCAGGCACAGCGCCAGGTCGCTGCCGGGCTTCATGTAGGCCTTGCCCTGCGGATGCACTTCGCCCCAGTAGAGGAAGTTGTTGAGGCAGACGCCGGTGTCGGGCACGACGATGCCGCAGCCGAACTTCGCCCCCAGGCTCTGCGTCAGGCACACGACGTTGCCTTCCGCGTCGGCGGCCGAGAACGAGGTCGTGTGCTCCTTGTTCGGATCGGGCTTGGTCGGGATCCACTGCTCGGTCAGCCCCTCGATCGGCTTTCCGTCCTTCACGCGCGCCCGCAGCTTCTCGATCTCGGACGAGGAAAGGATCTCCTTGAGCTCCTCCGGCGAAGGCCGGTTGCGCTCGATGCGGACGCCGGCGGCAAGCCGGATGGCGCGGAAGACGGTGTCGACATGGTCGATGCCGTTCCGCTCCATCTTCTTGAGGTCGAAGCCGTCGAGGACGGCCAGCGTCAGCAGGTACTGGAAGCTCTCGGCCGGCGGCGGCACCGAATGCACCTGCATGCCGCGATAGGAGACGGCGATCGGATCCTGCCACTCGGGCCTGACGCCTTCGATGTCCTTCTCGGTCAGCGTGCCGCCGATGGAAGCCAAGTGCTTGACGATCGCCTTGCCGAGCTTCCCGCCGTAGAGATACCCGATCCCCTCCGACGCGATAGCCTCGTAGGTGCGCGCCAGGTCCGGCTGCTTGATGACCTGGCCCTGCGCGACCTCGCCGGCGCTACCGAGATAGTTCTTTGCCCAGCCCTCGTAGAAATCCTTGTAGGGCTTGATCTCGGCGATCGAGGAGTTGAAAGCGTAGGCGCCGAAGGCGGTCAGCGGGAAGCCGTCACGCGCGATCGCGATCGCCGGCGCCAGCACCTCGGCGAACGACTTCTTGCCGTAGGTCTTCACCATCTCGTGCCAGCCGGCGAGGTTGCCGGGCGTGCCGCAGGAGATCGGGCCGCGATGGAGGTCCTCGCGGTCCTTGAGCGTCTCGATCGGCAGCTTCTCCGGTACCTTGGTGACGAAGTCGAGCGCGCGGATGCGCTTCTCCTTGGCGATGTAGCAGGTCGCCATGCCCATGCCGGCGAGGCCCGACATGAAGGGCTCGGCGACATTGAGGGCGGCTGCGACCGCGGCGATCGCGTCGAAGGCGTTGCCGCCGGACCGCAGCATGGCCGCGCCGGCCTGCGCCGCCAGCGGATGCGCACAGGCGATCATGCCATGGACCGAGCCGATCATCGGACGCTTGCCGTTCGTGGACATCGCGAGCCTCGGGAGTTTGGTGATTGAACGTGGACGGGTGGCGAGCCTAGCACGGCTCAGCCTTCGATTTCCTCGCGCTTGAGCTCGAGGGCGAGCCACTCTTCCTCCATCGCCGCGAGCTCCGCCTGGAGCGCGGGCAGACGGGCGCTGGCGGCATCGAAGGCGGCGCGGTCCTTCCGATAGAGATCCGGATCGTCGAGCTTCGCCTGCTGCCGGGCGATCTCCGCCGTGGTCTCCTCCATTCGCCCCGGAAGGGTCCTCAGCGCATGGGTCTCCTTGAAGGAGAGGCGCGCCTTGGCCGAGCCCGGCGTGCCGCGCGGCTTGTCGGCGGCGGCCTTCGGGGCCTTGGTCGCGGCCTTGGCTTCGACCCCGTGGCCGCGCTGGGAGACCATGTCGGAATAGCCGCCGGCGTACTCGACCCAGCTTCCGTCGCCCTCCGAGGCGATCACCGAGGTCGCGACGCGATCGAGGAAATCGCGGTCGTGGCTGACCAGCAGCACGGTGCCGGCGTAGTCGGCGAGCATCTCCTGCAGGAGGTCGAGGGTCTCGAGGTCGAGGTCGTTGGTCGGCTCGTCCAGCACCAGCAGGTTCGACGGCCGCGCCAGCACGGTCGCCAGCACCAGCCGCCCGCGCTCGCCGCCGGAGAGCGTGCCGACCG
>JBGALV010000181.1:0-3766 GCA_044223515.1 Alphaproteobacteria bacterium
GGCGAGCGAAGCGAGAAATATGAGACTGCTTCAGACAGTTCTCGCTTCGCTCGCCCCCACCCCGTCTCTCCCCGCTTCGCGGAAGAGGGGGTAAGAAGCGCTATCGCGTCCTCTTCGCCGACATCGGTAGCGCCTCGAACAGCAGCGGCTCGTCCGTGGTCTTCGCGCCCTCGATCTGCAGCATCTTCAGTTTCGTATCCACGCCGCCGCGCGCCGAGAAGCCGCCGGTCTTGCCACCGGCTCCCAAAACGCGATGGCAAGGGATGACGATCGGGAACGGGTTCCGGCCGAGAGCCGCGCCGACATCGCGCGACAAGGCCTTGTCGCCGAGCTTCGCCGCGATCTCGCCGTAGGTGATCGTGCGGCCGGGCGGAACGGCCCGCGCAACCGCATAGACCTGCCGCTCGAACTCCGGCACCTGGCTCATGTCGAGATCGATATGCGCGAGATCCCTCGCCTCGCCCTTCAGCAGCGCACGAACCTCGGCGATCACGTACTCGATCTCGGCAGGCGGCGTGGCTTCGCCAGCGCCCGGATAACGCTTGGCGAGGCGGGCCTTCGCCTGCTCGGCGCGCGGCTCGGGAAGCTGCATCCCGACGATGCCGCTCTCGCCCCAGACGATGGCGCAGGCGCCGATCGCCGTGTCGAAGAGCGCGAAGCTGGTCATAGGCCCATAATCTGGCGCAGGAACCAGACCGTCACCAGCCCGGCGATGATCGTGCCGATCAGGCTGCGCGTGAACCACGCGACCGCGCTCGCGACCACGGCGCCGATCCATTCCGACGGCCCGCCATTGGCGACCAGCGGTGCCGCCAATGCCATCATGATCGTGCCCGGCAGCTCGCGCAGGAACTGGCCGGCCTTGCCGGTCGAAGGCATCAGGCTTCCGAGCATCATGCCGCCGCCGCGAAGGGCGAACGCGGCGAGCGCGAGGAGAAGCAGGGCGAGGGCGCTGTCGTAGGTCACGAGCCCTTGCCCTCGAGCGCGGACTTGAGCGGACCGCCGGGATCTTCGCGCAGCAGGCCGGCCAGGCTGCCGGCGATCGCGCCGACGACGATGTAGACCTTGCCCGGTATTAGATAGGAGGTCGCGATCGCGACCGCGGCGGCGGCTCCCCAGGGGATCAGGGTCGACGCGCCCCGCCAACGACCGGCGAGGATGACGACCGCGATCGCCACGATGATGAAGTCGAAGCCCCAGCGCTTGGGATCGTCGATAGCGCCGCCGAGCGAGTTGCCGACGACGGTCATCGTCGTCCATGAGGGGATCGCCAGCAGCGCGAGACCTAGGATGAATCCGGCGTCGCGATAGCCCTGCTCGAACTTGCTCATCATCATCGCCCAGTTGTCGTCGACGATGACGCTGGAGACGAGCAGCTGCTTCCACACCGGCAGCCCGTTCAGATGCGGGCGCATTGCCACCGCCATCAGCACGTGCCGCGAGTTGACCATCAGGAGGCCGACGACGACCGCGAGCAGCGGCACCGGCCGTGCCCAGTTCTCGATGACGAGGATCTGGGCGGCGCCGGCGAAGACGGTGACGCTCATGATGCCGGACTCGATCGCGGACAGGCCGACCTGCGCCGCCATCACGCCGAAGATGATGCCGTAGATGCCCGAGTTGAGCATGAGCGGCGGCGCGAGCTTGAGGCCGTCGAGCACGCCGCGCCAGGTGAGCCGGGCGGGCTCCGAGGAGGAATTCATGATCCAAACGCGATGGTGGAGAGGATGCGCCTAGTTTAGCACGCGCCGACGGCGCTCCAATCCGAAGCGTGCGGTCGTATTCGTGTCTCCTCCCCCGCTTCGCGGGAGAGGGGGTACGAAGTTGGGGTGCGAAGTCAGGTCAACGTGATGAACTGCTCGGACTCGATCACCCATTGCGACCCGGCCTTCCTCCAGGCCGCCTGGTACTGGCCGCCACCGGTCATGAGGCCGGACGGGCCGTGCCATGAGGCGACCCAGTCGCCGCGCTCGGAGGCGCGGGCGCCGTTCTTGTCGAGGATGACCGTCTCGGTCCTGCGCTCGAAGGTGACGAAGGTCGGGTCCTTGAAGAACTCCGCGAAGCGCCGGATCAGCTCGTCCATGCCCGAGACCACCGAGCCGTCGCCGGCGACCACGGTCACGGTCGGCAGGAAGAACGGGCGCAGCCGCTCGGCCTCGTGATCGGCGATCAGCTTGTTGGTCCGCTTCCGCTGCTGGCGGATCGCGTTCTCGTCGCTCATGGCGTTCCGGGCCCCGTGCGTTTCGCTGGCAATGATTGTCTCCGCTGACAACCCTTACCCAGCCAAGGGAGGGCGCGCCATGAAGATCGTGACGGAGTTCCCGCGCAAGGTCCGCGAGATCGAGAATGCCTGGATCACGCTCTCCGACGGCACCAGGCTCGCCGCCCGTATCTGGCTGCCCGAGGACGCGGACAAGAACCCCGTCCCCGCCCTCCTCGAATACCTGCCCTATCGCAAGCGCGACTTCACCGCGATCGGCAACGAGCAGATGCATCCCTACTTCGCCGGGCACGGCTACGCCGCCGTCCGGGTTGACCGGCGAGGATCGGGCGAGTCCGACGGGCTGATGTTCGACGAGTACATCGAGCAGGAGCTGGCCGACGGCGTCGAGGTCATCGCGTGGCTGGCGAAGCAGCCCTGGTGCACCGGCAAGGTCGGGATGTTCGGCATCTCCTGGGGCGGCTTCAACGGACTGCAGATCGCCGCGCGCCGCCCGCCGGCGCTGAAGGCCATCATCACCGCCTGCTCGACCGACGACCGCTATGCCGACGACATGCACTACATGGGCGGCTGCCTGCTCAACGACAACCTGATGTGGGGCTCGACCGCATTCAGCTTCATGGCACGGCCGCCGGACCCAGCGCTGGTCGGCGAGCGCTGGCGCGAGATGTGGATGCAGCGGCTCGAGAACTCGGAGTCGCTGGTCGCGACATGGATGTCGCATCCGCGCCGCGACGCCTACTGGAAGCACGGCTCGGTCTGCGAGAATTTCGCCGACATCGAATGCGCGGTCTACGCGGTCGGCGGCTGGGCCGACGGCTATTCGAATGCGATCCCGCGGCTCCTTGCCGGGTTGAAAGCACCCCGCAAGGGACTGATCGGCGCCTGGGGCCACCGCTGGGGACATGCCGGCGTGCCCGGACCGGCGATGGGCTTCCTGCAGGAGGCCGTGCGCTTCTGGGATCATTGGCTGAAGGGCAAGGACACCGGCTTCATGGACGAGCCGATGTACCGAGTCTGGATGCACGACTGGACGCCGCCCAAGACCTTCTATGCCGAACGTCCCGGCCGCTGGGTGGCCGAGACGTCGTGGCCGAGCGCGAAGATCGGATCGCGCCGATGGCATCTGAACATGGGATCGCTCGACGACAAGGCGTCGCCCGAGCAGGCGCTCACGCATGCGTCGCCGGTCACGATCGGCGAAGGCGCCGGCGAGTGGTGCCCGTACGGGTATCAGGCGGAGATGCCGACCGACCAGCGAGAGGACGACGGCAACTCGCTCTGTTTCGACACGGCGCCCCTGGGCGAACGCATCGAGTTCCTCGGTGCGCCGATGGTGACGTTGGACCTCGCCGCCGACAAGCCGGTGGCTCAGATCGCGGTCCGCCTCAACGACGTGGCGCCGGACGGCGCCTCGACCCGCATCACCTACGGCGTGCTCAACCTCACCCATCGCGACAGCCACGAGCATCCGGAGCCTCTCGTGCCGGGCAAGCGCTATCGCGTGACGGTCAAGCTCAACGACAACGCCTGGGCGATCCCGGC
>JBGALV010000182.1:0-3737 GCA_044223515.1 Alphaproteobacteria bacterium
CCATTCCTTCCCGGTGCAGCTCTACGAGCCGTTCTCCGACAGCGAGGGCAATCTGTCGTCGCGGCCGGTCTACCGAGATGGCCAGGCGGTCGAAAGCCGGGAAGCCGTGGCCCGGCGCGATGAACTGATCGAGCGGCTCGCATCGCTTGAGCCTGTGCCCGGCGCCCTTGATCAGATCGTCCAGCGCTTCGGCACCGACGTGGTCGCCGAGGTCACCGGTCGGTCGCGCCGCGTGGTGCGCAAGGGTGAGCGCCTTACAGTCGAGAAACGGGCAGGATCGGCCAATCTCGCCGAGGCGGCCGCCTTCATGGATGACCAGAAGCGCATCCTCGTCTTCTCGGATGCCGGCGGCACGGGGCGCAGCTATCACGCGGACCTTGGCGCGCAGAATCAACGCCTGCGTGTCCATTATCTGCTGGAGCCTGGGTGGAAGGCTGACGCGGCGATCCAGGGGCTCGGTCGTACCAACCGCACCAACCAGGCGCAGCCGCCGCTCTTCCGGCCGATCGCCAGCGATGTGAAGGCCGAGAAGCGCTTCCTCTCGACGATCGCGCGCCGGCTCGACACGCTCGGCGCCATCACGCGCGGGCAGCGCCAGACCGGAGGCCAAGGCCTATTCCGGCCTGAAGACAATCTCGAAAGCCCCTATGCCCGCGATGCCTTGCGTCAGCTCTATCTGCTGCTCGTTCGTGGCAAGGTCGAGGGCTGCTCGCTCCACCGCTTCGAGTCCGCCACCGGGCTCAAGCTCACGGACGACAACGGCATTAAGGACGAGCTGCCGCCGATCACCACCTTCCTCAACCGCCTGCTGGCCCTGACCATCGACCTGCAGGGCGTGCTGTTCACGGCGTTCGAGCAGCTCCTGACCGCCAAGGTCGAGGGCGCGATCCGCAGCGGTGTCTACGACATCGGGCTTGAGACGCTGCAGGCCCAGAGCTTCGTCGTCACCGACGCGGAAGTGATTCACACCCATCCGAGCAGTGGCGCGGAAACGCGGCTGCTCACGATCACCCGCCGGGAGCGCAATCGTCCGACGAGCTTGGCCGATGCGCTCGATCATCTCTCCGATCCACGGACACGGCTGCTGGTCAACGGCCGCTCGGGACGCGCCGCCGTGCAAATTCCCGCATCGTCGATGATGCTCGATGATGGCGAGATCGAGCGCCGTGTCTGCCTGATCCGGCCGATGGAGCAGAACTATGCGCCGCTGCGCATGATGGAGGAGAGTCATTGGGAGGAAGTCGATCGCGCCGCTTTCGCCGCAGCGTGGTGGGCAGAGCTGAACGACGTGCCGGAGTTCTCCGACAGCACGATCCATATCGTCGCCGGCCTGCTGCTGCCGATCTGGAAGCGCCTACCGAACGAGTCGACCCGCGTCTACCGGCTCCAGACCGATGACGGCGAGCGCATCATCGGCCGGCGCGTGTCGCCCGCCTGGGCGGTGAACGCAGTCACCAAGGGCGCTTCGTCGCTGACTCCGGAGCAGGCCTTCACCGCGCTGATGGATGGCATCGCGATCCTCGATCTCGCCGGTGGCCTCCAGCTTAGGCGCGCCCGCGTGATGAACGCCCAACGACTGGAACTGACCGGCTTCACCGAGGCGATGCGCGACCGGCTGCGGGCATATGGGCTGTTCAGCGAGATCATCTCCTGGAAGCTGCGCTTCTTCGTCCCGGTTGACGGCACCGGGCCAGCTATCCTCGCCAAGCTGCTAGACACCTTCCCGGTCGCGCGCATCTCCGAGCGGGAGGCCGCGTGATGGCACGTTTGGACGCTTCCGATCTTGCGCATCGTCTTGGCCGGCAGGCCGAGGCGGTGTGCCGACACTATCTTTCCAGCGGCCGCCTCGAAGGCAACTACTGGCTGGTCGGCGACGTGCGCAACGCGCCCGGACGCTCGATGTACGTCCGGCTCAAGGACACGCCGAAAGGTCCGGCAGGTAAATGGACCGACGCAGCGTGGCGGCTGATCTCTGACCGTCAGGAGAGCTGCGGGCTCATCGACTTCAAGGATGTCGCCGACGAGGCACGGACCTTCCTCAGCATGCCGCCGCCCGAGCCGATGCCGGCAAACCCGCGTCAGGCGCCAGCGCCGCACGGATCGCCCGAGGCGGCCCGCCGCCTGTTCGGCATGTCGCAGCCGATCACGGGCACGCTCGTACAGTCGTACTTACGCGAACGCGGCATTACGGATTTACGCGGAATCGGAAATCTGCGCTTCCACCCGCGCTGCTATTATCGGCCCGACGAGCATTCTCCGACCGAGACCTGGCCGGCGATGATCGCCGCCGTCACAGACCTTGGCAGCAAGATCACCGGGGCGCATCGGACCTGGCTCGACCCACGACGCCGCGACAAGGCGCCGCTCGACACACCGAGGCGTGCGATGGGCGATCTTCTCGGCAACGCGGTTCGCTTTGGCACGGGCGGCGAAGTCATGGCGGCCGGCGAAGGCATCGAGACCGTCCTGTCGGTCAGGCAAGTCTTGCCCGACATGCCGATGCTGGCGGCGCTCTCCGCAGCCCATCTCGCCGCCATCCTGTTCCCGGACACGCTGCGGCGGCTCTATATCCTGCGCGACGACGATCCAGCCGGTGACGGTGCGCGCGACAGCCTGGTCGAACGGGCGAACGCGGCCGGGATCGAGGCGATCGTGATCTCGCCCCAGCGCGGCGACTTCAACGAGGATCTCCGCACCCTCGGCATCGATGCGCTCAGAAGCCAGACCCGGATGCAGATCGGGCCGCAGGACGTGGCGCGCTTCATGGGCCTGGCGGCATAGCCGGCGGGAGGAGGGTGGCGGCGATCACGCCATGCCCGTCCGGATGCCCCATACAATTGAGAGGACCGCGCCTCGGCCTTCGAGAGGGCGATCGGCCCACAGTCGGGCCGGCCCGGCAATGGCGGCGGCCGACTATTTTCCGGCGGCGCGTGCCGCGCCTTTCCATCGCGAGGCAAAATAGCCGGCCTTCGCCATCCTCCGCTGACGCTCCGGCCCTGCGCTGCGCTCCGGGTGCAGGGCCGGCCCGCCGGTGGGCTTCGTCGCCATGAAGGCCGCGACGGTCGCGGTCCTAACGACGGAGCATCCCATGGACGACCACGACGACTTCGAACCCCACCACGAATCCTCACCCACCGACCATGTTCTCAACGAGTTGCAGCTCCACGGCTACCGGCCCTTCGCCGATGAACCCGACCAGCGGCTTCTTCCGGACGGCAACGCGGTCGCGGGCGCCGTCGCCGACATCTTCGACGCTCTTATCGTCACCCTGGAGGACACACGCCTCGAACCCGATCTCGACGATCTCCTCTGGTCGACCGTCAATGTTTTCCATCGCGCCACCGAACGGATCGCACGCGAGCTCGACGATAACGAGCAGGCTCAAAAGCGCTCGCAGCGGGAACAGGACGGCAGCGAGGTGAAGTCGGTCGAACTCGAGCGCCAGATCGCCGAGGGCAAAACGCTCATCGAGCGCCAAGCCGCCTTCGAGCTGATGCGCGACCAGGCCGCCGAACACTACGAACGGCACGTCGGCAAGCCCTGGCTTCCGCGCAGCGGATCGAAGGTCAACCATCGCAATCTCACCTCGGCGATGATCGACAGCCGCGATTTCCTGATGGCGAAGAAGCGTGCCGATCAGGAGGTCCTTCTTCCTCCCGGCCCGAAGATCGTCCTCACCGGCGGGCTCGACTTCAACGATCACCGGCTCATCTGGGCCAAGCTCGACCAGGTGCTTG
>JBGALV010000070.1:0-28459 GCA_044223515.1 Alphaproteobacteria bacterium
ATGCCGGTCGGGAACATCCGGTGCGGCAGCGGACCCCAGTCGAGCGACAGCACGGGCTTCGCCGCCGGCCAGGCGTCGATCCAGGCATCCCTGAGCTCGATCGGATCGAAACCCACAAGCACCAGCAGGTCGGCAGCCTCGACGATCTTCATCGTCTCGGCATCGACGATCGGCGAGAGGCCGACGCTGCCGAGCGAGAGCTTGTGATGCTCGTCGAGCGCGCCCTTGGCCTTGTAGCTGGCGAGCAGCGGCATGCCCCAGGCCTCGCAGAAGGCCTTCAAGGGTGCCGCGACGCCCTCGTGGATCGCACCGCGCCCGACCAGCGCCAGCGGGCGCTTCGCCTTTGCCAGGATCGTCTTGGCGGCGCTTGCCGCCGCGTCGTCGAGAGTTGCGGGCAACCGC
Source organism: Alphaproteobacteria bacterium (assembly GCA_044223515.1). GTDB lineage: Bacteria > Pseudomonadota > Alphaproteobacteria > SHVZ01 > SHVZ01 > SHVZ01. The sequence continues at coordinate 403 of JBGALV010000070.1, forward strand.
TTCGGGGGCGCATAGGCCGGCTCGTCGGTAACGGCGCGGCTATGGTCGGCGGGGCAATTGAGCAGCACCGGGCCGGCGGGGAAGGAGAGCGCGATATCGAGCGCCTTCGCCGTCTGCTGTGCGGCGCGAGTTACGTTCAGGGTCGCAGCCCATTTGGTCGCCGGCGTTGCCAGCGCCACGTGGTCGAAGACCTGATGAGTGTAGATCCCCATCTGCTTCGTCGCCATCTCGCCGCCGAGTACGATCACGGCTGACCGCTCCTGCAAGGCGCCGGCGATGCCGGAGATCGCGTTGGCGAGGCCCGGCCCGAGCGCCGGAATCAGCACCGAGGGCTTCCCCGTCACCTGGTAGGCCGCGTCCGCCATGAACGCGGCCGAGGGCTCGCTCTTGGCGAGCACGAAGCGGATGCCGGCCTCTTCGCAGGCGCGAACCAGCTCGAGCACGTCGTTGCCGGGAATGCCGAAGGCGAACTCGGCGCCATAGGCCTTGAGCGTGCCGGCGATGGCGTCGGCGGCGGTGCGTTTGGAAGTCATGGGGCGCGGAGTATGCAGAAATCGACCGTCGCGGGCGAGACCGGTCGCAGCAGGATCCTTCTGCGGCCGGGGCCTGAAAGGGAATGGACCCGGAAGCGCCGGTCCCCGATCTTTCGCCCTCGCTTCAATCGACGGGCCCGCCGGAGTTGGGCATACTTGGCCTCAACAAAGGTCGTACGGGAGGGAAACATGAGACGGATTCTAATTTTGGCTGCCGTGCTCGGCCTGATCGCCGGAACGGCGAAAGCCGAGGGTGAGATCCGCATCGCCGAGCAGTTCGGCATCAGCTACCTGCCGCTCCAGATGATGCGCCACCACAACCTGATAGAGGAGGCCGGCAAGAAGGCGGGCCTCGACATCAAGGTGACGTGGTCGCAACTGGCATCCGGCAACCCGATGAACGACGCGATGCTGTCGGGATCGCTCGACGTGGCTTCGGGCGGCGTCGGGCCTCTGCTGCTGATCTGGGATCGCACCAAGGGCAACCTGAACGTCAAGGCGATCGCGGCGATCAACTCGATGCCGCTTTATCTCACCACCCGCAACCCGGCGATCAAGTCGCTCAAGGACTTCACCGCGAAGGACAAGATCGCGCTGCCGGCGGTGAAAGTCTCGGTGCAGGCGCGCACGTTGCAGATGGCGGCGGAGAAGCTGCTCGGCAAGTTCGACGCGCTGGACGAGTTCACCGTCTCGATGGCGCATCCGGACGCGACCGCGGCGCTGATGTCGGGTGCCACCGAGGTGAACTCGCATTTCGGCAGCCCGCCGTTCCAGTACACGCAGCTCGCCGATCCCAAGATCACCCGCGTGCTGAACTCCTACGACGTGCTGGGCGGCCCCACGACCTTCAACCTGGTCTGGGCGCGCGACGATTTCCGCGCCAAGAACCCGAAGACCTACAAGGCCTTCCTCGAGGCGCTCGGCGAGGCGGTCAAGCGCATAAACGCCGACAAGGCAGCGGCCGCCAAGACCTACATCGAGGCCAACAAGAGCAAGGAAGACCCGGCCTTCATCCTGAAGATGCTGAACGACCCGGAGATCGTCTTCACGCTCGAGCCGCAGAACACGATGGCCTATGCCGAGTTCATGCATAAGGTCGGCGCGCTCAAGAACAAGGCCGCGAGCTTCAAGGACTACGTCTTCGAGGAAGCGGCGGCGGGCAAGGGGAGCTGAACCAGCTGGCTCCGCTTCTCGACGTATCCGGCGTCACGCTCCAGTACAAGACGCCGGACCATCTGGTCACGGCGACGTACAGGGTCGACTTCCAGGTCTTCCCGGCGGACCGCTTCGTGCTGCTGGGGCCATCGGGCTGCGGCAAGTCGAGCCTGCTGAAATCGGTCGGCGGGTTCCTGAAGCCGGTCGAGGGCGAGATCCGTCTGTCGGGTGCCGAAGTCGACGGCCCGGGGCCGGATCGGATGATGGTGTTCCAGGAGTTCGACCAGCTGCCGCCTTGGAAGACGGTCAAGGAGAACGTGATGTTCCCCCTGACCGCGAGCGGCAAGCTCAAGCGCCGCGAGGCCGAGGATCGCGCGCGCGCCTACATCGCCAAGGTGGGCTTGGACCGCTTCGCCGACGTCCACCCGCACATGCTGTCGGGCGGCATGAAGCAGCGGGTCGCGATCGCGCGCGCCATGGCGATGGAGCCGGCGATCCTGCTGATGGACGAGCCCTTCGCCGCGCTCGACGCGCTGACCCGGCGCAAGATGCAGGAGGAGCTGCTCGCGCTCTGGGAAGAGACGCGCTTCACCGTGCTCTTCGTCACGCATTCGATCGAGGAGGCGATCATCGTCGGCAGCCGCATCCTGGTGATGTCGCCACATCCGGGCCGGGTGAAGGCCGAGCTCGACGCCGACGGCTTCGATCACCGTTCGGTCGGCGGCGAGGCTTTCCAGAAGCTGCAGTCGCGCATCCACGACATGCTGTTCGCCGACCGGGTCGAGTCGCATGGCTGACGGCGCGACCAAGCCGCTGCCGCCGCGCCGGCCGGAGTTCGAGCGGCGCTTGCCGCCGCTCGGCAATGTCGGCGATGTCGCCCGGCCGCTCTCGGCCTTCGAGAGGCTGACCAACCTCGCCAGTGCCCGCCGCATTTTCCTGCTGCTGGTCCTGGCCGCGATCTGGCAGGCCTACGGCGCTTGGCTCTCCAACGCGCTGATCTTTCCGCCTTTCTCCGATGTCGCGAGCGCGCTGTGGGAGTCGATCCTCACGCGCGGGCTGCTCTGGCGCGCGTGGTCCTCGATCACGGTGTTGGCGAAGGGCTATGTGATCGGCGTCGTGCTGGCGCTGGTGATCACCGCCCTCGCCGTTTCGACCCGGGTCGGAAGCGACTTGCTGTCGACGATGACGGCGATGTTCAATCCCTTGCCGGCGATCGCGCTCCTGCCGATCGCCCTCCTCTGGTTCGGCCTTGGCGAGACCTCGCTCGTGTTCGTGCTCGTTCACTCGGTTCTTTGGCCCCTGGCCCTCAACACCCATGCCGGCTTCACCGCGGTCTCCGACACCTTGCGGATGGCGGGGCGCAACTACGGTCTCACCGGCATCCGCTACGTAATCCACATCCTGATCCCGGCGGCGTTCCCCTCGATCCTCGCGGGCCTCAAGATCGCCTGGGCCTTCGCCTGGCGGACGCTGATCGCGGCCGAGCTGGTGTTCGGCGTCTCCTCGCGCTCGGGCGGCCTCGGCTGGTTCATCTTCGAGAACCGGAACGAGCTCAACATCCCGGAGGTCTTCGCCGGCCTGGTCATGGTGATCCTGATCGGGCTCGCGGTCGAAGCCGTGGTCTTCCGCGCGCTCGAGGCCCGCACCGTGCGCCGCTGGGGCATGCAGCGATGACTGATTTGAAGGTCGAGATCTGGCGCGGCGACGAGGACGGGAGCTTCGAGACCTTCGAGGTGCCGACCCAGCCGAGCCAGACCGTGCTCGACCTCGTGACCTATGTGCAGCGGAAGCTCGACCCGAGCCTCGCCTATCGCTTCGCCTGCCGGGTCGGCGTCTGCGGCAGCTGCGCCATGACCGTCAACGGCACGCCGCGGTGGACCTGCCGCACACATGTGCAGAAGGTTGCCGCGTCGGGTCGCGTCCGTATCGAGCCGCTGCGCAACCTGCCGATCATCAAGGACCTGGCGACCGACATGGCGCCCTTCTTCGACAAGGGCCAGGAGGCGCTGGGTCGTTTCATCCCCTCCGACGCCAAGGCGAAGCATGTGGCGACGATCCCGCCGGAGGATCCGAAGCGGAAGGAGGCCGATGCCGGCATCGAATGCATCGGCTGCGGCGTCTGCTACTCGGCCTGCGACGTCGTCTCCTGGCAGCCGGACTATCTCGGGCCCGCCGCGCTCAACCGCGCCTGGACGCTGGTCAACGATGTGCGCGACGGCGATAGGGCAGGCCACCTAAAGGCGGTCGCCGAGGATGCGGGCTGCCACGCCTGTCATGGCCACCAGAACTGCGTCGAGCACTGCCCGGTCGGCCTCAACCCGACGCGCTCGATCGCGGGCCTGAAGCGGCTGGTGGTCATGGCCGCGCTGAAGGGCGAGCTGTGAAGCGGCTCGATCTCTGGCTCTACATCGCCCAGCGCGGCTCGGCGCTGGTGCTGGCGCCGCTCGTGCTGCTGCATCTAGGCGTGATCCTCTATGCGGTGGCCGGCGGGCTCTCGGCGGGGGAGATCCTCGGCCGCACGCGGTCGACGATGCTGTGGCCGACGGTCTATGCGCTCTTCGTCGTCGCCGCGGCGATCCATGCGGCGATCGGTGTCCGCGTCGTGATCCGCGAATGGACCTCGTGGCGCAACCGCACGCTCGACTTCGCGACCATGGGCTTCGGCCTGGTCCTGCTCGCGATCGGCCTCCGTGCGGTCCAGGCGATCTCCTGATGCGCAGCCATGCCTCCTACCGGGCCTTCCTGGTCCATCGTCTCTCGGGACTGGCGCTGGCGTTGTTCCTGCCGATCCATCTGATCGTCCTCGGGCTCGCCGTCGAGGCCTCGGCGCTCGACGGCTTCCTGAAGTGGTCGGAGCTTCCGCTGGTCAAGGCGGCGGAAACCGGCCTCGTGATCCTGCTGGCGATGCACATGTTCGGCGGGCTCCGCCTGCTCGCGATCGAGCTGCTGCCGTGGAGCGACCGGCAGAAGACCTGGATCGGCTGGGCTGCGGCGGCGTCGCTCGCGGTTGGCGCCGGCTTCGTGATCCGGGCCTTCGCATGAGCGGCCTCGATCGACATCAGACCGACCTGCTGATCCTGGGCTCGGGCGGCGCCGGCCTGCTCGCGGCATTGCACGCGCACGACAAGGATCCGAGCCTCGATATCACGATCGCGGTGAAGGGCCTGCTGGGCAAGAGCGGCTGCACCCGCATGGTGCAGGGCGGCTACAACGTGGCGCTGGCGCCCGGCGACTCCCTGCAGCGCCACTTCATGGACACGATCGAAGGCGGCAAGTGGCTCAACCACCAGGAGCTCGCCTGGCGACTGGTCGAGGGCGCGGTCGAGCGCATCGTCGAGCTCGAGAACCGCTGGGGCTGCTTCTTCGACCGCAATCCCGATGGCCGCCTCCACTTCAAGGCCTTCGCCGGCCAGACCGTGGACCGCACCGTGCACAAGGGCGATCTCACCGGCATCGAGATCATCAACCGGCTCGCCGAGCAGGTCTGGGCCCGCGGCATCAAGCGGCTGGAGGAGCACCGAGCGATCGCGCTGATCCCGTCGCGTGACGGCCAGCGGATCTCCGGCGTCCTGATGCTCGACGTCCGCACCGGCGAGTTCCGGTTCGTCGCCGCCAAGGCGGTGCTGCTGGCGACCGGCGGCGGGCCCACGATGTACCTCTATCACACGCCATCCGGCGACAAGTCCTGCGACGGGCTCGCGATGGCGCTGCGCGCGGGCCTCAGGCTCCGCGACATGGAAATGGTGCAGTTCCATCCGACGGGCCTGATCGCCGGCAAGGACACGCGCATCACTGGCACGATCATCGAGGAAGGACTCCGCGGCGCCGGCGGCCATCTGCTCGACGGGGCCGGCGAGCGCTTCATGCACAAGTACGATCCGCGCAACGAGAGGGCGACCCGCGACATCGTCAGCCGCGGCATGTACGACCAGATGAAGGCCGGAAAGACCGGCCCCAACGGCGGCGTCTTCATCACCATGAAGCACCTCGATCCGGCGATGGTCCGGAAGCAGTTCAAGGGCATGGTCACGCGCTGCGCCGATGTCGGCTTCGACCTGGTCGCGGGCAATGTCGAGGTGGTGCCGACCGCGCATTACATGATGGGTGGCGTCGAGTACGCACTCGACTGCAGGACCTCGCTTCCCGGCCTCTTCGCCGCCGGCGAGGACACCGGCGGCGTGCACGGCGCCAACCGCCTCGGCGGCAACGGCGTCGCCAACTCGACCGTCTATGGCGGCATCGCCGGCGAGGCCATGGCGGCCTTCGCCAGGTCCGACGGCGGTATCGTCGCGCCTGACGAGGCGGCGATCGAGGCCGCGGTCGCCGACACGCTGCGTCCGTTCTCGCGGAAGCCAGGCGACCTCAACGAGCTTCGCGAGCGCCTCTACCGCCTGATGTGGGACGACGTCGGCATCATCCGCAGCGAGGCCAGCCTGAAGCGAGGACAGAAGGCACTCGAAGACTTCGCGGCCGAGCTCGCCGAGACCGGCTTGCCCCAGACCACGCGGGCGTTCAACGTCACCTGGGCCGACTGGCTCAGCCTCGACAGCCTGATCCTGACCAGCCGGGCGATCGCCGCCGCCGCGCTCCGGCGCGACGACTCCCGGGGCGCGCATTACCGCTCGGATTTCCCCGAGACCGGATCGCTGGAGAAGTCGGAGAATACCGTCGTGACGCTCGAAGGAAACCGCATCGCCGTGACCACGACCCCCGTCGCCTTCACCCGCGTCCGCCCAGGGCAGTCACTGACATGAGTGAGGGCGCATGATCTCCTCTTCGACCATCGAGGATGTGGGCCTCGAGCTGACGCGCCAGGCGGCGATCGTCATCCCGAAGGACTATGCCGACGGCATCAAGGCGATGCTGGAGACCGAGCCGAACGATCTCTCGAAGTTCGTGCTGAAGGCAATGGTGGAGAACTGGGAGGCGGCAGAGGCCGACCGCCGCGCCATGTGCGCCGATACCGGGCTGCCGCGCTTCTACGTGAAGGCCGGAAACGAGGCGAAGCTGCAGGGCGGTTTCATCGCGCTGGAACGCGCGCTTCGCCGCGCCGTCGCGAAGGCGACGAACGAGGTGCCGCTCCGGCCCAACCGCGTTCATCCGCTGTCGCGCGCCGACAACAACAACAATGTCGGCATCCACGCGCCCGAGATCGACTATTCCTTCGAACCCGACGCCGATTGGGTCGACATCACAACGGTGCACAAAGGCGGTCTCTTCGGCACCGACTACCGGATGCTGTTCCCCGGCGACGGCATCGACGGCATCAAGAAGTTCTATCTCGACGTCCTGGTACAGTTCGGCCGCCGCGGTCTCGCCTGCCAACCGGCGATCATCGGCATCGGGCTCGGCGGCTCGAAGGATACGGCCATGACCATCGGCAAGCAGGCGGCCTGCCTCCGTGTCGTCGGCGACAAGAATCCCGATCCCAAGATCGCCGCGCTCGAGGCGGAGCTGAGGGAACTCGGCAACTCGATCGGCATGGGACCGATGGGCTTCGTCGGCAAGTCGATGGTGGTCGACTGCCATATCGAGGTCGCCCACACCCATACCGGCGGCATGCCGATGAGCGTGCATGCGTTCTGCCTGTCCTCGCGCCGGGCGGTGGCGCGCCTCCACGCCGACGGGCGGGTCGAGTACCGGACCGATCCGGCGTGGTTCACCGACTACCACCGGCGGGAGGGCGTGGAATGAAGGAGATCCGCCTCAAGACGCCGGTGACGCCGGAGGACCTGGCGAAGCTCGAAGCCGGCATGATCGTCTACCTGGACGGCCCGATCTACACCGGCCGCGAAGGCCTCTATCGCCGCGTGCTGGACGAGGGGCTGAAGCCGCCGGTCGATCTCGCCTCGGTCTCCAACGTGAACTTCCATTGCTCGCCGGCCGCCGCGGTCCGGCCCGACGGCAGCTACGACGTCGGCGCGGTTACCGCGACCGCGAGCTTCCGCTTCTCGAAGTGGATGAACCGCTGGTTCGACGTCTCGGGCTGTCGGATGGTGATCGGCAAGGGCGGCATGTCGGAAGAGGATTACCGCAATCACTTCGTGCCGAAGGGCGCGGTGTATCTCACCACCGTCGGCTACGGCACCGGCGCGCTGTTGGGCCGCGGCATCAAGAAGGTGCGTGCCGTCCACTGGCTGGAAGAGCTCGGCATCGCCCAGGCGATGTGGGTGTTCGAGGTCGAGAGCTTCGGGCCCTTCCTCGTCGACGGCGATCTCAAGGGCAACAGCCTCTTCGAGAGCGAGAACCGCAAGGTCAACGAGAAGCTGGCCGATGCCTATGCCGGATTGAAGGAGCCCGCGCTCCGACGCTACGGCGAGACCACGTCCCGAAAGGACGAGGTCATCTAAAGGCATCTTGCCGATCCCGCAATCTCAAGGCAGGCTCCTCCTCAGGGAGGAGGAGTAAAGGACCTACGCTGATGAATATCGGCGCCGCTGCAGAACGCTCGGGCATGCCGCCCAAGACCATCCGCTACTACGAGTCCGTCGGCTTGATCCAGCCGGCGGAGCGACGCGGCAACGGCTACAGGGACTACTCCGACAAGGACGTGGCGACGTTGCGCTTCGTCCATCGTGCACGTGGGCTCGGCTTCACGATCGAGGAATGCCGGGAACTGCTCGCGCTCTACCGCGACCGCGAGCGGGCTTCGGGAGAGGTGAAGAAGATCGCCCTCGACCGGGTCGCCACGATCGACGGCAAGATCGCCGAGCTGCAGGGCATGCGCTCGGCCCTGATGATGCTCGCCCATCGTTGCCACGGCGACGATCGGCCCGACTGCCCGATCCTCGAGGATCTGGCGGCCGCGGTAGACCACGTCCACCACGGCGACTGACGTTCGGAACCCTCCCCCGGCGGCGCCGGGAGAGGGGATCCGGCTTCAGCTCACTTCTTCTCGACGTTCCAGAAGACGAACTCGCTGGCGTTGACCACGCCGGTGAGGTTGTCGCGCCACGCCTTCGGTGCCAGGAACTGCCCGGTCACCACATAGGGCATGCTTTGGTAGAAGCGCTCCTGCAGCGAATCCATCGCCGCCTTGCGCTCGGCCGGTGTCGCGGCGGCGAAGAAGCGCGACTTGCGGGCTTCCAGCTCTTGGTCGCAGGGGGCCGGCACGAAGGTCGTCGAGTTGCAGGGCGCGCGGAGCTGGGTCGCGGTCAGCGGGCTGCCGACGACGCGCGCGGGCGCCCAGCTCGGGTGCAGGTGCCAGCCGGGCGAGCCCGGGCCGGGCTTGTCGCCGCGGACCGAGCGGGTCACGACCGCGCTCCAGTCGTTGGCCTGCAGGTCGACGTTGATGCCGGCCTCGCGCATGAGCTGGCCCATGACGACCGCCATCTGGTGGAGGATGTGCTGGTCGGTCGGATCCATCAGCACGATCGGCTCGTTGGCGTAGCCGGCCTTCTTGAGCAGGTCCTTGGCCTTGGCGACATCGGCCTTGGCGAAGGGGGCGGCGCCGGCCGTGCTCTCGTTGGGCGAGCCGCAGGCCATGATCGAGACGCAGGGCTTCTCGTAGGCCGGGTCGCCGATGGTCGCGGTCAGGAATTGGGCTTGGTCGACGATGTGGGCGAGGGCCTGGCGGACTTCCGGCTTGTCGAGCGGCGCTGCCTGCGCATTCAGCATGAAGAAGCCCTGGCTTCCCATCTGGTCCATGACCTGGACCTTGATCTTCGGGTCCTTCTTCAGCAGCGGCAGCAGGTCGACCGGCGGGATCTCGATGACGTCGACCTCGCCCCGGATCAGCGCCTGCACCTGGGTGTTGGGGTCGGGGATGTAGATCCACTCGATGCGGTCGAGCTTGGCGACCTTGCCGCCCCAGAACCCGTCCGGCGCCTCGGGCCGCGGCTTGTAGTTCGTGTTCTTCTTGTAGACGGCCTTCGAGCCCGGAACCCATTCCTCGGAGACGAAGGAGAAGGGACCCGATCCGACCACCTCCTTGAACTGGATCTGCTGGAACGGATCGGCGGCGGCGTCCTGGGCGCGGAGCACGAAGCTCGGCTGAATCGCGTCCGACAGCGTCTCCAGCACCAGGCCGAAGCGCTCCTTGAAGGTGATCTCGAAGGTCTTGTCGTCCTTCGCGGTGATCGCCGCCATGCGGGCGCGCATGGTGGTGCCGCTCGCCTTCCGCTTCGACCAGCGCTCGAGCGAGGCCGCCGCGTCCTTCGCAGTGATCGGCGTGCCGTCGGAGAAGGTCATGCCCGGACGCATGTTGAAGGTCCAGGTGAGCCCGTCGGGACTCGTCGTCCAGGACTCAACCGCCTGCGGCTTAGGCTCGTTCTTGGAATCGTAGGAGAACAGCGGCTCGTAGACGAGATAGCCGTGGTTGCGGGTGATCGCCGCCGTCGTCCACGCGGTGTCGAGGATGCGGAGATCGGCCTGGGGCACGAATTTGAGCGTGGTCTGCGCATAGGCGGGCGCGGCGAGTGCGAGCGCCATGGCGGCGGTCGCGAGCAGTGTCTTCTTCATGCGGTCCTCCCTTGTCCTGCTGTCTGGTAGATCTTGTCGATGAGCTCGGCGGCGCGCGCGCAATCCTCTACGTCGGCCGCCGGCGGGCGGCCTTCCTTGAGGCGCCGCAACGTGTCTTCGGTCAAATGATGATAGCCCGGCGGCGGCACGTCGGTCGTCTCCAGCGTGCCGTCGGCGAGCCGGACTTCCAGCTTGCCCCTGGTTTCGCGCAGGTAGGCGCCGGTCGCGGCGATCCGCCATTCCATGTCGCCGCCGCCGGCGGCGTAGGAGTAGCCCGCCTCGACGGTGACCACGGGGCCGCCGTCGACCGCGATCATCGCGGTGGCGAATTCCTCGACCGGCAGCTTGTAGGCGTGCGTCGTGATCGCGGCGCCGCGGACCTTGGCATCGGGGCCGAGCAGCGAGATCGCCGCGTCGACGCCGTGAAAGCCCAGGTTGCGCAGGCAGCCGCCGCCGGAGACCGCGGGATCCAGCATCCAGCCGACGGCCCAGTCGCGATAGCGTCCGGGCGGGCCGTTCACGGTGCGGAAATGCCCATGCATCACCGTGCCGAGCTTGCCGGCTTGGCGGAGCTCGCCGAGGCGCTTCCAGATCGCGAGCCCACGGTTGCCGAGGGCGGAGGCGGCGAAGACCCCCGTCTTCTTGGCGGCTTCCGCGACGGCGCGCGCATGTACGCCATCGAGGCCCATCGGCTTCTCGATCAGGAAGGGCAGGCGCCGGTCGAGCACCGGCCTCAGCTCGTCCATCGCCCGGTCGTGGCGCGGCAGCACGAAGACGAGGTCGGGCTTGATGCGGTCGAGCATCGTGCCTGCGTCCGTATCGAACGGCAGCTTCAGCTTGTCGGCGGCCGCCTTCCCGGCGCCGGCATCGAGATCGGATGTCCCGAGCACGGGCGATCCGATCTGGCTCAGCGCATCCGCGTACATCTGCGCATGCCAATGGGCGACGCCGACGATCACCGTACGCATGCGCTTGTGTTCCCCCGCAAATGCGTCGCGCTTGGCAGCGCGTTGATTTGCGACATACTATCGACCTCACCGAATTTCGTAAAGGAAACCAAGGCGATGAAGCTCGTTCGTTACGGCGCCAAGGGCGCCGAGAAGCCCGGTCTCGTCGATGCCGACGGCAAGCTCCGCGACCTCTCGGCCCAGGTACCCGACATCGCCGGCGAGGTGCTGACGCCGCAGGGCCTTGCCCGCATCAAGGCGGTGGACCCCAAGAGCCTGCCGCTGGTTTCCGGCAATCCGCGCCTCGGCGCGCCGATCGGCAGCATCGGCAAGTTCATCTGCATCGGCGCCAACTACCGCGACCACATCGCCGAGAGCACCAACCCGATCCCGGTCCCGGCCGAGCCGATCGTCTTCAACAAGTGGGATACTTCGATCGGCGGTCCCAACGATCCGATCACGATCCCGAAGGGGTCGCAGAAGACCGACTGGGAGGCCGAGCTCGCCGTCGTCATCGGCCGCACGGCGAAGCACGTATCCAAGGAAAGCGCTCTCGACTACGTCGCCGGATACACCATCTGCAACGACGTGTCCGAGCGCGAGTGGCAGCACAAGCGCATGGGCCAGTGGCAGAAGGGCAAGGCCTGCGACGGCTTCGGCCCGCTGGGTCCGTGGCTGGTGACGACCGACGAAATCAAGGATCCGCAGACGCTGCCGATCTGGCTCGAGGTCAACGGGCACCGCTATCAGAACGGCAACACGAAGGACATGATCTTCGACTGCGCCTTCCTGATCAGCTACCTCAGCGACTTCTTCACGCTGCAGCCAGGCGATGTGATCGCGACCGGCACCCCGGCCGGCGTCGGCGGCGCGATCAAGCCGAACCCGGTGTTTCTGAAGCCCGGCGACGTCGTCACGGTTGGCATCGGCGGCCTCAGCAAGCAGGTGACGGAGTTCGTGGCGTTCAAGGGCTAGATGCGTTGCATCCGGTGCCCCCCACCCTAACCCTCCCCCACGAAGGGGGAGGGGATACGAGGAGGGTGGCGCTGAGCATCGTGTTCCCTCCCCCCGCGGAGCGTGGGGGAGGGTTAGGGTGGGGGGCGAGACTCGATGACTGACCTCCTCACCGCCGCGATCATCGGCCTCGGCAAGGCGGGATCGCGGTTCGACGAAGAGCCCGGCCGGCTGGCGCCGTGGAGCCATGCCGGTGCCTATCTCGCGCTCTCCGACCGCTACCGGATCGTCGGTGCCGCCGATCCGGATGCCGGTAATGCCGATCGCTTTCGCCAGCGCTGCCCCGACGTGCCGGTTCATCCGGACGCGGCGTCGCTGCTGGCGGCGATCCGGCCCGACGTGGTCAGCATCTGCACGCCGGCCAGCCGCCATCGCGCCGATCTCGACGCGGCGCTCTCGTGTCCCTCGGTCAAGGCGGTGTGGTGCGAAAAGCCGCTCGCGACCTCGTATGCCGATGCGGAGGCGATGGTGAACGCCGCGGCCGCACGCGGCGTACCGCTTCTGGTCACCTACAATCGTCGCTGGCTGCCGCTGTGGCGGCGCGTACGCGAGCTGATCGAGCTGGGCGCGATCGGCGATCTCGTCTGCCTGCGCGTTGCCGCGCCGAACCGCATCTACTCGATCGGCAGCCACGCGCTCGACCTCATGCGCTATCTCGCTGGCGATCCCGACAGGATCGCGGCGCTGTCGTTGCCGCAGCTGGTCGAGACCAACGAGCCGGCCGCCGCGGCGCTGCTGAACTTCCCTTCCGGCGCCTACGGCATCCTTCAGGTGACCGGCTTCCGCGCCCAGCTGGTGATCGAGGCCGAGGTGATCGGCCGCAAGGGGCGCCTCGGCATCCGCGAGGATTCGAGCCGGCTCACGATCGAGCGTTTCGGCAAGCATCCGGAGTATGAGGGCTACCAGCGCCTCTCGGCGGCGGGCGAGGGACGCTACGCCTCGATGGCGCAAGTCTCGGTCTTCGTCGAGGCGGCCGCAGAGCTTGCGACGCTGGCCCGCGATCCGGCGGCGCCCTGCACGTCGGACGGTGCCAGCGCGCTCAAGACCCAGAGGCTGATCGACAGCGTCGTCGCGGCAGCCGGCCGTGCCTGAGCCCGGATCGGTCGCCGATCAGCGCGCCACCTGGACCGAGCAGGCGACCGCCTGGGATCGCTGGGCCGACCGTACCGAGAAGATGGCCGAGCGCTTCAACCAGCCGCTGGCGGAGGCGGCGGGCGCGAAGCCGGGCGATCGCGTGCTCGATCTCGCGTCGGGCGTGGGCGAGCCCGGCCTCACGATCCACCGGGCGATCCAGCCCAGCGGCCACCTGATCCTGAGCGACCTCGTGCCGGAGATGCTCTCCGGCGCGGCGCGGCGGTTTCGCGGCCGCGGCCTCGATGCCGGCTTCGTCGTCCAGGACGCGCAGCGCCTGGCGCTCGCCGACGCGAGCGTCGACCTCGTCACCTGCCGTTTCGGCATCATGTTCTTCCCAGAGCCGCGCGTGGCGCTGGCAGAGGTGTTCCGGGTGCTCGTGCCGGGCGGCCGCACCGCCTTCCTCGTCTGGGGGGCGTTGGCGGACAACCCGATGTTCGAGGTGACCCGGGCTGCGATCGACGCGGTCCTCGGTCGGGCGCCGCCACCCTTCGATCCTTTCCGCCACGCGGCGCCTCGGGTCCTGTCGCCGGACTTCGCCGCCGCCGGCTTCCGGGACTACGCCGAGAAGGACCTGACCTTCGAGCGGCACGTGAAGGCGGGCGAGCCGTTCTGGCGGGCGCCGCTGGAAATGACCGGCGGCAGCCGTCTCGCAGATCTGGATACCGCGACCCGCGCCCGCCTCGATACTGAGGTGGTTCGCCATCTGGAGCCCTACCGAGACGGTGATGGATACCGCCTCGGGTCGCATATCCGGATCCTGACCGCCGCCAAACCCGCTTGATCGAGGTAAGTTCGTTAGATATATATCCGGTCGATATATGTTCGTTCGATACGTATCGGATCGGAAAAATCCATGGATGTCCGCACCTTCTGCCTGGGCGTGCTCAGCCTCGGCGATGCGACCGGCTACGAGATCAAGAAGCAGGCCGAGGACGGCCCGTTCAGCCATTTCTATAAAGCCGGCTTCGGCTCGATCTACCCGGCGCTGGCGAAGCTCGCCGGCGACGGGCTGATCACGGGCCGCGACGAGACCCAGGCCGGGAAGCCCGACAAGCGGATCTATGCGCTGACCCCCGCCGGGAAGGCGGCGCTGGCCGACGCGCTGACCGATCATGCGACCGGGATCGCCGTCGACGACGACATCCGCTCCGAGTTCCTCTTCCTGATGTTCTTCGCGCACCTGATGCCGGCACATCGGGTGGCGCGTCAGATCGACGCCCACATCGCCCTCTATCGCGAGTGCCTCGGCCACATCGAGGCGAAGGCCGCCGAGCCGGCGGCCGCGCATCAGCAGCCGGGGCAAGCCTTCGTCCGCGGCGTGGGCCTCGCCGTCTATCGCGCCTTCCACGACTACCTCCGCGACAACCGTGACGCGTTCCTGGCCGAGCTCGCCGCCGGCCGTCAGAACGCAGCCGACTAATCAAGGATCGTCCCCATGCGCATGTCCCCCTGGTGGTTCTCCATCGCCGTCGTCGCCGGTGTGTCCGGCTGGATGGTGTCGGGCATTTTCGGCAGCCACGGCGCCGGTTCCGCCGGTCGGCGCTGATCGCGGCGCCCGCGTGAAGAAGGGCCAGGTCATCGCCAAGCTCGCGATGGACGACCGGCAGGCGCGCCTGGAAGAGGCGCAGGCCCTCGTGCACCAGCGGACCCTCGACCTCGACGCCGGCAAGCAGCTCGCCGACAAGGGCTTCAGGCCCGAGCTAAAGAACGCGGAGTCGCGCTCGGCGCTGGAGGCGGCGAAGGCGATGCTTGCCCGCATCGAGCTCGACATCCAGCGCACCCAGATCCGCGCGCCCTTCGACGGCGTGCTCGAGCTGCGCCCGGTCGAGGTCGGCGACTATGTGCGCGAAGGCAACTCGATCGCGACCGTGGTCGACCTCGCGCCGGCCGTGGTGATGGCGCAGATCTCCGAGCGCGAGGTCGGCCAGATCCGCATCGGCCAGGTCGGCTCCGCGCGTCTCGTCACCGGTGGCTCGGTCGAGGGCATGGTGCGCTTCATCGGCGCGGTCAGCGACGCCGCGACCCGTACCTTCCGCGTCGAGCTCGAGGTGCCGAACCCCGACGGCCGCATCGTCGAAGGCGTGACTGCCGAGCTCAGGCTGCCGGTTGCGCAGACCTCGGCGCATGCGCTGCCGCCGTCGGTGCTGACGCTCGACGATCTCGGGCGCATCGGCGTCAAGCTCGTGGTCGAGGACGACAAGGTCGCCTTCTTCCCGGCCCAGGTGATCGCCGGCGACGCCGAGCGCGTCTGGCTCAGCGGTCTGCCGAACACCGCGCGCGTGATCGCCGTCGGCCAGGAGTTCGTCAAGGACGGCGAGCGGGTTGCCCCGCAGCCGTTCCTCATCGGAGCCAAGTCGTGAACCGACTCATCGAACTGGCGCTCTTCAACAAGCGGACGACGATCGCGGCGCTCGTGCTGATCCTGATCGCCGGGCTCATCACCTTCCGGGACATCCCGAAGGAGAGCGATCCCGACGTGAAGATCCCGATCCTCTACGTCGCGCTGACCCTGGACGGAATCTCGCCCGAGGACGCCGAGCGTCTGCTGGTGCGGCCGTTCGAGACGCAGCTCCGCTCGATCGAGGGCATCAAGGAGATGCGCTCGAACGCGTTCGAGGGCGGCGCCACCGTCGTCATGGAGTTCGAGGCCGGATTCAACTCGACCAAGGCGATGGCCGACGTCCGCCGAAAGACCGACCTCGCCAAACCCGACCTGCCGCCGACGGCGAAGGAGCCGGTCATCAACGAGGTCGCGATCAGCGAATTCCCGGTGCTGGTGGTGACCCTGTCCGGTGCCGCGCCCGAGCGCACGCTGATCAAGCTCGCCCGCGACCTCAAGGAGCGCATCGAGGCGAACCCTTCCGTGCTGCGCGCCGAGGTCGCCGGCAACCGCGACGAGACCGTCGAGGTCGTCATCGACCCGATGCGGATGGAAAGCTACGGCCTCGACGCCCTGCAGATCATCTCGGCCCTGACCCGCTCGAACCGGCTGGTTCCGGCCGGCTCGCTCGACGTCGGCCATGGCCGCTTCGCGATCAAGGTGCCGGGCGTGTTCGAGAACATCCCCGACATCATGAACATGCCGGTCAAGGTGAAGGGCGATGCCGTCGTCCGTATCTCCGACATCGCCGAGGTCCGCCGCGGCTTCAAGGACCGGGAGTCGATCGCCCGCATGAACGGTCGGCCGGCGGTCGCCATCGAGGTCTCCAAGCGCGTCGGCCAGAACATCATCCAGACGATCGAGAGCGTGAAGGAGACCGTCGAGGCCGAGCGCAAGCGCTGGCCCGAGTCGGTGACCGTCACCTACTCGAACGACCAGTCGACCAACATCAAGGTGATGCTGGCGGACCTCACCAACGTCGCCGTCTCCGGCGTCATCCTGGTGATGGTGGTGGTGGTCGGCGTTCTCGGCATCCGCTCCGGCCTGCTGGTCGGCATCGCGATTCCGGGCTCGTTCCTGCTCGGCATCCTGGTGCTGGCGGCGATGGGCTACACCGTCAACATCGTCGTCCTGTTCGGGCTGATCCTCGCCGTCGGCATGCTCGTCGACGACGCGATCGTGCTCAACGAGTACGCCGACAAGCTGATGGAAGAAGGCTATCCGCGCGAGGAAGCGTACCTGGCCGCGGCCAAGCGCATGGCGCCGCCGATCGTCGGCTCGACGCTGACCAAGATCGTGGTCTTCATGCCGCTGCTGTTCTGGCCCGGGGTCGTCGGCCAGTTCATGAAGTACCTGCCGGTGACGGTGATCGCGTTGCTGGCGGCTTCGCTGGTGATGGCGCTCCTGTTCATCCCGGCTCTGGCCTCGGTGGTCGGCAAGCGCACGGCTGCCGTCGGCGGCGCGCATCACGACGTCGACACCGGCTTCAAGGTCGAGGATCTCAAGGGATCGACCGGCCTCTATGTCCGCGTCCTGTCGAAGGCGCTGGATCACCCGGGCAAGGTGCTGCTGCTGGCGGTGGCGCTGCTGGTCGGCGTGCAGATGCTCTACGCGGCCAAGGGCCGTGGCGTCGAGTTCTTCCCGAAGATCGAGGCGGAGCGCTCGCGCGTGCTCGTGCATGCGCGGGGCAACCTCTCGATCCAGGAGAAGCTGGCCCTGGCGATCGAGGTCGAGGAGCGCATCCTGCCGATCGACCAGTTCAGGTCGGTCTACACGCAGGTCGGCGCCCGCAGCCAGGGCGGCCAGGAGGTCGCCGAGGACGTGGTCGCCGTGATCACGCTCGAATACAAGGAGTGGGGGCAGCGGGCTTCCGCCAAGGAGATCACCGCGGAGGTGGTGAAGCGCACCGCCGACCTCGCCGGCATCTGGGTGGAGCCTGCCGAGGAGCGCAAGGGACCCGCCGCCGGCAAGCCGATCCAGATCGAGTTCTCGGCGCGCGAGCCCGAGCTGCTGCCGGCCGAGGTCGCCAAGGTGAAGGCGCACCTCGAGACCATTTCCGGTCTGGTCAACGTCGAGGACTCCCGTCCGATCCCCGGCATCGAGTGGCGGGTCGCGGTCGACCGCGCCCAAGCCTCCAAGTTCGGCGTCGATACCAGCCTCGTCGGCAGCTACATCCAGCTGGTCACGCGCGGGCTCAAGCTCACCGACTATCGTCCGAACGACGCCGACAAGCAGGTCGACATCGTCGTGCGCTATCCGGAGAGCGACCGTTCGGTCGGCCAGCTTGACGACATCCGCATCCAGACCGAGGCCGGCCTGGTGCCGATGGGCAACTTCGTCTCGCGCTCGGCCGCGCCGCTGACCACCAAGGTCAACCGCATCGACGGGCGGCGCGTGATGCACGTGAAGTCCGACATCGCGCCGGGCGTGCTCGCCGACGACAAGGTGAAGGAGATCCGCGCCTGGATGGAGTCGGCCGGCATCAATCCGGCGGTCACCGTCCGCTTCAAGGGCGAGGACAAGGAGCAGAAGGCGGCCGCGTCGTTCCTGTCGCGGGCGTTCCTCGCGGCGCTCTTCCTGATCGCGGTGATCCTGCTCGCGCAGTTCAACAGCTTCTACTCGACGCTGCTGATCCTCTCGGCGGTGATCATGTCGACCATCGGCGTGTTCTTAGGCCTGCTGGCGACGGGCCAGGCCTTCGGCATCGTCATGGGCGGCATCGGCGTGATCGCGCTCGCCGGCATCATCGTCAACAACAACATCATCCTCATCGACACCTTCGACCGGCTGAAGGTCAAGGTCCCGACGGTGCGCGAGGCGCTGATCCGTACCGGCGCGCAGCGCCTGCGTCCGGTGGTGCTGACGGCGATGACCGCGGTGCTGGGCCTGCTGCCGCTGATGTTCCAGGTGAACCTCGACATCCCGGCACGCCACATCTCGGTCGGCGCGCCGTCGACGCAGTGGTGGACCCAGATCGCGACCGCGATCGTCTTCGGCCTCACTTTCGCGACGGTGCTGACCCTGATCGTCACGCCGGCCGCGCTGATGTGGAAGGCGAACCTCGGCGCCTGGTCGCGGCGCCTGCGCGACCGCGGCAAGGTCGCGGCGGCGGTCGAGGCGCCCAAGCTGAAAGCGGCGGAGTAGCCGCCCTCGCTCACACCGCCGGGGGTGTCGCCTCCGGCGGCGTGACGCCGGCGATCCGCTGGGCCTCGAGTGTGAGGCGGCGGAACGAGCGGTAGCTGAACGGGAACAGGCCGAGATAGACCGCGCCCAAGGCGATCAGCGTCAGCCACGGCGCGCTGAACAGCGCGGTGGCGAAAAGGCCGGCGCCGACCAGCGTCGGCAGCACCCACGCGTGCGGCACCTTTACCTTCTTGAACGAGAAGGTCGGGAACTTGCTGACCATCAGCAGGCCGACGACCACCATCCAGAGGCTGGTGAGCACCGCGCCGCGGAACGGGCCCTCCGGCCATTCGAAGGCGATCATCATCGGCAGCAGCGCCAGCGCGCCGCCGGCCGGCGCGGGCACGCCGACGAAATAGTTGTACGCGAAGGCCGGCTTGTCCGGATCCTCGAGCGCGGTGTTGAAGCGCGCCAGGCGCAACGCGGCGCAAACCGCCAGGAACAGAGAGCAAGCCCAGCCGACGCTGCCGAGATCGTGCGACGACCAGATATAGACCACGACCGCCGGCGCCGCGCCGAAGCTGAGGAAGTCGGCGAGCGAGTCGAGCTCGGCGCCGAACTTGCTGCCGCCGCCGAGGAGCCGCGCCACGCGGCCGTCGAGACCGTCGAGCACGCCCGCCACCATGATCGCCGCGACCGCGGGCTGCCACTGCTCCAGCAACGCGAAGCGGACGGCGGTGAGGCCGCTGCAGAGCGCCAGCACCGTCAGCAGGTTCGGCAGCAGGTGGTTGAGCGAAAGGCCCTTGAGCCGGGGCGAGGCGCGCCGGCGGAGCATCATCGCGCCTCGCCTCGGCGCGGGCCTTCGGTGGAAGCGAGATCGGCCATCACGGTCTCGCCGCCGATCATGCGCTGGCCGACCGCGACGAGCGGCGACACGCCCTTGGGCAGGAAGAGGTCGGTGCGGCTGCCGAAGCGGATCAGGCCGAAGCGCTCGCCGGTCTTGAGGTGCTGGCCTTCACGCGCATGGCAGACGATGCGGCGCGCGACGAGCCCGGCGATCTGCACGACGCCGATCAGCCGCCCGTCGGCGAGCCGGATGGTGAGGCCGTTGCGCTCGTTGTCGACGCTGGCCTTGTCGAGGGAGGCGTTCAGGAACTTGCCGGCATTGTAGACGACGCGCTCGACGGTGCCCGCGATCGGGCTGCGGTTGATGTGGACGTCGAAGACGTTGAGGAAGACGCTGACCCGGGTCAGCGGCTCCGTGCCGAGGTCGAGCTCGGGCGGCGGCACGGCTTCGGTGACCAGGCTGACGATGCCGTCGGCAGGGCTCACCAGCAGGCCTTCGCGGGTCGGCACCGTCCGCGGCGGATCGCGGAAGAAGTAGGCGACCCATGCGGCGAGCGCGATGCCGATGGCCCCGGTCCAGGGACCGAGCCAGAGGAGGACGAGCGCCAGCACGACGCCGATGGCGACGAACGGTCGGCCCTCGCGGGCGATCGGCACGAGCACGGACGAGATCACTAAGAAACCTCTGTTCGACGCGGTTTTTCGCCTACCGACCCGTGGTTTAGCCGTGGCGGTAAGGATTTGGAACCGAAATCGGTTCCGCTGGACCCCGCCCGGTCCGGGCCTAGTTGGTCCGGGTCGGCACCTGGAAGACCTGGCCCGGATAGATCAGGTCAGGGTCGCGGATCTGCTCGGCATTCGCCGTGTAGATCAACGTGTAGAGGACGCCGCCGCCATAGGCCTGGCGGGCGATGCGCCAGAGGCTGTGGCCGGGCTGGACCACGACCTTGCCGCCGGCGAGCACTTCCGGCGTCACGGCGGCGCGCTGGAACGGCAGCTCGACGCGCGCGACCACGCGTCCGCCCGCGCCCAGGAGGTCGGCCCTCAGCGTGTAGTTGCCGACGGCGACATCGTCCTTCGGCGTCATCTTCCACTGGCCGGATCCGCTTGGCGTCTCGCCGATGATCCGGTTGTCGAGGTAGATGCGGACGTCGCCCTCGGGCTGGGCCTTGCCGGAAAGCACGACGCGACCGGCCTTGTCGTAGTCGACGACGTCGATGGTGATCTGGCCCTGGGGCTGGATCGGTGCCGGGGCCGCGATCGGACGCGGGGGCGGCGGTGCCGCGGATCCAGCCGCGCCCGTGCCGGCTGCAGCGGGCGGCGCCTGCAGGACGGTCGAGCCGCCGCCGGCACCGGCGCTCGGCACCGACAGCGCGAGACTCTGGGTCGGCTGCGTCGCAGGCTGCCCGGCGACGTCGCGCTGGCGCTCCGGCACCACGAGCACGACCTCGCGCTCGGAGGCGACGCTCGGGCCGTCGCCCAGCCTGGCGCCCAATGTCAGCGAACGTCCGCCGGGCGGGAGCGGGGCGGTCGGAATCAGAACCCACTCGCCCCGGCTGTCGGCGGTCACCTGGCCCAGTTCCTTGTCGCCGTCCTTGACGGTGACGCGGGCGCCGGGTGCGGCACGGCCGGCGATCACCGCGTTGCCGTCGGGCGCGATGCGGACGACGTCGAAGGACGGCAGCGTCGGCGGAGCCGGCGAAGGGGTCGCAGCCGCGGCGGCCGGCGGCGGAGCGGCTGGGGCCGGAGCCCGGGACGGCGCGGCTTGAGGGGCCGGTTGAGCGGGCGGTGCGGAGGTGCCCGGCGTCTGCGGCGACGGCGTGCTCGACGGGGCGTTGAGCGGCTGGGCCGGGCTTGCGGCGGTCTGCTGGGCGGGTGGCGTGTCCGAGCGGCCGCCGAGGCCGAGCCAATAGAGCCCTCCCCCGACCAGACCACCCAGCACCACGACGGTCGCCACGGCAACGACCAGAAGGCGCTGCATCTGCGTCTCCACCCCTGAACGCTCAAATGCTTGTGAAGACTAGCCGGTCCGGCCTGCGTTGCCTAGGACGGGACGCTCGATGCATGATCGGCCTGCTGTGCTTGGGCGGGGGCGCAAGCGCGGCAGCGTGCAAACAAAACCCACCGGAGGGCTGTAACCCATGAAGTTTCGTACCCTGACCTTGGCCGTGGCGGCTGCTTTCCTGGCCGTCGGCCTCGGCAGCGCACCCCAGGCGCTCGCTCAGTCGCCGCAGCAGGTCCACGAGCAGCGTGTCGCCAACATGAAGGAACTCGGCGGCGCCATGGGCCGCATCAACCAGAATCAGAAGGAAGTAGCCGGCCATCCGCAGGTCGTCGCCGCCGCCACCGTGATCAACAACCACGCCAAGGCGATGCCGGGCTGGTTCCCGGCCGGCACCGACATGGCGGCCCTGCCGGACGGCGGCAAGAACCACGCGAAGCCCGAGATCTGGCAGGCGAAGGCCGAGTTCGACGGCGCGGCGAAGAACCTCGAGACCGTCAGCGCCGACATGATCCGGATCGCCGCCGGCACCGACAACAACGCCGTGCAGGAGCAGTTCAAGAAGTTCGGCGCCGCCTGCGGCGCCTGCCACTCGAAGTTCCGCGCGCCGTTGCAGTGATGTGAAAGCGCGGGCTCGACGGGCCCGCGTCGCTGTTGCTATACGCCCCCGCTTTCGACGATGGTCGGAGGCGGGGGCGTTGCTTTTAGGGGGTCGTTCGATGCGTGATCGCATGCTTCTGCTGGCCGCGGGCCTGGTCGCCTTGCTCGCGGGCGGACCTGTCGCCGCCCAGGACCTGGTCAAGAAGGGCGAGTACCTCTTCAATGCCGCCGGCTGCAAAGGTTGCCACACCGATGTCGCGACCAAGGGCCCGCTCCTCGCCGGCGGCCGCGCGCTGAAGACCCCGTTCGGCGTCTTCTACAGCCCGAACATCACCAAGGATCCAACCCACGGCATCGGCGGCTGGAGCGACGCCGACTTCGTGAAGGCGGTGAAGGGCGGCGTCGACAAGCAGGGGCGGCACCTGTTCCCGGCTTTCCCGTTCCCCTCATACGCCGGCATGACCGACGACGACGCCAAGGCGATCAAGGCCTACATCTTCAGCCTTCCGGCGGTCGACAAGCCGAACAAGCCGCACGACGTCTCGGCGCCCTTCAGCTGGCGCATCGCCGCCTGGGGTTGGCAGCTCATGTTCTTCAGCGGGCCGGCCGCGCCGCCGCCGCCCGCCGGCGCGTCCGACGAGATCAAGCGCGGGCACTATCTCGCGACCGCGCTCGGCCATTGCGGCGAGTGCCATACGCCCCGCAACCAGCTGGGCGTGCTCGATATCTCGAAGCATCTCGGCGGCAATCCGAACGGCCCGGGCGGCCGCGTCCCCAACATCACGCCCGACAAGTCCGGCATCGACAAGTACTCGGTCGACGACCTGGTGACGATCCTCGAGTCGGGCATGACGCCGGACGGCGACGTGGTCGGCGGCGAGATGACGGAAGTCGTCAACGAGACCACGGGAAAGCTGACGCCTGCAGACCGGAAGGCGCTTGCGACCTATCTGAAGTCGGTGCCGCCTGTCTTCATGGAACCGCGGAAAAAGTAGAGCCTTAGTCCGATATGGCGAAGATCCGTTCGCTCTGCGTCTATTGCGGCGCCTCCGCGCGCGTCGCCCAGGTCCACCGCGACGCCGCGGCCGAGCTCGGCCGCCAGCTCGCCCAGGCCGGCATCCGCCTCGTCTTCGGCGGCGGCCGCGTCGGCCTCATGGGCGTGATCGCCGACGCCACGCTCCAGGCCGGCGGGGAGGTGGTCGGCATCATTCCCGACCATCTGGTCAGGCTCGAGGTCGGGCACGCCAACGCCACCGAGCTCATCGTCGTCCGCACCATGCACGAGCGGAAGCAGAAGATGGCCGACCTCGCCGACGGCTTCGCCGTCCTGCCCGGCGGCCTCGGCACGCTGGACGAGACCTTCGAGATCATCACCTGGAAGCAGCTCCGCCTGCACGACAAGCCGATCGTGCTGGTCGACACCGCGGGATACTGGAAGCCGTTCGCCGGCATGGTCGAGCACATGATCAAGGAAGGCTTCGTGCAGCCGGCGCATCGCCGCCTGTTCGGCGTCGTCGACAAGATCGAGGACGTGATCCCGACGCTCGAGGCGATGCCGGCGCCGGCGTTCAGCCCTGATGTGAAGTGGGCGTGAGCTACATGTCGCCTCCCCCGGTTCCTCCGCGCAAGTACACGTCTCGCGTCTTCGAGGTAGGATCGATGACGCAGGCCCGTAAGATCATCCTGCAGGGAGACGACCCAGAGCAGATCGAGCGCCGCTGGGAGATTGAGACGCCGTGGTTCGGCGACCTCATCGTACGCGCCTGCGGCGTGACCGAAAGCACCCGCGTGCTCGACTTCGGCTGCGGCATCGGCCGGCTTTCCCGCCAGATTCTCACGACGTCAGGATGCTCGGCGGTCGGGGTCGACATCAGCGCCAGCATGCGCGCCATGGCGGCGAGCTTCGTCGCGTCGCCTCGCTTCAAGACCGCCTCGTACGAGGAGTTCGGCTTCTCTCCGCCGCTCGGAGACGGCTTCGATGCCGCCTTCGCCTGCTACGTGTTGCAGCATGTCGAGCGGCCGGAGCACGATCTCAAGTCGATCGCGACGGCGCTTCGCCCGGGCGGCCGATTCCTGCTGGTGAATTCGACGCTCAGATGGGTCCCGACGATGTTCGGATGGGAACAGGATCCGCTCGACGTCGTGGCGCTCGCTGATGTCACGTTCGACCTGGTCGAGACCTTCGCCTTTCCGCCTGAGATCGCAGTGATCCCCGATCTCGTCGACGAGACTGTCATCCGCCTTTACCGGAAGCGCGAACCCTAGCGCCA
The DNA here is from genome assembly GCA_044223515.1 of Alphaproteobacteria bacterium. Classification (GTDB taxonomy): domain Bacteria; phylum Pseudomonadota; class Alphaproteobacteria; order SHVZ01; family SHVZ01; genus SHVZ01. The sequence goes on from JBGALV010000070.1 coordinate 24,867, forward strand.
GTCGATGGGAACGCCGGCGCCGGCGGCTTCGCTCAGGAGGAAGTCGCGCAACGCCATCGTCTCGGCGTCGCCTTCCGCCGTATCCGGCCATCTGAGCACGTAGGCCCGGCTCGCGCCGACCGAGATATTGCCGAGCGGGCGGACCAGCCTGCCGTCCGAGAGCTCGCGGTCGATCAGCGGCGAACGGCCGAGCGCCACGCCGTGCCCGTCGATCGCGGCCTGGACGCACATCGCGAAGTGGCTGAGACGAAGATGTCGCGGCGGCGCCCCGCCGACGCCGAGGCGGGACAACCAGATCGTCCAGTCGATGTCGGGCGACGTCTGCTGGTCCTCCTGGATCAGCACGTGGTCGGCGAGATGAGCAGGATCCGAAAGCGGCCGCTCGTTGGTCGGCAGCGACGGGCTGCAGACCGGGAAGACCTCATCGCGCATCAGCAGCGCCTCGTTCCGCTGAAGCCGGAAGCCGTTCACGTGGCGCTTGAGGATCGCGAGGTCGAGCTGGTCGCGCGCGAAGGAAGGCTCGCCGACGTCGAAAGACACGACATGCGGCTCCAGATGCGGGAAGCGCTCGGAGAAGGCTGGCACGAGCTTGAGCAGCCAGAACGAGGCGACCGGCGTCGGCGCGCAGATGGTGAGGATGCGCCGTGCCGCGCGCCCCTTCACATGATCGGTCGCCTCGACGAGCTTGACGAAGCCGGCCTCGACGCCCTTGAGCAGGAGTCGACCTTCCTCGGTGAGCGTCATGCCCGGGTTGAGGCGGACGAAGAGGCGCGACGACAGGCTCTCCTCGAGCGCGCGGATCTGATGGCTGATCGCGCTCGGCGTGAGCCCGAGCTCCTCGGCCGCCGCCGAGAAGCTGAGGTGCCGCGCCGCCGCTTCGAAGGTCCGGAGCGCGTTCAGCGAGGGGAGGCGGGTGTATCTGCCCGGCATTCGGTCCTGTGAATTCAGCTCATCCGACCGGCGAGCAATCATCGTTTGCCCGCGAGACCTCGCGATCCTAGAAGGATCATGCCGATCGAGGGCGGTAAATGCAATACAGAGATCAGTTAATACTTCAAGATTTCAAGTATTATTGGAGTAAAATAGATTTTATTCTTAATATTCTGGGCGCATTCCTGGAATGCAGGCCGGCATCCGCTCGAGAACCGCTGAACGAGCATCTGAGGCGGGACATCGGCGGGGGAGTGCCTCGGCGGGACGATCAGGCGGCCCTGCTGCGCGCGCGGGCGAGGCCGCCGATCTGACGGGAAGTGCGGGTTCTGCGACGGAATAGCGCCGCGAAACCGGGGCCCTTGTCCTTGCCTTCCTAGGGGCGGCTGATATGTTTCCGGCCCTTCCTCCAACAGTTCCCCGGTGCCAACGCCATGGCCAAGATCAAGGTCAAGAACCCCGTCGTCGAGCTCGACGGCGACGAGATGACGCGGATCATCTGGAAGTTCATCAAGGACAAGCTGATCCTGCCTTATCTCGACGTCGACCTTAAGTATTACGACCTCGGCGTCGAGTATCGCGACAAGACCGAGGACCAAGTCACGGTCGACTCCGCCAAGGCGATCCAGAAGTACGGCGTCGGCGTGAAGTGCGCGACCATCACCCCGGACGAAGACCGGGTGAAGGAATTCAAGCTCAAGAAGATGTGGAAGTCCCCGAACGGGACGATCCGCAACATCGTCGGCGGCACGATCTTCCGCCAGCCGATCGTCATCAAGAACGTGCCGCGCCTGGTGCCGGGCTGGACCAAGCCGATCGTCATCGGCCGCCACGCCTTCGGCGACCAGTACCGCGCCACCGACTTCGTGGTGCCAGGCCCGGGCAAGCTCACCATGACCTTCACGCCGGCCGGCGGCGGTGCGCCCAAGACCTACGAGGTCTTCGACTTCCCCGAGGGCGGCGTCGCCATGGGCATGTATAACCTCGACGATTCGATCATGGGGTTCGCCCGATCCTGCTTCAATTACGGGCTGATGCTCGGCTGGCCGGTCTACCTCTCGACCAAGAACACGATCCTCAAGGCCTATGACGGCCGCTTCAAGGACCTGTTCCAGAAGGTCTTCGACGAGGAGTTCGCCGACAAGTTCAAGGCGAAGAAGATCGTCTACGAGCACCGCCTCATCGACGACATGGTGGCCTCGGCCCTCAAGTGGTCGGGCGCCTTCGTCTGGGCGTGCAAGAACTACGACGGCGACGTGCAGTCCGACACCGTGGCCCAGGGCTTCGGCTCGCTCGGCCTCATGACCTCGGTGCTGATGACGCCGGACGGCAAGACCGTCGAGGCCGAGGCCGCTCACGGCACGGTGACGCGCCACTATCGCGACCACCAGGCCGGCAAGCCGACCTCGACCAACCCGATCGCCTCGATCTACGCCTGGACGCGCGGCCTCTACTATCGCGGCGAGTTCGACGGCACGCCTGAAGTGAAGAACTTCGCCGAGACGCTGGAGCGGGTCTGCATCGAGACCGTCGAGTCCGGCGCGATGACCAAGGATCTCGCGATCCTGATCGGGCCGAACCAGCCCTGGCTCAACACCCAGCAGTTCCTCGACAAGATCGACGCCAACCTGAAGAAGGCGCTGGCCTAGGCCGACGCCTCTTCGCCGTCGTTTCGAGAAGAACCCTCCCACGGAAACGCGGGAGGGTTTTTCGTTACTGGAGGACCGGGGAGCCCTTGGGCATGTCGAGGGCCTGCAGCGTCGGCGCCATCATGTACTGCTGGATGCCCATGCCGCGGCGGCCGTTGGAGACCGACATCGAGGCGGCGGGCTGGGCGGTCAGCGCGTTCGATTTGGCGGCCCCGGCGCGCGGATCCCGGTTGATCCAGTTGGGCGAGGTGAAGGCCGACGCCGGCTGGGCGAAGCCCCGCGGCATCTGGCGGCCGGCATCGGCCTCGGCGGCGGCGGCGGCGAGCTGGGTCGACTCGGGTTTCCGCTGGATGTCGGCCCACTGCTTCAGGACCTTGATGCGGTAGCGCTGGTTATGCTCTGGCGTGGCCGAGTGGTAGTAGCCCACCGCCTCGGTCCAGGTTTTCCGGTCTTCCTTGAGGTCGGCCAGATGCCGCGCCGCATAGGACACGTTCTTTTCCGGCTCGAAGGCCTCCTCGAGCGAGGCGAAGGCGTTCGGGTGCCACATCAGATTCACCTGCATGCAGCCGACGTCCATGGACTTGACGCCCTTGGCGCGCAGCTTGTGCACGAAGGCAATGGCTGCCTGCTTGGAGGGGAAGAAATGACCTACCCCCTCGGCATTGATCGTCCACGGCCAGGCGACCGTGCGGCTGGAGGCCTCGTCCCAGCGTCCGGACTCGGTCAGCGCGATCGATCGCAGCAGATGGGTCGGGATGCCCTTGTCGCGCTCGGCCGCGTAGATGGGGCCGAGGCAGAGGTCGAAACCCACGTCCAGGCCGCCCTTGGCGCCCGACGTCTGGCCGCCAAGGGCTTGATTTGCCGGCGGCTTCACGAAGGGCTGGACCAGGCTGGCCGAGGGCAGCATCGACGGGCCGACGCCCGGATTCAGCGCCGCCGGCAGGGCCGAAACGGTATTGGAGGGCGGGCTCTGCAGTCCCTGGCCCTGGAGGGCATTGTTCCACCACGCCCGGT
>JBGALV010000071.1:0-27956 GCA_044223515.1 Alphaproteobacteria bacterium
AACGGCCTCGGGAGCGATCCCGGGGCCGTTTTGTTTTGTGAGCTTCTTTTGATAGTGGTCGATAGATTTTTGAATCTGGTATTTTTGGTTGGGCGGGATGCTGGGAGTGCTCAATGATAACCGAAGAAGATTTAATGGATCTTCCTGAAGATCCTTCTTTAGCATTTGTAATGCTGGAAGACAAAATCCGTCGAATGACGAACGAGCAAATTAATGAGGCAGGCCAGGATGCATCCTGGGGGCCCTACTATATTCAATATATATAAACCAGATGCTGGCTGCTCGCAGTGCTTTAAATTTAGAAATTCTTACGAATTGGTCTGTTCCTAGCAGCAATACTGACGTTATCGGAGCGTTCAACGCATTCACCTCCGAGGTGGATAACTTCACGATGCAAGTGAAGATAACGAATGCCAGAAGGAGAAAGCTGTATTCGGTCGCATTGAACGCCAAGACAAAAGAGGAAATTCGCGATTATCTTAATAAGATTCGATCTGTGATAGATGTTCTTGAGGTTTCTGATAGAAAACGAGAGGCACTGTATAAAAAATTGAGCGCACTTCAAGAAGAGTTAGATAGATCCAGGACAAGATTCGAAGTGGTTGCTGCGTTTATATTGGAATCTTCGGATATAGCGGAAGAGGCTGGGGCTAAGCTTAAGTTTATTCGGGAATGGATGGACTCAATCAGCCGCCTTATGGGAAGGGCGGATGGTGAGGAAAAAGCCCAGCAGCATTTGCCTCGCCAAGAAGAAACGAAGCGCATCGAGTCGACCGCCAAAAAGTCCTCGGCGTCCGGTCGAAAGACGGCTCCAGATCCGTTGCCGCCAAAGAAGGGCGGGGCGGACCTCGATGATGAGATTCCTTTCTAGCCCTTCGCGGTGCGCCTGGTCGTCGCGACCATCGCCACGATCATCGCGAGGTAGCTGCAAGCGATGATCGGCGCGATCCATCCGACATGGCCGCGGTCGAGGATCGCCGCCAGTGCCAGCGGCACCAGCGCCGATCCCAGGTCGTAGCCCGAGTAGACGAAACCGAAGATGCGCCCGCGCGTCTCCGGCGTCGCGATCGCGCGGACGATCATGTCGCGCGACGGGCCGGTGAGGCCTGCGGCGAAGCCTGCGAGCCCGAAGGCGGTCGGCAGCAGCACCGCCGGGATCGGCTGCGTCGTCGCGGCATAGATCAGGGCACCGGCGACGAGCAGGCCTGCGATCATCACGTAGTCGTGGCGGCCGGCGCGGTCGGCGAGCCAGCCGCCGAGAAGCACGCCGACGGCGCTGCCGGCCTGCTGCGCGCCGATCGCGGCGGCGGTGATGGCGAGCGGCGTCCCGAACTGCTCGAGCAGGGTCGCCGGCAGGAACGCGGTGACGCCGATCGCCGGCAGCGCGCCGAGGCTGAAGAGCGCGAAGGCGGCGATCACGTAGCCATGCAGGAGGACGCCAAGCCCGGTGCTCTGGCCGGGCGCAGCGGCCTTGCCGCCCGAGGTCGGCGTCGCGAAGTCGCCGCGGCGGGCGAGGATGTAGAGCGCGGTCAGAGCCGCCAGCAGCACCGGCGCCAGGATCGCCACGTTCCACGGAACGAAGGTCGCGAGCGCCAGCATGGTAAGCGGTGCTGCGGCGTATCCGGCAGTGCCGGCGAGCGCGTGGAGCGAGAAGGCGCGGCCGACCCGGGTCGCCTCGATCCGCGCCGACATGATCGAGTAGTCGCAAGGATGGAAGATGCTGTTGCCGAGCCCGGCCAGCGCCATCAGCGGCAGCAGCCACGCGTAGCTGGGCGCCATCGCGACGCCGGTAAAGCTGACCGCGAGCAGCAGCAGGCCGCCGGCCAGCACGCGCGCCGCGCCGTAGCGGTCGACCACCACGCCGACCACCGCCTGGCTGCAGCCGGAGAAGCCGTAGAAGATCGCGACCAGAAGCCCCAGTTCGGTGAAGGTGACGCCGTAATGCGCCTTCATCAGCGGGAACAGGGGCGGCAGGATGAACTGGAAGAAGTGGCTGCAGAAATGCGCGACGCTGATCGGCGCGAGGACGCGCACGAACCCCAAGGTCGGGAGGGCAGCGGCGGGCGAGGCGGCGACGGTGGTCATGATCGGGCGGGCCTTCAGGATCGGACTGTCGCAAATCTAGCCGTGTCCGGTACAATGCGTCCTGACACGGATCGTCGAGATCAGGACATGCCTGGATCAAGATAGTGGCCGCCCGGCGCAGCACCGACGCCAACGACTACCAGGACGTTCCCAGCCCCGTGGCGGCGATGCCGAAGGAGTTCGTCGACGGCCACCATATCGCTCCCCACCACCATCGCCGGTCCCAGGTTGTCCATGCGATCGCCGGGACCATGCGGCTCTCGACCCCGACCGGCGCCTGGGTGGTGCCGCCGAGGCGCGCCGTCTGGGTTCCCGGCGGGATCGAGCACGAGATAAGGATGGTCGGGCCGGTCTCGATGCGCACCCTGTATATCGAACCCGACGCCGCGGCGTTCATGCCGACCGGGCACTGCGTCGTCATCGAGATCTCGGCGCTGCTGCGCGAGCTGATCCTGGCGATGGGCGAGCAGCCGGTCGATGCGCGGCCGGACCGGCGTTCCGAGGCGATGATCGGCCTGATCCTGGACGAGCTTCGCCGCGCGACCGAGCTTCCGGTCGGGATCCCGTTGCCCTCGGACCCGAGGCTCCGCGCGTTGTGCCAGGAGATGCTGGACGACCTCGCCGCCGAGGACACGATCGAGGCCTGGGCCGACCGGCTCTCGGTCAGCGGGCGCACCCTCGCGCGGCTCTTCCGGCGCGAGACCGGCATCAGCTTCGGCGCCTGGCGGCAGCAGGCCCGCCTCGCCGAGGCGATCGGCGCGCTATCTCGAGGGCGATCGGTAGCCGAGGTCGCCCGCGACCTCGGCTATGACAGCCCCAGCGCCTTCACCGCGATGTTCCGACGGGTGCTGGGTGCCACGCCCAGCCGTTACGTGCCCTCCGCTTCCAACTGAGCGTGTCGGGGGAGGGAGCGCCTGTGCTAGCGTCGCCTCAACCTGACGAAGCTCCATCCAAGGGGCCGAAGGGGAGGCTCGGATCGGCGCCGGCAGCGTTGCCGCGCGTCTTCTCGTCGTAGGGACCGCGTATGGCTGCCACCACCGTCGTCAAGAACGCTGCCTGGGTCGTCGCCTGGGATCGCGCTGGGAAGCGCCACGTCTACAAGAAGGACGCCGACGTCGCCTTCACGGGCTCGCAGATCGTCCATGTCGGCAAGGGCTATGCCGGCCCTGTCGACAAGACCATCGACGGCCGCGAGCTGATGGTGATGCCCGGCCTCGTCGACATCCACTCCCACCCGACGTCCGAGCCCGGCAACAAGGGCCTGCTCGAGGAACTGGGCAGCCCGCGCCTCGGCATGAGCTCGCTCTACGAATTCATGCCGATCTTCCGACTGCCGCCGGAAGCCGCGACCGCGGCGACGCAGGTCGCGATCTCGGAAATGCTGAAGAGCGGCGTCACGACCTATGTCGACATTTCCGCCGCGCGGCCGAACTGGGCCGACGAGGTGGCCGCGACCGGCATCCGCGCCGTGCTGGCGCCGGCCTACCGCTCGGCCTCGTGGTCGACCCAGGACGGCAAGACGGTCGCCTATCACTGGGACGAGCCGGCCGGGAAGAAGGGCCTCGACGCCGCGATCGACCTGGTGAAGCGGGCCAACCAGCATCCGAGCGGCCGCGTCTCGGCGATGCTGGCGCCGTCCCAGCTCGATACCTGCACGCCCGACCTGATGCGCGACTCCCGCGATGCCGCCCGCGATCTCGGCGTGCCCTACCAGATCCACGCGGCGCAGAGCGTCGTCGAGTTCCACGAGATCACGCGTCGCCATGGGCTCACGCCGATCGAGTTCCTCGACTCGGTCGGCATGCTCGGCCCAGACCTGATCATCGGCCACGGCATCTTCCTCAACGACCATCCGTGGATCCACTGGCCGGGCTCGAACGATCTCGCGCGCATGGCGGACAAGCAGGTCACCATCGCCCATTGCCCGAACGTCTTCGTCCGCCGCGGCATCGTGCTGAACTACGTCGACCGCTACCTCAAGGCCGGCGTGAACATCGGCATGGGTACCGATACCTTCCCGCACAACATGATCGACGAGATGCGCTGGGCCGCGACCTTGGCGCGCGTGATGGCACGCGACTATCGCGGCGGCTCGACCGAGCAGGTGTTCAACGCTGCGACGGCCGGCGGCGCCAAGGCGCTGAAGCGCGACGACATCGGCCGCCTCGACGCGGGCGCCAAGGCCGACATCGTCCTGGTCGACCTCACGCATCCCTACATGCGCCCGGTGCGCGAGCCGCTCCGCAGCCTGATCTACTCGACCTCCGACCGCGGCATCCGCGACGTCTTCGTCGACGGCGAGCAGGTGGTGAAGGACGGCAAGGTTCTGACCATCGACGTCGAGGCCGCGCACGCGACCCTCGCCGAGGCGCAGGCGAAGGGTCTCGCCGGCGCGCAGGGGCGCGACTATGCCAAGCGCACGGTCGATGAGATGTCGCCGATGGTCTTGCCGGTACAGGGGTGAACGAGGTGGGCGTGAACGAGAAGACGGCGGAGCCGCTCCTCAAGGTCGAGGACCTCCATACCTATTTCGGCAAGGGCGAGCGCGAGTTCAAAGCCGTCAACGGCGTCTCCTTCACGGTAAGGCGCGGCGAGACGCTCGGCATCGTCGGCGAGTCGGGCTGCGGCAAGAGCGTCACCTCGCTCTCGATCATGCAGCTGATCCCGAACCCGCCTGGCCGCATCGCCGGCGGGCAGATCCTGTTCGATGGCGAGGATCTGACCAAGAAGAGTCAGGAAGAGATGCGGAGCATCCGCGGCAACAAGATCTCGATGATCTTCCAGGAGCCGATGACCTCGCTCAATCCGGTCTATACGATCGGCGACCAGATCATCGAGGGCATTCGGCTCCACCGCGACATCTCGGCGGCCGACGCGCGGGAACGCGCGATCGAGATGCTGCGGCTCGTCCGCATCCCGAGCCCGGAGAAGCGGATCGACGACTATCCGCACCAGCTTTCCGGGGGCATGCGCCAGCGCGTGATGATCGCGATGGCGCTCGCCTGCGAGCCGCAGCTCCTGATCGCCGACGAGCCGACGACTGCGCTCGATGTCACCATCCAGGCGCAGATCCTCGATCTCATGCGCCGGATCCGCGATGAGACCGGCACCGCGATCATGCTGATCACGCACTCGCTCGGTGTCGTTGCCGAGATGGCCGATCATGTCGTGGTCATGTATGCCGGCCGCATCGTCGAGCAGGCGGACGTGAAGACGATCTTCCGCGATCCGCAGCATCCCTACACGCTGGGGCTTCTCGGCTCGATCCCGAAGCTCGCGGTCGAGGAAGACCGGCTCGCCACGATTCCCGGCACCGTGCCGAACCCGCAGGCGATGCCGACCGGCTGCCTGTTCAACCCGCGCTGCCCGATCGCCATCGACAAGTGCCGGGCGGAGGTGCCGCCCTTGATCGACATTACGCCCGGCCACAAGACCGCCTGCTGGCGGGCGCCGCTGCCTTCGGGAGATGCGTGAGATGGCGCTCCTCGAGGTCAAGGACCTGGTCAAGCACTTCCCCGTCACCCGCGGGCTGATGATGGGGAAGAACCTGGGATCGGTGCGCGCCGTCGACGGCGTGTCGTTCTCGGTCGAAGCCGGCGAGACGCTGTCGCTGGTCGGGGAATCCGGCTGCGGCAAGTCGACCACGGGACGCGTGCTGCTGCGCCTGATCGAGCCGACCGCGGGTGCGGTCCGCTTCGACGGCGAGGACGTCTTTAACCTGGACAAGTCCGAGCTCCGTCGCCTCCGGCGCGAGATGCAGATCATTTTCCAGGACCCCTATGCCTCGCTGAACCCGCGCATGACGGTCGGCGAGATCATCGGCGAGCCGCTGAAGATCCATAACCTCGCCGAGGGCGCGCAACGCCAAGTGCGCGTGCGCGAGCTGCTCGAGCAGGTCGGCCTCTCGGCCTGGCACGAGCGCCGCTATCCGCACGAGTTCTCCGGCGGTCAGCGCCAGCGCATCGGCATCGCCCGCGCGCTCGCGGTCGAGCCCAAGCTGATCGTCTGCGACGAGCCGGTCTCCGCGCTCGACGTCTCGGTCCAGGCACAGGTGGTGAACCTGCTGGAAGACCTGCAGAAGCGCCTGGGTCTGGCCTACCTGTTCATCGCCCACGACCTCTCGGTCGTGAAGCATGTCAGCGACCGGATCGCGGTCATGTATCTCGGCAAGATCGTCGAGCTGGCGCCGACCAAGTCGATGTTCGCGATGCCGAGGCATCCCTACACCCAGGCCCTGCTTTCGGCGATCCCGGTGCCCGATCCGACCGCGCCGCGCGAGCGCCTGCTGCTCGAAGGCGATGTGCCGAGTCCCCTCAACCCGCCGCCCGGCTGCCGCTTCCACACCCGCTGCCCGCATGCGCGCGAGCGCTGCCGCGTCGAGGAGCCGGTGTTCGAGGACGTCGGCGGCGGCAGCTTCGTCGCCTGTCACTTCCATCGCGAGATCCCGCACGTGACGCCGCCGGCAGCGCGCGCAACCGCGTCCGCGACCGCCTATCTCAAGCGGCTGAAGGCAGTCTACGGGCGCGACGCGTCGAGCGCGCCGGCGTGACCTACGCGGCGGTGATCAAGGGCGGCACGGTCGCCACCGCCGCCGACACCTTCCAGGCCGACGTCGCGATCGACGACGGCAAGGTCGCCGCGATCGGACGGGACCTTCACGGCGCGAAGGAGATCGACGCCCGCGGCCTCCTCGTGCTGCCCGGCGGCATCGACAGCCACGTCCATATCGAGCAGAAGTCCTCGACCGGGATCATGACCGCCGACGACTTCTATACCGGCACGCGCTCGGCGGCGGCCGGCGGCACCACGACGGTCATTCCCTTCGCCGCCCAGCAGCGCGGCCAGAGCGTCCGCCAGGTGGTCGAGGATTATCACAAGGTCGCCGGACCGAAGGCCGTGGTCGACTACGCTTTCCACATGATCGTCTCCGATCCGACGACGCAGGTGATGGGGCAGGAGCTGCCGGCGTTGATCGAGCGGGGGTACACCTCGTTCAAGGTCTACATGACCTATGACGCGCTCAAGCTTGACGATCGCCAGATGCTCGACGTGCTGGCGCTCGCCCGCGCGCACAGCGCGATGACGATGGTGCATGCCGAGAACCACGACGTGATCTCATGGCTCTCCGACCGGCTGCTGGCGGCTGGCCACACGGCGCCCAAGTTCCATGCGGTCGCGCATGCGGCGGCGGCCGAGCGCGAGGCGACGCATCGCGTGATCACGCTGGCCGAGATCGTCGACGTGCCCATGCTGATCGTGCACGTCTCCGGCCGCGAGGCGATCGAGCAGATCCGCTGGGCCCAGGGGCGTGGCCTCAAGGTCTACGCCGAGACCTGCCCGCAATACCTGTTCCTCTCCGCCGAGGACCTCGACGTTCCCGGCTTCGAGGGCGCGAAATGCATGTGCTCGCCGCCGCCGCGCGGCCGCGACAACCAGCGCTATGTCTGGGAGGGATTGCAGAGCGGCGTGTTCCAGGTCTTCTCGTCCGACCACGCGCCCTATCGCTTCGACGATGCGGAGGGAAAGAAGAAGCACGGCCAGAATCCGCCGTTCAAGAAGGTGGCGAACGGGGTGCCCGGCATCGCCGCGCGCCTGCCGCTGCTGTTCTCCGCCGGCGTCGGCGAGGGGCGGATAACGCTGAACCAGTTCGTGGCGCTGACGGCGACCAACCATGCGCGGCTCTACGGGCTCTATCCCCGCAAGGGCACGATTGCGGTCGGATCGGATGCCGACATCGCGCTCTGGGATCCGAACAAGGAAGTGACGATCTCGGTCGACCTTCTGCACGACGCGATGGACTACACACCGTATCAAGGCCGCGTCGTGAAGGGCTGGCCGGTCAAGGTCCTCTCACGCGGCGAGATCATCGCCGAGGACGGCAAGGTGAGCGAAGCCGCCGGCCGCGGCCGGTTCCTTCCCTGCGACAAGCCCGAGCACGCGGTGCCGCTCGGTCGCCGCGTGCACGGCTTCGAGCCGTCCTCGGGCAAGTTCCGGGCGGAGACCGCATGAGCCGAATCCTGACCGTGGGCGCCGCCCAGCTCGGGCCGATCGCGCGAGCCGAGTCCCGGACCGAGGTCGTCCGGCGGATGATCGCGCTGCTCGACCGGGCGAAGGCGCGGGGCTGTGGCCTGGTCGTCTTCCCCGAACTGGCGCTGACCACCTTCTTCCCGCGCTGGTTCATGCCCGACCAAGCCGAGGTCGACACCTTCTTCGAGCGCGAGATGCCCTCGGCGGAGACGAAGCCGCTGTTCGAGGCGGCGCGGCGCCACGGCATAGGCTTCTATCTGGGCTACGCGGAGCTGACGCCCGACTCGAGGCGCTTCAACACCTCGATCCTGGTCGACGACCAGGGACGGATCGTCGGGAAATACCGGAAGGTCCACCTGCCGGGCCATGCCGAGCACGAGCCCAAGCGGCCCTGGCAGCACCTGGAGAAGCGCTACTTCGAGGTCGGCGACCTGGGCTTCCCGGTGTGGCGCACGATGGGCGGCGCCATGGGCATGTGCATCTGCAACGACCGCCGCTGGCCCGAGACGTTCCGTGTGATGGGACTTCAGGGCGTCGAGCTGGTGATGCTCGGCTACAATACGCCCGACCAGAACACCTCCGCCTTCGAGCCCAACCACCGCCGCATGTTCCACAACGATCTCGTCCTGCAGGCCGGCGCCTACCAGAACTCCACCTGGGTGGTCGCGGTGGCCAAGGCCGGCGTGGAAGAGGGCGTGGGCCTGATCGGCGGCACCTGCATCGTGCAGCCCTCGGGGGAGATCGTCGCGAAGGCAGCTACCCTGGACGACGAGCTGATCGCCTTCGACTGCGACCTCGACCTGGCGAAGATGGGCAAGGAGACGATCTTCGACTTCGCCCGGCACCGCCGCATCGAGCATTATGGAATCATCACCGCCCGGACCGGTGCCACCGCGCCGCCGGACTGAGGCCATCGAACCGTCATCGTTCCGGGATATCTGATCGCCGGAACGAAGGAGCCTTTCGTTGCTGAGGATCGCCTGTTCCGCGCTGCTGTTGGCCCTGGCCGTCATGGTCGGGGCGGCGGGTGCGCGAGCGCAGGCACCGATCGCCGATCCGGGCGCCTTCCGGCCGTTGACCGTCGGATCCGATCTCACCTTCCCGCCCTTCGCCTTCCGCCAGCCCGACGGCAAGATCGCCGGGTTCTCGGTCGACGTCGCCTGGGAGATAGCCAAGCGTCTCGGGCGCCCCGGCGTGGACGTGGTCGAGGCGCCGGTCGCGAGCCTGTTCCCGGGCCTGAATGCCAAGCGCTACGAGTTCATCGCCGCGCCGATCGTCGTCACGGCCGAGCGCGCGCAGCAGATGCTCTTTACCGAGCCCTACATGTCGACCGCCTACGGCACGCTGCTGCATATCGACGAGCCGGACCTGACCTCGTTCGACGGACTCAAGGGCAAGACGGTGGCCCTGGTCCGAGGCGGCCAGGCCGATGCATGGGTCGGGGAGAATGCCGGCCGGCTCGGCTTCGAAGTACAGCGCTTCGACAAGGTCGCCGACGTGATCCAGTCCGTGGTCGACAAGAAGAGCTATGCGGCGATCATGGACCTCACGATCGCTCTGCAAACGGTGAAGCAAGTGAAGCTGGTCAAGACCGGCCCGAGCGTGCCTACCGGCCGCGTCGTCGCATTCGCCTTCCGACAGGACGACGTCGCCTTCCGGAACCGTGTCGAGCTGATCGTCGAGGACATGAAGCGCGACGGCCAGCTTGCCGGCATCTACCAGGCCTGGTTCGGTGCCAAGCCGCTCGATGGCTCCGCCATGCTGACGATCGACGACACCAATTTCGGCGCCACCGGCTTCGCCGGGCACGCAGCGAAGTAGCTATCGCGCGAGCGTGAGCGCGTGGCGGGCGACCTCGATCTCGCCGGTCTCGACGCCGGCTGCATCCGCCCAGGCGGCAAACGTCCGGCGGATCGCTAGTCGCGCCGTGATCCGGATGGAGCCCGCCCCGTCTGCGCGGAATCGGTAGGTCGTGCGGTCCTCGCCGTCCGCGGGGATGCGCGTGTCGCTCTCCATTGCCGTCGCCCGCCACGGCGGCGCCGGCATGCCCGTCGCGTCGAGCAGCCGCTTCGCGTAGGCGTAGCCGGGCCTTCCGGCGAAGCCGGGACCGGTCCAGTCGGGCAAGATCGGGCCTTCCGTCAGATCGAGGGAACGGCCATCGGCTTCGGCTTCGACGACGAGGATCATGTGCCGCATCGGCGATCCCGTCGGCAGGTGGTGGCCTGCGCCGCTGTTTGCGACGGTGAAGGTGACGTCGAGGAAGCCGCCCCGCCGGTCGGCGACGATGCTCGTCTTGACCGCGTCGGCGATCAGCCGCAGCGAGCGCGCGTCGTGGAAGCGGTGGCTCGAAAGTGTCGAGGCCGCGCGCTCGATCCGGCCGGGACCGAGGTCGCTCATCGTCGTCGCCGAGCCGTCGCGGCGCATGTGGCAGGACTGGCAGCTGACGCCGGCCGCCGCGTAGCGGCTCTGCTGCCACTCCTCGAACTCCGAATAGACCGGGACGTTGCCGATGCGCTGCTGATGGCACGCGGCGCAGTAGCGGCTTTCGGTGAATACCGGCGCGAAGACGTCGCGGCCGCGCGGCACGTCGTCGAAGGGGCCGAAGATCGCCTGGCGTCCGAAAGGCGGGCGTCTCAGGTCGACGGCCCGGATGCCGGCACGGCCATGATCGCCCGGTCGTGCGTCGACGACCTTGTGGCAGAAATCGCAGCCGATGCCCTCCGCGCCGACGCCGGTCGCCGCTCGCGGGTTCTCACCGGCCATGGGGGTGTGGCAATTGCCGCAGCTCTCGCTGGCGACAGCGTTGCCGCGATTGAAGGCGATGCTGCTGCCGCCATCGAAAAACGCGAGGAAGCGCGGGTTGGTCGCCGCGCGTGCATGAGCCGACTCCTGCCACTCGGCGAGGATGCGGCGATGACAGGCGCCGCACGGTTCGCGCCCGAAATCGGTGCGCGGCGCCCGGTCGTCTTCGGGAACCGCCGTCACCCACGGATAAGTCGCGTCGTCGCCGGCCGGAATCGGGGCAAGCTGGATGCGATAATCGAAGACGCCGTCTTTCAGCGTCGCGCCACCGATGACGTGCCCGGGTCGTGCCGCGGTGATCTCGCGTCCCGGCGTCGAGGCCGGATCGGCGAGGACGAAGCGGCCATCGGTACCAGTGACGACGAAAGCGTCGGCGGCGCGGAGCCGGACACGGGCGCCCGCGACCGGCGCGCCGTTCTCGTCCACGACCGTTCCTCTCAGCGCCTCGCCGGGAGCCGCGAGCAGGAACATCGAAAGGAGGAGAACGAGGCGCCGCATGGCGCGGGCCGGCTACTCGGCGGCCTTCGCGGACCTGGGTCCTGGCGCTGCGGCGGCGAATTCCCCGGAATAGGGCTTCGCGCGCGGATAGTCGTAGGCGCAGGCCTTGCTGGTCTTGAGGCCGAGGCCGACCAGCGCCTCCACCATCTTCACCGCCGCGGTGACGCCGTCGAGCACCGGCACGCCGGTCTCGCCGGTCAGGCGCCGGGCGAGGTCGACCATGCCCGCGCATCCGAGCAGGATCGCCTCGGCGCCGTCCTCGGCGATCGCCTTCTCGACCTCGGCCTTGACCTTGTCGGCGGCGCCCGAATGGGGATCCTCGAGTTCGAGAACCGGCACGCCTGCGGCACGCACCTTCTTCAGGTGCCGCTCGAAGCCGTACTTGCGAGCGAGCGCGTACTGCACCGGCACCGATCGCGGCAAAGTGGAGATGATGGTGAAGCCGCCGGCAATCAGGCTTGCCGCATGCATCGCCGCCTCGGCGATGCCGACCACCGGCCCTGCCGCGATCTCGCGCGCGGCCTCGAGGCCGGGATCGCGGAAGCAGGCGACGACATAGCCGTCGAATCCGGACGCTTCTCCAGCGCGGATCAGCTCCAGCATTCCCGGCACGCAATAGGCCGAGTCGTACTGGCTCTCGATCGAGACGGGGCCCTTGTCGGGATTGAGGCTGACGATCTCGGTGCCGGCGGCCGCGACGGCGCGGGCCGCGCGGTCGCAGGTCGCCGTCATCGAAGCGGTGGTATTCGGGTTGACGACCAGGATGCGCATGGTGCCCTCCCGTTCCGGATCAGCGGCCGCGTTGCCGCCGCATCCAGTCCCGCTGCTCGTCCGTCAGCTGAAGCCCCAGAAGGACGCTCCAGTTGCTGCCGCTGTTGCGGTCGACCAGCGGGATCCGCTGCGCCAGCTCGTCGGCGACCACCAGCTTGGTGACGTTGCCCTTGAACTCGAGGTCCGCGGCGAACGGCTCCTTGGCGACGATCTCGCCGGCCGGATTGGTGATCGCGGCGAAATACTCGAAAGTGGTGCGGTTTGCGACCTGCGCCGGCCCCCGTGTCGTCTCGATCTGCACGTCGATCTCGACCACGACCGCATCCTTCTCGTAGCGGCAGCCAAAGGCGAAGCTGGCGAACTTCGCCTGCAGCTCGACGTCGGTCAGGTCACGGCCGGCACCTTGCCGGAAGCGGACGAGCTCGGCGAGATCGCTCAACACCGCGACCTTGGGGCACGCGGGACTCGGGCCGGAGGAAGACGAGGAGCACGCCGCGACGGTCATCGCGGCCGCCACGGCGAGGAGACGGAAGAGGTTGGTCACAGCCGCTTGTGCGCGCCGTCGCAGAGCGGTTTCTTTCCCGACGCCTTGCAGCCGCAGAAATAGACCTGGCCGGTCTTCTCGGCGCGGTATTGCTGCGGGGTGATGCCGGTATCCTTGTGGCTGCCGTCGCAGAAAGGCTGCGTCTTGGAGCGCCCGCAGGCACACCAGAAGTAGACTTTGCCCTCTTCGACGGCGACCGGGTACGGTGCCTTCTGCGCGGGGATCGCATCGGCCATGAACGCGCTTCCTTCATCTCGTGACGTGTATTAGGGTCGCCGCGACTTTAGTTAAGGGGGACGAGCGACACAAGCCGCCAGCCCTTCCGGAAAGCGCCGTGAGCCCGACGCCCGATCCCGCGCCATTGACCGTTCTGCTCGCCAGCCCGCGCGGCTTCTGCGCCGGCGTCGATCGAGCGATCCAGATCGTCGAGGCCTGCCTTTCCAAGTACGGCAGCCCGGTCTATGTGCGCCATGAGATCGTGCACAACCGTTTCGTCGTCGAATCGCTCGAGGCGAAGGGCGCGGTCTTCGTCGACGAGCTCGACCAGGTGCCGGACGGGAAGCCGGTGGTCTTCTCGGCCCACGGCGTGCCGAAGGCGGTGCCGGCCGAAGCCGATCGCCGTCATCTGATCTCGGTCGACGCGACCTGCCCGCTGGTGACGAAGGTGCACAACGAGGCCGAGCGCCACCACCGCGAGGGGCGGCACGTGGTCCTGATCGGCCACAAGGGCCATCCCGAGGTGATCGGCACGCTGGGCCAGCTGCCCGAAGGCACGATGACCCTGGTCGAGACCGTGGCCGATGCCGGGCGCGTCGAGGTGCCGACGCCGGAAAGCCTCGCCTATACGACGCAGACCACGCTCTCGGTCGATGAGACGGCGGAGATAGTCGAGGTCCTGAAGCGCCGCTTCCCGGAGATCGCGGGGCCGCGAAAGGAAGACATCTGCTATGCGACGACCAACCGCCAGGCGGCGGTCAAGGCGATCGCGCCCAAGGCCGACGCGGTACTGGTGATCGGCGCACCGAATTCGTCGAACTCGCGTCGGCTGGTCGAGGTCGCACGTGCCGCCGGATGCCCGAAGGCGCATTTGCTGCAGCGGGCGTCCGATCTCGACTGGTCGTGGCTCGACGGCGTCGCCAGGCTCGGCATCAGCGCCGGTGCCTCGGCGCCCGAACTCCTGGTCGAGGAGCTGATCGAGGCGCTGCGCACGCGCCGCAACGTGGCAATCGAGAACATTACCGTGGCGGAAGAGGACGTCTCCTTCCGCCTGCCGCGCCAGCTCGTCGCCTGATGGCCGTCTACACGCAGGTCAGCGACGAGGATCTCGCTCGCTTCGTCGCCGAGTACGACATCGGCGAGGTCATGAGCTTCGCCGGCATCGCCGAAGGCGTCGAGAACTCGAACTTCCTCGTCCGCACCACCAAGGCCTCCTACATCCTGACGATCTACGAGAAGCGGGTCGCCCCTCAGGACCTCCCGTTCTTCGTCGGGCTGATGGAGCATCTCGCCGCCAATGGCTTGCACTGCCCGACGCCGATCCGCGCGCGCGACGGCGAGGCGCTCAGGCGCCTGAACGGCCGGCCGGCGGCGATCGTCTCCTTTCTCGAAGGCCTGTGGCCCCGGCGGATCACGGCGGCGCACTGTGCCGGCGTCGGCGATGCGCTGGCTCGCCTCCATCAGGCGCAGCAGGGCTTCGGGATGCGACGGCAGAACGCGCTGTCGCTGACCGGCTGGCGCTCGCTGGTCGCCGCCTGCGAGGAACGCGCCGACACGGTCAAGCACGGCCTCGGCGCCGGCATCAAGGCCGAGCTCGCCTATCTCGAAGGCGTGTGGCCGAAGGACCTGCCGGAAGGCGTGATCCACGCCGACCTCTTCCCCGACAATGTCTTCTTCCTCGGCGACAAGCTGTCGGGCCTGATCGATTTCTATTTCGCCTGCAACGACTTCCTGGTCTACGACCTGGCGATCTGCCTGAACGCCTGGTGCTTCGAGCCGGATCACTCGCTGAACGTCACCAAGGCTCGGCTGCTTGTGACCAACTACCAGAAGCGTCGGCCGCTCTCCCCTGCCGAGGTGAAGGCGCTGCCGGTGCTCTGCCGCGGCTCTGCGCTTCGTTTCCTGCTGACCCGCCTCTACGACTGGCTGAACCACCCGGAGGGCGCGATGGTGCGTCCGAAGGATCCGCTCGAGTATTGGGCGAAGCTCCAGTTCCATCAGCGGGTCGTCGGGCCCGAGGGCTACGGCCTCGACCCGGCATGACCTTCGCGGGCAAGGAAGAAGAATCACTCAAGGGCGTCGTCGAGGTCTTCACCGACGGCGCGTGCTCGGGCAATCCCGGCCCCGGCGGCTGGGGCGCGCTGCTTCGCTACAACGGGACCGAGCGCGAGCTCTCCGGCGGCGAGGCCGCGACCACCAACAACCGCATGGAGATGATGGCGGCGATCCAGGCGCTCGAGGCCCTGACGCGATCGATGACGGTGAAGCTTCACACCGACAGCCAGTACGTCCGCGACGGCATCATGTCCTGGCTGCCGCGCTGGAAGAAGCGGGGCTGGAAGACGGCCGATAACAAGCCGGTGAAGAACGTCGATCTCTGGCAGCGGCTCGACCAGGCTGCTGCAACGCACAAGGTCGAATGGATCTGGGTGCGCGGGCATTCCGGCCATGTCGAAAACGAACGCGCGGACAAGCTCGCGCGCGAGGCGATCCCGCGCTAGCGGCGCTTGAAGTCGATGCCGACGCCCCCCATATGCCCATCATGCCCTGTTGGACGCGCACATCGCACATCGTTGAGCTCGTGCAATCGGGTTGCGCTCACACGAGCGTAGACGCCCCGGGGCCCGCCGCCTGATCCCCCCTCCGGCGGCTTGGCTGCCGGGGCGTCACTTCTTCTTCCCATCACAGAACCAGAATGCCGCTCGGACGAGCGACCACTCCCCCTTGGAGGAGACCATGCAGCGTACCAACGACCTTCCCGCGATCACCCTCGGTGCCGCCGACTTCAGCCGGCTCGACCAGCTGGCCTCGGTTGCCGAGTACAAGCTGCCCGAGGTTGCGACGTTTCTCGGCAAGGAGCTCGAGCGTGCGCGTGTCGTGCCGCCCCGCGAGGTGGCGAGGGACGTGGTGACCATGGGCTCGCGCGTGCTCTTCGAGGATGACGCCGGTGAGACGCATGACGTCACCCTGGTCTATCCGGAGGACGCCGACATGGAAGAGCATCGGATGTCGGTGCTGACGCCGGTCGGTGCCGCCCTGATCGGCCTCAAGGTCGGACAGTCGATCCAATGGCGTACCCGGAACGACGAGGACCGCACGCTGAAGGTCCTGAAGGTGACCCAGCCGAACTAGGCGCGCTTGCGCCTGATCAGCACGTAAAGCGCGCCGGCGCCGCCGTCCTTCGGCTGCGCCGGCGCGTGCGCGAGCACCAGCGGGCGGAGCGGCGCCTCGGTTAGCCAGCGGGGTACCGTGGCGCGAAGCACGCCGCCGCCGCTCGAGCTTCCTTTCCCCGTGATCACGAGCAGCGCGCGCTTGCCGTCTCGATGCGCGCGCTCGATCGTCGTGACCAGCCGCCGCCATGCCGCATCCTGCGTCATGCCGTGGAGGTCCAATCTTCCCTCGATCTCGCGATGACCCTTCCGGAATCGCTCCGCCGTCCTTTTGTCGAGGCCGGGTGCCTGGCGAGCCTCGATGGCGATCGGCGCCTTCGCCGGCGGCGTGGGCGGTGACGGAGGAGGAGGGGCGGGCGGGACGCGTCCCGGCTTCTTCTTTGGCTTGGCCTGCGCCGGCTTTGGCGTCTCAGCCTCCTCGATCTTCCGCTCGCGCCGCTTCAGCGGCTTGGCGTCGACCATAGCCCTCGCCCAGAGCGCCTTCTCCTCGGGCGTCGCCCGGCGCGGCGGCATTCAGTCCTCGATCAGCACCACATGCAGGCGGCGCGGTCCGTGCGCGCCCATCAGGATGCGCTGCTCGATATCGCCGGTGCGCGACGGGCCGGTGACGAAGTTGACCGTGCGCGGCGGTGTCTGGCCTCCGTGCGCGGCGCGCAGGCGGTCCCATGCGTCCTCGTAGGGCCCCACGACCTTGCTCGCCGGCATCACGACGATATGCGTGTCCGGCAGGAAGTTGAGCGTGGTCGGGTGATTGGCGCCCGACGCCAGCATCAGGGTGCCGGTCTCGGCGATCGCGGCGAAGGCGCCGGTGACGCCGACCTGATCGGCGCCTTCGGTCTTACCGCGTCGGATCGAAAGCGTCGGCCGCTCGCTCCACGGGATGGCGTCGAGCTCGGGATCCGGTGCCATCGCGAAGGCGGCCGGCAGGTTCTGGCCGGCGAGGTACTCGGCGATCGCGCCGGGCACGTCCTTCCTGTCCTTCACGCGGCTGAAGGTCGTCTGCACGTTGCCGGCCATCTCGACGAACAGCTCGAGCACCTTCTTCGCGTCGCCCTGCGCGCGGGCCGGGATCAGGTTCCGTGAGGGGTTGCCGAGGCGGACCTCGAGCGCGGCGGCCTTGTCGGCCGGCAGGGCATCGCGGCGGAGCGCGCGGCGGATGGAGCCCAGGATCTGGGAGCGGGCGTCGCTCATGGCGCTTTCCGCTGCGCCGCATAGCGGCTCATGAAGGTGCCGCCCTGCGGCGCCGGGAAGTCGCGGCCCTTGGTCCATCCCGAGGCAAGCGGCAGCCAGGAGTAACGGCCATGCGCGCGCCCGAGAAGGCCCAGCAGGCGGGACGCGATTCCGGTCGCGAGGCGGTAGAGCCTCGGCCGCTTGGCGAACCATGCCCAGAAGGCGAGGCCCGTGCGTACGGAGGCCGGCGACAGGTGCCGCTCGAACTCGCGCTCGCGCCAATGACGCATCATCTTCGGCAGCGGGATCTTCATCGGGCAGACGCTTTCGCAGCGCCCGCAGAAGGTCGAGGCGTTGGGCAGGTGGCCGGCCTTGTCGATGCCGATCAGCGTCGGCGTCAGCACCGATCCCATCGGCCCCGGATAGACCCAGCCATAGGCATGGCCGCCGACGGTCGCATAGACCGGGCAATGGTTGAGGCAGGCCGAGCAGCGGATGCAGCGCAGCATGTCCTGGAACTCGGTGCCCAGGATGTTGGTGCGGCCGTTGTCGAGCAGGACGACGTGGAACTCTTCCGGACCATCGAGATCGGCCGCGCGCTTCGGCCCCGTCGACACCGTGGTGTAGACCGAGAACTCCTGGCCGGTGGCCGAGCGGGCGAGCAGGCGGAGGATCGTCGCCGCGTCCTCGAATGTCGGGACCAGCTTCTCCAGGCTCGCCAGCACGATGTGCATCTTCGGCAGGATCTGGGTGAGGTCGCCGTTGCCCTCGTTGGTGACGATGATCGTCGAGCCGGTCTCGGCGATCATGAAGTTGGCGCCGGTGATCCCGACGTCGGCTTCGAGGAACTTCGGACGCAGCACCGTCCGCGCCTCGTCGAGAAGCTGGGTCGGCTCCTCCATCGGGCGGTTCGGATCGAGATGCGTGTGGCTCTTGTGGAAGGCCTCGATCACGTCCTCTTTGTTGAGATGGACGGCGGGCGCGATGATGTGGCTCGGCGGCTCGCGACGAAGCTGGATGATGTACTCGCCGAGATCGGTCTCGACCGGCTCGATGCCCTTCTCCTCGAGGAAGTCGTTGAGCGCGATCTCCTCCGCGATCATCGATTTGCCTTTGGTGACGGTCTTGGCGTTCCGCTTGCGGCAGAGCTCGAGGATGGTCTCGCGGGCTTCCTCCGCGGTGCGGCACCAATGCACGTGGCCACCGGCCTCGGTCACCTTCCGCTCGAAGCGCTCGAGGTAGAAGTCGAGGTTCTCAAGCACGTGGTTCTTGATCTCGCGGCCCTTCTCGCGGAGCTCCTCGAACTCGGGCAGCTTCTGGATCGCGGCGAGGCGACGGGCCTGGAAGCCCGTCTTCATCATGCCCAGAGCCTTCTGCAGGCCCGGATCCACGATGGCCTTCCTGACGTTGTCCTTGAAGGCGTGGCTGGTCGCTTGCATCAGCGCTTCTCCGGCTCGCCGATCGGGGCTGAGTCGGTCATGCCGGCCAGAACCTCGGCGACGTGGCGGACCCGCACCGGCGATCCTTGGCGCTGCAGCTTGCCGGCCATGTTCATCAGGCAGCCCAGGTCGCCGGCGAGTAGCGTGTCGGCGCCGGTCGCGGTCACGTCGTCGGCCTTCTCCTTGGCCATGCGCTCGGAGATGTCCGGATACTTGACGCAGAAGGTGCCGCCGAAGCCGCAGCAGATCTCGGCGGTCGGCAGCTCCTTCAAACCGAGCCCTTCGACGGTCGCGAGCAGTTTCCGCGGCTGCTCCTTCACCTTGAGTTCGCGGAGGCCCGAGCACGAGTCGTGATAGGTGACGGTGCCTTCATAGGTCGCGAAGACGCGATCGACCTCCATCACGTCGACGAGGAAGGAGACCAGCTCGTGCGTCTTGGCCGCGAGCGCCTTGGCCTTGGCCAGCGTCTCAGGCTCGTCGGCGAACAAGGCCGGATAATGCTCGTGGATCATGCCGGCGCAGCTTCCCGACGGTACGACCACGTACTCGAAGCCCTGGAAGGCCTCGATGACGCCGCGAGCGATATCGCGCGTGTCCTTGCGGTCGCCGGAGTTGTAGGCGGGCTGGCCGCAGCAGGTCTGGGTCTCAGGAACTTCGACCCGGCAGCCTGCGTTTTCGAGGAGCCTGATCGCGGCGAAGCCGACCGAAGGCCGCATCAGGTCGACCAGGCAGGTGACGAAGAGGCCGACGCGCGGCGTGGCAGAGGGCATGGGGATCGCGTCGTCCGAGAGTAAGCGGGAAGGGCTACAATGGCTGCCGGCTACCGATCAGATCAAGAGGCGTGAACGTGTCGGCGGAATTTCTGCTCCTTGCCGTGGTGTCCTCCGACGGCTTCATCGCCCGCCATCCGGGCGATCCGCCCTGGGCCTGGGCCAGCCCCGAGGAGCAGGCCCGCTTCCGCGAGACCATGAGCAAGGTCGCCTGGTCCGTGATGGGCCGGGTCACCCATGAGACGGCGCTCCGGCCGGAGCGCAAGCGCATCGTCTTCACCAGCGGCGTCACCGGCGTCGCCTGGCTGACGCCCAACCACCTGGGCTTCAACCCGGCCGGCGCCCGTTTCGACGAGGCGATGGAGCTCGCCAAGGTCGACGGCCTGGTCGCGATCCTCGGCGGAACCCGTGTCCACGACTACATGCTGGAGATCGGGCAGGTCGACGAGATCCGCCTGTCGATCGAGCCGGTTTCTTTCGGAGAAGGCCTGCCGCTGTTCACCGGCATTCCCTGGGCCGGCGTCGAGGCGCATCTTTCGACCCACGGCATGACGCGCGCGGGCGAGGACGAGGCGCTGAACGCTGCGGGGGCGATCGAGCGGGTGTACCGGAAGCTTCCGGGTTAGTGCGTCGTGGTGCCGCTGCGGCGGCCCACGTACTGGCGTTCCAGGTAGGCGTCGAAGGCCGGATACTGGTCGGAGTCGAGATGGAAGAACTGTGCCGCCATCTCGCTCGGCGTCACGCGCACGACGACGGCGCCGCCGTCGATCACGATCTCGGTGTCGCCCTCGCGAAGATGCAGGCGGAAATTGAACGAGGAGCCGACCGCGTGTCCCCCTGCGTAGGGACGGATCAGCACGCCGGAGACGCTGACGTCGCAGACCTCGTAGCGCAGGCCGTCCACGTCCATCCAGCCTTCGCTCGGCCGGATCCGCGGATCCATGCGCCTGTTGATGCCTTGATGCTCGGCCAAACGGGACATCCCGGCTTCCTTCGATGCTCTCAGCGCATCACACCACACAGATATTTACAAATGGTTAGCGTTTGCCTTCGCGGCGAAGCGCCCATTTGAGCGAGGTGTTGCCGTCGAGGATGCCGGTCACGAGCACGTGCTGGGTGCGCTTCATCTCGCCTGGGCGGCCGAGATAGACGGCCTCGCCGAGATCCAGCCGGCCGCCGGAGACGCGGAGCCGGAAGCCGCTGCCCGACGGCAGGCGGAGCAGGACCGCGGCGGCATTCTGGGCGAGAGAAACCTGGACGCGCGGGTGCAGGTGGAAGCGGAGCTGATAGGGCTTGCCGGCGCCACCGGTCACGATGTCCTCGCCGCGGAGATCCTCGCCGTCGGCCGAGAGGTAGAGGCGGCGGCGGTGCGTGGCGCCGAGCCGCTCGGCATATCCGTCGTGGCTCGCCTCGAACCAGGTCTGGCCGTCGGCCTCCTCGCGCTTGATCTCGACCGCCAGCGGCGGCGCATTCGGCTCCAGCCGCGCTGCGTTGGTGTCGTCGATCGCCAGCGTCGAGTGGGCGGCGGTGGCGCGCTGCGCCGTGGCCCATTCGTCGGGAAGCAACCCCGCTCCGCCAAGGTTGACGATCAGTCGCTCGCGGCCGACGGAGAGCTCGAAGGAAAGCGGGCCGGCGTGCAGCCTGCCGTCGGTGCCGGTACCCTGACCGCAGTCGATGAAGAGTGCGGTGCGGCCGGCATGCAGCCTCTCTATGCCGAAATCGGGTGCGCCGACGGCGAGCCGGGAGCGGCTTTCCGACTGGTGGATCACCGCGTCGATCAGCGGACCGGGCTCCTCGCTCGATCCGTTGAACAGCGCGAGCCCGCCGTCGCCGTGACGGAGGTACCGCAGCATCGCCGACATCGCCTCGATCGCCTGGGTCAGCGACGAGGGCTGACCGATGCGTGCGAGCCTGAGCGCCTGACGGATCTCGATCAGGTCGCGCAGCACCGCCAGATGGATCGATGGGCTGCGCGAAGCATGACCGCCATCGACCAGGATCTGCTCCGCCAGCGCCGCGTCGAGCCGGGTCAGCGCCGGCTGAAGAAGACCGTCGAGGCCGGTCAGCCCGATCGAGGCGAGCAGGAGCCCCTTGATCGCGGCGATGCGGTCGGCGCCCGACGTCGCGTCGTCGAGCACGCGCGCCAGGTGGCGCGACTGGATAGCGAGGTCCGCCAGCACGCGCTCGCGGAAATCGTCGTCGGCCGAGGCGCAGAAGAAGCCGTAGTGGCCGAGCCAGGACGAGATGCGGCGGCCGATGACGTCGGACCGCCAGGCGAGCGGATCCCATCGCTGATGGAGGTCGAGCCAGCGGCCGACGAGCTCGCGGGCCCGGCGGCGGCCGAGGTCGCCGCCGAGATCGCGCAGATCGGTGAGCCAGTCGAAGCCGTCGAGCGCGGCGCGCCACTCGTCGGGAGCATCGTGCGGGGCCCAGCCGCGGTCGGGCAGCGTGAAGGCACGGCCGCCAAGAATGAGCTCGCCGTCCACGAGCGCGCGGCCGCGCGCGGCGTCGCCCGGCCAAAGAGCCGCAAGAGGGGTCGCCACGTCGACCGGCCGTCGCGGCCGCATCGCCCAGCGATAGGCAGGCGTGCGATAGAGGAGACGCCGGAAGCCGCTCGCCTCGCCCATCGCCCTCAGCCGCGCAATTTCGACAGATTCTCGGAGTACTTCGTCGGCCCGCCGGTGAAAGCGGCGGTGCCGGCGACCAGCACGTCGGCCCCGGCGGCGACCGCCTCGCGCGCGGTCTCGGCGTTCACGCCGCCGTCGACCTCGAGGTCGATGTGCCGCTTCTGGCCGTCGATACGCGCGCGGACGGCGCGGATCTTCTCGACCTGGCTCTCGATGAAGCTCTGGCCGCCGAAGCCGGGATTGACCGTCATCACCAGCACCAGGTCGATGTCGCCCAGCACATAGTCGATCACTTCCACCGGCGTGCCGGGATTGAGCGCGACCCCGGCCTTCTTGCCGAGCGCGCGGATCGCCTGGATCGTGCGGTGCAGGTGTGGCCCCGACTCGGGGTGCACGGTCAGGATGTCGGCGCCGGCCGCGGCGAAGGCCTCGAGATAGGGATCGACCGGCGAGATCATGAGGTGCACGTCGAAGGTCCTCTTCGAGTGCGGGCGCAACGCCTTCACCACGTTCGGGCCGATGGTGAGATTCGGCACGAAGTGCCCGTCCATGACGTCGATGTGGATGTAGTCCGCGCCGGCGGCATCGATCGCACGGACTTCCTCGCCGAGGCGGGAGAAGTCGGCCGACAGGATCGACGGGGCGAGGCGCAAAGCCATATCGGCTGTTTATAAGCGGCTTCGACGCTTCCGCAAGCGCCGAGAGTATCGTCGTGGATGCGAATCGATTGCGGGCGTCACCACGCCGGATCGATCGGCTGGACGATGCCCTCGGCCGCCTCGATGACCTCGCCGGCGTCGAGGGCGAGATCCTCGCGCATGCGGCCGGTGACGATCTGGACGCCCGTCCGGAGCGCGCCATGCGAGCCGACCGGCACGGCCAGGCCCGGCAGGCCGAGCGCGGGGGCCAGGAAGCTCACGCGCAGCGAGTCCAGGATCTTTTGCTGACCGTCCCGGGTCAGGTCCTGGTCCACGGGCGGCGGCAGGTCGCATGCCGTCGGCATGACGACGGCCACGTAGCGTTGGAAGAATTCCTGCCAGTGGAACAAGCACAGGTCGCGCCGCGCGTAGGCGTCGAGCACCGCGGTCGGGTCGTTCGGCGGCGGCGAGAGGTCGAACCAGTGGCGAAGCGAAGTGATCGCGTTCGGCTCGGCGTATTTCTCGATGGTCGGCCCGAGCGTGCGGAACACGTCTCCCATTCCGACCAGATGCCAGATGCCGACCACCTCCTCGACGTCGGGCGGCATCGCCTCCTCGACGACATAGCCCGCCTGGGCCAGATGGCGGCCGGCGCGCCGCACCGCTTCCGCCTGGGCCGGGTGCGTGAAGCCGCCGGGAATCGTCGGCGCGATCGCGACCTTGAGCGGGCGCGGCGGCGGCGGCCCAACTAGAGGTGCGTCGACCCAGCGCGTGTCGCGCGGATCTCCCTTGGCCATGACCGAGAGCGCGAGGCGCGCGTCGCGCACGGTGCGGACATGCGGTCCCTGGATCGCCATCAGCAGCGCTCCAATCGGCCGGGGCGCGGTCGCCGTAGGGTTGAAGGCGGGGATCCGTCCAAGACCGACGCGGAGCCCGACCACGCCGTTGCAGTAGGCCGGGATGCGCACGGAGCCGCCGATGTCGTTGCCGTGCGCAATCGGCCCCATGCCAACGGCGACCGCAGCGCCGGCGCCGCCGGACGAGCCGCCTGGAGTTGTGTCGCGATCGAGCGGATTGTAGGTGCGGCCGTGCAGCGCGTTGTCGGTGAAGGCGCGCATGGAGAAGGCGGGCGCGTTGGTACGGCCGATGAAGATGGCGCCAGCGCACCTCAAGTTCGCGACGACCGGCGCGTCCTCGGCGGCGACCAGGTCCTTGAAGGCGGCGACCCCGTTGTCTGTCGGATGCCCCTTCTGGTCGGTGTTGATCTTGGTGGTGACCGGGACGCCGTGCAGCGGACCCAGGCTCTCGCCGCGGCGATGGGCGGCGTCGGAGGCATCGGCCTGGGCCAGGGCCTCGTCGTCCATTCGGCGGACGATGGCATTGAGCTTGGGATTCACCGCATCGATGCGGGCGAGGCAGGACAGGACCGCCTCGCGTGCGGAAACGCGGCCGAGGCGGATCAGCCGGGCGAGGTCGGTGGCGTCAAGCTTCCAGAGGTCCATTCCCGCCCAAGCTCCCGCAGATGCATCGAGGGATGCATCAACGCTCAAGGGGATGGCGTCGTCAAACCTTCCGCAGGCGTGCCGCGAAGAATCCGTCCATGCCGCCCTTCTCCTTCCAGTGAGAGGGCAGAGTCCTCAAGAAGCCGTCGCGCACCATCTCGGCCGGAACCTCGTCGGCAGTCACCGCAACCGGCGTGACCGGCGCGCCGCCGCTCAGGAGCCGGGCGATTCGCTGCGGCCCTTCCTCGGGCTCGAGCGAGCAGACGCAGTAGACGAGCAGTCCGCCGGGCGGCAGCAGTCGCACGGCATGGTCGAGCAGGCGGTCCTGGACGGCACTTAGACGCTGCACGTCGGTCGGCGACTTGAGATGCACGACGTCCGGATGGCGACGGAGCGTTCCGGTCGCCGAGCAAGGCGCATCGAGCAGGATGGCGTCCGGCGGCTCGGCCGGCTGCCAGGCGGCGGCATCGGCAGCGATCAGCTGGGCTTCCGCCTTCACGCGCTGGAGATTCTCACGCACGCGCTCGAGTCGCCGCGCCGAGCGGTCGACGGCGACGACGCGCGCGCCGGCCGTGGCCAGCTGAAGCGTCTTGCCGCCGGGAGCGGCGCAGAGGTCGGCGACGCGGCGGCCGGCGACGTCGCCGAGCAGGCGAACGGGAAGGGCGGCGGCAGCGTCCTGCACCCACCAGGCGCCGTCGCCAAAGCCGGCGAGCTCGCCGACGATCGCGCTGGCGCGCCGGAGCGTGCCGGTCGGCAGGATCTCGGCTTCGAGGCGCGGTGCCCACAGCTTGGCGTCCGCGCGGACCGAAAGATCGAGCGGCGGCTCCGTCAGGTGAACCTCGGCGATCGACCGTGCGGTCGCCTCGCCATAGGCGCTGGCCCAGGACTCCCACAGCCAGTCGGGTGTCGAGAGGCGGGCGGCGTCCTGCGCCTGCCACAGCGCGGCGCCTTCGCGCGTCGCGCGGCGCAGCACGGCGTTGACCAGTCCCTTGAAGCCGTCGAAGCGGCCTTCGAGCAGCCGCACGCTCGAATCGACCGCAGCGTGGTCGGCGGTGCCGAGGACGAGGATCTGGACGAGGCCGAGGCGAAGCACGTCGAGGACCGGCGCCGCCTTCTCGGGCAGCGGCCGTTCGACGAAGCGGGCGATCAGGTCGTCGAGCTGGCCGAGCCGGCGAAGCGCGGTCGCCACCAGCAGGCGGGCGAAGGCTCGGTCGCGCGGCTCGAGCGTATCGAGACCGCCGTCGGCCAGCGCCTCGTCGAGGGGACGACGCCGTCTCAGGACCTCTTCGAGAAGGAGGTGCGCGACGCTTCGAGCGCCGCTCACCTCGTCCTCAGCCGTGTCTGGTCACGCAAAGGGTTCAGCCCCACGGGCCGCGTCGGGGCGCGCTGCTCGGCACGCTGGTCGCGTAGGCAGGGCGACCGGTATTGCCGCCGCCCATCATGCCAGCCATCTCACGGAGCGCGGCGATCCGGTTCTCGGTCGACGGGTGCGTCGAGAACAGGCTGTCCATCGCGCCGCCATGCAGCGGGTTGATGATGAAGAGGTGCGCGGTCGCCGGGTTGCGCTCGGCGGTCTCGTTGGGGATCGCGTGAGCGGCCTGCTCGATCTTGGCGAGCGCCGAGGCGAGCCACATCGGCTGGCCGGCGATCTCCGCGCCCGCCCGGTCCGCCTCGTACTCGCGTGTGCGGCTGATCGCCATCTGCACCAGCATGGCTGCCATCGGGGCCAGGATCATCATCACGATGCCGCCGATCGGCCCGAGCGGGTTCGAGCGGTTGTCGGAGTTCGAGTAGCTCGAGAACATGGCCATGTTGGCGAGCATGCCGACGGCGCCGGCAATTGTCGCGGTGATCGTCATGGTCAGCGTGTCGCGATTCTTCACGTGCGCGAGCTCGTGGGCCATCACGCCGGCGACCTCCTCGGTCGTGAGCTGGCGCAGCAATCCGGTCGAGGCCGCGACGGCGGCGTTCTCCGGGTTGCGGCCGGTCGCGAACGCGTTCGGCTGGTCGGAATCGATGATGTAGACCTTGGGCATCGGCAGCTGCGCGCGCTCGGCGAGCCTCGCCACCATGTCGTAGAACCACGGCAGCGTCGCGCGGTCGATCTCCTGCGCGCCGTGCATCGACAGCACCATCTTGTCCGCGTTCCAGTAGGCGAACAGGTTGGTCGCGCCGGCGATGCCGAGCGCGATCAGCATGCCGCCTTCGCCGCCGATCGCGTAGCCGATGGCGAGGAACAGGGCGGTCATCGCCGCCAGGAGCATGAAAGTACGTGCGTTCATCTCTTCCAGTGGGTCCGAAGGGACTGAGCCAGAAAATGGCCCCGGGGAGCCTTTCCTTCAAGGCTTGGCGGGGGTCCGGAGGGAGCCTATAACGCCCGAGATGACCAACCCTGCCAAGACTTTCCGGGAAATCCGGCCGGCGCCGGCAGCGACCGCCGCGAAGCCGGGCGGGAAGACCTCGGACACGGCCCCGGCGGCGCCTCCGGCCGGCGCCAGGCCGGCGCAGCCGGACGAGGTCGGCGGGCCGACCGGGCTCGAGCCCACGCGCTACGGGGATTGGGAGCGCAACGGCCGCTGCACGGATTTTTGAGCCTGCAGCGGATGAATCGCCTGTGCGGTGCGTTAGACTGACGTCGCGATCCGGAGGAACGGCCCTATGGCCAAACCTGCTTTCTGGCTGATGAGCATCGCCTGGTCGGCGTTGGCCGCGGCCAGCGCGTTCGCTGCCAACGAGATCGTGATCCAGCAGAAGGACCTGGGCTTCCGGCCCGAGAAGGTCGAGATCCGCGTCGGCGACAGCGTCGTCTTCACCAACGAAGACAACTACGGCCACAACATGCACTCGACCTCGGCCGGCGCCGAGTTCGATCTCGGCCGCCAGGCGCCCGGCACGCGGGTGCCCTATACCTTCCGCCGGGCCGGAACCTTCGAGGTGTATTGCCGAATCCATCCGAAGATGCGGCTCGAGGTCGTCGTTAAGTAGAGGAAGCCTCGTAAGGGAGGAAAGGGAGCCCGGTGTCGATCAAGCTCAAGCTCGTCGGCGCCCTTCTTCTCGCCGCCCTCGCCGCAGCCCTCCTCGGCTTCTCAGCGCTGCTCACCACCTCGTCGATGGGCGACCTCGCGGTCACCCTCTATGACCGCCCGCTCCAGGCGATCAACTACGCGCGCTCGGCACAGTCCGCCTTCGCGCTGCTGGAACTCGCCGACCGCGACGCCGGGGACACGCTGACCGATGCCGGGACCGCCGAGCTGATGGCGCGCGCCAAGGACCTCGAAGGCGACCTCCGCGTCGTCGACCAGCGCGGCATCTCGGAAGCGATCCATCCCCTGGTCAACGAGACGATGGCGCTGATCGAGGTTTGGCGTCGCGCGGCGATCGACGCGCGCATGAGCGGTGCTGCCCAGACCACCATCCCGATGCGCGGTATGGCGCAGCCGACCGGGGCGGCGCGCGACGCGCTCGCGCTCGAGAT
Organism: Alphaproteobacteria bacterium; assembly: GCA_044223515.1. Lineage (GTDB taxonomy): Bacteria > Pseudomonadota > Alphaproteobacteria > SHVZ01 > SHVZ01 > SHVZ01. The sequence continues at coordinate 27,735 of JBGALV010000071.1, forward strand.
CAGGCGAAAGCTCGAGACGCTGACCCAGCTCGCCGCCGACGACGGTTACCAGTTCCGCGAGGAAGCGATCGTCCTGATCGACCAGGCGAAGCGCCAGACCCTGATCGTGATCGCCGTCGCGATCGTGCTCTGCGTCGCGGTCGCGCTGCTGCTTGCCCGCAACATCGTCGGCCCGGTCAACGACATGGCCGGCGCGATGGTCCGCCTCGCCTTCGGCAACCG
>JBGALV010000183.1:0-3504 GCA_044223515.1 Alphaproteobacteria bacterium
GTCATCTCCCGCGACTACATCAAGGAAGGCATGCGCGCCCGCGCGCAGGACCTCGTCACCCAGGAGCTGGGACCGCGCACCGATCACGAGATCCGCCGCAACCTGGGGCGTCAGGTCGAGGCGGAACGCTGGACCGATCTCGATCGCCAGATTGCCCGCGATAGCTATCGCACCGGCGTCGCCGACCTCGCCCCACATCCCGATCGGCAGCCAGACGAATTCCACGCGCTGAAGGTCGGTCGGCTGCGCAAGCTGGAGACACTCGGCCTCGCCGATCAGGTCGGTCCCGGCCAATGGGTCGTATCGGAGAATGCCGAGAAGACGCTGCGCGCGCTCGGCGAGCGTGGCGACATCATCAAGCGCATCCACCGCGGCCTGACTGAACGCGGCATCGAACGCGGCGCCGCGAGCTATGTGCTCGCCGGCGAGAGCATCGACGATCCGGTCATCGGCCGGCTGGTCGACCGCGGCCTCGATGACGAGCTGAAGGGCACGGCCTATGCCGTAGTCGACGGCACCGACGGGCGCACCCACCACATCAAGCTCGCCGATCTCGACGCCGCCGGCGACAGCGCACCGGGTTCGATCGTCGAGCTGCGCAAGTTCGACGACGCGCAGGGCCGCCGGCGTGTCGCGCTCGCCGTTCGCTCGGATCTCGATATTGAGCGGCAGGTCCATGCGACCGGCGCCACCTGGCTCGACCGGCAGGCGATCGCCCGCGAGCCGGTAGCCCTTGGCGGTGGCGGCTTCGGCGCGGAGGTGCGCCAAGCGATGGACCGACGTGCCGAGCATCTCGTTGGCCAGGGCCTCGCCGAGCGGCAGACGCGCGGCGTCAGCTTCTCGCCGGGCCTCATCGAAACCTTGCGCCAGCGCGAGGTCGAAGCGCTCGGCGAAAAGCTCGCGGCCGAAACCGGGCGTCCGTTCACCAAGGCCGGATCGGGCGAGTATGTGGCGGGCACCTACCGCCAGCGCTTCGCGCTCGCCTCGGGCCGCTTCGCCATGATCGACGACGGCCTCGGGTTCCAGCTCGTGCCCTGGTCGCCCTCCCTCGAACGGCAGCACGGTCAGCACGTCTCGGGCGTCTCGCGCGGCCCCGGCGGCGTCGACTGGAGCTTCGGCCGCAATCGCGGCCTCGGCATGTAACCCAACTAAGAAAGGAGTGCCCGCCATGTCGGCGACGAAGATCCTCTGGGGCCAGATCCTCACCGTCTTCCTGATCGTGCTGATGACGACCTGGGGCGCGACGCAGTGGACCGCCTATCGTCTGGGCTTTCAGCCTCAGCTCGGCACCCCCTGGTTCGAGTTGGGGGGCTGGCCGATCTATTATCCGCCTTCCTTCTTCTGGTGGTGGTACTTCTACGACGCCTACGCCCCGCCGATCTTCGTCGAGGGCGCCTACATCGCCGCGTCGGGCGGGTTCATCTCCATCGCGGTCGCGATCGGCATGTCGGTGTGGCGCGCGCGCGAAGCAAAGAATGTCGAGACCTATGGCTCTGCTCGTTGGGCCCGGACTGACGAGGTGAAGGCCGCGGGCCTGCTCGGCCCGGATGGCGTCGTGCTCGGCAAGCATGATCGCGACTATCTTCGTCATGACGGCCCCGAGCATGTGCTGTGCTTCGCGCCGACCCGCTCCGGCAAGGGCGTCGGGCTCGTCGTGCCATCTCTGCTGACCTGGCCGGGCTCGGCAATCGTTCACGACATCAAGGGCGAGAACTGGACGCTGACCGCCGGCTACCGCGCCCGCCATGGTCGCGTGCTGCTGTTCGATCCGACCAACGCGAAGTCAGCCGCGTATAATCCGCTGCTCGAGGTGCGGCGCGGCGAGTGGGAAGTCCGCGACGTGCAGAACATCGCCGACATCCTCGTCGATCCGGAAGGCTCGCTCGAGAAGCGGAACCACTGGGAGAAGACATCGCATGCGCTCCTGGTCGGTGCGATCCTGCATGTCCTCTATGCAGAGGCTGAGAAGACCCTGGCCGGCGTCGCCGCATTCTTGTCCGATCCGAAGCGGCCGATCGAGTCGACGCTCGCGGCGATGATGAAAACCGCCCATCTCGGCGAGGCCGGCCCGCATCCCGTCATCGCCAGCGCGGCCCGCGAGCTGCTCAACAAATCCGACAACGAGCGGTCCGGCGTGCTGTCGACCGCGATGTCGTTCCTGGGCCTGTATCGTGATCCCGTCGTCGCCGAGGTCACCCGCCGCTGCGATTGGCGCATCGCCGACATGGTCGGCGGCAAGCATCCGACCACGCTCTACCTCGTCGTGCCGCCTTCCGACATCAACCGGACCAAGCCGCTCATCCGTCTCATCCTGAATCAGGTCGGGCGCCGGTTGACCGAGGACCTGCACGCCAAGGGCCAGCGCCATCGTCTGCTGCTGATGCTCGACGAGTTTCCCGCGCTCGGCCGCCTGGACTTCTTCGAAAGCGCGCTTGCCTTCATGGCAGGCTATGGCCTGAAGGCCTTCCTCATCGCGCAATCGCTGAACCAGATCGAGAAGGCCTACGGCCCGAACAACTCGATCCTCGACAACTGCCATGTGCGGGTGAGCTTCGCCACCAATGACGAGCGAACCGCCAAACGCGTTTCGGACGCGCTCGGCACTGCCACCGAGATGAAGGCGATGAAGAACTATGCCGGCCATCGTCTGTCGCCCTGGCTCGGCCACATGATGGTGTCGCGCTCGGAGACCGCACGGCAACTCCTCACGCCGGGCGAGATCATGCAGCTCCCGCCGTCGGACGAGATCGTCATGGTCGCCGGCATTCCACCGATCCGCGCCAAGAAGGCGCGCTACTACGAGGATCGCAGGTTTCAGGAACGCATCCTGACGCCGCCCGCACTCACCAAGCCGACAACCGCGAGGGCCGACGATTGGAGCACGCTGGCTTTGCCCGAACGCCCTGTGCTGAACACGCCCGTCGCCGCGGAGGATGCAGGAGATGATGATCCCACGGATTCGGAGCGGCGGCACCAGCCTGAGCTGAGCCGCACCAAGACAGTCGAGCGTAAGCCCGTCATCGAGAACGAGTTCGAGATCGATCCTCGCGATGAAGTCGAGGAGGACGCCGCTCGCCTCAGCCGCATGACCCAGACCATGCGCCAGGTCGCTCGACAGGCGTCGCTGGATCCGGGCGACGGCATCGAGCTTTAGGAGGCGCCGATGAGCAAGCCTCCGAAGAAGCAGCGTCTTTCCGTCTATCTCGATCCGGACGTCATGAAGGCGCTCGCTGTCCATGCCGCGCGGCGCGAAGTGTCCCTTTCGCTGGTCGCCGAGGCCGGCATCGCGTCTTTCCTATCACCCGACGCTGCGGAGCGGCAGGAAGCGGCGACGACAAAGCGGCTCGACCAGCTCGACCGGCGTATGGCGCGCATGGAGCGCGATCTCGGCATATCGGTCGAGACGCTCGCCGTATTCATCCGCTTCTGGCTGACGTCCAATCCGCCCTTGCCCGAGCCGGCCCAGCTCGCGGCGCGCGCCAAGGCGGGGGAGCGCTATGATGC
>JBGALV010000002.1:0-128024 GCA_044223515.1 Alphaproteobacteria bacterium
GCGGCGATCTTACGAAGAAGATCACCGTCGACGTGCGCGGCGAGATCCTTCTGCTGAAGGAGACGCTGAACACGATGGTCGAACAGCTGCGCTCGTTCGCGGCCGAAGTGACGCGTGTCGCCCGCGAGGTCGGCACCGAGGGCCGCCTCGGCGGCCAGGCGGTGGTCCCCGGCGTCGGCGGCACCTGGAAGGACCTCACCGACAACGTGAACCTTCTCGCCGCCAACCTGACAACCCAGGTCCGAAACATCGCCGAGGTGACGACGGCCGTGGCCCGCGGGGACTTGTCCCGCAAGATCACCGTGGACGTGCGTGGCGAGATCGCCGAGCTCAAAAACACCATCAACACGATGGTGGACCAGCTGAACGCCTTCGCCTCGGAAGTGACGCGCGTGGCGCGTGAGGTCGGCACCGAAGGCAAGCTGGGCGGCCAGGCTCAGGTGCCCGGCGTCGCCGGAACCTGGAAGGATCTCACCGACACCGTGAACGTCATGGCCGCCAACCTGACCGAGCAGGTGCGTGGCATCGTGAAGGTGGTGACTGCCGTCGCCGACGGCGACCTCAAGCAGAACCTGACCGTCAAATCGAAGGGCGAGGTCGCGGCGTTGGCCGAGACCATCAACAACATGACGGACACGCTGGCGACATTCGCCGATCAGGTGACGACAGTCGCGCGCGAGGTCGGCGTCGAGGGCCGCCTCGGCGGCCAAGCGAACGTGCCGGCCGCCGCCGGTACCTGGAAGGACCTGACCGGCAACGTGAACCTGCTTGCCGCCAACCTGACCACGCAGGTGCGCGCCATCGCCGAGGTGGCGACCGCCGTCACCAAGGGCGACCTGACCCGGTCGATTCAGGTCGATGCCCGCGGCGAGCTCGCCGAGCTCAAGGACAACATCAACACGATGATCGACAACCTGCGGCTCACGACCGACCGCAACACCGAGCAGGACTGGCTGAAGACCAATCTCGCGCGCTTCACCAACATGCTCCAGGGCCAGCGCGACCTCGGCATCGTCGGCCGCATGCTTCTGTCGGAGCTGACGCCGCTGGTCAACGCCAACCAGGGCGTCATCTACCAGATGGAGACCGGCGACTCGCCACGCCTCAAGCTGGTATCGGCCTATGCCGACGACGTCGAGTGGGGCCACCCGCCGGAGATCCGGATCGGCCAGGGCCTGATCGGCCAATGCGCTGCTGACCGTCGCCGCATCCTGCTGGCCGATATGCCGGCGAACGTCGTGCCGGTCACGTCCGGCCTGTTCCGCGCGGTGCCGCAGAATATCATCGTCCTGCCTGTGCTATTCGAGGGCCAAGTCAAGGCGGTGATCGAGCTCGCCTCTCTCGGCGCCTTCACCACGCTGCAGATCGCCTTCCTCGAGCAGCTGACCGCCAGCATTGGCATCGTGCTGAACTCGATCGAAGCGACGATGCAGACCGAAGGCTTCCTCAAGCAGTCGCAGCAGCTCGCCGCCGAGCTCCAGACCCAGCAGGCGGAGCTGCAGCAGACCAACGAGCAGCTAGAGCAGAAGGCTCAGGAGCTGGCCGAGCGAAACGTCGAGGTCGAGCGCAAGAACCAGGAGATCGAGCAGGCCCGCCGTACGCTGGAAGAAAAGGCAACCGAGCTGGCGCTGACCTCGAAGTACAAGTCCGAGTTCCTGGCGAATATGAGCCACGAGCTGCGGACGCCGCTAAATTCGATCCTGATCCTCGGCCAGCAGCTCGGCGACAATCCGGACGGCAACCTGACCAGCAAGCAGGTCGAGTTCGCTCGCACCATTCACGGCGCCGGCACCGACCTGCTCAACCTGATCAGCGACATTCTCGACCTTTCGAAGATCGAATCCGGCACCGTGACCGTGAACGCCGAGGAGATCTACTTCGCGAACCTCATCGAGATGGTCGCCCGGCCGTTCCGCCACGAGGCGGAGAACCGCGGCCTCAACTTCGAGGTCGCGGTGGATCCGCAGCTCGGCCGCAGCCTGACCACCGACGCCAAGCGCCTGCAGCAGGTGTTGAAGAACCTGCTGTCCAACGCCTTTAAGTTCACCGAGACCGGCGGCGTTCGGCTCTCCGCCACGGCCGTGATCAGCGGCTGGAACAGCGACCACCCGGTGTTGAACCAGGCTCCGGCGGTCGTCAGCTTCGAGGTCGCGGATTCCGGCATCGGCATCCCGATCGAGAAGCAGCGCATCATCTTCGAAGCCTTCCAGCAGGCCGACGCATCAACGAGTCGCAAATACGGCGGTACCGGTCTCGGTCTCGCCATCAGCCGCGAACTCGCCAGCCTGCTGGGCGGTGAAATCCAGCTGCGGAGCGCGCCGGGCAAGGGCAGCGTGTTCACGCTCTTCCTGCCGGTCCGCTATGCCGGACCGAGCGCTGCGGGCCGTCCGGTCCAGGCCGAGAATAGCCAACGGCCGATGCCGGTGCTGCAGCTGCCGACCGCGTCCGAGCGCCCCCCTGTCGAGCAGGTCCTCGATGATCGCCTCGACCTGCAGCCGGGTGATACCGTCCTGCTGATAGTCGAAGACGACCCCCACTACGCCCGGGTCATGGTCGACTTGGCTCACGACAAGAATTTCAAAGTCCTGGTCGCTATGCGCGGCAAGGACGCGCTCGACCTGGCGCATGAGTATCGCCCCACCGCGATCTCGCTCGACGTTTTCCTGCCCGACATGCTCGGCTGGACCGTCCTCACCCAGCTGAAGCAGGACCCGTCGACCAGGCACATCCCGGTGCAGATCATCACCCTCGACGAGGACCGCCAGCACGGCTTGGCCAAGGGCGCCTTCTCGTTCATGAACAAGCCGACCTCCACCGAGGGCCTCGGCTCGGCCCTCTCGAAAATCCGCGACTTCGCCAAGCCGAGGCGGAAGCGCCTCTTGGTCGTCGAGGACAATCCGGCCGAGCAGATGGGCATCACCGAGCTGCTGGGTCATGACGACATACAGATCGCGACTGCCGGCACCGGGTCCGAGGCGTTGAAGGCGCTGAGGAACGAGCCCTACGACTGCGTCGTGCTCGACCTCCGCCTGCCTGACATGACCGGCTTCGAGATCCTGGAGGAAATCAAGGCCGACTCCTCGATCTCGGACGTTCCGGTGGTCGTTTTCACCGGGCGCGAGCTTTCGGCCGACGAGGACGCCCAGCTCCACACAATGGCACGCAGCATCGTGGTCAAGGGCGTGGAGTCGCCGGAACGCCTTCTCGACGAGACCGCCCTCTTCCTGCACCGGGTCGTCGCCGACCTGCCGCGCGAGAAGCAGGCGATGATCGAGCGCCTGCACGGATCCGACGAGCATCTGATCGGCCGCTCAGTGCTGCTCGTCGACGACGACGCCCGCAACATCTTCGCGCTTTCGAGCGTTCTCGAGCGGCGCGGCATGAAGGTGCTCACCGCGACCACGGGCCGTGAGGCGATCAACATCGTCGAGACGACGCCGGAACTGGCGATCGTTCTGATGGACATCATGATGCCGGAGATGGACGGCTATCAGACGATGCAGGCCATCCGCTCCAACCCCGAGTTCCGCCGGCTCCCGATCATCGCCCTGACGGCAAAGGCTATGAAGGGCGACCGGGAGAAGTGCCTAGAGGCCGGCGCATCGGACTACCTGGCGAAGCCGGTGAATACGGAGCAGCTCCTGTCGGCGCTCCGCATGTGGCTCCACCGCTAGAACGAGGGGATTGACCCATGGCGACAGGCCACGACGGCGTCAACATCCTGCTGGTCGACGACCAGCCGGCGAAGCTTCTGAGCTATGAGGTCATCCTCAAGGATCTGGGCGAGAGCCTTATCAAAGCCAACTCGGCCCGGGAAGCGCTCGAGCACCTGCTGAAGAGCGACATTGCGCTGATCCTCGTCGACGTCTGCATGCCGGATCAGGATGGTTTCGAGCTGGCGACGATGATCCGCGAGCACCCTCGCTTCCGGAAGATACCGATCATCTTCATCTCGGCCATCCAGGTCGCCGAGGCCGACCGCCTTCGTGGCTACGAGGTGGGCGCGGTCGACTACGTGCCGGTACCGGTGGTGCCGGAGGTGCTGCGCGCCAAGGTCCGGATCTTCACCGAGCTCCATCGAAAGTCGCGGGCGCTGGAGAAGCTGAACGTCGAGTTGGAGCAGCGCGTCGCTGATCGCACAGCCGAACTGGAGGCGTCGACGGAGCGCCTCCGCCAGAGCGAGGAGCGCCGCAGCCTGGCGCTCGCCGCCGCGCAGATGGGTTCCTGCGAGGTCAACCTGCTGACCGGCGAGGCGACCTGGGACGAAGGTCAATGCCGGATCTTCGGGGTGCCGGGACCGGAGTTCCGCGCCACCCTTGACGACCTGAAGCCGTTGATCCATCCCGAGGACTGGGACGCGCTGCATAGCTTCGGCCAACAGATCATCACCGAAGGAAAGTCCGGCCAGGCCGAGTTCCGGATCACGCGCCCGGACGGCGAGATGCGGTGGTGCGCGGTCTCTTTCGCCGCGACCCTTTCCGAAGACGGCCTGCCGCTCAGGGCCAGCGGCGTCACCCTCGACATCACCGAGCGCAAGGAAGCCGAGCAGAAGCAGACCCTGCTCGCGCTCGAGGTAGACCACCGAGCCCGCAACATGCTGGCGGTCGTGCAGTCCATCCTCCGGCTGACGCGCGCGGACTCCGTTGGCGACATGGTTACCGCGCTCGACGGGCGGATTCGTGCGCTCGCGAGGGCCCACACGCTCCTCTCCAGCTCCCGCTGGCAAGGCGCTGATCTCGGTCGCCTCGTCGCGGAAGAGATGGATCCGTATCGTGACGAGAACTCTGATCGCGTCGAGACGCAGGGTCCGAGTGTCGTTCTCCGTCCCACTCTCGCCCAGGCGCTGGCGCTCGCCCTGCACGAGCTCGCGACCAATGCCGCCAAGTACGGCGCGCTCTCCGTTCTCTCCGGCCGCGTCTCGGTTACCTGGGAGCTTCGTGGGGAGCATCTCGTCCTGCAATGGGCCGAGACTGGCGGGCCACAAGCGAGCCCACCGACCAAGCGCGGCTTCGGCACGCGCGTCGTGGTGGCCAATATCGAGCAGGATCTCGGCGGTCACGCCATCTTCGCCTGGCAGCCCGAGGGGCTTCGCTGCACGCTGTCGGTTCCGCGCAACCTGATCGCCGAAGTGTCCGCGCCCCGACGCGAGCAGCCGCGGCTCCACGCCGTTCCGTCTCCGGAGTCACCGCCGTCTCAACCCGCGCCGGGCCGACGGATCCTGCTGGTGGAGGACGAGGCGCTGGTCGCCATCATGATGCGCGACATGCTGACCGACCTCGGCTACTCGGTCGTAGGCCCTGTCGGGGACCGTGCCGCAGCGCTGGTCGCCGCGCGTCAGGCCGACATCCACGGCGCGATCCTGGACCTCAATCTCCGCGGGGAGACGACCTACCCGGTCGCCGACGAACTCGGCCAGCGCGGTATCCCGTTCGTCTTCCTGACCGGGTATGACCGCGGTGTCATCGACCGACGGTATGCCGAGGTGCCGTTGATGCAGAAGCCGGTCGACGAACAGACGCTTCAGCGTGCGCTCGTCATCTTCGCAGAGCCCGAAGGCCCGCCGGCCAGAGCGACCGACGACGACAGCCGCGCATTTCCGGCTCAAGCTCTCGCGAACTGAGAGTCTGCGCGCCACCGCTGCGCAGCATGCGCGAGTCGCGTCTATTGAAGACGACCTATATAGATCATCGAGATTTCGATCTTCATTTTCGTATCGTAGATTGAAATTTCTCAGCGCCTCTATTGAGATTTTTCATTGAATCCTTGTTGATTTCTCCAATGGAGCCAAGAGACGCAAGAGAAAGCCGTTGCCTTCCCACGGCCATAACGTTATGAGCGCTAGCCCCTTCGTTTCACGCGTTCGTGACGACTTCGATGCAGACAGCGCCGGGTGAGCCGCCGGGGCGGCACGCAACGACGAACCGTTCACGGGTGGGTGGACGGAAGTCAGGCGGCTTCGGAGTCAGGTGCGGATGCCCATCGGCCAGAAGGATCAGCAGCTGCTGCTCGACGTGCAGCTACTCTCCGAACTTCCAGAGCAAGTCCTTCCGGATCTGACCCAGGAAGCCTTCGTGCAGGGCCTGCCGAAGGGCACGGTTCTGTTCGACCGGGGCGACGGCGCCCAGTTCCTTCACGTGATCCTCTCCGGCAGGGTCGCGATCACCAATGCGATCGGCGAGCGCGAGACGATCATCGTGATCCGCGAAAGCGGCGAGGTGATCCTCGATCCGGCGACCATTCTAGGCGTGCCCTACGGCACCGGCGCGAAACTGATCGAAGGCGGCCGGATCATGATGATCCCGGTCCAGAAGTTCCGCGAGATCACGATCAAGGATGCCGAGACCGCTGCGGTCGCGTTGCGCGCGCTGGCGGATGCCAACCTGGTGCTAACCCGGCATATCCGCGACCTCAAGCTGCTGACGACCATTCAGCGTCTGGCGAGGCATCTTCTGTCGATGACGGCCGCAACAACCGGCGCGGCAACGCTGATGTTGCGTGACGACCGCCCGGTCCTGGCCGCCCTTCTCGGCATGACGCCAGAAAGCCTGTCCCGGGCTTTTGCTCATCTGCGGACGATCGGGGTGAAAGCCGACAAAAGCGGCTCGATCTCGGTCGAGAACGTGCGGAAGCTCCGGAGCCTCTCGAAGCTCGAGGAACGCGCGGAAGGCGAAGCCCGTCCCAGGTAGGGCGCGGTCTCGGGAACCTCGGAACCTCTCTTAGAGTTCTCTCCGAGACGGTCCCCGAACGTGCACCAGATTACCCATGAAGCGCCCATCCGGCCCCGCACGGGGCCTTTTTCATCGCAAGGCCCACTCTAGATGACGCTGCGGCAATACGCCCGTACCGCAGCACCGCCTCTGCGGCTGCGCGACCGGCTTAAGCGCCGTCTGATCGGGCTCGCGCCTTCGTCGCGACGAAAGACCGCCGCGATCGAGATTGACACCAAGCCGCCCACCGTCCTTCAGCCGGGCCGGAACTGCTGGCAGATCGCACCTTCGCGGCGCGCCGCCGTCCTCGTCGATGCCGGTTCTTACTTTCGCCATCTGGAGCAGGCGTTGCTGAAGGCGAAGCGATCGATCACGATCGTCGGCTGGGATTTCGACGCGAATATCCGGCTTTGCCCCGATCGCGACTCGCCGAAACTCGGTGAATTTCTGCGAACGCTCGTCGAACGCGAGAGCGAACTCGAAATCAAGGTCCTGGTATGGAGCTTCTCAGTGGTCCATGCCCCGAGCGCGCCCCTCCCCGCGCTTCTGGGAGCCGCTTGGCAGGAGCACCCGCGCATCAAGGTTGAGCTCGACACGCATCACCCCTTCTACGCGGCACACCACCAGAAGGTCGTGACCATCGACGATGCCATCGCCTTCGTTGGCGGAATCGACCTCACCGTGGATCGGTGGGACTCGACAAGACACGATCCCGAAGATCCGATGCGCAGATGCGAAGACGGGAGCATCTATCCCGCGGTGCACGACATCCAGATGGCGGTCGACGGCGAGACTGCGCGGCAGGTAGCCGCCCTCGCGCGCGAGCGCTGGCTCGACGCTACCGGCGAAAGCCTGAGCCCGGTCGTCCGGATCCAGGACCCTTGGCCTTCGGAACTCGCCTGCGATTTCGTCGATACGGACGTCGCCATTTCACGCACCCAGCCAACCTGGGACGGCCACCCGGGCACCCACGAGATCGCCATGCTGACCGTCGACATGATCGAGGCGGCCCGGCAGTCGATCTATATCGAAGCGCAGTATTTCGCCGCCCCTTTCCTCGGCAAGCTCCTGACCGAGAACCTAAAGCGTCCCCAGGGTCCGCAGATCGTGATCGTGATGACTCGCGCGTCGCGGAGCCCCGTGGAGCAATGGGTGATGGGAAACAACCGCGATCGCCTGATCAGGCGCCTACGGAAAGCCGACAAGTTCGATCGCCTTCGGGTCTATTATCCCGTCGTGCCGAAAGGCTGCGACGATTGCGACGTCCTGATCCACTCGAAGTGCATCATCGTCGACGACATGCTGCTCCGCATCGGTTCTGCCAATCTCAACAACCGGTCGATGGGCCTGGACACGGAGTGCGACTTGGCGATCGAAGCCTCCACCGCCCAGGGACGGCGAACCATCGCGCGCATCCGGGAGCGGCTGTTGGCGGAGCATCTGGGAGTTTCCGACGAAGTGGCGGGCCCTGCCTTCGCCTCGGCCCCGTCGATGATCGCAGCGGTGGAGCGGCTGAATCATCACGAACGCGGGTTGCGCCCGTTCGAGGTCTGCGGGAAAGGTCCGACCCATCCGGTCTTCGCGACACCGATCCTCGATCCCAGCCGGCCCTTCTGGCCCGCCTGGCTTCACCGGCGTAAGCGCACCAAGACAGTCGATCCTCTATCCTCGTGATCGTCCGGCTGTCCGCGCCGCGACAGCTCTAGAACGGCGAAGCTCGCCGCTCCTAGTACGAGTGGGATCAGGAAGTAGACCACGCGAAACACAATCAAGGCACCGATGACATCAGCACCGGGAAGCAGAAAGGCGACCACCGCTTCGATGACGCCGAGCCCACCAGGTACGTGCGCGAGCAGGCTGGCCGAGTTGGCGAGCGTATAGGCGGCGACGACATTGAGGTAGTCGATCGCTGATCGGTCCGAGAGCGCGGCATAGAGGCAAGCGGCCACCATCGCGAAGTTCAGCGGGCCAATAAGTATCTGACCCACCGCGATCCGCAGCGACGGCATCCGGAAATTCCAGGAACGGATCCTGAGGTTTCCCCGGATGGTCGCGGAGAGCACCAGGTAGATCGCAGGCACGCCGGCCGCAAGAAGCCCGAAACCAAGTACCCCGCGCGACCCGAGCCCGGCGATCCGCTCGGCGATCTCCGGACGCAGGAGGAGCCCCGCGGACAGAACTGTCGATAGTCCAAGCCCGACGGTGATCGCGCAAAGCAGGATGACTTTGGCCACCTGCTCGATGCCGAGCCCCAGCCGGGAATAGAGCCTATACCGGATCGCTCCGCTGCTGAGCGCGGCGAAACCGATGCTGTGCCCGAGTGAAAGGCTCGTCATCGACACGCGCGCGATCTGCCGGTAGGGAAGCTTCGCACCCGCATAGCGGACCCCCAGCGCGTCGAAGCCGGTGAGGCAAAGATAGCTGCCGAGCGCACAGGCGCAGATGAGAGCGAACCTCGACGCCGAGATCGTGGTGACCGACGTCAGGATCTCGGCGGCATCATACGTGCGGAATGTTCGCTGAAGGAGGAACGCGGCGAATGCCAGCACAGCGACCGCGATCAACGCCCGTGCCCACTTCCAGCGGCTCATGAGCCGGCAACTCCGACCGCCTCCCTCTCGTCCGTGGGAGCCGCCTGGGCCGATTGCGCGAGGATCTTGAAATCTACGAGGACCGGCAGGTGATCGGCTGCGATCTTGGTAAGCGGCGTCCGCACGACTTCGCTGCGCACGACCTCGATCGACTTGCTGACGAAGATGTGGTCCAGGCGCAGCATGGGCAGACGTACCGGGAAGGTCGGCCTGGGGGAGCGAATACCCTCGACGAGTTGGACGTCCCGGAGATGGGAGGAGATGCGACGATAGGTTCGGGTCCCTGGAACCGCGTTGAAATCGCCGGCGACGATCAGCGGATCACGGCAATCGGGATGTCCCATCCACTCGGGCCCGAACAGCCATTCCATCTGGAGCGCCGACTCTCGTGGCACCACGCCGAGATGCGTATTGACGATCTGCAGCCGGGCACCGCCGACGTCGATCTCGGCCCAGAGCGCGCCACGCGGCTCCAGCACGCGCCACCCTCGCAAGCCGGGCAGTGGACCTGCGCGCACCAGCCGGGACGGCAACGCGGTCAGGATCGCATCCCCGTAGAGCTCTTCCATCACCTTGAGAGCCGGGTGGAAGTGCATCTGCATCCCGAGCTCGCGCGCGATGATCTCGGCCTGGTCCACGCCGCCCGTCCGCGCCCGCCCGACGTCGAGCTCCTGGAGGGCGACGATGTCGGGCTGGGTGACGGCAATCGCCTCGGCCACCCGTTCGGGCGAGAGCCGCCCGTCGACGCCGATGCAGCGGTGGACGTTGTAGGTCAGCAGGCGCAACACGAAGATGCTCCGGCAGGCTGTCGAGGGACTCTAGCGACCCGCCCGGGGCCGAGCTATTCCACCTAGGTCTAGGACAGGGCGTTGGCTGGCGATGCCGGCTTCATCCGAAGGCCGGACGGATGAGCGCCAGCCCGCTTTCCGGGTCGATGGCCTTCCTCAAATACGAGGGCGACTCCGTGACGATCACCTCGAGGGTCGGCCGCACATGCGCCCTGCCCAGGTGACCGGCCATCGCCGAGCCATCCTTGTCACCGAGCACCACATGGAGATGGACCGCAGGAGCGCCTTTCGGAGACAGGGCAACATCGCCCACGAGCGCTGCCACCTCGACTTGGCGATCTACGGGAATTTCGACGTATTTTTTTGTTTTCCAGCAGAAATATTGCAGTGCCGCGTCGCTGAAAGCGCCGATGCCAGTGATCTGCGCCGAATCCAGAGCCGCGTCGCGGGCGAATGCGCCGAGGCAGGACATCACTTCATCGCCGGTTTCCAGAATTACCGCGTACGTGCGGCGTTCGCCGGCTTGATCAAGCAACTGCGTCTTCATGGGCAAGACTTCTCCGAGGATGCCGGGGGTTAACCGGTCCCAAAGGCCTTCGTTCCCGCAAGTCCGGGAAGGAACCCCTCCGCCCCTAACCTGTTGAAAGATCCATGCGGACTTCGCTGGAAATCACCACGGACAAGGACAAGCCGACGCCCCCGCCGCGCCTGCCGTCGGTGATCGCCGGCCTCAGGGCCGAAGCCGAGCACTGCGAGCGCTGTCCGCTCTACCGGAAGGCGACCCAGGTGGTTTTCGGCGAGGGCCCGGCCCCAGCCCCTCTGATGCTGGTGGGCGAGCAGCCGGGTGATCAGGAAGACAGTATCGGCCGGCCATTCGTCGGACCTGCTGGGCGGCTTCTGGACCGAGCGCTCGAGGCGGCAGGGCTGGATCGGGAAAAAATCTACGTCACCAACGCGGTAAAGCACTTCAAGCACGAGCTTCGCGGCAAGCGGCGCCTGCACCGCAAACCCAACATCGGCGAGGTCAAAGCGTGCCGCTGGTGGTTCAACCTCGAGATCGCCACGGTAAAGCCGAAGCTCGTCGTCGCCTTGGGCGCGACGGCCGCACGCTCGGTGATGAACCGGACGGTCGTTTTGTCCCGCGAGCGCGGTAACCCAGTGCACCTCGCCGAAGGGTGCAAGGGTCTCGTGACCATGCACCCATCTGCCATTCTTCGCATGCCGGATGAGGAACTGCGTGAGAAAGCTTTAAAGCTCCTCACGGAGGACCTCCGCAAAGCCGCTCTGATCATCGGCGCCGGCTGAAAGCATCAGCTGTGGCGGAAAAATGCGAAGCACCGCAACCCGCGGCTCTCCCCCGGTGTTCGATTTGTGACCACCGGCTTTGGCGGGAATTCCAAGCCCGGAGAAACTCATGACGATGCATGATTCGCCTGCGGCCCTGTCCGATCGCGGAGAAGCAATTGGAGCTGTTACGCGGCCTCTGGCTTGGGGCCGGACCGTGATCACCATGCTGGTCGGCGCCGCGCTCGGATCGACCTACAGCTTGGCGACCCGCCCGGTCACGGCAGCTTCGCCCGTCGAACTCGCGGCGAACATCGACAACCAGCCTATCCTGAGAAGCCGTGAAAGGTATTTCGAAACCTTGGTGACGGATGCCACTATCCCGGGCCGCCCGGCGGTCACTGTTGCCGACATGATCATGCTGCCGGTCCCCGCGTCCAAGTCGCTTCGCGAGGTGGCGGTAGAGCCGCAGCAGGTTTCGGAAGTCCCGCCGTCGATGACCTTCCGCTCGATCGCGACCTTGTCGGCGCCTTCCTCGCGCATGGAAGCCGAGGTCCGCTCGGTGAAAGGCCAGGCGACCTCGAGCGACGACGAGTATGCCCGAGGAACGGGGAAGGTCGACGCCGTCGCGGCCGTATGGGGCTTCCTTGCCGTTGGTCTCGGCGGATCGACCGCCACGGCGGCGACGATGCGCTCGACGGCTAAGCAGCCGCGCTGAACGCCTTCCTGGTCGCCCCACGGCCGGCTACCCGCTTCAGATACGACAGGACCGCCGCTTCCTCGGCAAGCAAGCCGGCCGAAGCGGCCTCGCCGTCGCCGACCCTGATCTCGTCAGCGAGCTTGCCAGAGAGGTAGCACTCGAGAATCTCCGGGTGCACATAGCACTTCCGGCATATCGAGGGCGTGTTACCGAGCTGCGTCGAAACGGCATCGATCGCCGCCCGGATGCGTCGCTTGCTGTCGGTGGCACTGGTGAACGGGCCGACCTCGCCGAGAGCCAGCGTCGCCAGCACCGTACCTGCCCAGGTACGGAAGTCCTTGGCCGTCACTTCGCAACCCGCGATCTCTCGCAGATAAGCGTTGACGTCGGTCGACGTGACGCCACGACGCTCTCCGTCGTCGTCGATGTACTGGAATAGCTGCTGACCGGGCAGTTCCTGGCAGGCACGGATCACCCTGGCGATCCGACGGTCGCGCAGCTTGAGACGCCAGATCTTGCCACTCTTGCCTTTGAACTCGAACCGCAGCTCGCTGCCTTCCACCTTGACGTGCGGCGTGCGCAGCGTCGTCAGTCCATAGCTCTTGTTCTGGCGGGCATACTCATCGTTGCCGACCCTGATCAGGGTCGTCTCGAGCAGATGCACGATCGTCGCCAGCACCTTCTCCCGAGGCAAGCCGCGAAGCGCCATTTGGCGTGCGACCGCTTCGCGGATCTGAGGCAGCAAACTCGCGAAGTCGATCAGCCGCTCGTATTTGGCCTCGTCGCGGAGGGCGCGGAACCGCGGGTGATAGATGTATTGCTTCCGCCCCTTGGCGTCGCGACCCGTCGCGAGAAGATGGCCGTTGGGATCGCTCCCAATCCAGACGTCGGACCACGCGGGCGGGATCACCAAGCCCTTAAGCCGCTTCAGAAGGGCGCGATCGGTGACGCGTCTCCCCTCGGGCGAGCGAAAGGTAAACCCTGTCCCCGATCTCCGCCGGGAGTATCCAGGCTCCTCGTCTGAGACATAGGTCAGGCCAGCGGCGTCAGCAGCCTCGCGCAAATCGCCTGGGACTGGAGAAACCGAAGCAGGACCAGAAAAGTCGGGCATCGTGCAACGCGAGGTCTCAGTTCCAGCGGTTGGTCGCCAAAAGGAACTGACTTACAGGCCGGTTCGGCGGCTGCGGCGGGGTCGGTGGCGTCGGCGACGGGTCCGGCAAGTAGCCTGGGGGAGGAGGCGCAGGTACCTCCTGCGGCGGCAGCCGAGGAACCTCGGCCGGCGGCGGCTCGGGTCGATGCGCCTTCCGGGCCGGGCAATATCCGAATTCGATCAGCACGATATGCGGGTGTCCTGTCATGGGGTGGCCTTGCATTCAGGCTCCTCTCCTTCGACCCAACGGCTCCCCGCGGCTCCGGTTCCGCGGAACCGTCGCACGGCCTCGTTGTTTTTCCGGCATGGCACCGCGCGCGAACTGGAAAGGCCATCTGAAGCTGGGCTTCCTGAGCTGCCCTGTGGCGCTCTACACAGCCGCTTCGGAAAGCGATCGCATCTCCTTCCACACCCTCAACCGCAAGACCGGGCACCGGGTGACGCGCCAGTTCATCGACTCCGAGACCGGCAAGGCCGTGGAGCGCACCGACCAGGTGAAGGGCTATGAGATCGGCAAGGGCGACTACGTCGTTCTCACCACCGAAGACATCGAGGATGCGATCCCGGAGAGCACGAAGACGATCGATATCGACGCGTTCGTCGCGGAAGACGAGATGGACGAGGTCTTCATCGACAATCCCTATTACCTTGCGCCCAGCGACCCGACCGGCCAGGAAGCCTTCGCCCTCATCCGCAAGGCAATGGAGGGAAAGAAGGTGATCGGGATCGCGCGCACCGTCCTCTTCAGACGGTCTCGCCTCCTCCTGCTCCGCCCGACCGGCTCGGGGCTCACCGCCAGCACGCTCTACTTCGACTACGAGGTGCGGCCCGCCAAGGACGTTTTTTCCGAGATCTCGAATCAGACGCTCTCGAAGGAAATGATAGATCTCGCCAAGCACATCATCGCGACCAAGCGGGGCCAATTCGAGCCCGACAAGATCGAGGATCGCTACGAGGATGCGTTGGCCGAGCTGATCAAGGCGAAGCAGCAGGGGAAGGAGATCAAGGTCCCGCCAAAGCCCGCTCATGGCGGCAACGTCGTCGATCTTCTGGATGCCTTGCGGAAAAGCGCAGGCTACCCCAGCGCGCGGACGGAAACCACCACGCGCCGCGCAGCCCCACGCAAACGGAAAGCAACCAAGAAGGCCGCGCCTGCGGCTCGCAAGAAGGCGAGCTAGCGCTTCGCGCGCCACCCCTCCTCGAGGCTTCGCTTCAGCGCATCCATGATGTTGATGACCTTGGCCCCGCTCTCGTCGAGTGACTTCGCAGGCTTGTCGGACTTGGTCGGCTTCTTCTTGCGTTTGTCGGCAATGGTCTTCAGCAGAGCCTCTTGCACCGTATCGTGCGCCAGCTTTGGCGACCATGCGCGCGTCTGCTTCTCGATGACCCCTTCCGCGAGAGCGAGCGCGTCCTTCTTGACGTGCGCGTCCTTGATCTTGTCGAAATAGGCATCGGGATCCCGCACCTCGTCGGCAAAGCGCAACGTCCAGAGGATGATCCCACGGTCACGCGGCTTCAGCAGGACGCCCCGCTCGCGACGATAGAGGACCAGGCGAGAAAGCCCGGACGTCTTGGTCGCGACCATCGCCTGACGGATCACGGCGAAGGCTTCCTCGCCGACATCGTCGTTCGGCGTCAGGTAGTGCGCCTTGTCGAGCCAGATCGGTTCCACCGACTCGGCCGGGACGAAGCGCTCGATGTCGATGGTCCGGGTCGACTCCAGCGCCACCGCCTCTAGCTCCTCGTCCTCGACCACCATGTGCTTGTCGTCGGCCACGGGATAGCCCTTCACCTGCTCGTCGGGCTCGACCGGCTTGCCCGTGTCGGCATCGACATAGCGGCTGACGACGCGGTGGCCGGTCTTTTCGTTCAGGATGTGAAATCGGACCTTCTCCGAGCCGGTGATCGCCGGGGTCATCGCCACCGGGCAGGTCACCAGCGAGAGCTTGAGATAGCCCTGCCAGAAGGGTCGCGCGGCCATGGATAGATCTCCGTCGGAGAAAGGGCGGCCCGAGGGCCGCCCTAAGTCCATTTACTCGGCCATCAGCTCGTCTTTTCGAGCCTGGAGGCGAGCGCCGAGCTCGTCGAGGTCGATGTCGGACGCACGCACCTTCGGGAAGAGCTCGTTCTGCTCCTCCTTGACGTGGTGCTTCACCCACTCGGACATGACCTTGACCTTGGCGTCGAACTTACCGTCGATCTCGCCGTCGACGCCCGCCTCGATCTCGGCGACGAGGTCCTTGATGCTGCCGTGTTCGACCTCGGCTTCATCGAGGAGCTCGGCCTCGTCGAGCTCGGCCCGAACTTCGGGGTAGAAGATCTCCTCCTCGATCTGGGCGTGAACCGAAAGGGCCTTGCAGATCTTGCTGGCGAGCTGCGCTTTCTTGGTCTGGGCGCGATCGCCGAGTTTCTCGTAGGCCTCGAACATCGCCGAGACCTCCTGGTGATCGGTCTTCAGGAGCTTGATCGCGTCCGGAGCGGCGCTGCTGCGCGAGCGGGACTTGGCGGCGGCGGACTGGGTGGACGTAGGCATTTTGGAATCCTTCCTGGAACGAAATGTCTCCTCCAAAAACCCCGGCTTAAAAGGGAGGTTCCGGCCCCGTTCCAGCGTTGACACCCCGCCGGCCTCCGGAGGAACATCCGTCCGTCGAGGGGGCGTTGAGCGAGACCTTCCGTCTATGTCCTGTCGAGCGGCCGCCGGGAACCGGGGCAGCTGGACATCCCTGTTCATCCGATTCCAAGGAGACGGCCGTGAGGAAGACCGATCGACCCATGCGGGTCCTTTCATCTAGCGCTTTGGCGGCCCTGGCGGCGCTCGCACTCTCGTCCGGATCGGCGACCGCCGCCGGCAAGGACAGCCTGGCGGTGACCATCGCCGGAGACGCAGCGACCCTCGACCCCCATGTCCAGTGGGACACCGACAGCTATTCGGTCTACCGCAACATCTTCGACAATCTCATCACCCGTAACGCCAAGGGCGAGATCGTTCCGCAGATCGGAAAGAGCTGGAAGTATCTCAACGACAACGAGATCGAGTTCGAGATCGTCGACGGCGCCAAATTCCACGATGGCACGCCGCTGACCGCCCAGGACGTCGCCTTCTCGGTCCAGCGCATCATCAATCCGGCCTTCAAGAGCCCGCAGCTCAGCCAGTTCAACAGCATCGTCGAGGCAACGGCATCGGGGAACAAGGTCAAGCTCCGCACCTCCTCGCCCTACCCGGCCCTGCTCGCCCAGCTGGTGAAGCTCTCGGTCGTGCCCGAGGCCTACGTCAAGAAGGTCGGGGACGTCGAGTTCAACCAGAAGCCGATCGGCAGCGGCCCCTACAAGCTGATCACCTGGCAGCGCGGCGTACGCATCCAGCTCGAGGAGATGCCGGGCTACTGGCGCGGCAAGGCTCCCTTCGCCAAGGTCGAGTTCCGCGGCGTCGGCGATGCCGCGACACGCATCGCCGATCTCAAGACCGGAAAGGCCGACATCATCCGCGGTGTGACCCCGGATGACGCGGCGCTGATCGCGAAGGAAGCCACCCTCCAAGTCCTCTCGGTGCCGACCGAGCGCATCGGCTACATGTTCGTCAACGCGTTGCACGGCCCGACCGCCGACGTCCGGGTGCGCCGCGCGATCGCGCACGCGGTCGATCGCAAAAGCATCATCGACGCGCTGCTCGGCGGCTACGGGAAGATGGTGAACATCGTGCTGACGCCGGCGAACTTCGGCTACATCGAGGGCTTCCAGGGTTACCCCTACGATCAGGCAAAGGCCAAGGCGCTGATCAAGGAAGCCGGTGCCGAGGGCAAGGAGCTGACCTTCATCACCTCGCCGGTCTACGACCAGCGCGTGGTCCAGGCGATCCAGCAGATGCTGGGCGAGGTCGGGCTCAAGGTGAACATCGCCAACAGCGACCAGCCGACCTACCTGAAGCGCCGCCAGGGCAATCCCGAGGAAGCCGGCAACCTTTCGACCGGCAACTGGTCCTGCGCCTGCCAGGATGCGGACGGCGTGATAAACCCGCTGTTTCGCAGCGACAGCATCTGGTCGAAGTACAAGAACCCCGAATACGACAAGCTCATCGATGCGGCACGCGAGACGCTCGATGAGAAGAAGCGCCTCGAGGCGTACAAGAAGGCGTTCGAGATCCTCGAGCGCGACGTTCCGGGCATCGGCCTGTTCCAGGGCGTGGCGATCTATGCCTCGCGGAAGGAGCTTCAGTGGCAGCCGACGCCGAACGAAGCCTTCTTCATCTTCGAGATGAAGTGGAACGGCTGACCGTCTGAACGGATCATCGGGGCCGGTGGAGCACCCCTCCGCCGGCCCCGATCTCTGAGCGATGACGAGCTTTCTCCTCAACCGCGCCGCCCAGTCGATCGTCTCCTTCTGGGGGGCGATCAGCATCGTCTTCATCATCATGCATTTGTCGGGCGATCCGACGTTGCTGCTGGTGCCCGAAGGCGCGTCCAAGGCCGACATCGACCAGCTTCGCCATCTGCTGGGCTTCGACCGGCCGCTCTACGTCCAGTATTTCGACTACCTGTTCCAGCTTCTCCGCTTCGACTTCGGGTCCTCGCTGATCCAGCGCGTGCCAGTCATGGAGATCATCTGGTCGAGGCTTCCCTATACGCTCTGGCTCGGCGGCTGCGCGCTCGCGATCGCCTTCGTGGTCGGCCTTCCGGTCGGCGTGCTGACTGGGCTCTTCCGCGGCAAGCTGATCGACAAGATCTTCATGCCGATCGTGCTGATCGGCCAGAGCATGCCGACCTTCTGGAGCGGAATCCTGCTGATCCTCCTGTTCGCGGTCGAGCTTCGCTGGCTTCCCTCCTCCGGCGCCGAGACCTCGGCCTCGGTCATCATGCCGGCGATCGCCCTCGGCGCGCTGTCGATGGCGACTTACGCCCGCATCGCACGCACCGGCGTGATCGAGGAGCTCTCCAAGGAATATGTCCGCGCCGTTCGCGCCAAGGGTGTCTCGGGTTACCGGGTCGTGATCGGCCACGTGCTTCGCAACGCCTCGATCCCCATCATCACCGTCTCGGCGCTCGAGATCGCGAACCTGCTCGCCGGCGCCGTCATCGTTGAGACGGTCTTCGCGTGGCCGGGGCTCGGCCAGCTCGCCGTGCAGTCGATCGCGTCCCGCGACTTCCTCGTGGTCCAGGGTCTGGTCGTGCTCGGCGCTTTCACCCATATCGGGCTCAACTTCGTCGCCGACCTGCTCTACGGCGTCGTGGATCCCCGTATCAGCATGTCCAGGCGCGGCGGATCATGAGCAGCTTCGCGCCCGGCGCACGGCGCCTTCCCTTTGGCCTGACGCCGCTGGCCGCTACGGCGTCGCTCATGCTTCTGATCTTCGTCCTCATGGCGCTGCTGGCGCCCTGGCTTTCGCCCTTCGATCCGGCACGCCAGACGCTGCTCGCCCGCCTCAAGCCGCCGGGCTTCACCACCGCCTCCGGCGCGATCTACTGGCTCGGCACCGACGAGGTCGGGCGCGACCTGCTCTCGCGCGTGATCTACGGCGCCCGGATCTCGCTCCTGGTCGCCGTGCTCTCGGTTGCGGTCTCGGGCGTGGTCGGCACCACGCTCGGCATGATCGCCGGGACGTACCGCGGCTGGGTCGAGATCGTAATCATGCGACTGGTCGACATCGTGCTGTCGATCCCGGCGATCCTGCTGGCGATCGTCACCGTCGCGGTGCTCGGCCCCGGCCTCCTCAACCTGGTGCTGGTCCTGGGCCTGACGCGCTGGCCGCGCTACACGCGCGTCGCCTACGGCCAGACACTGTCTGTCGCGAACCTGACCTATGTCACCGCCGCCCGCATCTCCGGCGTGCGAGGCCCGCGCCTTTTGTTCCGGCACATGCTCCCCAACATCCTGGCGCCGATGATCGTGGTCGCAACGCTCGAGTTCGGCCTCATGGTTCTGTTCGAAGCCGGGCTCTCCTTCCTCGGCCTCGGCATCCAGCCGCCGACACCCAGCTGGGGCTCGATCCTGTCGGTCGGCCGCAACTACGTGGCCCAGGCCTGGTGGATCGCGACTCTGCCCGGCTTCTGCCTGTTCGGCCTGGTGCTGTCGATCAACCTGCTCGGCGACTTTCTCCGCGATCGCTTCGACCCGCGCTCCCAGACCCGCGCCCCGTGAGGACCTCAGAATGAAACTCGACTTCACCGACAAGAAGGTCGTGATCACCGGCGCCGCCGGCATCATCGGCCGCCGCATCGCCACCGACTTCGCCGCGGCCGGCGCCCTCCTCTGCCTCTCGGACAACCGGGCGAAGAAGCTGACCTCGCTGCCGAAGGAGCTGGGCCTCAAGAAAGGCCGCTACCTCACGCACGCGACCGAGCTGACCGACGCCAAGTCGATCGCCAAGCTGGCCCAGCTGGTCGCGAAGGAGTGGAAGGCCCCCGATATCGTCGTCAACAATGCCGGCGTCTATCACCGTACGGGCTCGGTCCTGAAGATCTCGAACGAAGCCTATGACGAGATGATGGACGTGAACCTCAGGGCCCCCTTCCTGATCTCGCGCGACATGGCCAACTTGATGGTCAAGGCCAAGGTGAAAGGCTCGATCATCAACATCTCGTCGGGCGCCGCCCGCCGCATGGGCATGGGGTCGGTTCCCTACTGCACCTCGAAGACGGCGATCGATCGGCTGACCAAGGGCTTCGCGCTCGAGCTGGCGCCACTCGGCATCCGCGTCAACGCGGTCGAGCCCGGCTTCGCCGCCGGCAGCGAGGTGAGCCTGCTGACCGACGAGTACGTGAAGGCGATGGAGGCGCGGATCCCGATGGGCCGCTCGTCGGGCCCGCACGACGCACCGAACGCGATCCTATTCCTCTGCTCGGCGGCGGCCGGCTTCATCACCGGCGCCACCGTCGCGGTCGACGGCGGCAACTCGATCGGCACCTTCAATCCCGACTTCTACAAGAAGAAGGCCTGAGCCTATGTTCAAGTTCGCCACCGAGTACGAATGGCCGAAGGGCTACACCTCGGCCTGCGTCTTTTCAGCAGACGTCGACGGCGAAAGTCCGTGGATCTGGCGGAACCGTGGCAAGAAAGTCGAGACGCTCGGCGAGATCGAGCAGCGCCGGTTCGGTCCCCGCGTGGGCCTTTCGCGCATCCTCGGGCTCTGCGACGAGTTCGGGATCAAGGGCAGCTTCTATACGCCGGCCTGGATCGCCGACACCTATCGGGAGATCCTGCCGGCGATCGCCAGGGGCGGACATGAGGCGGCAGCCCACGGCTACTACCACGAGCGTGTCGACGAGCTTGACGAGACCGCCAACGACAAGATCCTTCATCACACCATCAAGGTGTTCAAGTCGCAGCTCGGCAAGGCGCCGGTCGGCTACCGCTCGCCGTCCTGGGAACTGACGCCGGCGGTGCATCGCTGCCTGCGCAAGCGTAAGTTTCTTTACGACAGCTCGCTCATGGGCATGGACGTCCCCTATTCGCTCGACGGCCTGCCCGAGATCCCGGTGCAGTGGTTCATCGACGACGCGCCCTATTTCCGCTACGTCGGCGGCCCGATGGACAAGACGCCGCCGGCCAACCCGAACGTGGTGGTCGACGGTTGGATGGAAGAGTTCGAGGCGACGCGCGAGTTCGGCAGCCTCTTCATGATCACGATCCATCCCTGGATTTCCGGCCGCGGTCAGCGCATCCGGATGCTCAGGAAACTGCTGACCAAGGTCTGCAACACCCGCGGCGTCTGGATCACCACGGCCGAGGAGATCGCCCGCCATCATCGGAAGTCGGTCAACGCCAAGAAGTTCGCGATGAAGCTGAAGACCGTCAGCACGGATATTTCGCTGCCCTGATGACGACAGACGCGCCGCTCCTTACCGTCGAGAACCTCACCGTCATGATCGGCGGTGCGGCGGTGGTCGACCATGTCTCCTTCGCCGTCGGCAAGAGCCAGGTTGTCGCCATCGTCGGCGAGAGCGGTTGCGGCAAGTCGATGACGGCTTTCGCGCTGATGGACCTGCTGCCGGCGGCGGCCAAGCGCACCGGCGGCACGATCGATCTCGGCGGAACGCTGCTGCACGGCCTGAACGAGGCCGGCATGCGGAAGCTCCGCGGCAAGGAGATGTCGATCATCTTCCAGGAGCCGGTGGCCGCGCTCGACCCGCTGATGACCGTCGGCGACCAGCTGATCGAGGCGATCCGCGCGCATCACGATCTCGACAAGGACCAGGCGCTCGGCCGCGCCAAGGCGTTGCTGGAGAGCGTCGGAATCACCGATGCCGAGCTTCGCCTGAAACAGTATCCGTTCGAGCTCTCCGGCGGCATGTGCCAGCGCGTGATGATCGCGGGCGCGCTTGGCAGCGAGCCACGTCTCCTGATCGCCGACGAACCGACGACCGCCCTCGACGTTACGATCCAGGCGCAGATCCTGGAGCTGATCAAGCAGCGCCGGGCGGAGATCGGCGCCAGCGTGATCCTGATCACCCACGACATGGGCGTCGTCGCCGACATGGCCGACCGCGTGCTGGTCATGTATGCCGGCCGCATCGTCGAGGATGCGGATGCCTTCGACCTCTTCGGCCGGCCGCGCCACCCCTATACCGAGGCGCTGCTCCGCAGCGTGCCTCGCCTCGACGACCAGCCCGGCACGCGTCTTCCCGTGATCGAGGGCGCGGTGCCGCGCCCCGGCAGCCATATCGGCGGCTGCCGCTTCGCCAGCCGCTGCCCTCTGGTCATCGACAAGTGCCGGGCCGAAGAGCCGGGCCTGCTGCCGATCGACGGCGGCAAGCGCCGCGCCGCCTGCTGGCGGCACGAGGAGGTCGGCCTATGACCGGCACCGTGCCCGACGAGCTTCTCGGCCTCACCAACCTCGCCGTCCACTTCGCCGGAAGAGCGAACTGGCGCGGACGCCGGCCGCCGCCGGTGCGCGCCGTCGACGGCGTCACCTTCTCGGTCGGTCGCAAGGAGACCCTGGGCCTCGTCGGCGAGAGCGGCTGCGGCAAGTCGACCCTCGGCAACGCCGTGCTCCGCCTCGTCCATCCGACCGCAGGCCAGATCCGCTTCGACGGCCGGGACGTGTCTCGGCTGGACAGCGAGGAGCTCAGGGATCTTCGCCGCGACGTCCAGATGATCTTCCAGGATCCCTACTCCGCTCTGAACCCGAAAATCCGGATCGGCGAGAGCATCGGCGAGCCGCTCCTGGCCCACGGGGTCGCCGAAGGCAAGGCACTCGCCGACCAGGTGAGCGAGCTGCTGCATCTCGTGGGATTGCCGCCCGACCGCGCGTCGCGCTACCCGCATGAGTTCTCGGGCGGCCAGCGCCAGCGTCTCGTCATCGCCCGCGCGCTGGCGCTCAAGCCGAAGCTGATCGTCTGCGACGAGCCGGTCTCGGCGCTGGACGTCTCGATCCGCTCGCAGATCCTGAACTTGCTGATGGAATTCCAGCAGAAGCTGGGACTCTCCTACCTCTTCATCTCGCACGATCTGTCGGTGGTTCGGCACATCAGCCACCGGGTCGCGGTGATGTACCTGGGCCGCGTCGTCGAGCTGGCGCCGCGCGACAACCTGTTCCGCGAGCCGCTCCATCCCTATACCGAGGCGCTGATCTCGGCGATCCCGCTCCCCGATCCGGCGGCACAAAGGAAGCGTACGCGGATCATCCTGAAGGGCGAGCTGCCGAAGCCGACGGCCCCTCCGCCGGGCTGCCCCTTCCATACGCGCTGTCCGATCGCGGTGCCGATGTGCCGCGAGAGCGTGCCGCCGCTGGAGCAGAAGCGGCCCGGGCACTGGGCCGCTTGCCACCTCCGCTCCTAGACGTCAGTGCGGCAGGTGGTCGCCGCGCCAATGACCGCCACGGATCTCGCCTGAGCCGGTACGCCCGTAGAGCGTCTTGAAGCTGTCGGGCAGCGGCCGGCTGTTCGGCGTCGAGAGCCAGACGCGCAACAGGTGACGAGTCTGCTCCTCGGTGTTGCCGTCGGCGAACTCGGTTCGCGAGTGCAGCAGGGTGTGGTTGGTGAACCACTCGATATCGCCGGGCTGCATCGCAAAGTAGAGGCAGGTCTCCTCGGCGATCGCGGCATGCAGGTCAATCGCCTCGAACTGCTCGGGCGACGCGCGTGGCACTTCCGGAAACTCCTGGGCGGCACGAACCAGCCGGCGCGAGATGTGCGAGGCGAAGTGGCCATCCTTCATGCCGAACACCGGCATCGTGTAGTAGCGGGGTTCGCCGGGACGCTCCTCGGTATTGCGCGAACTGTGATAGGGCTGGAACAAGAGTTCCAGCAGGTCCGGGCGGCGCCTCAGCATCTCGTTGTGGATCGTGATCGAGCTCGCGATCTTGCTGACGCCACCGGAGCGCGCCGTCCGCATGCACATCAGCGCGGTGATGTCGGCGGTGTCGGTATGGAACATCAACTCCGCGTTGGTGCGGTTGCCGCGCGAGAAGTTGGTACCAGGCTTGTCGCCGAAGTTCCGGACGTCGTCGAACTTGTTCGACTGCTGGGCGAAGGGAACAGCGGTGCCGAGATAGAGGCTCATGCCCCAGAACATCTGGCGCAGCTCGTCCTTGGAATAGCGCATCCCGTCGATGCCGCGCATCAGGACGAAGCCGGTGCCGTTCTCGACCTCCTCGCCGACCATGCGGAGCTGATCCGCCGCCTGGTCGAGCAGAAAGTCCTTCTTGGTCGCCTCATAAAGCGGCACGCCGCGTGCCATGACGCCTTTGGTCGCGCGATCGATCTCGTCGAGCGCACCGGGGGTCAGGTTCCGGATCCAGTCGTTGCGGCGCGCGAGATCCGCGCCGTACCAGGCCGCCGGGGAGGAAATGGGCTGGCGGGTCGTCATAGTGGTCTCCGCTGCTGATCGGCTGATAAGTCATTCTTGCAGATTTGCCGCCAACCGATAAGCTTTCCTAAGTGAAAACTTTGCCGGTCGTGCGGTCGCTTTGCGACACAACCGGACAGGGAAGCAACCTCGACCAACGCAATGCGGGAGAAGCAGATGACTGCAAAGAAGCCGCTCAAAGCTTTGCTGGCGCTCGGTGCCGGCGTATTGGCGCTGACGTCCCTGCAACCGGAGGCGCGCGCTGCCGGCGACCGGGTCCGCTCGATCGAACTGACCGCGGACAACAAGGCCGCCAACCCGAACGCGAACCAGGCGGCCTATCTGCTCGCCGACATGTGGAAAAAGCTCGGCCTCGACGTGAAGGTGAAGGAGCTTCCCTACAAGCAGAAGCTCGACACGGTGTATTTCGACCGCAGCACCTGCGAGGGTGCAGCCTGCTTCGACATGGCGATGTGGTCGATCGTCGGCCGGCCCGAGCGGTCGGATCCGGACGAGGTGATCTACAACCTCTTCCACTCCTCAACGGGCGCCAAAGGCTACAACTACCCGGGCTACGCCAATCCCGAGTACGACAAGTACGCCGCCGGCCAGCAGGTCGAGACCGACCAGGCGAAGCGCCGCGAGATGGTGCACAAGGCGCAGGAGGTCCAGGCCAACGACCCCTCCTACATCTTCTTCGTCAACCCGATCGTGAACTACGCAATCCGCAAGGACGTATTCGACGAAAAGACCGCGGTCGAGCAGTCCGGCCTCGGCATCCTCAACTTCTGGACTCATATCGGCCTGACGCCGATCGGAGCCAAGAAGGACATCATCCTCAATACCTCGGACAACCTGCTGAACCTCGTGCCGATGGCGATCGGCGGCGCGGCCGCTTCCTGGATCACCGACCTGGTCTGGGACCGGATGATGCGGATCAATCCGAAAGGCCTGCCGGAGCCGTGGGCGGCCGAGTCTTATAAATGGGTCGACGACAAGACCATCGACCTCACGCTCCGAGCCGGCATGAAGTGGCATGACGGCAAGCCGGTAACCGTCGACGACGTCGTGTTCACCTTCGGCGAGGTCGGCGCGATGGCGCCGATGTATGCGCCGTTCCTCACCGTCATCGACAAGGTCGCGAAGACCGGCGACCGCACGGTGCGCATGACGCTCAAGACGCCGTCGGCGCCGTTCCTGACCTCGACGCTCGCCAAGGTGAACCTGACCCCGGCGCATATCTGGCGGCCGATCGTCGCTGACCTGAAGGCCAAGGGGCAGACGCTGGACAGCTATCAGCCGGAAGAGCTGATCGGCTCGGGCCCTTACAAGTTCGTCCACTGGCGCCGCAACGCGGAAGTGCTGCTGACCGCCAACAAGGACCACTGGGCGGCACCCAAGGCCGAGCGCTGGATCCTCCGCATCGTGCCGAACATGGAGGCGACGCTCGGCATGCTGAAGAACGGCGAGGTCAACTTCCTCAGCGAGTATCGCGGTGATAACGACACGCTGGTGCAGCTGGCGAAGGACAATGCCAGCACCATCGCGATCAAGAGCGGCGTCACCATCGGCGTCGAGTACATGGGCTTCAACCTGAAGCGCATGCCGATGAAGGACCAGGCCTTCCGCAAGGCCCTGTCGCTTGCGACCGACCGTGCGATGCTCGCGGCCGAAGCCTGGAAGGAACAGGCGGTGCCGACCAACTCGATCGTCTCGACTGTGCTCGAGTACTGGCACAACCCGAACGTCGAGAAGGGCATGTACGACCTGGACAAGGCGAAGCAGGTACTGACCGCCGCCGGCTACAGCTGGGTCGGTGGGCGTCTCCACTATCCGGACGGCGTCAAGGACACGGTGATGGCGCCCAAGTAGGCGCCTGGCCTCGAAAGCAAAAGGGCGGGAACCTCGGTTCCCGCCCTTCTTTTTTCAGGCGCCTCGATCAGGCGAAGTGCCGGCCCTTCTTCGGCTTGGCACCGGGCAGCTTCTCGGCGCCGTCGAGGTCGCCGACCATGTACGAGAAGTCGCCGGGCTCGACCAGGTTCGGCGTCAGGTGCGAGAGGATCATGACGCCCCGCTTGATCGGGCTCCTGATCGTCTCGAGCGTCTTGGCGCCGGTGCCTCGGTATAGAGGAAGCCGCCCTGGGTGTTATAGATCGTCGGCAGCACGCCGAGCACGGTCTGCTGGATCGGTGGCGTCGGCCGGCTGGTGTCCATCTTCAGTTGCCGCATCATGTTCTTGATGCCCTCGACGCCGCGGTCGATGAAGGGCCGCTGGTCGACGACGCCGCCGCCGAGCTCGATCGTCACTGACGGAACGCCCCGCGCCGTGGTCACCGCCTTGGACGTCCCGTTGAACACCGGGCCCGCGCGGTCCGCCATCGGGCGGAACAGGAAGCGGGTGCCGAAGGCGCGCGACAGCTCGAGGTCGTTGTGGACGTAGGTGTAGTCGACGGTCGGCCGGTCGGTCCCAGTGTGATAGTCGATGTAGGCCTCGACGTGATCGAGGAACTCCGACTTCACCTTGGCCGCGAGCAGGTCGGTGAACATGCCGTTGGCCTTGCCCGGGAACACCCGGTTCAGGTTGCCGCCGTCGACCGGCGACGTCCGCTTGTTGGCCTGGAAGGCAACCGGGTTGGTGACCGGCATCAGCCAAAGCCGGCCGCGGAAGTTGCCGTCGGCGTAATACTTGGCGATCTCGCGGATGACGTAGGAGCCGGTCGGCTCGTTGCCATGGATCGCGCCGGAGATGCCGAGCAGCGGCCCCTTCCCCTTCTTGCCGACGATCTCGTGGATGTAGAGGCAGATCTCTTCGCCACTGGCGAAGTGAGCCACCGGAATGCGACGCATCTTGGTCATCGGCGAAGTCCCCCTCTAGGTCTCAGGATTTCTTGCGGGCAGCGAGGCGGGCGGCGTGCTCGGCTTCGGCCGCTTCCTTGATCTTGGATGTGATGCCGACCCGATCGGACTGGCGCTCGCCCTTGCGCAGGCGCTCGAAGCCGTCGGGCTGCTTCGCCTGGCGGCCGAGCGCCATCTCCGCGAGGTATCGGACATCGCCCGGCGGCAGAGCGATCACGCCGCTTTCGTCGGCAAGGATGGCGTAGCCCGGCAGGATCGCCGCCCCGCCGACGCAGACGGGCACGTTGATGGCGCCGCCGAGGCCGTACGGATGACAGGTGATCGGCGAGAAGCCGCGCAGCCATCCGGGAAAGTCGAACTCGCGGAACCGCGAGGCGCCGGTCGACGGGCCGTCGATCACGACGCCGACCGCCCCGGTGAGCTTGGCCGCCAGGGTCGTGCCGCCGCCCCAGCAGGAATTGTGGTTGTCGCCGAGCCGGTCGATGATCAGGAAGTCGCCCGGCCGCAGCAGGTTGAGCGAATAGGAGACGATGCCGGAGTCGGCGCCAGGGCACGCGACTGTGACGGCCGTGCCGACGACGCGGCGCTCCGGCATCACCGGCTTGATCGAGCCGTGCACGCAGCCCCATTCGCGGTGATGGCCGATCGATTCCGTGCGGCAGCGCGACAGAAGCTCGAGCAGGTCGGGCGCGACCTGCGGCGGCATCTCGTTGATCTCGTACATTGCGCCTAGCCCTTCTTCTTCCGTCCGCGCGCGTCGTCCTCGGCAGCCGTGGCCTTGAGGATCTTCGGGCCGAGCCCGGAGATCTCGGCGATCTTTTCTCCCGCCCTCAGCCGCTGATGCATGGCGGGATAACCCGCCTGCCGCTTGATCGCGCCTTCGGCTAGGTAGCGCACGTCCTCCGGCGGCAGCGCGATCACGCCGCTCTCGTCGGCGAGGATGGCATAGCCCGGCAGGATCGCCGCTCCGCCAACGCAGACCGGCACGTTGATGGCGCCGCCGAGGCCGTAGGGATGACAGGTGATCGGCGAGTAGCCTCGGGTCCAGGCCGGCAAATCGAACTCGCGGAACTTGGACGAGCCGGTCGACGGGCCGTCGATGACGACGGCGGCGGCGCCTGCGACCTTTGCCGCCAGGGTCGTTCCGGCCCCCCAGCAGGCATTGTGGTTGTCGCCGAGCCGGTCGATTACCAGCACGTCGCCCGGCCGGAGCAACCCGGTCGCGTAGGAAACGATTCCGGAGTCGTTGCCCGGACAGGCAACGGTGACGGCGGTACCGGCGACCTTCCGCTCCGGCATGACCGGAGCGATAGATCCATGCACGTTGCCCCACTCGCGGTAGTGGCCGATCGACTCCGTCCGGATCTGCAGCAGCAGGTCGAGCAGTTCCTGGTCGACCTGCGGCGGCATCCCGTTGATCTCGAACATCGCCGACCTCCTAGTTCTGGATGCGCACGGTCGAACCGCCGTCGATCACGATGTTCGTGCCCGAGGTCCAGCCGGAGACGGCCGGGCTCGCGAGGAACGCGACGGCGGCAGCGATCTCCTCGGGCCGGCCGAAGCGGCCGAGCGGGTTCGCCTTCAGCATGCGCTCGTAGCGCTCGGGCTCGTTCTTCTTGCGCTGATCCCAGACGCCGCCCTCGAAATAGATCGAGCCTGGAGAGACGGCATTCGAGCGGATGCCCTTCTTCGCCACGTCGTGACTGAGATGCTTCATGTAGGCGAGGATCGCCGACTTGACCGACGGATATGGCTTGCGCGGCCCGTAGACCTGCACCGCACCCGTCGTCGCGATGAAGATGACCGAGCCCGCATCAGACGAGCGCTCGATCACGGGCAGCGCCGCCTCGACACCGTTGACCGTGCCCATGATGTCGGTATCGAGCGCCGTCCGCCAGCCGGCCTCGTCCGAGGTCGCGACGCTGAGTGCGCTGACGTTCGAAACGTAGATGTCGAAGCCGCCGAGCGCCTTATCCATGTTGGCGACCCAGCGCCTTATCTCGTCGCCCTTGGAAATGTCGACCGCCTCGCCGGCGGCGTTCACGCCCTTCTTCTTCAGCGCCTCGACCGTGGCTTTGACGCCGTCGGCGCCACGCGCGCATATGCCGACGTGGCAGCCTTCATCGGCCAGGTAGTCGGCGATGGCACGGCCGATGCCGCGCGATCCGCCGGTAACGATCGCCTTCCGCCCCTTGAGCTTGAGGTCCATGAATGTCTTTCCCCGCGGGTGTGGGCGGGAAGTCTAGCCCCGTTGCGCGACCCCGGGGAAGCGGCCGTGACGGCAACCTCCGCGCGTCGAATTGACACCGCCCCGAATTGACATCGAGAGACCGCCGCCACTAGCGTTTGCGGCCCTCCCGGAGACCAAACCATGACCGAGCCCTATCGCGGCGACGATAGCCTTGCCTCTCTTCTCCGCTCAGGCGGCGTGACTCTCGACCTCGGCGAAGTCGGGGAGCGGGTGAAGGGTGCCATCTCCGCCCTCGCCGGCCGGACCACCGAGACTTGGATCGAGCTGATCGCGCCCGATGCCGGGGCCGAGCTTCGCGGCCAGCTCCTCGCGCTCAAGGACGAGATGCTGAAGGACTCGGATCCCGGCTTCACCGTCGGTCCGGCACCGGGCGAGCGCTTGGCTGATCTCCGCGCCGAGCTTGCGAAGCGCAATCTCGACGGCTTCCTGATCCCGCGCGGCGACGCCTACCAGAGCGAGTACGTACCGGCCCGCGCCGACCGCCTCCGCTGGTTGACGGGCTTCACGGGATCGGCGGGGCTCGCGATCGTGCTCCGCGACAAGGCGGCGATCTTCATCGACGGCCGCTACACGATCCAGGTCAAGAAGCAGGTCGACATGGGCGCCTACGAAGCGCACGACATGGGATCGAGCCCTCCGGCCAACTGGATAGCCTCGAACCTGAAGAAGGGCGCGAAGCTGGGTTTCGACCCCTGGCTCCATACCGAGCGGCAGATCGAGGCCTATGAGCGGGGCGCCGCCCGCGCCGAGGCCGCCCTGGTCCCGATCGAGTACAACCCCCTCGATCACGCCTGGCGCCAGCAACCGGCAGTGCCCCTGGGCGCGGTCATGCCCCATGCCGACCACTTCGCCGGCGTCTCCGCCTCGGCCAAGCGTACGGCAATCGCCGAGGGTCTGGCGAAGAGCAACATCGATGCGGCGGTCGTGACGGCGCCGGATTCGATCGCATGGCTGCTCAACATCCGGGGCGGCGACGTACCGCGCACGCCGCTGCCGATGAGCTGGGCGATCCTGAAGCGCGACGGAGACGTCGATCTCTTCATCGACCCGCGCAAGCTCACCCGCGCCGCCAAGCAGCACCTGGGCAATCAGGTGACGGTCAAGGCGCCGGAGTCCTTCCTCGGGTCGCTCGAGGTGCTGGGCAAGGCCGGTGCCACCGTCCAGGTCGATCCCGGCGCTGGCTCGGCGCTCGAGCGCGAACTCGGCGTCGCCTGGGCCGTCTTCGACCGCCTGAAGAAGAGCGGCGCGACCGTGATCCGCGACATGGATCCCTGCTCGCTGCCGAAGGCGATGAAGAACGAGGTCGAGATCGAAGGCGCTCGTTCATCCCATCGTCGCGACGCCGCGGCGATCGCGCGCTTCCTCTGCTGGATGGAGAAGACCGCGCCGTCGGGCAAGCTCACCGAGATCGATGCCGGAAACCAGCTGGACGCATTCCGCCGCGAGGTGAACCTGTTCGTCGAGCCGAGCTTCAACACGATCTCGGCCGCCGGGCCCAACAGCGCCCTTCCCCACTACCGGCCGAACAAGTCGAGCAACCGGCGGATCGAGCCGCGCGATATCTATCTCTGCGACTCCGGCGGCCAGTTCCATGACGGCACAACCGACATCACGCGCACAATCGCGGTCGGTACACCAACACATCATCAGAAGGAGATCTTCACCCACGTCCTGAGATCGCATATCGCGGTCGCCAGCGCCAAGTTCCCGGACGGCACGCGCGGTGGCCATCTCGACGGGATCGCACGCAAGCCACTCTGGGATGTCGGCCTCGATTTCGGCCATGGCACAGGCCACGGCGTCGGCAGCTATCTCAATGTCCATGAGGGGCCGCACACGATCTCGACCGCGCCGACCTCGGCGCCGTTCCGGCCGGGCATGATCGTCTCGAACGAACCTGGCTGCTACCTGGAAGGCGATTTCGGCGTGCGCATCGAGAACCTGATCGTCGCGATTCCGATGGGAACGAAAGGCTCGCGCCCGTTCCTCGCCTTCGAGACGCTGACCTGCGCGCCGATCGACCTCAACCTGGTCGAGCCAAGCCTTCTGACCAAGGACGAGATCGCCTGGCTCGACACCTATCATCGATGGGTTCGGGAGATCGTCGCCCCTCAGGTCGAGGCCGAGACCAGGGCCTGGCTTGAGAAGGCGACCCGGCCGCTCGCAGCCTAGAGCAGGTGGCAGGCAGCCTTGTGGCCTGGCGCGATCTCGCGCATCAGCGGTTCTTCTGAGGCGCAGCGCTCGAAGGCGTAGGGGCAGCGGTCGCGGAAGCGGCATCCGCCGACCGGCGCCTGCGCGGCCGACAAGCTGCCCTTGATCGGCAGCGGTGCCCGCGACTGGTTTACGTCGGGCACTGGCACCGCCTGGACCAGCGCCTTGGTGTAGGGATGCTGCGGCCGCTCGACCACGTCGGCCGACGGCCCGTCCTCGACGATCTTGCCGAGATACATCACCACGGTGCGGGCGCAGACGTAACGGACCAGCGCGAAATCGTGAGAGATGTAGACGGCGGACAACCCCATCGTCGCATGCACGTCGCGCATCACGTTCAGGATGCCGGCACGGACGCTGACGTCGAGCATCGACACCGGCTCGTCGGCGACGAGAAAGCGCGGCTCCAGCACCAGGGCGCGGGCCAGCACGACGCGCTGGAGCTGACCGCCGGAAAGTTGGTGCGGGTAGCGGTCGTAGTAGGCATCGACGTCCGACAGCCGCACGCGGCGCATCGCCGTCCACATCCGGTCGGCATGCTCTGCCTCGGAAATGCCGGCGTTCAGCAGCGGCTCGCGCAGCGCACGATAGATCGTGAAGCGCGGGTTCAGCGCATCGAACGGGTTCTGGAAGACGAGCTGGGCCTGCTGGCGGAAGCGCTTCAGCGAAGGTCCCTTGATCTGGGCCAGGTCCTCGCCGGCGAACTGGATCGTCCCGGCGGTCGGTGGCGTCAGCTTCAACAGCAGGCGACCGGTCGTGGTCTTGCCGCAGCCGGATTCCCCGAGCAGGCCGACGGTCTCACCCTCCTCGATGACAAGGTCGATGCCGTCGACGGCACGATTGACAGGATGCTCACCGCGCAGGACCTCGGCGATCCGGCGGGTGACCGGATAGTGCTTCTCGACACCCCGGGCCTGGATCAGCGGAGCCATGTGCTCGCCTCCCCTGCCAGTACGCGCAAACGATCCGCCTCGTTACTCCTCAGGCACGCCGCGAGGCTCCCGCTTTCGACCGACGCCAGCGGCGGATGGATCTCGCGGCATCGGGGCTCGACGAAGGGACAGCGGTCGGCGAACGCGCAGGCCGCTGGTGGATGGATCAGGTTCGGTGGCGTTCCCTCGATCGGCACCAGGGTTGCGGTGCCGCCATGCAGCTCCGGGAACGCCTTGTAGAGACCCATCGTGTACGGATGAAACGGCCGCTTCAGCACCTCGGCGGTCGCGCCGGCCTCAATCACCTCGCCGGCATACATGACGACGACCCGGTCGCTGGCATATGCCACGACGCTGATGTCGTGGGTGATCAGGATCACCGAGAGGCCGAGCCGTGACTGCAGCTCCTTGAAGGTGTCGAGCACCTGGCGCTGGATGATCACGTCGAGCGCGGTCACCGGCTCGTCGGCGATCACCAGCTTGGGCTCGAGCGCCAAGGCCATCGCGATCGCCGCGCGCTGGCGCATGCCGCCTGAATACTGGTGCGGGAAGTCGCGAAGCCGGCCGGCATCCAGGCCGACCATATCGAACAGCTCGACTGCGCGGCGTTTGGCCGACGCCTTGTCCATGCCGCCGCGCTCGACCAGGATCTCGGTGATCTGGCTGCCGACGCGGTAGACCGGATCGAGCGAATTCATCGCGCTTTGAGGGATGAAGGCAATGTCGCGCCAACGCCGCGCGGCGAGATCCTTCGGACTCAGGCTCACCAAGTCGACGCCGTCGAAGATCAGTTTGCCACCGGCGATGCTCGCCGTCTTCGGCATCACGCCCATGATCGCGCGGGCGAGCGTGGTCTTGCCACAGCCGGACTCGCCGACGACGCCGACCACTTGGCCCTCGGGCACCTCGAAGCTGGCCCCGCGCACGGCCTGGGCCACCCCGCGGTCGGTCCGGTAGTGGACCTTGAGGTCCTGGACGGAGAGGACGGACATAAGGTCAGTCCCTCAGCTTCGGGAACAGGACTTCCTCGAAGCCGCGGCTGACGAAGAAGCCGGCAACGACGACGAGGATGATGCAGATGCCGGGCGGCACGAACCAGTGATACCAGCCGCGCGAGAGCGCCTGCGCGGCATAGGCCTGCTGGAGCATCGAGCCCCAGGAGGCGGTATCGGTCGGCCCGAAGCCTAGGAAGCTGACGCTCGCTTCGGTCAGGATCGCCCAGCCGACCGCGATCGAGCCGTAGACGAAGGAGAGTGGCAGCACGTTAGGCGCGATGTGGACGAACAGGATGCGGGCCTGGCTCGATCCGGTCACACGCGCCGCCTCGACGAAAGTGCGTTCGCGCAATGAGAGCACCTGGCTCCGGATGACGCGCGAGGTCGAGGGCCAGACGACCAGCGCCATGCCGATCACCACGTTCCAGACGCTGGGATCGCGGAAGCTCGCCAGCACGATCACGAAGGGCAAGAACGGGATACCGAGGGCCACGTCGGCAACGCGCATCAGGATCATGTCTGGGACGCCGCGGAAGAAGCCGGCGACGAGCCCAACCAGGGTTCCGATCAGAACGACGGCGAAGGCGGCGGACACGCCGACCAGCAGCGCACTGCGGGCGCCGTAGATCAGCTGCGAGTAGATGTCGCGGCCGAGATTGGTGGTGCCGAGGAGGTAGGCACCGAAGGGCGGCTGGTTGGAGGCGACGCGACCGTTGGCGCGATAGAGGATCTGGGTCGGGTCGTGAGTGGCGAGCTGGTCGGCGAAGATCGCGACGAAGAGGAACACGACGTAGATCAGCATGCCGGCGGTCGCGAACGGATCACTCCGCACCAGCTTCACGAAGCGGCCGAGGCCTGCGAGCAGGCCGCCGCCGTTCCGTTTCACGGCCGATTCAGCGATGGCCGGCATGGGCGATCCGGGGGTCGAGCAGGCTGTAGAGCAGGTCGGCGACGAAGTTCATCGTCACCAGGACCGTGGTGATCATCAGGAACGCGCCCTGGGCCAGGGGGTAGTCGCTGGAAGCGACCGCCTCGACCAGCATGCGGCCGAGACCCGGCCAACTGAAGACGGTCTCGACCACCACGTTGCCGCCGACCGATTGCCCTATGCCAAGCGCGAAGGCGGTCGCCACCGGCAGCAGCGCGTTGCGCGCGGCATGGCGGATCACGATCGCCCAGGGCGAAAGCCCCTTCATCCGTGCCATGGTGACGAAGTCTTCCTGCATCACCTCGAGCATGTTGGTGCGCATCAGCAGCAGCGGCAGGCCCTGCAGGTAAAGGGCGAGCGCGATTGCCGGAAGGATCAGGTGGCGGAGGAAGTCGAGCGAGAAGATCCGCGCCCAGTCGCTCGTGAAGGTCGTGCCGGCCGAGTTGGCGCCGCCGCCGGGAAACCAGCCGAGACCGAAGCTGAAGACCGCCAGCAGCACCATGCCGAGCCAGAACTCGGGCGCCGCGCGGGTCACCAGCACGATCGGGATGCCGACACCCTCGACGACGGTGCCGCGCTTCCAGGCGAACATCGCCCCCATCAGCACGCCGAAAATATAGGCAACGATCAGCGAGCCCATGGTCAGGGCGATGGTGTTCGCGAAGGCGGTCATCACCACCTCGCCGACCGGACGCTTGTAGAAGAAGGACTCGCCCAGATCTCCCTGCAGCAGGTTGCCGATGAACAGCAGATACTGCTGGATGAGTGACTTATCGAGGCCGAACTGACGGCGGAGCGAATCCGCCTGTTCCGGCGTGAAGGTCGGGCTGACGAAGGCGGCGAGCGGGCTGCCCGGCATCAGCCGGAAGATCAGGAACAGGATCGTCGCCACCGTCCAAAGGACGAACAGCGTCAAGATCAGCCGGCCGATGAGTCGCGAGGATCCCTGCATGCCCGGCGGCACTCTGGGCCAGATGCGGGGGTCCCGGCAAGGGCAAGGACTGCAACTTTCGCTGGCGGAGCCGTCCTTGACGGCCCCTCCCCGGTCCACAAGAATCCGGCGAGTCTCAACGCATACTCGAGGATCCCCGGTGGCCGAACGGTCGTTCAAGAAAGAGGCCGAGAAGCTGCGCCTCGGTGCCGGCGAGGAATTCCACGGCGAAGGCATCCTTGCCGTGACCAAGGCGCTGCTGCAGTCGGGCGTCGCCTATGTCGCCGGCTATCAGGGCGCGCCGATCTCGCACCTGATGGACGTGCTGACCGACTCCGCCGACATCCTGAAGGAGCTCGGCGTCCATTTCGAGCATTCGGCCTCCGAGGCGACGGCCGCAGCGACGCTGGCCGCTTCGGTCAACTACCCGCTCCGCGGTGCCGTCACGTTCAAGTCTACAGTGGGAACGAATGTCGCCTCCGATGCGCTCGCCAACCTGGCCTCGGGCGGCGTAACCGGCGGCGCCCTCGTCATCGTCGGCGAGGATTACGGCGAAGGTTCCAGCATCATGCAGGAGCGTAGCCACGCCTTCGCAATGAAGTCGCAGATCTGGCTGATGGACCCGCGCCCGAACCTGCCCTCGATCGTGAAGGCGGTCGAGGACGGCTTCGAGCTCTCGGAGGCGAGCCGGACGCCGGTGATGCTGGAGCTCCGCATTCGCGCCTGCCACGTCCATGGCCGCTTCACTGCCAAGGATAACGTCCGGCCCGGCTTCACCCTTCGACAGGCGATGGAGAATCCGGTCCGCGACACCAGTCGCATCGTGCTGCCCCCCGCCTCTTACCTCCATGAGAAGGAGAAAATCGAGAGCCGCTGGCCGGCCGCGATCAAGTTCATCCAGGAGCACGGGCTCAACGAGTTCTTCGGCGAGGGCGCGGCCGACATCGGCATCATCCTGCAGGGCGGGATTTACAACACGGTCGCCCGTGCGCTCGAGATCCTCGGCCTCGCCGACGCCTATGGCGAGAGCCGTATCCCGCTCTACGTGATGAACGTCACCTATCCGCTGGTCGACGACGAGATCAAACGCTTCTGCGCCGGCAAGCGCACGGTGCTGATGGTCGAGGAAGGCCAGCCGGACTTCATCGAGCAGGCCTTGCACGCGATCCTTCGCAAGGCCGACCTCCAGACGAAGGTGCATGGCAAGGACGTTCTGCTGAAGGGCGGCGAGTACACCGGCGACGTCGTGCTGCGCGGCGTGCGCCGCTTCATCGAGCAGACGGCACCTAACCTGCTGCCGGCCGTCCTGCCGGCGATCGCCGCCGAGCCGGGTCTGCCGAAAGCGCCGGCAATCGCCGCCGCCGAGTCCCAGGTGCATCCGCGCCCGCCGTCCTTCTGTACGGGCTGCCCGGAGCGGCCGATCTTCACCGCGATGAAGCTGGTCGAGCGCGAGCTGGGGCCCCATCACGTCAGCTGCGACATCGGCTGCCATCTCTTCTCGATCCTGCCGCCGTTCAACATCGGGGCCTCGACCATGGGTTACGGCCTCGGCTGGGCCGGTGCGGCGGCGCTCAACGACCCAAGCTCTTCCAAGCGCACGATCAGCGTCATGGGCGACGGTGGCTTCTGGCACAACGGGCTCGCCAGCGGCGTCGGCAATGCGGTGTTCAACCAGACCGACAATGTGCTGGTTATCGTCGACAACAACTACACCGCGGCGACCGGCGGCCAGGACATCATGTCGTCCAAGGCCGAGAACACCCTGCGGAAGACGCAGAACTCGATCGAGAACGCGGTGCGTGGTGTCGGCGTCACCTGGGTCAAGTCGATCACCGATACCTATGGCATCGCCCGCATGCGCGACGTGCTGAAGGAAGCACTGACCACCAAGGTCAAGGGACCGAAAGTGATCATCGCCCAGAGCGAGTGCATGCTGAACAAGCAGCGCCGTGTGCGGCCGCTCGTGCGCGACGCGATCAACAAAGGCCAGCGCGTGGTGCGCGAGCGCTTCGGCGTCGATCATGACACCTGCACGGGCGACCATTCATGCATCCGACTCTCCGGGTGTCCGTCGCTGTCGGTGAAGACAAATCCCGATCCGCTGCGGAAAGACCCGGTCGCGACCGTGCTCGACTCCTGCGTCGGCTGCGGCGTCTGCGGCGAGGTCAGCCATGCCGCCATCCTCTGCCCGTCCTTCTATCGCGCCGACATCATCAGCAATCCCAGCCGGTGGGACCGGATGGTCGCGAGCCTGCGGCGCAAGGTGATTGGCTTCCTCCAGGATCGGATCGAGCGCCGGCTCGCCTCGGCCGCCTGATGGACACCGCAGCGCCGGCTCCAAAGGCGATCTCGGTCGCGATCCTGGCGATGGGTGGCGAAGGCGGCGGCGTGCTCGCCGACTGGCTCATCGACATGGCCGAGCAGGCCCGCCTCTACGTTCAGGCGACCTCGGTGCCCGGCGTCGCCCAGCGCACCGGCGCCACGATCTACTACGTCGAGATCTTCCCCGGCTCCGCCGCGCGCCAGCCGGTGCTGGCGCTTATGCCTGTGCCGGGCGACGTCGACGTCGTGATCGCCTCCGAGCTCATGGAAGCCGGCCGCGCGATCCAGCGCGGTCTGGTGACGCCGTCGCGGACCACGCTCATCGCCTCGACCCACCGTGTCTACTCGATGACCGAGCGGACGGCGATGGCCGATGGCCGAGTCGATTCATCCAAGCTTCTCGACGGCGCCCGCACCGCGGCGAAGCGGCTCCTGACCGCAAACTACGCCGAGATCGCCGAGAGATCCGGTAGCGTGATCAGCGCCGCCCTTTTCGGCGCGCTCGCCGCCTCCGGCCGTCTCCCCTTCCAGCGCGACGATTTCGAGGCGGCGATCCGCCGGAGTGGACTCGGCGTCGACGCTAGCCTGAAAGCATTCTCGAACGCATTCGAGACGGCAAACGGTAGCGACATCGCGAGGCCGGCTGAAGCAGCACCACCATCGCAGAGGCTGCCGCAGAGCCTCGTCGCGTCAGTAGAGGCCTTCTCGGCCGAGGCGCGCGCCACGATCGAGCACGGTTGCGCGCGCCTCGTCGACTATCAGGACGCGGCCTACGCCCAGCTCTATCTCGAGCGGCTGAAACGGTTCGTCGGCGGGGGAAAGCTGCTGGCCGAGGTCGCGCGCCATCTGGCGCTCTGGATGTCCTACGAGGACATCGCGCGCGTCGCCGATCTCAAGATCCGCCGCAGCCGCTTCGCCCGCGTGAGCGACGAGGTGCGCGCCAAGGACGACCAGATCATCCGCATCCGCGAGTACCTGCACCCGCGCCTGCAGGAGATCGCGGATGCGATGCCCGCAGGCTTCGGGCGCTGGCTGCTGGAATCCTGGGGCGGGAAGCTGATCGAGCGCCTCACCGCCAAAGGACGTACGGTCGAGACCACGTCGATCGTCGGCTTCCTGCTGCTCTATCTCACCGCCGGACTTCGCCGTATCCGCCCGCGCTCGCTTCGTTATCAGGTCGAGCAGGCGCGGATCGAGGTCTGGCTCGCCGAGATCCGCTCGGTCCGCGATCCCGACCTAGCGCTCGCGATCGCCGAATGCCAGCAGCTGGTCAAGGGCTACGGCGACACCCATGCCCGCGGGTTCGCTAACTACGAAGCGGTGATGGCGACGCTGCCGCGGATCACAGGCAAGCCGGATGCCGCCGAGCGGCTCTCCAAGCTGCGTCAGGCGGCTCTCGCCGACGACAGCGGCGGCAAGCTCAAGGCCGCGATGGCCGATCTCGCGCCCTAGGAAGCCTCGATCAGCGACTTGATCAGGTAGACCTCGAACTCGTGCGAGGCGACGAGGCGCCGCCAACGGTCGTCCGACATTCCCTTCACCCGCCAGGCGATCATCGTCAGGACCGAGGTCTCGGGCGCCGCTCCGACCCGCTCGCCCGGCAGCACGCGCGCCATGATGCGCGGTGTCAGCGCGTCCCGATCCTTGCCGAGGTGATAGTCGATCGTGCCGTGCGCCTTGTCGCCGTCGATCCGGACCCAGGTGACCGAGCCGTCGAAGATCGAGCTGCCCTCGATCAGGCCACCCTCATGCAGTACCGTCTTCCAGGTGCCGAAAGACCAGCGATCCATCGCCTTCGGGTCGGTCATGAAGGCGAAGGTACGCTCGGCCGGTGCCGCCACCTCGATCGACACCGCATGCGTGTTCGGATCCGGCATCGACGCCTCCCCCTAGTCCGAAAACCCGTAGTCGCGCTTCGCTGCCTCACGGGTCACCAGGCCTGAGGTGATGTCCGCCTCGACCTTCGCCCGCGCGCGCTTCCTCGGATCGCCGAGGCCGCCGCCGCCGGGAAGCTCGACCACGAGCTTATCGCCGGCCGGAACCATATGCGTCGCCTTGGTCGCCAGGACGTGGCCGGATCCAAGCTTTGCCGATCCCTTGCGTCCGTCGGCGCCGCCGTCGCGGCCGCGCGGCGGGAAGCGCATGCGATCGAAGGTCGCCGCCGAGATCGTGAACGGCGCCTCCTCGCTGTTGGCGATCTCGATCACCTGGCCGAGGCCGCCGCGATGCGTGCCCGGACCGCCCGAGTCCGGCAGGTACTCTTTCCGCCAGAATACCAACGGGCTCTGGTCCTCGGTGATCTCGACCGGGATGGTACCGACGCCGCTCGGGAACGCCGTGGTCGAGAGCCCGTCCTTGCCCGGCCGAGCCCCGACGCCGCCGAGGCCGACATTCATCACGTTGAAGCGCGCGGCATTCGCGACCTTGGCATCGCCCGTGCGGCCATGCGCGCTGCCCATCGCCAGCACCCAGATGCTTCCGGCGCTTTCCGCCGGCACGGAGTCCGGCAGCGCCTGCGCCAAGCAGCCGAAAGCAATATCGGGCAGCATCTGACCGACGACATGACGCGCAGTCACCGGCGATGGGCGGGTCGGATCGACGATTGAGCCGGCCTCGGCCAACACCTTGAACGGCTCGAGCGAGCCGGCGTTGTTCGGAACTGCCGGCGCGATCGCGCATTTGAGCCCGAACACCGTATAGGCGTCGGTGTAGCACTTGGGCGAGTTGATGCCGAAGATCGAGGCCGGCGAGCTGCCGGCATAGTCGACCGTGATCTCGCCGCCGCCGACACGCATCTCGGCCTTGAGCAGGATCGGCGCGTCGTAGCCGTCGAGGTTCATCTCGACCCGGTATCGTCCGTCCGGCACGCGCGCGATCGCCTCGCGGGTCGCCGCGCGCGAATTATCGATGATGTGGACGGCGAGTTCCTCGATCGACGCGAGATCGAACTCCGCCATCATCCCGACCAGACGATCGACGCCGACATCGTTGCAGCTGACCAGCGACAGGATATCGCCGCGCACCTCGACCGGGTTCCGGCTGTTGGCGGTGACGATCGCCAGCACATCCTCGTTGAGGCCGGCCTTCGAGCGGAGACGCAGATGCGGGATCAGCGTCCCCTCCTCGAACACCGACCGCGCATCGGCCGAGAAGCCGATGCCGCCGACATCGACCATGTGGCAGGTGGAGGCGAACAGCGCGACCGCCTTGTCGCCGATGAAGGCCGGAGTCACCACGACGAAGTCGAACAAGTGATCGTCGCGACCGGGAAGTGCCGCATGAAATGGCCGACCGCGGCCGCCATCGTGTTGACATGGCCCGGCGTGCCAGTCACAGCCTGGGCCAGCATGCGGCCGTCGAGGTCGTAGACGCCGGCCGAAAGGTCGCCGGCCTCTCGCGCGACATGGCCAAAGGCGGTGC
The DNA here is from genome assembly GCA_044223515.1 of Alphaproteobacteria bacterium. Classification (GTDB taxonomy): domain Bacteria; phylum Pseudomonadota; class Alphaproteobacteria; order SHVZ01; family SHVZ01; genus SHVZ01. The sequence goes on from JBGALV010000002.1 coordinate 40,846, forward strand.
GCAGCAGTGCCTGTGCCTGCTCCTCGACCACGGCGATCAGCCGGTTCCACATGACCTGCATGCGGATGGCCTTCAGCGAATTATCGGGCATGGCGTGCCTCCATGACGATATCGCCGCGCGCATTGACCGTCGCACCGAAGCTGGCAGGGACGATCGTCGTCGTCTCGTCCTCGACGATCACTGCCGGCCCATCGATGCCGACGCCGGGCTTGAGGTCGGTACGCACGTAGATCAGCATCTCGACCAGCTCGCCCTTCGCCGGCTCGTAGACCGCGCGGCGTCCAATGGGCGCTGCAGTTCCTGTTCGCTTCGCCACCGCGATCTTCGCCGGCGGCTCCGTGACCGTCGACACGGTCACCGACCAGGTGACGATCTCGACCGCCATGTCCGGCAAGTGCAGGCCATAGATCTGGCGATAGCGATCCTCGAAGCGTTTCCGCAGGTCAGTAAGGTCGTTCTCGGCAAGCGCCCGGTTCGGCAGGCTCATCGGCAGCTCGTGGCCCTGGCCGACATAGCGGACGTCGACAAGGCGCATCTCGGTCAGAGCCGCCTTCCCTGCCCCCGCCGAAACCACTGCATGTGCCTCTTCGCGCAACGACGTAATCAGGCGGTTGGCCTCGCCGAGGTCCGGCTGCGTCAGCGGCACACGCCAGCTCCGCACCACTTCATAGGCGATGGGCGCGCGCAGGAAGCCGATCGCCGAGCCGACACCGGCACCGACAGGGATCAGCACGCGGCCGATGCCGAGCTTCTCGGCGAGCCGTCCCGCATGCAGAGGCGCCCCGCCGCCAAAGGCCACCATCGTGTAGCGATCGATCACCTTGCCGCGCTCGATCGCATGCACGCGCGCGGCGTTGGCCATGTTCTCTTCGACGATCTCGGAGACGCCGGTCGCCGGCCAATGATCAGCGAGGCCGAGCTTCGACCCGACATCGGCACTGAGCGCCGCGTGCGCCTTCGCCTTGTCGAGCGCGATGCGGCCGCCGGCGAAGCGCGCCGGGTCGATGCGGCCGAGCGCGACGTTGGCATCGGTGACGGTCGGCGCCTTGCCGCCGCGGCCATAGCAGGCCGGCCCCGGATCGGCGCCGGCGCTGTCGGGGCCGACGGAGATCCGCTTCATCGCATCGACACGCGCGATCGAGCCGCCACCGGCGCCGATCTCCACCATCTCGACGACCGGGATGCGGACAGGAAGGCCGCTGCCCTTCATGTCGCGGTAGATGCGCGCAACCTCGAAGCGCCGCGCCCGCTCGGGCTCGCCGTCGTCAAGCAAGCAGATCTTGGCGGTGGTGCCGCCCATGTCGAAGGCGAGCGTCGCCGGCAGGTCGCATTCCCGCGCGATCTGCCCGGCGAGGATCACACCGCCGGCAGGACCAGACTCGACCAGCCGGATCGGGAAGCGCGTCGCGTGGTCGAGCGTGGTGAGGCCGCCGCCCGACATCATCAGGAACAGCGGTGCCTTGAGGCCGATCGTGTCGAGCTGCGTGCGCAGGCGGTTGAGATAGCCTGCCATCATCGGCCGCACATAGGCGTTGGCGCAGGTGGTGGAGAAGCGTTCGTACTCGCGGATTTCCGGGCACACCTCGCTCGAGATACAGATCGTCGTGTCGGGCAGCAGCTTGGCTAGGATCTCGCGCGCACGCCGCTCGTGCTCGGCGTGCGCATAGGCGTGGATGAAGCCAATCGCGACCGCCTGGGCACCGGACGCGCGGATCGCCTCGGCGGCCTGCTTCAGGTCGTCCTCGTGCAGCGGTTCCAGCACAGCGCCCTTTGCCGAGATCCGCTCACGCACCGGGAAGCGCAGCGGCCGCGGCACCAGCGGCGCGGGCTTGTCCATGTAGAAGTCGTACTGCTCGAACCGCTTCTCGTAGCCCATCTCCAGGATGTCGCGGAGACCGGCCGTCGTGACAAAGGCCGTCTTGGCGCCCTTCCGCTCGATCAGGGCGTTGGTCGCAAGCGTGGTTCCGTGGATGAAAAGGCCGACGGACGATGGCTCCAGATTCGCCATCTCGAGCACGACGCCGATCCCTTCGATCACCCCTTCCTCAGGCGCGGCCGGGGTCGTCAGGACCTTTGTCGTGAGCCGGCCGGAGGGCGTTTCCAGCACAACGTCGGTGAAGGTGCCGCCGATGTCGACGGCGAGACGGATACGGGCATCCTCAGCCATGGGCTCTGGGAACCAGGAAGAAAGTGTCGGAAGAAGGCATGCGAGGGATAAAGGCAAGAGAACAGGTTTCTTTCCTGCTTACAAGCGGCCGTTGGCCATGCACAATTGCGCGGGAAAGGGGGGTACCGGATGGCCGGGGACGCGGACGTCGTCGTCGCTCAGAAGAAGCCCTGCTATTTCGAGCTCGTGGCCGGCCGCACCTATTACTGGTGCGCCTGCGGCCGCAGCCGGAAGCAGCCCTTCTGCGACGGTTCCCACAAGGGCACCGGCATCGAGCCGCTCGCCTACAAGGCAACCCAGGCCGAGGAAGTTCTGTTCTGCGCCTGCAAGCAAACCAAGACCCCGCCCTTCTGCGACGGCTCGCACAACAACCTCTCTGACGTCTACGACCGTGACGACCCAGACAGCCCGTCCAACCGCGCGATCCCGCAGATCACCGCCGACGCCGACGGCAAGGCGCGGCTGAACGGTGGCTGCGCGGTCTGCACGATCGAACCCGGCACGCTCGAGCGTCGGGGCGTGCTCGGTCATCGTCGCGTCATCGGAGCGGAGGACGGCGCGCTGCACCAGTCGCTGTTCTATCTGGAGTGCGCGCGCGGCGTGTCGCCGGTGATGGGTTTCGGCGACCGGCATGTCGTGCTGTTCGTTTCCGCGGGCATCGGCCGGGTCGTGATCGCCGACCATCCGTTCACCATCGACGCCAATGCCGGGGCCTATGTCCGCCCAGGCGAGAGCTTCCGCCTGGAGAACGACGGCGACGTGCCGTTCAAGGTTTTCGCCGCCGCCTGTCCGCGCGCCGAGACGATAGAGTGGCACGACACGATGGCGTCGAACTTCGACGGCAAGCTGCCGAGGCGCGTGGTCGGGCTCGACCGCGACGCCCGCCACACCATGGGTGACCGCTTCTTCCAGATGCTGGTCGACAAGACCATCGGCTCCGACGTCGCGACCCAATTCATCGGCGACATTCCGAAATCGAAGGCGACGCCGCATCGCCATCTCTACGAGGAGTCCCTGATCATCCTGACCGGCGAGGGCTGCATGTGGACCGAGGAGAAGAAGGCGCCGGTCAAGGCCGGCGACGTGATCTTCCTGCCGCGCAAGCAGTTGCACTCGCTGGAATGCACCGATCCAGGCGGCATGCTGGTCGTCGGCATGATCTATCCCGGCGACAATCCGTCGATAAACTACTGAACAAGGTTCCGACATAAGAGGGAGGACAGGATGAGGTATCTGCACGGCTTTGCCTTGGTCGCGGCACTTCTGATGGGAAGCGCGTCGGCCGATGCGGCGAACTTCAAATGGGGCGCCGATTCCGATCCTGGCACCATGGATCCGCACAGCCGGAACGTGACGCCGACGACCTCGTTCCTCTCCAACATCTACGAGCCGCTTGTCCGCCGCGGCCGCGACATGAAGATGGAAGGCGCGCTCGCGACCTCATGGAGCAGCACCGGCCCCAACACCTGGCGCTTCACGCTCCGCAAGGACGTCAAGTTCCATGACGGGTCGCCCTTCACCGCCGACGACGTGATCTTCACGGTCGGCCGCACCCGCGGTCCCGGCTCGGCGCTTGCCGGCGTGCTGGCTTCGGTCGCCGACGTGAAGAAGGTCGACGACTACACCGTCGACTTCGTCACCAAGGGCCCGAACCCGATCCTGCCGTTCGAGTTCCTCGGCTGGCTGCAGATGTCAAAGAGCTGGGCCGAGAAGAACAACGTGGGCCAGGCCACCAACCTACAGAGCCAGCAGGCCTCCTACGCCAGCACGAACGCCAACGGCACCGGCCCCTTCATTCTCAAATCGCGGATCGCCGACTCGACGGCGGTGCTGGAGAAGAACCCGGGCTGGTGGGACAAGGTCGAGCACAATCTCGACCAGGTGACCTTCAATCCGCTCGCCAATCCCGCGACCCGCGTCGCGGCATTGGTGTCGGGCGAGGTCGACATGATCTACGGCTTCCCAGTCTCGGCCGTGCCCCAGCTCGCCCAGCGTCCGAACATCAAGGTCCACAAGGGCCCTGAGTGGCGGACCATGTATTTCGGCATGGACATGTCCAGGCCCGAGCTGATCGACGGCAACATCAAGGGCAAGAACCCGTTCGCAGACAAGCGCGTGCGCGAGGCGGTCCGCATCGCGATCGACGCCGAGGCGATCCATAACGTCGTGATGCGCGGCTTCGGCGTGGTGAACTACATCATGGCCGGCCCGGGCGTCGAAGGTTTCGATCCGGCGATCAACACCAAGCCGGCCGGCGACCTCGCCGCCGCCCAGAAGCTGATGGCCGATGCCGGTTACGCGAGCGGCTTCGAGACCGGCATGGACTGCTCGAACGATCGCTTCATGAACGACGAGCAGATCTGCACCGCCGTCGTCTCGATGCTGGCCAAGATCAACATCAAGGTGAAGCTGCGTACGCAGCCCTTCTCTTCCTACGTGAAGCTGATCAACCCGCCCTACGAGACCAGCCTGTTCTATGTCGGCTGGGGCGGAGCCACGGGTGACGCGCACAACTACCTGATCAACCTGATGGTGACGCGTGCGCCCGGCTCGCCGCGCGGCCTGTTCAACGTCGGCGGATACTCCAACCCGGAAGTCGACAAGCTGACCGACCAGATCCAGGTCGAGCTCGATCCGGCCAAGCGCCGCTCGATGATCGGCCAGGCACTGAAGCTGGTCCGCGACGACGTGCCCTACGTGCCGATCATGCAGCAGGTGATCGTGTGGGCCGCCAAGGACAACATCGATCTGGTTCAGCCGTCCGACGCGTACTTCCCGCTCCGCTACGTCCGCGTCCGATGACTATTTCCTACCCCTACAGGAGACGGGGACCGGCATCACTGGTCCCCGTTCTTTATCCGGCATGAGCAGCACCCAGTTCTTTTCCAATACATACGGCGAAGCCCGGGAGAAGTTCCTGGCTGCGCTCGATCGAGCTGGGGGGATATCTCTCGCGGCCTATCCTCATCCTCTGACCGGGCCGGTGCGCGAAAGCCTCTGGACCGATGTCGGGCGCCTTGGCTCTGCCGACGCGAAGAAGCTGCTCGTTCTGATCAGCGGCACCCACGGCATCGAAGGCTTCTGCGGCTCGGGCTGCCACACCGGCTGGCTCGCCGGAGGTCACGCCGAACGAGACCTGCCTGACGGCGTCGCCGTCCTGTTCGTGCACGCCGTGAACCCGCATGGCTTCGCCTGGCAGCGGCGTGTGAACGAGGGCAACATCGACCTCAATCGCAATTTCCTCGACCACGCGAAGCCGTATCCGGTCAATGCCGACTACGTTGCTCTTCGCCAGCACATCAATCCCGAGACCTGGTCGGCCGATATCGTCGCGCGCTCCAATGCCGCGATCCGCGCGCATTACGGCAACCCGAACGGCGACTTCCTCGCCAAGGCAATCCACGGCGGGCAGTACGTCAATCCGAAGGGCACCTTCTTCGGCGGCAACGAGCCAGCCTGGTCGAACCGCACCTATCGGGAGATCGTCACGACGTTCATGTCGCCGGCGGCTGAGATCTGCCTGATCGACTATCACACCGGCGGCGGCGTCTTCGGTTTCTGCGATCTCTTCGTCGACGACCGCACCGCCGGCACCAAGTCGCGCGACTGGTTCGAGCACTGCACGCCGATCGAGGCGGTGCCGGTCGAGCACGGTCACGCCCAAAGCGACGTGCCGGGGCTGCTGATGTACGCGGCCCAGGACATGCTCCCCGGCCTCAAGATCACCAGCTGCCTGGTCGAGATGCGGACGCGCTCGAAGCCGAGCCTGCTCGAGCCGCTCTGCGAGGAGAACTGGCTGTTCCAGCACGGCGACCCGACCTCGCCGCGCGGGCGCGAGGTCCGGGCCCAGGTACGCGAGCTGTTCTATCCGTCCGACCCTGAGTGGAAGCCGATGGTGCTGCGGCAATCGAACGCGATGATCCGGGAAGCCCTGACCGGGCTCGGCCGCGCATGACCACCCGCGCCGACTGCGAAGCGCTGGATGCCAGGGATCCGCTGCGCGATCTTGCCGACCGCTTCGCTCCCGGCGAGCCCGGCACGCTCTACTTCGACGCCAACTCGATCGGCGCGATGCCGGTCGACGTACTAGAGCGTATCGAAGCGCATCTCGCAGAATGGCAGAATCTGCGCCGCCGCGGCTGGAGCGAGTCCACCTGGCTTGACGCGCCGCGCCGCCTCGGGTCAAAGCTCGCGCCCATTCTGGGTGCCTCGCCCGACGAGGTCGTGGTCGGCGACACCACCTCGATCAACCTGTTCAAGACACTCGCCGCGGCGCTGTCGCTTCGCCCGGGACGGCCGCGCATCGTCTCCCAGGCCGGCACCTTCCCGAGCGATCTCTACGTCGTGCATGGCCTGAAGACGCTACGGCCCGAGATCGAACTCCATCTCGTCGCCGATGGCGAGCCGATCGAAACGGCGATCGACGACCGCACCGCCGTCGTCTACCTGAGCCAGGTCGACTACCGCAGCGCGCGCCGCCTCGACATCAAGCGACTCACCGCCGCCGCCCATGCGAAGGGCGCACTGACGGTCTGGGATCTTTCGCATGGTGCCGGCGCGGTGCCCGCCGACCTGGATGCAGCCGATGCCGACTTCGCGGTCGGCTGCGGCTACAAGTATCTCTGCGGTGGTCCCGGATCGCCGGCGTATTCGTCCATCGCGCGCCGGCACCAGGAGGCGGTGAATCCCGCCCTCGCCGGCTGGATGGGGCACGCCAGTCCCTTCACCTTCTCGACCGACTACGCCCCTGGCCCCGGCATGGCGCGGTTCGTGGTCGGCACACCTTCGGTGATAGCCAATGCAATCATGGAAGGCGCCTTCGACATCTGGGCCAAGGTCGAGCCTGCCCAGGTCTTTGCCAAGCATGCCGCGCTCGGCGATCTCCTGATCGATCTCACCAAGGACATCGTCGAGATCGGCAGCCCTGCGGACGCTGACGAGCGCGGCGGCTTCGTGGCGCTTCGACATCCGGCTGGCGGTGCCGTCGTCGGGGCCTTGGCGGACGCCGGCGTGGTCTCCTCGTTCCGCCCGCCGGACAGCATCCGCTTCGGGCTCAGCGCCCTCTATCACCGCTACGTCGATATGTGGGAAGTCGCCGAGCGACTGCGCCGGATCATCAATGACGACCTCTGGAAGGCCGAAAAGTACAAGAAGACCAAGACGATATAGGCTGGCTTACTCCTCTATAGTAATTTTGCCCACGCACACCAGAATCCGGCTTGCCGCAGGAAATTCCCTAAAATTACTATAGAGGAGTGAGACAGGAACCTCGCTCCCACCGCGCTTCGGCGTCCCATACGCCGGCAAAGCCCAGCGGCGCCCCCAAATATCGCGACCTCGCGGACAACCTGCTGACCCGCATCGAGGCAGGCGAATGGAAGCCGGGCGACCAGCTTCCCGCCGAGACCGAGCTGGCCGCCGGCTACGGCGCCAGCGTCGGCACCGTGCAGAAGGCGTTGCAGCAGCTCGGCGACGACGGCGTGCTGGTGCGCCGCCACGGCAGCGGCACCTTCGTTGCAATCGGCAACGTCCGCGACGAGCAGGTCCGGCATTTCAGGTTCCTCGCCGAGGACGAGCAGTCGATCCTGCCGATCGCGATCGAGGCGATCTCGGTCGACATGCTCGGCGAGCAAGGTCCCTGGGCCCGCTTCCTCGGCGCCGAGCCGAGCTATGTCCGCGTGCTCCGTCGCATCGGCATCAACAACGAGTTCGAGATCGTCTCGGAAGTCCTTCTGAGCGGTCGCCACTTCGGTGAGATCGCCAGGCTCGACAAGGACGAGCTGCGCCATGTCCGCGACATGCTCGCCGTCCGCTACCACCGCCCGACGCTCAAAGTCGAGCAGACGGTCTCGGTTCAGGTACTGCCGCCGCGTGCCTGCCGGCTGATGTCGGTCTCGCCCGGAACGACCGGGCTCGTCTGGATCATTCGCGGCCGCACCTATCGCGACGCGCCGCTCTCCTGGCAGCGCGTCTTTGTTCCGCCGTCCGATCACCCGCTGCTGTTCACTGCCTGGCGCGGCTAGTCCGCGTCCCAATGACACAAGACAACAGGGAGCCGAAAACGATGTCTTCTCGTCATCTTGCCGCGCTGCTCTTGGGGTCCACCTTGATCGCCGGCGCCGCGTCGGCGCAGACGGTGCTGAAGGTCGTGCCGGAGGCCGATCTCCGCGTGCTCGACCCGGTGGCGGTCACCGTCAACCTCACCCGCATTCACGGTATCCAGATCTTCGAGTCGCTGTTCGCCTGGAACGACAAGTTCGAGGCCCAGCCGATGATGATCGAGAGCTACGACAAGAGCCCGGACGGGCTCTCCTATACCTTCACGCTGCGCCGGGACCTGAAGTTCCATGACGGTTCGACGGTCACGACCAAGGACGTGATCGCATCCCTGAACCGCTGGATGAAGCGCGACGCGATGGGCCGGCGCATGGCGGCCTCGGGCGCGGCATTCGAAGCCAAGGACGATCGCGTCCTGGGCCTCAAGCTCAAGGAGAAGTTCGGCTTCGTCGAGTTCTCGCTGGGATCGGGCGTCGGCCAGCTCCCGGTCATCATGCGCGAGAAGGAAGCGATGACCGACCCGAACACACCGGTCACCGAGGCGATCGGCTCCGGCCCGTGGAAGTTCAATAAGGCCGAATGGGCGCCTGGCTCAAAGACGGTTTATGACAAGTTCGCCGACTACAAGCCGCGCACCGAACCGGCCAGCGGGCTCGCCGGCGCCAAGCTGGTCAAGGTCGACCGCATGGAATGGGTCGTGCTGCCCGACAACACGACCTCGGCCAACGCGCTCGTCCGCGGCGAGGTCGACTTCCTGCAGCAGCCTGCTGCCGACGTGCTGCCGATCCTGAAGCCGTCGAAGGACATCAAGATCGACACGGCGGTCCTGCTCGACAGCCAGGCGTGGATCCGGCCGAATATGCTTTTCCCGCCTTTCAACAACGTAAAGGCCCGTCAGGCGCTGGCCCTGTCGACCAGCCAGGAAGACCTGATGATGGCCTTCGTGGGCGACAAGGAACGCTTCAAGCAATGCTACGCGTTCTTCACCTGCGGCGGTCCTTTCGACACCGAGGTGGGCTCCGAGCCCTATCGCAAGCCCGACATGGCGAAGGCCAAGCAACTTCTGCAGGAGTCGGGTTACAAGGGCGAGAAGGTCTACATGCTCGCCTCGAACGAGACCGCCCTCAGTCGCTCGACCTTCCCCGTCGTCGTCGAGCAGATGAAGGCGGTCGGGTTCAACGTCGAGGTCATGAATTTCGACTGGGGTGCCGTGATCGCCCGGTGGATCAAGAAGGACAAGCCGGGCGAAGGTGGCTGGAACCTGTTCCCGGCCGGATCGCCGGGCGCCGTCGTGTTCCACCCGATCGGCAACTTCTACGTCGACCTCAGCTGCGGCGGCACCAACGGCGCCGGCTGGCCCTGCGACGAGGAGGGCGAGAAGCTGCGCCTGCAGCTGATCGACTCGACCGAACCGGCCGAACGCAAGCGGCTGCTCGAAGCCTTCCACAAGCGGCTTTGGGACTACCTGCCTCTTATCCCGGCCGGCCAATACCAGTCGGTCAGCGCCTGGCGCAGCGACCGCGTCGACGGTGTGATCAAGGCGCCGACCCTCGCCTACTGGAACATTACGAAGAAGTAAGAACCATGACCGACCAGACCCGCCTCAGCGCCGTCAGCGTCACCAGGAACGTTCCCGGCAAAATGCGGGACGGCACCGTCCTCCACGCCGATGTCTATCGGCCGGAGGGAGGCGGCAGGTACCCGGTGCTGCTCTGCCGCACGCCCTACGACAAGGCCGGCGACCTCTACGTCAAGGACGCGCAGGCGATCGCCGCGCGAGGCTACATCGTCGCGGTCCAGGACATCCGCGGCCGCTACGAGTCGGAAGGCGACTATCACTGGATGTTCGGCCACAAGGGTGCCGAGCAGAACAAGCCGGACGGCTACGACTCCGTCGAGTGGGCGGCGGCGCTCGACGGATCGACCGGCCAGGTCGGGACCTGGGGCAACTCCTATCCCTCCTCGCTCTGCTGGCTTCTGGTGGGGGAACAGCCGCCGTCGCTAAAGGCCATGTACACCAGCGGCATGGCGATGAAGCACACGGAGATGAACTACGGCATCCTCGAGACCGGACGCCGGCTGCAATGGATCCACACCATGGCGGCAAACGCGCGCAAGCGCGCCGGCGATCCGTTCGGTCCCTATACGCGCGCCGAAGCCGACGATGCCTGGACCCGGGTCGACCGCGGCAAGTGGATCTGGCGCCTGCCGCTAGAGACGATCCCCAAGGACGTGTTCTCGACATTGACCGAAGCCACGCACCGTCACTTCCGCGAGGCGCATCACGACTATTGGGCGTTCGACAAATCGCACCCGAAGGCCCAGGTGCCGGTCAGCTGCACCACCGGCTGGTGGGACCGGCTCGGCGGCACGACCAACAACTACATCGGCATCGAGAAGAACGGACCCGCCGACCTGCGCGGCCGACACCGCCTGGTCGTCGGACCCTGGGGACATTCGACCGACAAGTGGGTCGGCACGCTCGGCCCCCGCGACTATGGCGCGCGTGCCAACGCCTCGTACCCGGTCGAGCTCGTCCGCTTCTTCGACCGCGAGATCAAGGGCATCGAGAACGGTCTCGAGGGCGAGCCGCCGGTGAAGCTGTTCGTGCTGAACGACAACGTCTGGCGCCACGAGAAGGAATGGCCGCTGGCGCGCACCCGCTTCACCGACTTCTTCCTTGGCAGCGGCGGAAAGGCCAATACACCGGCCGGTGACGGCACGCTGAGCCTGGAGACCAAGTCCTCCGAGCCCGACCGCTACGACTACGATCCGGCTGACCCGGTGATGAGCCTGATGGGCCTCGATGCCCAGGCAGCCCCCTGCGATCAGGCGATCCTCGGCCGCCGGCGCGACATCCTCGTCTACCAGACGGCTCCCCTCGATCGAGACATGCTGGTGATCGGCCCGGTCACGGTCCATCTCTGGGCCGCGTCGAACTGCCCGGATACCGACTTTGCCGCCAAGCTGATCGAAGTCGGTCCTGACGGACTCGCCCAGAACCTCTGCTATGGCATCATGCGGGCGCGCTTCCGCAAGGGGTTCGACAAGCAGGTTATGCTCGACGCCGACACCCCTCAGGAATTCGTGATCCCGATGATGCAGGTCGGCATCCGCTTCAGGAAGGGATCGCGGATCCGCCTCGACATCGCCAGCTCCGACTTCCCGAACTTCGACCGCAACCACAACACCGGCCGCGACTTCTGGTCGGATCCTGAGCTTCGGGTCGCGCATCAGACCGTGTTCCACGATCCGCGATACCCGTCGCGGGTCGTGCTGCCGGTGATCCCGGACTGAGCCATGAAGCTCACCCTTCTCGGCACCGGCACGCCCTCGCCGTCCACCAAGCGCGCCAGCTCCGGCTACCTGATCGAGGTCGGCGGCGACACGATCGTCATGGATCACGGGCGGCGCGCATCAGCGGCTGATCGAGTCGGGACATACCTCGACCGACGTCACCCACGTCTTCTTCAGCCACCTGCACTCGGACCACTGCCTCGACTACCCGCGCATGGTGCTGCAGCGCTGGGACATGGGTGCCGACCGGATCCCCGAGCTCAAGGTCTACGGACCGCCGCCGATCCAGCGGATGACCAACCTACTGTTCTCGCGCGATGGCGCCTTCGCTCCCGACATCAACGCGCGTATCGAGCATCCGGGCAGCATCGACATGCTGGTCGCGCGCGGCGGCACGCCGCCGCGGACATGGCCGGAGCCCGCCGTGAGCGAGCTCAAGGCCGGCGACGTGATCGACGGCGGCAAATGGAAGGTCACCGTCGCCAACGCCTCCCACATGCAGCCGCAGCTGACCTGCTTCGGCTACCGCATCGACTCTGCCGAGGGTTCGATCTGCTACTCCGGCGACAGCGGCGGCATCTGCCGCGACATCATCGAGCTCGCCCGCCCGGCCGACGTGCTGATCCACATGACGCATTTCCGCGCCGGCACCGAGCCGTCGGAGGTCTATCGCGCCTGCGCCGGCTGCCACATCGACGTGGCCCACGTCGCGAAGGAAGCCGGCGTCAAGACGCTGGTGCTCTCGCACATGCTGGAGCAGATCGACCAGCCCGGCATCCGCGAGGAGATCATGCGTGAGATGATGGCGATCTACCCTGGCACGATCATCTGGGGCGAAGACCTGATGGAAGTTCCGATCCGCGGCGCCAAGATGGCCCAGTTCCTATAGACGGAAGTCCGATGCCGCATTCGACATACCTTGCCGACCAGATGGGCCTGGCGGGCGCTCGAGCCGATGGGTGCCTTCGAGGCCGGCTCCTACGGCTCGTTCACGCTGACCTACACCGCCGGCCCCTTCGGCATCGACGACAGCGGCGGGATCAAGATCTCGTTCCGCACCACGACCGACATGGGGAAGCCGCAGTTCACCGATCCCGCGGGAGACAACTACACTTCCGCCGAGGCGAGCAACGGTGCCGGACTGCACCTGATGTTCGACCGCATCAACATCCGGCCCTGGGTGCACACGCTTTATGTGCGGTTGATCGGCGGCTTCCTTCGCGGCGGCGAGAAGCTGACGATCCGCTTCGGGGATCGCCGCGGCAGCGGCATCCGGCTCCAGACCAATGCCGAGACGTACTTCCCCTTCAAGATCTACGTCGACGCCTTCGCGACATACGACTTCACCGAGTTCCCAGACTCGCCGGCGATCGATCTGGTCCCTGGATCGGTCGCCGAATGGCGGGCGATCATGCCGACCTTGCGCCGGCCCGGAGAGACCTTCCGCCTCGCGGTCGCCAAGCTCGACCGCTGGGGCAATCCGCAGGCCAAGGGCGAAGGCACCTTCACGCTGACATCGACCCTGCCGGTGAAGGGCCTGCCCGAGCGCCTCACCATCGGCGCCGAGGAAGGGACGCTGCTTCTCGACGATCTCTCTGTCGCGACGCAGGGAGACCTCGTGGTCGGCTTCAAAGACGCCCGAGGCAAGGAGGTTTTCCGCAGCAATCCGCTCCGGATCGCCGCAGGCGAAGTCGCGACATACTGGTCCGACTTTCACGGCCAGAGCGGCGAGACGGTCGGCAGCGGCTCGGCCCGCGACTATTTCGCCTTCGCCCGCGACCAGGCGCTGCTCGACATCGTCGGCCACCAGGGCAACGACTTCCAGATCACCGAGGCCTTCTGGGACGAGCTGAACCGGCTCACCCGCGAGTTCCACGAGCCCAGACGCTTCGTCACCATGCCTGGATACGAGTGGTCGGGGAACACCGGCGTCGGCGGCGACCGCAACGTCTTCTTCCGCCAGGAAGGCCGCGTCATCCACCGCTCGAGCCACGGCATTGTGATGGACGGCCGCGACGGCAACACCGCCGCGCATACCGCGGCGGACCTGTTCAGCGCGCTCGGCGACCAGGAGGCGGTGACCTTCGCCCATGTCGGCGGCCGCTACGCCGACATCTCGGTCGGCCACGACGGCCGCATCGAGCGCTCGGTCGAGATCCACTCGACCTGGGGCACCTTCGAGTGGCTTCTGCACGACGCATTCCGGCTCAGGTACCGGGTCGGCGTCGTCTGCAACAGCGACGACCACAAGGGCCGGCCCGGCCTTGCTTCGCCCGGCGCCTCGCTGTTCGGCGCGATCGGCGGCCTTACCTGCCTGAAGCTTCCCGAACTGACCCGCGACAACGTCTTCGAGGCGCTCAAGCGTCGGCACCACTACGGCACCACGGGCACCCGGCTGCACCTCGACGTGCGGGCGACATTCCTGGGCGATGCCGAGCTGTTCGACGACGATCCGCTCCTGGGTCCGACGACGTCCAAGAAGACGAAGACGGCGACGATGGGCGACATCGTTCGCGCGAAAGGCCCGGTCCGGGTCGCAGTCGACGTCTCGGCACCGACGCCAATCGAGCGCGTCGACGTGCTGCGCGGTACGGAGCTGGTCGTCACCCGCCGTCCCTACGCTCCGCCGCCCGCCTCGCGGCGGCTGCGGGTGATCTGGGAAGGCGCCGAATATCGCGGCCGCGGCCGTCAGGTAAGCTGGAACGGCGATGCGCGCATCACAGGCAATACGATCCGGTCGGCGAAGGCGATCAACTTCCTGAACCCCGAGCGCGAGCTGGCGCTGAACGGCGACCGGCTCGACTGGAGTTCGGTCACCACCGGCAACCTCGCCGGCATGGAGCTGATGCTCGACGACCCGAACGCCGGCACGATCTCGGTCTCGACCAAGCCGGCGAAAGCGGAATGGAAGATCGCCGACATCGTGGCCGAGGACACGGTGGTCGACGCCGGCGGGCTCGGGCGGCGGCTCCGTGCCTATCGGCTGCCGGAGGAGAACCCGCATCGGACCTTCGCCTTCGAACTCGACGTCGGGATCGCACCGGGCAAGGACAACCCGATCTATGTGCGGGTGACGCTCGAGGACGGCCACCAGGCCTGGTCGAGCCCGATCTACGTGATCCCCTAGACGAAGAGAGCGGTCCCTGGATCACCAGATGGCCAGAAATCACGGCGCCTTCGACGATGAGGGGGCTCCTCAACAAGGCTGACCTAGGCACATCTTTGTGTCCAGCCTCACGGCCCGTCGGAAGAGCGTGCTAGGCTTCCGCTCCCACCCGACCGCCCCATTCAAGAGATAAAGACATGGCCACCAAGACGATCGTCTACGTCTCCCACGCCGATGGACGCGAGGTCCACGTGATGGAGATGAACCCGGAGACCGGCGACCTCTCGCTGCTGGAGAAGGTCACTGTCACCGGCGTGGCAATGCCGATGGCCGTCAGCCCCGACCGGCGATACCTCTATGTCGGGCTCCGCTCCGAGCCTTTCTCGGTCTCGAGCTTCCGTATCGATCCCGACACCGGGCGCCTCTCGTTCATCGCGACGACGAAGCTTCCGGACAACTTCGCCTATATCTCGACCGACCGCGCCGGCCGGTTCCTCCTCGGCGCGTCGTTCGCCGGCAACAAGATGGCGGTCAACCCGATCGGGCCGAACGGCTGGGTCCAGGAGCGTCCGGTACAGGTCTTTCGGAACGCCGCCTGCTGCGCACTGCGTCCTGACCGATCCGTCGAATCGCTTCGTCTACGTGCCCTGTCGCGACGGCAACGGCGTCGTGCAGCTTCGCTTCGACGCGGCCACCGGCACGATCTCGCCGAACGATCCGCTCTTCGTTTCCGCAACGGAAGGGGCCGGGCCGCGCCACCCGCCTTCCATCCCAACAACGCTTTTCTCTATCTGCTGAACGAGCTCGACGGCACGGCTTACGTCTATGCCATTGACCCAACCTCGGGGACGCTATCGCAGAAGCAGGTCGTGGATGCGAAACCGAAGGGCTTCACCGGCAATCCAGCCGCCGCCGACATCCATCTGACGCCGGACGGACGCTCCTCTACGGCACGGTGCGCACGCCGAACACGATCGCCGGCTACGCCGTCGACCCGACAGGAGGCACGCTGACGCAGATTGGCGAGTGGGCGACCGAGGATCACCCGCGCGGCTTCAATATCTGCCCGCGCGGGCGGTTCCTCTATGCGGTCGGGCTCAACTCACATCACATGCAGAGCTACCGGATCGACGCGGCATCCGGAAAGCTCGAGCCGCTGAAGCGGCTGGCGATGGGCCAGGGCCCGAACTGGATCGAGATCGTCGACCTGCCGTAGCGCAATCGATGCGCCGACCGTCTCGAGGTCCGCCTGCCGGCGAACCTCGAGACCGGCGCATCAGCCGCCGAAAACCTTGACTGCCTGCTTCACCGTCGCCTCCGGCACGGTGACCCCGGCGGCCTTCGCCGCCTCCAGATTCACCTGCAGGTCGTAGACGGAAGACTCCACCGGCTTCAGCGTGCCCGGGTCCTTGCCGAGCAGCACCGGGATCGCGAGTTCCTTCGCCCAACCCATGCCGGCCTGGTACTGGTTCTGCGCCATCGCCGCGATCGCGCCGCGCTCGACCACCGAGACGTCAAGAGCGAAGAGCGGCTTTTTCGCGTCACGCGTCGCCTTGACGATTGCCTCATAGGCGGACGACACGGTGTTGTCCTGCGCGGTCAGCACCGCATCGACCTTGGTCACCAGCGTGTCGATCGCGGTCTTCACCTCGGCCGACGAGGCGACAGTCGCTTCCACCCAGGTAAGGCCACGCTTCTCGGCCTCGGCCTTAGCGATCTTGTTCAGGTTGATCGAGTTGGTCTCGGACGCGTTGTAGAGCGTGCCGACCGTCTTCATGCCCGGCTTGATCTGCATGAAGAGGTCGAGGCTGCGGCCGACCGGCGGGATCGAGTAGTAGCCGGTGACGTTGGTGCCTGTCGGCTTGTCGACCGCCGCCACCACGCCGGCCTCGACCGGATTGGTGACGCAGCCGAACACCACCGGCGTCTTGCCGCCCTTGGCGAGTTGGATCGTCGCCATCACGTTCGGCGTCGTGCACGGCGCCAGCAGGTCGACGTTCTCGGTCAGGAACTTCTGCGCGATGTTGCGCGCGTTGCCGACGTCGCCCTGGGCATTCTGATAGTCGAGCACCAGATTCTTGCCGACGACGAAGCCGGCCTGGGCGAGCCCGTCGACGAAGCCCTGGCGCGTGGCGTTCAGCGCCGGATGATCGACGATCTGCGAGAACCCGACCTTGTAGGTCTTGCCGGGCGTCGGCTGTTGCGCCGACGCCGGCATCGCGATCGCACTTGCGAGAAGGGCGAGAGTGATCAGTTTCATCATGGTCGTTCCTCCGATTTTCGTTAGGCCAGCAGGAGTCGGTCGTCGGCGAGGTCGCTTCCCGCCTCATGGAATTTCTGGACGAGGCCTGAAACGGTGAGTTCGGCCTTCGCCGCCCCCGCCGCCTCGAAGATGATGCGTCCCCGGTGCATCATCACGAGCCGGCTTCCCCAGCGGATCGCATCCGCCATGTTGTGGGTGATCATCAGCGTGGTCAATCGTCGCTCGGTAACCAGCCGGTCGGTCAGCCTCATGACCAGTTCCGCGGTTTTCGGATCGAGCGCCGCCAGATGCTCGTCGAGCAGCAGGAGCCTGGGACCAGCTAAGGTTGCCATCAGCAAGGCGATGGTCTGGCGCTGGCCGCCGGAGAGCAGCCCCATCCGCGTGTCGAGGCGGTTCTCGAGGCCGAGCCCGGTCTCGGCGAGCGCAGCGCGGAAGCTCTCACGCAGCGACGATGTGACAGCACGCCTTAGCCAGCGCGGCTGGCCGCGTTTGGCCGCCATCGCCAGGTTTTCCTCGATCGTCATCCCGGCGCAGGTGCTGTCGTTCGGGTCCTGGGCGATGCGGCCGAACCACCCGGCGCGGCGATGCACTGGCTCCCGCGTGATGTCGGTTCCGTCGAGCGTCACGCGACCCGTCTCCGGCACGGCGAGGCCGACGATCGTCTTCAGCAGCGTCGACTTCCCGGCCCCGTTCGAGCCGATCACCGTGACGAAGTCGCCGTCGGCGACGGTGAGACTGAGATCGTCCAGTGCCCGGACTTCGGCTGCCTGCCCCGCCATGAAGGTCATGCTGACGCGATCGAGTGCCAGCATCAACGTGCGCCTCTGAGCTTCGGCAACGCGAGAGCAAGCAAGAGCAGGACTGCGGTGATCAGCTTCAGGTCGGTTGGCTGCAGACCGACATAGAGCGCGAGCACGACCAGCAGCCGGTAGATCAGCACGCCAACGATCGCGGCAAAGATCCAGACGGGAATGGTCCGGTCGCCGAATATAGCCTCGCCGATCAGCACGGCCGCCGCGCCTGTGACCAGGATGCCGATGCCCATGCCGATATCGGCAAAGCCGTGATTCTGCGCGACTAAGGCGCCGGAAAGCGCGATCAGGAAGTTGGAGAGCGCCAAGCCGACGATCTTGGTCCAGCCGGTGTCGACGCCGAGCGCCTGGATCATCGTCTCGTTCTCGCCGGTGGCGCGGACCGCGAGGCCGAGATCGGTGCGAAGGAAAGCCGCCATCAGCAGCGCGACGATGGCGACGAAGACCGCGAGGATGACGATGTTGGTGACGACGCTCTCGCGGATCGGCAGTCCCAGCGCGTTCGCAGCGACGACAACATCGCCGAAGACCGACGGCGTCGCAAGCAGCGGCGTATTCGCCCGCCCCATCACGCGGAGGTCGACCGTGTAGACCGCGGTCATAACGATGATGCCGGCGATGATCGCGTTGATCTTGAGCCGCGTGTGGATCAACGCGGTGACGGCACCGGCGACCGCGCCAGCCAAGCCGGCCGCCAGGGTTGCTGCGAAGGGATTGATGCCTGAGACGAGGAGAGCCGCGCCCACCGCACCGCCCAACGGATAGCTGCCCTCGGCCGTGAGATCGGGGAATCTGAAGAAGCGGAAGGTCAACAGCACGCCGAGGCCCAGGAAAGCGAACAGCAGGCCCTGCTCGAAGGTATTGCCGATCAGCGTCTGCAGGACGTTCATGCGCTCAGCGACGGACGAGATAGTCTTCGAGGCGGATCTTGTCCTCGCCCGGGATGCGCCGGCGCTCGAACTCGGCCTCGCGGCCGAGCGGCTTGGTCGCGTCGATGATCAGCTTGCCCCAATGATCGCGGTGCGGATCACGATAGAAACCGGGCACATCGGCGATGACAGTGGTGCGCGTGTCGGCGCGACCACGGGTCAGGAAGGCCCACCAGACGTCGTGCAGATCGTGGATGTCGACGTCGTCGTCGACCACGATCACCGACTTGTTGTAGTCGAGCTGAGAGCCGATCGCCGCCATCGCGACATGCCTTGCCTGTCCGGGATAATCCTGGCGAATGCTGATCACCGTACAGAGCAAGGTCGAATGCACGGCGACATCGACGACGCCCCTCACCTGCCCGACCAGCGCCTTGTAGATGCGCGCGGCCGTCGCCTCCTGCAGCAACACGATATCCTCGGGCGAGCCGCACAGGAGTCCGTGGAAGTAGGCGCCCTCGCGATAGCTCACATGGGTGACGCGGAAGACATGCTGGTCGCCGACCGGCACGTAGTAGCCCATGAACTCGCCGAACGGCCCTTCCGGCCGGCGGACGTTCGGCAGGATCTCGCCCTCGACCACGATCTCGGTATCGGCCGGCACCATCAGGTCGATGGTCTTGCAGGGCCGCATCTCGACCGGCCGGCCGCGGATCTGCGCCGCCGCCGACAGCTCGTCGGTCTCGATCGGCAAAGACGCCGCGGCGGCGAGGAATATGTCCGGCGCAGTGCCGATCAAGAGCGCTGCCGGCAGCGCCTTATTCTCGGCCTCGGCCTTCGCCTGATAGCGGGTCAGGTCGTGCGTGGTGCCGAGCCGGATGCGCAGCTCCTCGTCGTTCACATACATCGAACGATGAAAGGAGAGGTTGGCGACGCCCGTCTCTGGATCCTTGGCGAGGTAGATCGCGGCGGTGAAGTAGGGGCCGGCGTCCTTCTCCCAGTATGTCAGCTGCGGCAGCGCCGACATCTTCGCGTCGCGCAGGTCCGCCGGCATCGGCACCTTCCTGAGGAAGGTCTCGGCGCCCGGCTGCATGCCCTGGCAGAGATCGAGCCAGCGCTTGGGGAAGCTGCCGTCGGTCCCAACCATTTCGCAGATACGCCGACGGCTGCCGTAGAGGTTGCTCACCACCGGCATCGACACCCCACGAACCCGGCGGAACAGGAGCGGCAGGTCGTCCCGCGCCTGGGACGCCTTGATCACCGCAGCGAGTTCATGGCGCGGGTCGACCTCGCGCTCGATCACGCGCATTTCGCCCCGGCCGATCAGCTTCTCGACATAGTCCCGCATATCGCCCTCCGGGTCGGACCCTACCCAGGGTCCGGCGTTCCGGCAACGCCCTGGCAGGCGTGACGGAACCGGCCTTTCGTGCAAGGCTTTCCGTGGGAGAAAATACCATGCCCAAGATCCTGTCGGACGAGGCCGTGAAGGCCTACCACCGCGACGGCTACTACGCCCCCGTCCACGTCATGAGCGAAGCCGATGCCGCCAGGTACCGCGCCAGCCTGGAGGCCCACGAAGCCAGGACGGGCGCGCCGCTGCAGTCGAACTGGCGGCACAAGACGCACCTGCTCTTCACCTGGGCGGACGAGCTGGTCCATCACCCGAAGATCCTGGATGCGGTCGAGGACGCGATCGGCCCGGACATCCTCTGCTGGACCTCGACCTTCTTCATCAAGGAGAAGAAGAGCCCCGGCTTCGTCTCCTGGCACCAGGACTCGACGTATTGGGGACTCGACCCGGCCGACGTCATCACCGCCTGGGTGTCCTTCACCCATTCGAACCCGGTCAGCGGCTGCATGAAGGCGATGCCGGGCACGCATATCGGCGACCAGATCCCGCACAACGACACCTATCACCAGGACAATCTGCTCTCGCGCGGCCAGGAGATTGCGGTCGAGGTCGACGAGTCCAAGGCCGTCGACCTGATCCTGAAGCCGGGCGAGATCTCGCTCCATCACATCAAGCTGGTGCATGGCTCCGAGCCCAACACCAGTGACGACCGCCGCATCGGCATGGCGATCCGCTACATCCCGCCACATGTGCGACAGCTCAAGGTGTCCGACTCGGCGATCCTGGTTCGCGGCAAAGACAAATACCGGAACTTCGAGTACGAGCAGCGGCCGAAGGCCGATATCGACGAGGCTGCACTCGCGACGCACAAGGCCTCGGTCGAGCGCCAGGTCGCCGCACTCTACTCCGGCACTGACAAGAAGGTGTTTCGCGCGTGAGGAAGGTAGCGATCGTCACGGGCGGCGCCCGCGGTATCGGCCGCGGCTGCGCGCTGGCGCTCGCGGCCAAGGGTTTCGATATCGCTCTCGTAGACCTGCTCGAGCCCGAGATGGAGCGGACGGCGGGCGAGATTGCAGGCCTCGGGCAGAAGGCGCTCCGCTTCGCTGCCGACGTCGCCGACCACAAGCGGGCCAAGGAGATCGTCGACGCTGTCGTCAAGGACTGGGGCCGGATCGACTTCCTGCTCAACAATGCCGGCAAGTCGATGCCGAAGCCGATGGTCGAGATCACCGAGGAGGAGTTCGACCGGACGATCGCGATCAACCTGAAGAGCTGCTTCAACTACATCCACGCGACCGCACCGGTGATGCTGCGCCAAGGCGGCGGGCGCATCGCCAGCATGTCATCGCTCAATGCCTACACCGGCGGCGTCACCAGCGCCGTCAGCAAGTTCGCCTATGCCGCCGCCAAGGCCGGCATCCTCGGCATGACGCGGTCGCTGGCGAAGGAACTCGGGCCGACCATCGCGATCAACGCGATCTGCCCGGGCGTGATCAAGACCGAGCTCGGCAATTCGCTGACCCAGGCGCGCGAGCCGGAGCTGATCAAAGGGATAGCGCTGGGCCGCCTCGGCTCCCCGGCGGACGTGGCCGAGCTCGTCGTCTTCCTGGCGACGGTCGAGTCCAATTTCATCACCGGCCAGGACTTCAAGGTCGACGGCTTCCAGTGGGTGATCTGACCGCGACTGCCGGCATTCCTGGCTGGGCCAAGGCGCTCGCCGCCACGCTCACCATGCAGACGACCGCGTCGCTGGCCACCCGCGTCCTGCCGGTGCTGGGACCGGCGATCACCTTTGCCGCCGGCGTGCCGCCTGAGAGCATCGGCCACCTCGCCGCCGCCGTGGCGCTCGGCACCATGTGGTTCCTGATGAGCGGCGTACCGCTGCTGAATCGGCTCGGGCCCGTCCGGCTCCTCCAGCTCGGCGGCGCCATCGGCGTGATCGCGCTGGTCATGGCGACGAGCGGCTACTGGCCGCTGCTGCTGATCGCCGCCTTCCTGATCGGCGTCGCCTACGGCCCCTCGCCGCCCGCCGGCAGCGACATCCTGAACCGCCACGCGCCGAAGGGGCACCGCAGCCTCGTCTTCTCGGTCAAGCAGAGCGGCGTGCCGTTGGGCGGCGCCATCGCGGGATTGATGGCACCGGCCGCGGCCGGACTCTGGGGCTGGCAGGCAGGCCTGCTCTCGGCCGCCGTGGTGATCGCAGCGAGCGTCTTGATCGTGCAGCCGCTGCGCGCCGAGCTCGATGCCGGGCGCCGGCGCGAGGACCGCATTACCATCGGGACGCTGTTCTCGCCGAAGCGCTTCGTCGCCCCCTTCCGCTCATTCGGCATGGCACCGGGCATGATGGCGCTGACCGTCGCGGGATTCGCCTTCGCGATGGTGCAGGGCGCGGTGTTCAGCTTCTACGTGACATACCTCGCCGCCGATCTCGGCTTCGGCCTGGTCGCCGCCGGTGGGGCCTTCGCTGTCATGCAGGGCGTCGGCGTCGGCTCGCGCGTGCTGGTCGGCTGGGTCGCCGACCGCATCGGCTCGGCCCGGAAGACGTTGCTGGTCCTGGCGCTGGCCTCCGCGACGATGGCGACCGTGATCGCCTTCCACGGATCCCACTGGCCATGGGCCCTGATCATGGCCGCGGCCGGTGTCTCGGGAGTCGCAGTCGCCAGCTGGAACGGCGTCTATCTCTCGGAAATCGCGCGCATCGCCCCTCCCGACAAAGTCGGCGAAGCGACCTCGGGAACCGGCTTCTTCTCGTTTCTTGCCTACGCGATCAGCCCGTCGCTCTGCTCCTTCATCATCTCAACGACCGGCAGCTACCGGACCGCGTTCCTGGTGGTGGCGGCCGCGCCGCTGGTCGCCGCGTTCCTGCTCGCGCGCCGTCGCGGAGAGTAAAGCATGTCCGACGACATCTATGCCCGCCTCGGCGTCCGCCCCTTCATCAACTGCTGCGGCACCCGCACCGTTCATGGCGGCAGCCTGATGCTGCCTCAAGTGACCAAGGCGATGGTCGAGGGAGCCGGCCGTTTCGTCAGCCTGAACGAGCTGATCCTTGCTTCCGGCCGCCGCATTGCCGAGCTTACCGGCGCCGAGGCCGCCTTGGTGACGTCCGGCGGCGCCGCCTCGTTGGTCGCCGCCACTGCCGGCGCGATGACCAAGGGCGATCCCGAGCGGATGCTGCGCCTTCCGGACACCGCGGGCCTGCCGTCGAAGGTCGTGATGCCCGAAGGCGCGCGCTTCACCTACGACCATGCGATCCGCACGACCGGCGCCCGCGTCATCGAGGTCGGAACCCGCAAGGCGCTGGACGAGGAGCTCAGATCGGGCGTTGCGATGATCGCGACCATCGGCACCAAGGATGCCGAGTTGCCGCTCAAGCTCGAGGACTGTGTCGCTGCGGCTGCGCCGCATGGCATCCCGGTACTGGTCGATGCCGCCTCCGAGCATCTCGAGAAGCCGAGCCCCTACCTCGCCCGTGGCGCCAGCTGCGTCGCCTATAGCGGCGGCAAGTACCTGAAGGGCCCGCAGTCGACCGGACTTCTGCTCGGCAAGCGGCAATGGATCGAGGCTGCCCGCCTCAACGCCGCGCCACATCACGCCATCGGCCGGCCCATGAAGGTCAGCAAGGAAGAGGTCCTGGGCCTCCTCGCCGCGGTCGAGTTCTGGGCCGACGGCCGCGACCGGGAGGCCGAGAAGGCAAGGCTGATGAACGATCTCGAAACCGTCGCCGGCCATGTGCGGCGCATCACCGGTGTGAGCGCCGAGCTTCTGCCGCCGTCGAAGACGAACGAGCAGGCACCGCGCCTCAAGATCACGTGGGACCTCGCGAAGATCTGCCTCGACGGTCTCGGGCTCCGCGATCTTCTGCTGGCGCATGATCCAAAGATCATGCTCGACGATCGCGGTGCCACGGAGAACTCGATCTTCATCCTGCCGTTCAGCCTGGAACCGGGCGAGGCCGAGATCGTCGGATCCGCGATCGCCAAGGCCTTGGATACGGCCCCCGCCGCCCAGCCCGCGGCAATCGAGCCACCTTCCGGCGACGCGAGCGGGCTCTGGGTGGTCGAGATTGCCTTTGCTGCCGAGACCACGCCGCACCGTGTCCGGCTTCGCCAGACCGGCGGCACCCTCGATGGCACGCACGCAACCCTCGATCTGGTAGGCCCGGT
This sequence comes from Alphaproteobacteria bacterium, assembly GCA_044223515.1. Taxonomy (GTDB): domain Bacteria; phylum Pseudomonadota; class Alphaproteobacteria; order SHVZ01; family SHVZ01; genus SHVZ01. Next base: position 64,932 of record JBGALV010000002.1, read on the forward strand.
CAACGGCACGATCGCCGGCACCCGCGTCGCCTTCGCGAGCCTGCACCCTTACGAGGGCAGCAACCTCTCCTACGCCTTTACCGGAACGCTGGCCGACGGCCGTATGTCTGGCACCGTGCTGCTCGGCACCTCCGGCGACTCCGCCCCCGGTCCCCTCAACATGCGCGAGTTCGGCAGCGCCTCCTGGCAGGCTCGCCGGCTGAGTTGATCGTTTCGTTATGTTTGCAAAGATATATCGCCCTGCTATTCTTTGTCGATGTATCCCATCAGATATATCGCTAGCCTTCTGGCGGCTGCCTGGGTCGCGCTGGCAGTGCCAGCCACGGCTCGGGCTCAGTCCGACGTCGTGGTCTTCGCCGCCGCGAGCTTGAAGGACGCCCTTGACGGCGTCGCCGCCAAGTGGACGAAGGAGACCGGCAAGAAGACGGCGATCTCCTATGCCGCGAGCTCGGCGCTCGCCCGCCAGATCGAGCAGGGCGCCCCGGCGCAGATCTTCATCTCGGCCGACCTCGACTGGATGGACTACGTCGCCAACAAGAACCTGATCAAGCCGGCGACCCGCAGCAACATCCTCGGTAATCGTATCGTGCTGGTCGCACCGAAGACTTCGACCGCGGCGATCAAGATCGAGCCCAACTTCCAGCTCGCCGCGGCGCTCGGCGGCGGCCGCCTCGCGATCGCCGACGTCAACGCGGTGCCGGCCGGGAAGTACGGCAAGGCCGCGCTGGAGAAGCTCGGCGTATGGAGCTCGGTCGAAAGCAAGGTCGCACAAGCCGAGAACGTGCGCGCCACCCTCCTCCTCGTCTCGCGCGGCGAGGCGCCGCTCGGCATCGTCTACCAGACCGACGCCGCCGCCGACCCGAACGTAAGGATCGTCGGAACCTTCCCCGAGGACACTCACCCGCCGATCATCTACCCTGTGGCCTTGACCGCGAACGCGAACAGTCCGGATGCCGAGGCATTCCTCGCCTATATGAAGTCGGCGAAGGCGCGGCCGCTGTTCGCGGCGCAAGGTTTCGCGGTCTTCGACTGATCTCGTGACCTGGCTCGCCCTGACCCCGCAGGAGTGGACAGCCGTCCAACTCAGCCTCAAGGTCGCCACCGTCGCCACGGTGACCAGCCTTCCGTTCGGGCTGCTGATCGCGCTTCTGCTTGCCCGCGGGCGGTTCTGGGGGAAGACGATCCTGAACGGGCTCGTCCACCTGCCGCTGGTGCTGCCGCCGGTCGTCACCGGCTTCCTGCTGCTGGTCGTATTCGGACGGAAGGGCGTGGTCGGCGGCTTCCTCGCCGACCATCTCGGCATCGTCCTCTCGTTCCGCTGGACCGGTGCCGCGCTCGCCTCGGCAATCATGGGATTTCCGCTCATGGTCCGCTCGATCCGACTTTCGATCGAGGCGGTGGATCGCCGGCTCGAGGCCGCCGCCTCGACGCTCGGCGCGAGCCCGGCCTGGGTCTTCGCGACCGTCACGCTACCCCTGATCCTGCCCGGCATCCTCGCCGGCATGATCCTGACCTTCGCCAAGGCGATGGGCGAGTTCGGTGCGACGATCACCTTCGTTTCCAACATTCCGGGCGAGACCCAGACACTACCGGCGGCGATCTACACCTTCACCCAGGTGCCGAGCGGCGATGCCGGCGCCTTCCGGCTGACGCTGGTCTCCATCGTCATCGCGATGGCGGCGCTCGTCGCCTCCGAGTGGCTGGCCCAGCGGGTCGGCCGCCGGATCGGTCCCGAATGACGGTCGAGATCGACATCTCCCATCGCCTGGGGAAGTTCAGCCTCGATGTCCGCTTCTCGGCACCCGCCGGCCTCACCGCGCTGTTCGGGCCCTCGGGCTCAGGCAAGACGTCGCTCGTCAACATCATTGCCGGGCTGGTGCGGCCCGATCGCGGCCGTGTCGTCGTCGACGGAGAGGTCCTTGTCGACACTGAGAAATCGGTATTCCTGCCGCCGCATCGGCGCCGCATCGGCTACGTCTTCCAGGAAGGCCGCCTGTTCCCGCACATGACCGTGCGCCAGAACCTTCTCTACGGTCACTGGTTCGCCTCCGATGGTCGCCGCCGCGACCAGGATGTCGAGCGGGCGATCGATCTGCTCGGCATCGACGGCCTTCTGGACCGACGCCCCGGCCTCTTGTCCGGCGGAGAGAAGCAGCGGGTCGCGATCGGCCGCGCGCTCCTATCCAATCCACGCATCGTGCTGATGGACGAGCCGCTCGCCTCGCTCGACGAGGCGCGGAAGGCCGAGATCCTTCCCTATATCGGAAAGCTTCGCGACCAGTCGCGGGTGCCGATCGTCTATGTCAGCCATTCGGTCGTCGAGGTTGCGCGGCTTGCGACCACGGTCGCTGTGCTTTCAGGCGGCCACATCACAAGTGTGGGGCCGACCGCCAGCGTGATGCAGAGCCTCGATCTCCTGCCCGCGACCGCGCGCGCCGAGGCCGGCTCCGTCCTGGAAACCCAGATCGAGGCCCACGATGAGCCCTACGGCCTGACCACGCTCCGTTCGCGGGCCGGACACTTCCGCGTGCCTCGCATCGAGCTTCCGGTCGGTGCCCCCGTACGTATCCGCGTGCGCTCCCGCGACGTGATCGTCGCGACCTCGGCCCCGCACGGCCTGAGCGCGATCAACGTGCTCGCCGGCACGATCGCCGAGATCCTGCCGCGCGGCGACACCGCCGCCGACATCCGCATCGACTGTTCCGGCGAGAGCGTGCTGGCACGCCTTACCCGCCGCTCAGTCGACACGCTCGGCCTCAAGCCGGGCCTGCCGGTCCATGCCGTGGTGAAGAGCGTCGCCTTCGACGGCGGCAGCCTCGGCGCGCCGCTCAGGGGCGCCGAGGCCGAGCTCGACGCCTAGGTTCGCTCGAGCGGACGGCCGGGGATCGACTGCACACCGTACTGCCGGTCCCAATCGTCCTGCGCCGCCTGCAGCACCCGCATCGCCGGCAACACCGAGGGACCGGAGGCGATCGGCTGGCGGCCCTCCTTGATCGCATCGAGGAAGTCGAAGATCACCCGCGCGCAATTGTCCTGCTCGCTCTCCATCGGTACCGTGCCGGCCTCGGTCTTCAGCGTGCCGGCAAGAATGTCGAAAAGGTAGGTATCCTTGTCGGTGACGATGACCTTGTCGTAGAGCCGGTAGGTCGCGTGATAGGAGCCGTGGACCATCAGCGTCTGATCGGCCTCGGTCTCGACGAGCAGCACGCACTCCATCGGAATGCCGGTCACTGGATGCAGCTTGCCGAGCGAGCTTTGCACGCGCTTCACCGGCGCGCCGTCGAACATGTACATGCCGAGATCGGCGAAGTGGCAGAAATGATGCCAAAGGATGTTGTCGATCCAGCTCCGCTTGTAGCCGGTGGCGCCGACGTTCACGAGGCGCTTGATGAAGAAGCGGCCGGCGATGTGACGGATCTTCTCCTCGCCTGACTTGAGGCGAGCACGCAGCGCGTCGCGTTCCCGGCGAAATCGCATCGGGTGGCAGAGGCCGTAGACCTTTCCGCTCTTCTCGCCTGCGGCGACCACGCGCTCGGCGCCCTTGAGGCTCATCGCGATCGGGATCTCGAGCAGCATGTGCTTCCCAGCCTCGAGGGTCTTGATCGCCTGCTCCTCATGCACCTCGCTGGGGCTTCCAACAATGACCGCGTCGATCGCCGGATCGGCCAGAGCCTCCTCCAGCGACACCGTCCATTTCTTGTAGCCGTAGCGGTCGGCGAATTCCTTCGACGCGTCGGGACGACGGCCGACGACGGTGTGAAGCACGGCGTCGGTTCTCTTGAGCGCCTCCGAATGCCAGATGCCCATCATCCCGTAGCCGACCATGCAGATGTTCATGTCCCGTCCTCCTGGTACCCGCCTTCCATACCGCAATCGCGCCGTTCGGTGGTAGGTTGATCCAAACGAACCTCACGGACCTTTTCATGAAGATCGAGCGGCTTCGAGCCTATATGTCGCGCGACAAGGACCGGCCACGGCTCCTGGTCGCGATCGACACCGACCAGGGCATCACCGGCTGGGGCGAGTGCTACAATCACGGGCCCGACAAGGCGCTGCCGCCGCTCCTCGACTACCTATTCACCTTCATCAAGGGCCGTGATCCCCGGCGGATCGAGTTCCTGATCCTCTACCTCTTGCAGCAGACACGCTTCCCGCCGGGCGCGCTCGGCCTTGCGGCGATCTCCGCGATCGACCATTGCCTCTGGGACATTTCGGCCAAAGCGCTCGGCGTACCCGTCTACATGCTGCTCGGCGGCAATGCCCGCGACCGGGTGCGGGTCTATGCCGGCGTCTATACCGCTCCCGATCCGGTGGTCGCCCGAGACCAGCTCGACACGCTGAACGGCGAGTGGGGCTTCTCCGCCTTCAAGCTGAGCCCCTTCCGGATCGACCTGCATGCGCATCGCTGGGGCGAGGTGGTCCGCACCAGTGCCGAGTATTTCCGGAAGCTCCGCGAGACGGTGCGATCGGACTACGAGATCGCCTTCGACGCGCACGCCAAGATCTTCGAGCCGAAGCAGGCGATCCAGCTCGGCAATGCGCTCGCCCCCTACGATCCCATGTTCTTCGAGGAGCCGATCCGGCCTGAGAACATCGAGGCGATGGCCGAGGTGAAGCGCGACGTCGCCTGCACCGTCGCGACCGGCGAGTCGCTCTACAGCCGCTTCGAGTTCCTGAGGCTCCTCACCGTCAAGGGGGCCGACATCATCCAGCCGGACATCTGTGTCGTCGGCGGGCTGCTGGAGATGCGGAAGATCGCCGCGATCGCCGAGGCGCACTACGTGACCGTCGCCCCGCACAACCCGATGGGCCCGCTGGCGACTGCGGTCAACCTGCACTTCTCGGCGGCGCAGCCGAACTTCAGGATCCTCGAATACCGGCTGCCCGAGGAGGCGCCGTACGTGAAGGACCCGTACCTGCCCAAGGACGGCTATCTCGAGCTCCGCCCCGATCGACCCGGCTGGGGTGTCGAGATCGACGAGGAAGTCCTGAAGAAGGACGGCTACCTCCATTGGGAGCGGAAGGTACCCTTCCGCCCCGATGGATCGAGCGCTTACGTCTAACGTTCGTATCCCCTCTCCCGCGTCGTACGCGGGGGAGGGTTAGGGTGGGGGCCGTCGCGAAGCGGCGGTAACCGCCATCACAGATCTCCATCTCCGCCACCCTCGCTTTCGCTCGGGCCCCACCCCATCCCTCCCCCGTCGCTACGCGCCGGGAGAGGGGGTGGAGAGAGTCTTCGCTATCGCGCCTTCTTCGCCTTCGGCACCGCCGGCCGCATCGCCTCGATGCCGGTCTGCAGCGCGTGCTGCATCAGCCAGATGTCGCCCATATAGGCGATCATCCGGAAGCCCTTCTTGATCCAGGCCTTGCCCCAGGTCGGGTTGCCGACCAGGTTGCCGGCGATCTTGCCGTGACGACGGCACGCCGCGACCGTCGCGTCGCGCGCCTTCACGAACTCGGGGTGCTCGAACTCGAGCGGCCGGCCAAGCGAGACCGAGAGATCGGTGTGGCCGACGAAGGCGACGTCGATGCCCGGCACCGACATGATCTCGTCGACGTTCTGCACGCCCTTCTTGGTCTCGATCTTGACCATGACCAGCACGCTCGAATTGGCTGCCTTCATGGTCTTGCGCGCATCGCCGATGATGTAGTCGTCGTGGGCGACGCCGAAGGCCGAGCCGCGGCGGCCATGCGGGGGATATCGGGTGGCGCGAACGATCGCCTCGGCCTGGGCCTTGGTCTCGACCACCGGGACCAGGATGCCCTTGGCGCCGAGGTCGAGCGATCGGGTGATCAGGTTGAAGTCGTCGCCGGCCGGATTGACCAGCGGCACAATGCCGGCGCCACGGGCGAACTGGATCTGGTTCTTGACCGTCTCGAAGCTCCAGCCCGAGTGCTCCATGTCGAAGATGATGTAGTCGCAGCCCGCCGACTTGGCGATCTTGGCCATGCCCGGAGACGCGAACTCGAACACGAAGGTCCCGAAAACCGTTTCGCCCCGGGTGAGCTTGGTCTTGAGCGGATTGTCGCGCATTGAATGTCCCCCTTCCCTGTTTCCGATCGGGAAAACTGTCTAAACTAGGGTTCCGTTCGAGCCGCGAGAGAGCAAGCGAAATGGACAATTGCCGGGTCAAGGGCCAGCCGGTGCCCTCTTCCCTGATCCACGAGATGGTGGACAGCGCCTCCCTTCTCGACAACCCCGCGGCGCTTCGCGCACGACTGGCCGAGGACGGCTACCTGTTCCTCAAGGGCGTGGTCGACCGGGACGCTGTCATGGCCGCCCGCCGGGAAGTGTTCCAGCGCCTGGTCGCGGTCGGCGAGATCAAGGAGCCGGCGATCGACGGCATCGCCACCGGCGACAGCAAGCGAAAGGAGCTGGAACCAGACCTCGGCGCCTTCTGGCGCTCGGTCAGCGAGGGTAAAAATCTACGCGCCGCCAGCAACGGTCGCGACATGCAGCGAATCATGTCGCTGGTCTTCGGCGAACCCGCCCGCAACCAGGACTACATCTTCCTTCGCGCTGGCGCGCTCGGCCGCGCGACCGGGCTTCATTTCGACTATCCATTCTTCACGCGGGCGCACGACAAGGTCTGCACCGTATGGATGCCGATCGGCGACGTGCCCGTCGAGGACGGTCCGGTGGTCGTGGTCGAGGGTTCGAACAAATACCGCGACCTGATCGACCCGATGATCGGCTTCGATATCTCGACCGACAACTCGCGGAAAGCCGATTTCGGCGCCGACGCGATTTCCTTCGCACAGTCCCGCGGCACGCGGCTGCTCACCCGGAACTTCGAGGCCGGCGATATCTGTCTGTTCGGCATGTATTTGGCGCACGGATCGCTCGACAACCACTCGCCGATCCATCGCGTCCGACTGTCCTGCGATCTCCGATGGCAACCGGCATCCCTGCCGCTCGACGATCGCTATTTTGGCGATCCGCCGAAGGGTACGACCGGCGCCAGCTACGGCGAGCTGAACGGTGCCAAGCCGCTGACCCAGGACTGGCACGTCCGGTGACAGACGCGACGCAGCCAAAGCCTCGCGACAAGGACGCGATCCGCGCCCGCTGCACGCGCTTCCTGACACGCAGCAAGTCCCCGACGCCGAAGGAGATGCTGCAGGCGATCGCCGACGAGGTGGGATCCGAAGAGGCCGTCGACACCTACGGCAAAGGCAAGCTGATCGAGGATTTCGAGGCAGATGTCGCCTCCAGGCTCGGCAAGCCGGCGGCGGTGTTCATGCCGTCGGGCACGATGGTCCAGACGATCGCGCTCAGGCTCTGGTGCGACCGGACGGGCGTCAAGACCGTCGGCCTGCATCCCCTAAGCCACCTCGAGCGCAATGAATCCCAGTCCTACCGCGCGCTGCACGGGCTCGCCGCCGCCTATCTCGGCGACGACTCCCGGCAGTTCCGCCGGAAGGACGTCGAGGCGGTCGCCGAGAAGCTCGGCGTCGTCGTGCTCGAAATGCCGCTCCGGCCGCTCGGTTGCGCGCTGCTGCCCTGGGAAGAGGTCGCGGCGATCTCGGCGCTCGCCAAGGAGCGCGGAATCCCGTTCCACCTCGACGGCGCCCGGATATGGGAGAGCCAGCCTTACTACGGCCGGAGCCTGGCGGAAATCGCCGCGCTCTTCGACAGCGTCTACGTCTCCTTCTACAAGGGCCTCGCCGGTATCTCGGGCGCGGTGCTCGCGGGCCCGAAGGCGCTGATCGACGAAGCGCGGCTTTGGCAACATCGCTACGGCGGCCGATTGTTCCAGCTCTATCCCTACGTCCTCGCCGCGCGCAAAGGGCTCCGCGAAAGGCTGGACCTGATGCCGTCGTTCCATCGCGAAATCCGCCGCGTCGCCGATGCGATCCGTGACCTGCCCGGCGTCCAGGTGACGCCTGATCCGCCGCAGGCGACATCGATGCACATCCAGCTCCCCGGTCCGCAGGAGAAGATCGAGGCGGCCTTCCTCGATCTCGCCGAGGAGACCGGCATCTGGCTTCTCGACCGCGTGTTCGCGAGCTCGGTCCAGGGCGTATCGATGGCCGAACTCACCGCCGGCACCGGAACCCTCGATTTCACCTCCGAGGAGATCCGCGCGCTGTTCCAGAAGCTGCTCGCCCGGATCGCCTGATGCGCGTCGTCATCGTCGGAGCCGGCATCCTGGGATCCAGCACCGCCTATCATCTCGCCAAGGCCGGTGCCGAGGTCGTGGTCGTGGATGCCGTGCATCAGGGCAAGGCGACGCTGGCCGGCGCCGGGATCATCTGTCCCTGGGCCAGCAAGCTCGACCAGCCCGCCTGGCTCCGCCTCAGCCTCGCCGGCGCCCGGTACTATCCGGAGCTGGCAGCCGCTCTCGCGGCAGCCGGCGAGACGAACAACGGCTATCGCCGTGTCGGCGCCCTGATCACCTCGGAAGATCCGGCCGAGCTGGCTGCCGCCGAGCAGCGCATCCTTACCCGCCGCGAGAATGCGCCTGAAGCCGGTACGGTGCGGCGCCTCACCAATGCCGAGGCGCGGGTGCTGTTCCCGCCGTTCCGCGAGGACCTGCCGGCGATCCATATCGAGGGCGCGGCCCGGGTCGAGGCGCGCGCATTTTCGGCCGCGTTGCTGAAGGTCGCGATGGCGCGAGGCGCCGTGCACCGGAACGAGCGCGCCAGCCTCCGCATCGAGAAGGATCGTGCGGTCTGCCTCGGCGCTGACGGCAAGCCGATCCAGGGCGATGTCGTCATCGTCACCGCCGGCGCCTGGGCGCATGAGGTCCTGGGGCCGCTGGGCGTGGACCTGAAGGTCGAGCCGCAAAAGGGCCAGATCCTTCACCTGGGCCTCGGCGGCATCGATACCAGCAACTGGCCGGTGCTGCTGCCGATGAACAGCTACTACATGCTGGCCTTCGACGACTCGCGCGTGGTCGTGGGTGCCACGCGCGAAACCGGATCGGGCTTCGACTATCGCATCACCGCCGGCGGCCAGAAGGAAGTGCTCGACTTCGGCCTCGCCTACGCGCCGGGCTTGAGGAACGCGACGCTGATCGAGACCCGCATCGGCTTCCGCCCGGCCGGCCCATCCTTCGTGCCGATGCTGGGGCCGGTCAAAGGCGTCGGCGGCCTTCTGGTCGGCAACGGCCTCGGCGCCGGCGGGCTGACGCTCGGACCGATCTCCGGACGCCTGCTCGCCGAGTGCGCACTCGGGCAGAAAACCGCGCTCGACCTCGCCGACTACGCCCCTCTGCTCTGACTACTGCATCAGGCGCGGCAGCCAGAGCACGAGCTCCGGCACGTAGGCGACCAGGAAGATCACCACCATCCAGATCGCCGTATACGGGAAGAGCATGCCGAGTGCCGAGTTGTAGCTGATCCCGGCTATCCGGCACGCCACCATCGCCAGCACCCCGACCGGCGGCGTCACCGAGCCCACGACCAGCAGCATGATGACGACGATACCGAAATGCACCGGGTCGTATCCCAGGTGCCGGATCAGCGGCCCCATGATCGGAACGACGATGATCAGCGCCGGCACCGGCTCGAGGAAGGTCCCGAGCAGGAAGAAGAAGACGATGAGGATGGCCATCGCCAGCTTCGGGTTCTCGGTGATCGAGAGCATCAGCTGCAGGGCCTGCTGGCCGACGCCGGCACGACTCAGGACCCAGCTGAACAGCGCGGCGCCGCCGAGCGTGATCAGCGCGCTCGCCGTCACCTCCGCAGCCGAGGCGAAGTTGCGATAGAGCGAGCCGACCGTGTGCCGACGAGCGACGAGGCCGTAAATCAGCGCATAAAGCGCTGCGACACTGCCGGCTTCGGTCGGCGTGAACGCACCCGACAAGATGCCGCCGATGATGATGATCGGCATGAACATCGCGGGAATCGCACGCGTGGTCGCGCTGGTGACTTCGGAGAAGGAGGCCCGCGGGATCGTCCTGGCGCCGGCGCGCGGCGCCAAAAACCAAGTGACCGCCATCATCGAGACGCCGGCGATGACGCCGGGGATGGCGCCGCCAAGGAACAGAGCGCCGATCGACACGCCGGTCACCGAGCCGTAGATCACGGCGATGATGCTGGGCGGGATGATCGGCGCCATCATCGCGGCACAGGCCGTGACGGCGACCGCGAAGGCCGGCTTGTAACCTTCCTTCTTCATCGCCGGGATCATCATCGAGCCGATCGCGGCCAAGTCGGCCAGCGCCGAGCCCGAGATCGCGGCCATGAACATGTTGGTCAGGATGTTCGCCTGGGCGAGGCCACCGCGCAGGTGGCCGATCATCGCCTTGGACATGCCGACCAGCCGCTCGGTGATGCCGGCAACGCTCATCAGCTCGCCGGCGAGGATGAAGAGCGGCACCGCCAGCAGCGAGAAATTGTCGAGAGAATCATAGAACTGCTGCGCCAGGATCAGCACCGGCAGCTGCCCGTCAATCAGGATCACCAGGATGGCGGCGAAACCCATGCAGTAGGCGATGGGCATGCCCAGGCACATGAACACGAAGAACAGTGCCAGCATCAATCCGATGCTCATAGCGTGCGATCCGTCGGTTCGCCGGTGGGATTGTGCTTCTGCCAGGTCATGACCATGAAGACCGCCTCGATCGCGGCACCCACCGGAACCGCGAGATAGACCGAGTATTTCGGTACGTCGAGAAACGGCGAACGCTGGAACCAGGTGCGGTCGACCAGCTCGATGCCGGCCCAGAGAAGCGTCAGCAGGAACGCGAGGGTCAGGATATCGATCATCATCATGACGATACGCCGGCCGGCCGGTGCCAGCATGAGCTCCAGCACCTCGATCCGAATATGGGCGCGGCCTGCGGCGACCAGCGCCGAGCTCAGCATGACGCCCCAAAGCATGGCGCCGCGCACGAACTCCTCGGCCCAGAACAAGGACTCGTTCAGCACGTAGCGGAAAAAGACCTGCAGGAGCACGAGGCAGAAGTAAGAGAAAAGCAAGACGACCGACACGAATGTCAGGGCCGCCTTTATCTTGCCGAAGAACAATCCGTCTTCCGCGACTGATGATGCGTTCATCTAGGCCTCAAAAAAACACCCCCGGAAGGGCCGGGGGTGTCCGTTTCAACACACTGGAAGCTTACGCCTTGCCGGCGGCCTGGACCGCCTCGATGTAGGCCTTGGCCTTCGGGCCTGCCTTGGCGACGAAGCTGTCGACGACTGGCCCCATCTTGGAACGGAATGACGCGACATTCGGCGAGTCGTTGGCAGTCGCCTTGGTAGTCAGGTCCTTCCAGGCGTCGCCTTGCTCCTTGAGGTTCGCTTCCCACATGAACTTGCCGGTCGACTCCACCGCAGCGTCGCGGATGACCTTCTGCACGTTAGCCGGCAGCGCCGCCATCTTCTTGGCGCTCGACATCATCGAGACCTCGGTGAAGATGTGGTGCGTGCGGGTCACGAACTTCGCGACCTCGTACTGCTTGCCTGTCTGGACGAAATCTGCCGGCCCTTCGAAGGCATCGATCACGCCGGTCTGCAGCGCGGTGTAGATTTCGCCGGCCGGGATCGGCGTCGGGTTGGTACCCAGCGCGCGCGCCATGTCGACATAGACCGGAATCTCGGGCACGCGCAGCTTGATACCGCGCACGTCGTCGGCCGACTTGATCTCCTTCTTCGAGCAGAAGATGCGGAAGCCCGACGCGCCGAGTTGGAGGATCTCGATACCGAGGGTCGACTTCACGTCGCCGACGACCTGCTGGCCGACGGGCCCCTGCAGGATCTTCTTCACATGGTCGTAGTCGTTGAACAGGAAGGGCACGGAGGTGAAGCCGAACTGCGGCTGCCAGTTGGCGAGCGTGCCGAGGTCGGTCCAGCAGAAGTCGAGCGTGCCGAGCTGAAGGGCTTCGGCGGAAGTGCGCAGGTTGAAGAGCTGCGAGGCAGGCCGGATGTCGATCGCGTACTGACCGTTGGTCCCCTTGCTCACCAAGTCGGCGAACATTTCGGCCGTCTTGTGCGAGATATGGGTGGTCGGGACGTGGTGCGAGAAGACAAGCCGCACCGGTTGAGCTTGCGCGCGCGTCACGTACGGCATGGCCAAAACGCCTGCCGCGGCGCCGTAGCCTAGGACCTTTCGCCTGGTGATCATGTCGTTTCCTCCGTGTTTGCGGCCGTATCCCGGCCTTTGATTTATTCCGGCCCTTCGCGCTCTCTCCGAGCGTCGAAGGGCCGCCTTTTTGTCCCTAGCTTACGCCGCCTTCTGCGTTGCCTCGATATATGCCTTTGCCTTCGGACCGGCCTTGGCGACGAAGTTGTCGAGCACGGGCCCCATCTTTGAGCGGAAGGACGCGATGTCGGGCGACGCGTTCGCCTTGACCTTGGTCGCCAGGAAATTCCAGGCGTCCTGCTGCTCCTTCAGGTTCGCCTCCCACATGTACTTCTGCACCTGCTCGACCGAGGCGTCGCGGATCGCCTTCTGCACGTTGGCCGGCAGCGTCGCCATCTTCTTGGCGCTGGCGAACATCGAGACTTCGGTGAAGATGTGGTGGGTCTTCGTCGCGAAGCCCGCAACCTCGTAGCTCCTGGCCGAGACGATGAAGTCGGCCGGCACCTCGATCGCATCGACGACGCCAGTCTGCAGCGCCGTGTAGATCTCGCCCGCAGGAATCGGCGTCGGATTGGCGCCGATCGCCTTCGCCATCTCGACCCAGGTCGGGATCTCGGGCACGCGCAGCTTGATGCCGCGGCAATCTTCCGCCTTGTCGATCTGCTTCTTGGAAAGGAAGACGCGGAAGCCCGAGGCCCCGAGCGACAGGGTCTCGATGCCGAGCGTGTCCTTGGTCTCCTTGGCGATCTGCTCGCCGATCGGCCCGTAGAGGACTTTCTTGATGTGGTCGTAGTCGTTGAACAGGAACGGCATCGAGACGAATCCGAACTGCGGCTGCCAGTTCGCGAGTGTGCCGAGATCGCTCCAGCACAGGTCGAGCGTTCCCAGCTGGAGCGCCTCGGCCGAGGTGCGGAGATTGAACAGCTGAGAGGCCGGCTTGATGTCGATCGTGACCTGTCCGTTGGTCGCGTTCTTGACCTGCTCCGCCATCTTCTCGGCCACGCCGTGGATCAGGTGCGCCGTCGGAACATGGTGCGAGAACACCAGCCGGATCGCCTGAGCGCGTGCTACATGCGGCATGGCCAGCACGCCCGCGGCCGCGCCGTAGCCCAAAAGTTTCCGCCTGGAAATCTTCGTCATCGACGTCTCCCCCTATGGCCTGAGCACGGCCGCTACAGTTGCGATAGCCGGTTTCTTGGATCGTTTCGGACCACGAAACCTTTCATTTATTTAAACTTAGTCTAGCGAGAGCCTGTCATTGAAGGCAAGCAACTCCGGCGCTAAACTGCAGCCGTATTTCTCATGGGTCGTCGTTCCGGAAATGTTACCGCTACCATAGCGGCATCGAGGCAGGCGCCGAGCGCCCAGCGGAGTCCAAGGCATGATCAGCGACAAGGATGTCGAAACCTACAACAAGCGCGGCTACCTGGTCGTGCCGAACGTGCTGACCGATGCCGAGGTCGCCGAACTCCGCCAGGTGACCGAAGAGTTCGTCGAGAAGTCGCGTGCCGTCAGCGAGCACACCGACATCTTCGACCTCGAGCCCGGCCACACCAAGGACTCGCCGAAGGTCCGCCGCATCAAGACCCCGCATGCCTGGCATCCGGTCTACGAGAAGATGGTCAAGCATCCGAAGATCCTTTCGGTGCTGCAGAAGCTGTGGGGACCGAGCATCCGCTTCGACGTTTCCAAGCTGAACCTCAAGTCCGCGGGCTTCGGCTCGCCGATCGAGTGGCACCAGGACTGGGCTTTCTATCCCCACACCAACGACGATCTCGCCGCCGTCGGCATCATGATCGACGATTTCAAGCCCGATAACGGCGCAATGATGGTGATCCCGGGAAGCCACAAGGGCCCAACCTACGACCACCACTCGAACGGCTATTTCGTCGGCGGCATCGACCCGTCGAAGTCGAACATCGACTTCTCGAAGGCTGTGCAGTGCCTGGGCAAGGCCGGATCGATCACCATCCATCACGTCCGCCTGCTGCATGCGTCGGCCGCCAACATCTCGGGCGAGCCGCGCCGCTTCCTGCTGCACCAGTACCGCACTGCCGACGCGTGGCCGCTGATCTACAAGCCGGAGTCGTTCGAGAAGTGGGAGGCCATGCTGGTCTGCGGCGAAGAGACCGTGGCACCGCGGATGAAGGAGCTGCCCATCCGCCTCCCCTATCCGCCGGCACCGAACCAGGGCTCGATCTACGAGAACCAGCGCGACCTCGAGACCAAATTCTTCAAGACCGCCGAAGAGATGGCGGAGAAGAAGCTCGAACCGGCGCAGTAACCGCGCTCCCGCTTTCAGTTATGCCGAGCCGCCCGCAACACTCATTGCGGGCGGCTTTTTCATGTCCGGAGTCTCCATGAGCGTCATCGACCTGGTCGAAGTGCACGAGTTCACCTTCGAGGCCGAGAACATGGGCGTCGAAGCCTCGGGCTCGAGCGCCATCGGCAACATCGGCTACGTGCCGGGCAGCAAGCTCACCATGTCCAAGTATGCCGTGGTGATCGGCACCAAGGATGGCGCCCGCGGCGAGTACGTGGCGCTATGGGGCGGACACAAGGCGGCGCTGGCACAGACCCTCATGCTGGCCCCGAGCCTCATCGGCCGCAACGCCGATGAGCGAGAGATTATCTACGATGACCTCAAGCGCGAGATCCGACAGCTCGATCACGTGGGCCACGGGATCCTCGACATCGCGCTCTGGGATCTCGCCGGCAAGAAGTTCGGCGCCTCGGTGACGCAGCTGCTCGGCGGGTATCGGAAACGGCTCAAGGCCTACGCATCCACCTATCACGCCGACCGCAACGGCGGGCTCGACTCCAAGGAGGCCTTCGTCGCCTTCGCCGAGGAGTGCTACGACCTCGGCTACCGCGCCTTCAAGATCCATGGCTGGCACGACGGCGACGTGAAGGAGGAAGCCGACAACGTCCGCTACATGGGCAAGAAAATGGGCGATCGGATGACGCTCATGATCGACCCGGCCTGCGAGCTCCGCACCTTTGCCGATGCGCTGGCGGTCGGACGCGCATGCGACGATGCCAACTTCTTCTGGTACGAGGATCCGTTCCGCGACTCGGGCGTCTCTGCCTTCGCGCACAAGAAGCTGCGCGAGATGATCAGAACGCCGCTGCTCCAGACGGAGCATGTGCGCGGCGTCGAGCCCAAGGCCGACTTCCTCATCGCCGGTGGCACCGACTTCCTCCGCGCCGACCCCGAATACGACATGGGCATCACCGGCACGATGAAGATCGCGCATCTGGCCGAGGCGTTCGGCGTCGATGTCGAGGTGCACGCCTCCGGGCCGGCGCACCGGCACTGCATGGCGGCGATCCGCAATACGAACTTCTACGAAGTCGCACTGGTCGGTCCGAACTGCCCGAACGCGCAGCCCCCGGTCTATGCCTGCGGCTATTCAGACCAGCTTGAGGCGATCGGCAAGGACGGATGCTTCCCGGTACCTGACGGCCCCGGTCTCGGCGTCACTTATGACTGGAAGTTCATCGACAAGCGCCGGACACAGCTCCATCGCTTCGGCGGCGAACGGAAATCGGTCCCCGTGACGCAGAACGACCGCACCAAGGCGAAGCCCCGGCGCGGTCGCTAGATCGAGTTGCCTCAGCGAAGGACGACGCGCGTCCCGATCGTCCGGCAGGAGAGCGCGCCGACCACCGAGGCGATTGCGCCGATGGCCAGCGACAGGAAGGCGAGGAGCGCACCGAGCGCCCCGGCCTTCGCGGCCTTGTCGGCCACCTCCTTCGCCTGCTTCTCGGCTTCCGCCCGCGCCGACTTGATCCGCTGCTCCGCCTCGCCGACCCGCTGCTCGGCGTCGGCTTGGCTGATGCCGTTGTACCGCGCCAGCAGGCTCGCGAGATAGGTCCTCTCCGACGGCGCCAGCCCGTTCCGGCCCCATGCCCGTGTCAGGATGTTGCCGGCCTCGTCCATCGCATCGTCGCCGTAGTCGGGCCTGCTCTGCTGCTGACCGCCCTGCTGCTGGCCCTGGGCGGACGAACCGGCGGCCGTCGGCGCAATCGGGGCGGCCGGCGACGCCGAGCTTGCGGTCGTCGCGGTCGAAGAAGCAGGAGCGGACGTCGATGACTGCGCCTGACCGGACGATGCCGGCGGCGAGAAGAGTTGTCGGACATGGAAGCCCATGTCCATGTGGTCGTCATCCTCCGCCATGGCAGCGCCACCGGCGCCGAGACCAGCGGCGGCGCCTCCAGCCGCCATCTGAGCGGTGTCGGCAGCGAAGCCGACGACGCTGCTCAAGGCCGACAAGCCGAGAAGGCTGGCGCCGACCGTGGCGATCGCCCAGACGGTCAGACCGTGGGCGGCGCAGCGGAAGCGGAAGTCCTTAACGTCCATGGTCGTCTCGTTCATCGCCGAGCGGCCGGCGACGTAGCCGCCGACGCCCATGCCGACGATGTTGACGATAAAGAGCCAGATGAGGGCGCCGAGGCCGATCGACTGCGCCGACGGACCTTCGTAAGGATCGGCCAGCGTGAATCCGAGGGCGGCGCCGGCAACGCTGAGGCAGATCGAGGCGGCGAGCCCGATGAAGGCGCCGGCGATCACCGCGTCCCAGGCAATGGCGCGGCGGTTTTCGACCAGCACGTCGGGCGTGTCGGCCGGCACCCCGGAAACCGTCCGGGTAGGAGCTGTCATAGGCAAATCTCCGAGGTTGAGGCGCACCCGCTATCAGGGCGTCGTGCGCTCAACTCGGAGGTCGCAGAAAAGTTCCCCTTTCAGAGGGAACTTGTCACTGGTTGCGGCCTACTCCGCCGCCTTCGCCGCCCCCTGCTCCTCGGCCTCGATCCGCTTCCAGAGCGCGCGGACCATGTCCTTCATCATGAGGGCTTCCTGCCATCGGTCGGACAGATCCTCGTCGTTCCGGTCGACGATGGCGTATGGCCGCGGCCCCATCTCGCAAAGGAAGGTCAGCGTGCCGTCCTTCGGTGCACGTCGGCGCCAGGAACGGATGCCGTTTTCCCACCAGCCCATGAACAGGTCGACCCACGGCTTATGGTGCGGGAAGCTGATCGGAACCTGGATCTGTTCGCGGCTGGCGACGCGACCGTGGAAGCCCCAGCAATTGTCGAGGATCCGGTGCATCAGCTTGTGGTTCTCCTCGCTGATCGGCGGCCCGGCGAACTCGCGCCCGACAAGATAGTGGGAGATGTCGCCGGTCAGCTTCAGGTCCGGGAAGCAGTCGAGCAGATGCAGCGTGAAGAACAGGTCGGTCGTCATGCGGTCGCGATGCGTCTCGATGTGCATGCGCACGCCAGCCTCGTTCGCCAGCCGGCGCCACCCCTCGATATAGGGGATGCACTCCTCGATCCGATACGGCCGCACGTCCGGCTGCAGATTCAGGTGCTCGGCACCGAGCTTGGCGACGTTGTCGAGGATCGGCTTCAGGTCGTCGACCGTCTGCGGATAGCACTGCGCCTGCCAGGTGAGACCGTAGTCCTTGAGGATGGTCGTATGCGCCTTCGCCTGCTCGAAGTCGAAGAAGCGGACGCCGGCGCCGTCGAAGCCGGCGTCGCGGATCATCTTGAGCTTCTCTTCGAGCGTCCACTCCTTGCCGTCCGGAGCACGACGCTCCATCGCCCACATCGACTGGTAGACGAGCAGCTTCTGCATGTCGTTCCCTCCGTTAGCCGCTTCAGGCGAGCCCGGCGGCGTGATGCTTCAAGTGGTCTTCGACGAAGGTCTGGATGAAGTAGTAGCTGTGGTCGTAGCCTGCGTGCCGGCGAAGCTCCAGCTTCTGGCCCGATGCCTTGGCCGCCTCCTCGAACAGCTCAGGCTTGAGCTGCTCGACCAGGAACTTGTCGGCCAGACCCTGATCGATGAGGATCTTGCCGGCCAAGGGCTTCTTCTTCACGAGCTCGGACGCGTCGTAGTCGCGCCAGCCCGCCTGGTCGGGGCCGAGATATCCGGAGAACGCCTTCTGGCCCCAGGGGCAGCGCATCGGCGCCACGATCGGCGCGAAGGCTGAGACGGTCCGGTACTTGTCGGGGTTACGCAGCCCGAGGACCAGCGCGCCGTGTCCGCCCATCGAATGTCCGAAGATGCCCTGGCGGTCCGCTTTCGCCGGGAACGAGCCGTCGATCAGCGTCCTAAGCTCGCTCGTAACATAGGCGTACATCCGGTACGCCTGCTTCCACGGCTCGGCCGTGGCGTCGACGTAGAAGCCGGCGCCGATGCCGAAGTCCCAGTTCGCATCGTCGCCCGGAAAGCGGGCGGCGCGCGGGCTGGTATCCGGCATCACCAGCATCAGGCCGAGCTCAGCGGCAACGCGCTGAGCTCCGGCCTTGATGGTGAAGGTCTCCTCCGTGCAGGTGAGACCAGCAAGGTAGGTGACGACCGGCACCTTGCCTTTGGCCGCCTGGGGCGGCTTGTAGACGGCGAACCGCATAGGCCCGCCGACGGCCTTGGACTCGTGCTTGTAGAAGCCCTGGGTGCCGCCGAAGCAGGCCTGCTCGGAGATCGTCTCCATCAGTACTCGACCACCGTGCGGATCGACTTGCCCGCATGCATCAGGTCGAAGCCCTCGTTGATACGGTTGAGCGGGATCTTGTGGGTGATCAGGTCGTCGATGTTGATCTTCCCTTCCATGTACCAGTCGACGATCTTCGGCACCTCGGTGCGGCCGCGGACGCCGCCGAACGCGGTGCCCTTCCAGACGCGGCCGGTGACCAGCTGGAACGGACGGGTCGAGATCTCCTTGCCCGCACCGGCGACGCCGATGATGACCGAGACGCCCCAGCCGCGATGGCAGCACTCGAGCGCCTGGCGCATCAGGTCGGTGTTCCCGACGCATTCAAAGCTGTAGTCGGCGCCACCCTTGGTCAGCTCGACCAGATGCGGGACGACGTCGCCCTTCAGCTCTTTCGGGTTGACGAAGTGCGTCATGCCGAACTTCCGGGCGAGCGCTTCGCGGGCCGGGTTGATGTCGACGCCGACGATCATGTCGGCGCCTGCCATGCGGGCCCCCTGCACGACGTTGAGGCCGATGCCGCCGAGGCCGAAGACGACGACGTTGGCGCCGGGCTCGACCTTCGCCGTCTTGATCACCGCGCCGATGCCAGTGGTGACGCCACAGCCGATGTAGCAGACCTTGTCGAAGGGCGCGTCCTCGCGGATCTTCGCCAGTGCGATTTCCGGCAACACCGTGTAGTTCGAGAAGGTCGAGCAGCCCATGTAGTGGTGGACCGGCTGGCCGCCGAGCGAGAAGCGGCTGGTGCCGTCCGGCATCAGGCCCTTGCCCTGGGTCGCGCGGATCGACGTGCAGAGATTCGTCTTCTGGCTGAGGCAGCTTTTGCACTGCCGGCATTCCGGCGTGTACAGCGGGATGACGTGGTCGCCTTTTTTCAGGCTGGTCACGCTCTTGCCGACGTCGACGACGATACCCGCACCCTCGTGGCCGAGAATCGCCGGGAACAGACCTTCCGGATCGGCGCCGGAGAGCGTGAACTCGTCGGTGTGGCAGATGCCGGTCGCCTTGATCTCGACCAGGACCTCGAATTCCTTCGGTCCCTCGAGCTTGACTGTCTCGATCGAAAGCGGCGCTCCCGCCTTGAGCGCAACGGCTGCACGCACGTCCATGTCTGGTTTCCTCACCCGGATTCGTTGACGGCCGATCTTAAGGCCGCGAGCGAGGATAGCGGCACCGGATTTGCCGCGCCATGGAACCGGCTACCGCGCCGGGGGTTCTCCCAGGACCATAACAATGAAAGAACGGAGACACCGATGAGCGTCGGTACCATTCTCCTGATCATCCTCGTCATCCTGCTGATCGGCTCGCTGCCGACCTGGCCCTACAGCTCCGGCTGGGGCTACTACCCGACCGGCGGTCTTGGGACCATCCTGGTCATCGTCATCATCCTGCTGCTGATGGGACGCATATAGGGCCTCCCTCCCGCCTTCCCTGGCCGCCTCGGTTTCCCTCCCCGAGGCGGCCGGATCGGTTTTGCTCTCCTACCTCCGGAATCCAACCAGCAACCGGCTATTTATCTAGCAACGCAAGTAGTTGCCGCGCGCCGGACCCTCTGTCATAAAATTGTAACTGACAGGCGACGACGGATTCACGGCGGGGGCGATGACGACGACGGCCGGGACGAAACACGCGCCGCTCGTCTTCGCGCTGAGACGTCTCGGCGCTCGACCGGAACTCATTCTCGGCAGTCTGCTGACGCTGGTCCTAGGCCTCCTCGTTCTCACGCCGCTTGCCGAGGCACTTCACGACGCTTTTACCTACCAGCCCTACGACCTCGCCTACCGTCGCGACGCGGAGGTCGGCAGCTTCACGCTCTTCCATTTCGAGCGCATCTTCGCCGGGCAGCTGTCGCTCGCACTCTTCTATCGCCCGTTTCTCAACAGCCTGATCGTTGGCGTAGGCGTCACCGCGATTGCGATCGTGGTCGGCACCGGGCTCGCCTGGCTGATGGTGCGGACCGACATGCCCGGCCGCTCGTTCTTCGGCTTCCTCGCCGTCGTTCCCTACATGATGCCGTCCTGGGTCCTGGCGCTGGCCTGGCTCAGCCTGTTCCGCAACAGCCGCTACGGCGGCGGCGACGGCATGGTCACCTACTTCTTCGACGTCGAGCCCGCGAACTGGTTCTCCTACGGGCTCCTGCCGATCGTCATCTGCCTTGCTCTCCACTATTACGCCTATGCCTTCCTGCTGATGGGCGGCGCGATGGAGAGCGTCGACTCCGAGCTCGAGGAGGCCGGGGCCACCTCCGGCATCCCGAAATTCAAGCGCCTGATGCTGATCACCGTGCCGCTCCTGCTGCCGGCACTGGGATCGGCGATCGTCATGACCTTCATCCGCGTGCTCGGCACCTTCGGCACGCCGGCGCTGCTGGGCCTGCCGGTCCGCTTCTTCACCTTCTCGACCCAGATCTATGCCGCGCTCAAGTCCAGGAACGCTGGCGATGGCTTCGTCCTGGCGCTGGTGCTGGTGGTCATGGCGATCCTGTTCATCCAGATCAACAGCCGCATCGTCGGCGTGCGCAAAAGCTTCGTCACGCTCACCGGCAAGGGCTTCCGGCGCCGCCCCGTCCGGCTTGGCGCCTGGCGCTGGCCGATGGTCGGGCTGGTCACGCTGTTCATGCTGATCGTCGTTGCGTTCCCGATGATGATCCTGGTCTGGGAATCGCTGATGTTCCGGGCCAACGACTACAGCCTGGGAAACCTGACGCTCCACTACTGGATCGGCGGCGCCACCGAGTCCCTGCAGACCGGCGATCCCGGGATCCTCAACAACCCGCGCATCCACGAGGCGCTTTGGAACAGCCTCAAGCTGGGATTCTCGGCATCGATCGTGAACGGCCTTCTCGGCCTGCTGGTCGGATATGCCATCGTCCGTAGCCGCGGCAGCCTGATGGCGAAGGCGCTCGAAGGCATTTCGTTCGCCCCCTACATCTTCCCGTCGATCGCGCTCGGCGCGATCTACATTGGCATCTTCGCTCGCAGCTACGGGCCGCTTCCGGCACTCTATGGCACCTTCACTCTCCTCGTGCTGATCACGGTGGTGAAGAACCTGCCGTTCACGGCACGAACCGGCATGGCCGCCATGCACCAGATCGACAAATCGCTGGAGGAGACGGCGCGGGTCCAGGGCATCGGCTGGCTCCGCCGCATGTGGCAGATCATTCTGCCGATGTCGCGCAGCGGCGTGGTCGCCGGCATGCTGCTGACCTTTATCTCGGCAATGCGCGAGCTGTCGCTGATCGTCCTGCTGGTGACGCCGTCGACCATGGTGCTGCCCGGGCTGATCTACGGCTACCAGGAGCAGAATCAGCCACAGCACTCGAGCGCGGTGTCCCTGATGCTCGTCTTGATCATCTTCGTCGTCAACGGCTTGGTCCGGCTGACCACCGGACAGAGCTTCTCGAGCCGGAAGAAGCCCGACGTCGATCGGGCCGAACGGGCGGTCGCCCATTGATCGGTAGGTAAGGAGGACACCATGAGGATGTTCAAGCGCGCATTCCTGGCGACCGTTGCAGCGGCGGCTCTGGCATTCGCCGCTCCCGCCATCGCCCAGGACAAAGTCCCGGCCGACATCGACGCCTGGATGAAGCAGGCGAAGCTCGGCGCCTACGACGTCAGCGAGAACTGGGACGAGGTGATCAAGAACGCCAAGGCCGAGGGCGCCCTGGTGATCTACTCGTCCTCATCACGCATGAGCAAGGTCGCGCAGTGGTTCATGGAGGTCTATCCGGAGATCAAGGTCTCGGCCTTCGACCTCGGCTCGACCCAGACGATCGAGAAGACGATCCGCGAGCAGGACGCCAAGCAGTACAACGCCGACATCGTCACCACCGGCGGCTCGGGCGAGATCGTCCACGACATGATGAAGAAGCACCGGCTCTTCAACTACGTGCCGAAGCACTTCGTCGACAAGATCCCGAAGGAGAATCGCGAGCCGCTGCTGGTGCGCGTCAACGAGGCCGTGGTCTTCTTCTATTCTGGCGAGGCCTGGCCGAACGAGCAGCCGATCAAGAACATCTGGGAACTGACGCTGCCCAAGTGGAAGGGCCGCGTCGGAATCAAGGACCCGCTCGACTCAGGCTCGCTGTTCATGGGCATCGCCACCTACGTCCAGCACAAGGACGAGATGGCCGCCGCCTACAAGCGCATGACCGGCCAGGACATCAAGCTTTCGCCGGGCGTGCCGGATGCCGGGCATGAATGGCTCTACCGGCTGCTCAAGAACGATGCGATCCCGAACAAGTCCGGTCCGAAGCTGATCGCTGCGGCCGGCACCAAGGGTGCCCGCAACCCGATGATCGCCATGTCGAACATGACGCACATCTCGTACAACGACGAGTACGGTCTCGTGAACAAGATGGTGGTCGAGCTCGATCCGGCGGCGAAGATCGTCTACCCGACCTACACGGCGATCGCGCGCTTCGCCAAGCACCCGAACGCGGCGAAGCTGTTCACCGCCTACTCGCTCGGCTCGACGCAGCTTACCAAGGACACGAAGATCGAGAGACCCTACGACAAGGGCAAGAGCCGCGACCTGCTCCTGGGCTTCGCGCCGTTCTTCGACCCGGGCTCGGTAAGCCCGCGAAACGACGTACCGCTGCCCCCGGGCGGCGAGGCCTGGGACAAGATGGCCGGCTGGATCGCCGATCCGGACTATCTCTGGTTCGAAAGCGCCAAGGTCCGCGACTTCTACATCCAGCACGTCTCGCCTTAAGTCACCGGCATGGAAGAGATCCAGCTGAGGGGCGTGGCCAAGGCCTATGGCCGCGCCCCTGCCGTGCGGAACCTGGACCTGACGGTCCCACCCGGCGAGTTCCTGACCATCCTCGGCCCTTCGGGCTGCGGAAAGACTACGACGCTTCGCATCGTCGCCGGGCTCGAGGACCCGGACCAGGGTCAGGTCCAGCTGGGTTCGCGTCTCGTGTTCTGCCGAGACCAGGGTGTTCTCGTGCCGCCGGAAAATCGGCAGCTCGGCCTGATCTTCCAGAGCTACGCACTCTGGCCGCACATGACCGTGGCGAGGAACGTCACTCTCGCCTTGAAGGAAAGGCGCCTTGCAGCGCACGAGATCGCCCGTCGCCTCGACGACGCGCTCGAGCGCGTGCAGCTCGGCCCGATGCGCGATCGCTATCCTTCGGAGCTTTCAGGCGGACAGCAGCAGCGCGTCGCCGTCGCACGGCTGATCGCGCTCAAGCCGTCGATCCTCCTGATGGACGAGCCGCTCTCCAACCTGGACGCCGTTCTCCGGACGGAGATGCGCGGTGAGCTTCGTCGGCTGCACCAGGATCTCGGCGCCACCACGATCTATGTGACGCACGATCAGGTGGAGGCGCTGACGCTTTCCGACACCATCGTCATCATGAACGAAGGTGTGGTCGAGCAGCGAGGATCGCCCTACGACACCTATCACCGCCCGGAGACGCTGTTCGTCGCCGAGTTCATCGGGGATCCCCGCATCAACCGAGTCGACGGGCGCCTGTCCGGCGACCGCGGTGCCGACTTCGGCGACTTCTCGCTCGCGCTGGACCAGCCACTCTCCGCAAAGAGTGGCGAAGTCATCGGGACGATCCGCCCCGAGATGATCTCGTTGTCGCAGAAGGAAGCGGCCGGCGCGATCCCGGTCACGATCGAGACCATCCAGCCGACCGGCTCGCAGACCATCCTGCACGTGCGGAGCGCCGGACGCCCCTACACAGTGCTCCAGTCGGGCTTCGTCCGTGCACGCCCGGGTGACACGGCTTGGCTCTCATTCGATGCGGCGTCGTTCAATTTCTTCGACCCGGCAAGCCGGCGGCGCATCGGCCCCTAGGCCAGAGGACCGTCCGCTTCCTCAATCTTCCTGATCCAGCCGGCCGCACGCTTCACCGCATCGAGCAACATCGGCTTAGGCGTCTCGAACCATTCGTCGGGCTGAAGCTCGCGGTGATGGCGGATATGCGCCAGCGCCGCATCGATGGTCGGGAACTGCTTCGGCAGCTGAATGTGCAGGTAGAGCGCCACCAGCGCCACCGACCGGCTGCGCCCGCCCCGGCAGTGGACCAGGATGTTGCCGCGCTCGCGCCTCGGATAGCTCGGCTTCTCGGGCAGCTCCTGATGGGCCGCGCCGTAGAGGAGATAGTAGCCGGCCAACATCATGCTCTCGGGATTGCCCGCCCCGTCGACGAGTCCGAGCTTGTAGGACCGGATCGCACCGGTTCCGGCCGCGCACTGCATGCCGGCCGCCGGGATGCTCGGCTCGGTGACGTAGTTGATGTCGAGGTTGACGGCGCAGTTCACCACCGTGGTGATGCCGTTCTCCTTCAGCAACGCGAGGTCCCGAGCACCTTCCGTGTCGCCGATATAGAGCTTGGCTCCGTAGGGCGGCAGTCCCTCGGCGATCAGGCTGACGGCAGGACGCTCATAGACCGGAGCTTCGATCGCCATGGAAGTCGATTTTCCTGACAGGAAATATATTTTCCGGGAGTTGACCCGCCCGGTCGCGCCGTTATCATCGGGCGTCCCCTCCCTCGGAGACTACGAAAAATGTGCGGGATCGTCGGCCTCTTCCTCAAGGATCCGAAACTCGAGCCCGACCTCGGGCGGCTCCTGTCCAACATGATGGGGGTGCTATCAGATCGCGGCCCCGACAGCGCCGGCTTCGCGGTCTTCGGCCGCGGCCAGTCCGGCAACGTCAAGCTGACGGTGCGTGGCGCCGAGGGAACCGACTTCGCGGCCCTCGCCCGCAAGCTCTCCGAGGCGCTCGGCACCAAGGTCGCCGCCGTAGGCCGGCATACCCATGGCATCCTGACCCTGCCGGCGGACCGCGAGGCCGACGCCAAGGCGGCGCTGGCCAGGATCGCCCCGAAGATCGACCTCGTCGGTGCCGGCGCCCGCATGGAGCTCTACAAGGAGGTTGGCCGGCCCGAGCTGGTTGCGACCCAGTTCGGCCTCGAACGCATGCCCGGCACCCACGGCATCTGCCACACGCGCATGGCGACAGAATCGGCAGTGACCACCAACGGCGCACACCCCTTCTCGACCGGGCTCGACCAGTGCCTGGTCCACAACGGATCTCTCTCCAACCACAACGCCGTCCGCCGCGACCTGCGCCGTGACGGCATCGAGTTCGCGACCGAGAACGACACCGAGGTCGCAGCCGGCTACCTCACCGCCCGCATGCACAAGGGTGCCAGCCTCAAGCAGGCGCTGACCGACGCGCTGACCGATCTCGACGGCTTCTACACCTTCGTCGTCGGGACCGAGTCCGGCTTCGGCGTGCTGCGCGATCCGATCGCCTGCAAGCCGGCGGTGATGGCCGAGACCGACCGCTACGTCGCCTTCGGCTCCGAATATCGCGCGCTGGTCGACCTCCCGGACATCGGCAAGGCGAAGATCTGGGAGCCGGAACCGGCCACCGTCTATTTCTGGGAGCGGCCGAATTGAACGCGAGCGAGCAGGTCGTCGATCTTTCGACGACCGAACTGAGAGAGCTGAATTCCGCCCTTCACAAGCTGAAGCCCGACACCAACCAGACGCTTTGGCGCATCTCCAATCCGCGTGGCCGCCATTCTGTCGCGGTCGGCGTGGATGCGCCGGTCACCATCGAGATCGACGGCCATGTCGGCTACTACTGCGCCGGCATGAACAAGCATGCGACGGTGATCGTCAATGGTAACGCCGGCACCGGCGTCGCCGAGAACATCATGTCGGGCACCGTGCATGTGAAGGGCGATGCCAGCCAGTCGGCAGGTGCCACCGGCTGCGGCGGCATGCTGATCATCGACGGCAACGCCTCTGCCCGCTGCGGCATCTCGATGAAGGGCGTCGACATCGTGGTGAAAGGCAGCGTCGGCCATATGTCGGCGTTCATGGCCCAGGCGGGAACCCTGGTCGTGCTCGGCGATGCAGGCGAGAGCCTCGGCGACTCGATCTACGAGGCGCGCCTTTATGTACGCGGCAAAGTGCAGGGCCTCGGCGCCGACTGCATCGAGAAGCCGATGACCGATCATCACAAGGCCAAGCTCGTCGCCAAGCTGAGATCCGCCGGCGTCACCGGTGTCGATGTCGGCGCCTTCAAGCGCTACGGATCGGCTCGCCGCCTCTATCACTTCCACGTCGACAACGTGTACTGAGCCATGAGCCAGCCGATCACCACACCCCGCAAGTCGGCGACCTTCGACGACTACACGCTGTCCGAGATCCGCCGCGCCGCGTCGACCGGGATCTACGACATCCGCGGCGCCGGCGCCAAGCGCAAGGTCCCGCATTTCGACGACCTGCTTTTCCTCGGCGCCTCGATCTCGCGATATCCGCTCGAAGGCTATCGCGAGCGCTGCGGCACCAACGTCATTCTGGGCGCGCGCCATGCCAAAAAGCCGATCGAGCTCAAGATCCCGATCACCATCGCCGGCATGAGCTTCGGCTCGCTCTCGGCGAACGCAAAAGAAGCGCTCGGCCGTGGTGCCTCGATGGTGGGAACCTCGACCACCACCGGCGACGGCGGCATGACGCAGGAAGAACGCGGCCACTCCTCGCTGCTGGTCTACCAGATCCTGCCGTCGCGCTACGGCATGAACCCCGACGACCTTCGACGGGCGGACGCGATCGAGATCGTCGTCGGCCAGGGTGCGAAGCCCGGCGGCGGCGGCATGCTGCTGGGGCAGAAGATCACGGAACGGGTCGCCGGCATGCGCGTGCTGCCGGTCGGCATCGACCAGCGCTCTGCCTGCCGCCACCCGGACTGGACCGGCCCGGACGATCTCCAGATCAAGATCGAGGAAGTCCGCGAAATCACCGATTGGGAGAAGCCGATTTACGTCAAGGTAGGCGCATCCCGCCCCTACTACGACACGGCACTGGCTGTGAAAGCGGGCGCCGACGTGGTCGTGCTCGATGGCATGCAGGGCGGTACGGCCGCGACCCAGGAAGTCTTCATCGAGAATGTCGGCCTGCCGATCCTGTCGGCGATCCGGCCGGCGGTGCAAGCGCTCATCGATCTCGGCCTGCACCGGAAGGTGCAGCTGATCGTCTCCGGCGGCATCCGCAACGGCGCCGACGTGGCGAAGGCATTGGCGCTCGGCGCCGACGCCGTCGCGATCGGCAGCGCGGCGCTGGTCGCGCTCGGCGACAACGATCCGGCGCTCGAGGCGGAGTACGCGAAGCTCGGCACCACCGCCGGCGCCTATGACGACTGGCACGAGGGCCGCGATCCCGCCGGCATCACCACTCAGGACCAGGCGCTGATGGCGCGGCTCGATCCGGTGAAGGCCGGTCGCCGGCTCGCCAACTACCTCGCCGTGATGACGCTGGAGGCGCAGACGATCGCGCGCGCCTGCGGCAAGAGCCACGTGCACAATCTCGAGCCCGAGGACCTGGTGGCGCTGACCATCGAGGCGGCGGCGATGGCACGGGTCCCTCTTGCCGGTACGAACTGGGTACCCGGCGGAGGCTCGTTCTAAGCAAGACGAACAGGGGGACTGTCATGGCGACGGATCTGGCGAAGGCGGCGAAGGAACGAGGGATCAAGTACTTCATGATCTCCTACACCGATCTCTTCGGGACCCAGCGGGCGAAGCTGGTGCCGGCCGCGGCGATCGGAGCGATGCAGAAGTCGGGCGCGGGATTCGCCGGGTTCGCCACCTGGCTCGACATGACACCGGCCGATCCCGATCTCTTCGCCGTTCCAGATCCCGACAGCCTGATCCAGCTCCCGTGGAAGCCGGAGGTCGGCTGGCTCGCCTCGGATCTCGTCATGGACGGAAAGTCCGTCGAGCAGGCCCCACGCAATCTCCTGAAGCGCCTCGTCGCCGAAGCCGCCTCCAAAGGCTTCGAGATGAAAACAGGCGTCGAGTGCGAGTACTTCCTGATCACGCCGGACGGCACCCAGATCTCCGATCCTGCCGACCATCAGGCCAAGCCCTGCTACGACCAGTCGGCGCTGACCCGGCGCTACGATGTCGTCACGGAAATCTGCGATGCGATGCTGGCGCTGGGCTGGAAGCCCTATCAGAACGATCACGAGGACGGGAACGGCCAGTTCGAGATGAACTGGGAATACGACCATGCGCTCATCACCGCCGACCGCCACGCCTTCTTCAAGTACATGGTCAGAACCATCGCGGAGAAGCACGGGCTCCGCGCCACCTTCATGCCGAAGCCGTTCATCAACCTGACCGGCAGCGGCTGCCACGCCCATGTGTCGCTGTGGAAAGGGAAGAAGAACCTGTTCGAGGATCCGAAGGGAGAGCTAGGCCTCTCCTCCCTTGCCTACCAGTTCCTCGGCGGCATCGTTCACAACGCCGAGGCGCTCTGCGCGCTGACCAATCCGACGGTGAACTCCTACAAGCGTATCAACGCGCCGGTGACGACATCGGGTGCAACCTGGTCGCCGAATACGGTGACCTACGCCGGCAACAACCGCACCCACATGATCCGCATCCCGGAGCCGAACCGCTTCGAGTTCCGTCTGCCGGACGGTGCGGTCAATCCGTACCTGCTGCAAGCCTCGCTTCTAGCCGCCGGCCTCGACGGCATCGCCAACAAGCGCGATCCAGGCAAGCGCCTCGACATCAACATGTACACCGAGGGGCATACGGTGAAGGGCGCCAAGCGCCTGCCGCTCAATCTGCTCGACGCGCTCCGCAACCTCGAGAAGTCGGCTGTGTTGAAGGCCGGTCTCGGCGAGGCCTTCATGAGTTCATATCTCAAGCTCCGCCATGCCGACTGGAACGACTACGCCCGCCACCTGACCGAGTGGGAGCGGCGGACGACGCTCGACTGCTGATGGCAGCGCGCAAACCTATACCGAAGCGCGGCGACCTCGCGACCGGGTCGAGCGCGCCGAACTCCGCCGAGCGGCGCACGGTCGAGGAAGCGGTCGGCATCCGCGTCCGCGCATTACGCAAGCGCCTCGACATGACCGTCGCCGAACTCGCCGGCCAGGCCGGGCTTTCGGTCGGCATGCTGTCGAAGATCGAGAACGGTGCGACCTCGCCGTCGCTGACGACGCTGCAGGCTCTGGCGGACGCCTGCAACGTGCCGATCTCCAGCCTGTTTGCCGAACTCGAGGAAGCCCGCGACTGCTCTTACGTCCCGCGCGGCCAGGGCGTCACCATCGACCGGCGTGGCACCAAGGCCGGGCACCAGTACCAGCTTCTCGGCCACTCGCTCCGCGGCGATGTCGTGGTCGAGCCCTACCTGATCACGCTGTCGAAGGAAGCCGAGCCCTACGCCAACTTCCGCCATGCCGGCGTCGAGGTCATCTACATGCTCTCAGGCGCCGTCGCGTATCGTCACGCCGACAAGGTGTACGACCTCGGCCCCGGCGACACCCTCTTCTTCGACGCCGGGGCGCCGCATGGTCCGTCGATCCTGACCAAGCTTCCCAGCCAGTACCTCTCGATCATCATCTACCCGCGCGACGCCTGAGCTTCGGGCCACCCGAGAATCCCACTCGCCATCCGGGCCAACAGGATGACCAGGCCGATCGTGACCGCATGGACGCCCAGATCCATGAAGGTCACGTCGAACGGATGGAAGAACTGCAAAAGCACCGCCGCGATTGCAGCCACGCCGAGCCCGCCTGACACCGCGACCGGTGTCGGGTTCAGCGGCCGTGCCTTGGAAAGGACCAGGAGGAGTGCGGCACCGAGCGGCAGGCTGACGCCGAGCAGTAGGCGGAAACAGTCCGTGCTCTCGCCGAGCGTCCAGCCATCGGGGCCGAAAAGGATCCAGTGCTGCCAGCAGCTGTAACCGCTGGAGGCGATCCACAGGACCAGCGGCGGGATCGGCAGCCAAGCCCAGGACATCGACCGATCCGGCAGGCTGAGGTGGAAGGCGGCGACTATCGCCGCGATGCCGGTCAGCACGGTGCCGGCGAGTTCCAGGCGCAGCTTCGTTTCCTCGATGCGAGACATGAAGAGGGGCAGGTCGGCAAAGCTCGCAACCCCCAGCGCCGAGGCGAGGGCGACCACGCCCAGCCACAAGCTTGCCCGCGTCGTCGGCGAGCGCAGACGCCTGACCGGGCGGCCGTCGGCAGCTAGATTCGCTATCAAGTCGTCGAGAGGCTCGGCCATCCTATCCGCCCTTCAGCTTGGCCCGGAGCGCCTTGATCGCCCGGTGCACGTTGACCTTGAGACCCCCGACCGACTGGCCGCTCACCGCCGAGGCCTCCACCAGCGACATCTCCTTCAGCTTCACCAGCTCCAGCGCCTCCCGCTGCCCGCGCGGAAGAGCCGCCAGCGCCGCAGCCAACTGGTCCGTCGCCTCGCGACCCTCCAGCTCCCTGTTCGCCAGGGGGTCGGCAAAGGTTTCATAAGAAGTGTCGTCCCGGATCTCCATCGTCTCGGTCCGGGTCCGGCGGCGGATCGCGTCGATCGAGCGGCGCCGAGCAACCGCCACCAGCCAGGGCATGAATGGCCGGCCAGGGTCGTAGGTGTGGCGGATGCGGTGGAGGGTCAGCAGCACGTCTTGGACGACGTCGTCGACCCGGTCCGCTCTTCGATGGTGATGGGCAACGACCGCACGCACCATCGGCACGATCTCCTTCAGCAGGCGCGCATAGTCCGCCTGATTGCCGTCCTGCGCCGAGGTCATCAGACCTACCCAACGCGGCTCGTCGCTCTGCCGCCCGCCTGCCGCCATCCGCTCCTTCCCGGTTCACACACGCGTGACCACGATCGCCCTCTGTAACTTCCGCCGACATTCGGCGAACCGAAGGGCATGGGACGCCGGCAGGGGCCGACGCTTCCCCTCACCGAAGCATAAGAGGAGTTCGTAACATGCAGAAGCCTTCGCTCAAGACCGTCGCCGGCTCTACCCTTCTCGGCGCGCTCGCCGTCGCCGTCGTCTCGGTTGCCGCCGCCCAGGCGGCACCGGTCGCGCAGCCGATGGGATCGGAGAAGTGCTACGGCATCGCCAAGGCCGGCAAGAACGACTGCGCCGCCGCCGGCGCTCATTCCTGCGCCGGTCAGGCGACCAAAGACATGGACAAGGCCTCCTACGTCTACCTGCCGGCCGGCCTCTGCGCCAAGATCGCCGGCGGCAACATGGGGGCGATGTAAGTCCGTATCCGCGCCGCCTGCTCGGAAGCTCACCGGCATGTCCACCGATCGCATCCCGGCGTCCGCCGGCATCGGCCTCCGCTTCCCGCATCATCGGGAAGTCGCGGCAGAGCCCGGAGGCATCGCCTGGGTCGAGGTCCATCCGGAGAACTACATGGCGGGCGGCGCGGTGCTCGACCTGCTCGTCTCAATCCGCCGGGATCTGCCCGTCTCGCTTCATGGCGTCGGGCTCTCGCTGGGGAGCGCCGCCGGCCTCGACCGCGATCATCTCGCGGGCCTCAGGAAGATGATCGACCGGATCGAGCCGGGGCTCGTTTCCGATCACCTTTCCTGGAGCGTCGCCGGTGGCGTCTATCTGCCCGACCTCCTGCCGCTTCCCTATACCGAGGAAGCGCTCGCGGTCGTCGCGGCCAACATCGATCGCGCGCAAGAGGCGCTGAAGCGGCCGCTGCTGATCGAGAACCCGTCGCGCTATCTCGACTTCAAGCATGCGACCCTGTCCGAGGCCGAATTCCTGACCGCGCTGGTGGAGCGTACCGGCTGCCGCCTGCTCTACGATCTCAACAACCTGCTGGTGAGCGCGCGGAACCTCGATAAGGATCCGCTCGCGTCCCTGTTCTCGATCCCGCTCGACGCAGTCGCCGAAATCCACCTCGCCGGGCATGCACGCAAGCGGCTCGACGACGGCAGCGAGATCCGGATCGACGACCATGGATCGGCGGTGTCGCCGGAAGTCTGGGATCTCTACAGCCGCTTCATCCATCGCGCCGAAGCGGTTCCGACGCTGATCGAATGGGACACCGCGCTGCCCGCCTTGACGGTGCTGTGTGCCGAAGCGGCCAAGGCCCAGAGGTTCCTGGACATCGCCTCGACCGGAGAGCGTCGTGTCGCCTGATCTCGCGACGCTGCAAGCCGACATCGTGCGCATGATCCTCGCCGATGGCCGGATGGTTCCTTCGTTCCTGGACGACGACGCCGGGCTTAGGCTCGCCGTCTATCGCAACACCGCGCTCAGCGGCCTCTGCGACGCGCTCAGGCTCAGCTATCCACTGATCGAAAAGGTCGTCGGCACACCGTTCTTCGACCAAACCGCGCTCGCCTTCGCACGCGTGAACCCGCCGGCGGATCCGGTACTCGCCCGCTACGGCGCCGGCTTTCCGGCCTTCCTGGAATCCCTGTCGAGCCTCGCCGCCCTTCCCTACCTGCCGGACCTCGCCCGGCTCGAGTGGGCCATCGACCAAGTAGGCTACGAACCAACGGTGGAAGATCGCGGCGTCACGCTCGAGGTCGAAGGGCGCATCGCGACCGTGACGCTTAGCCCCTCACTCCGCCTGCTCGCGACGGCCACGAGCGTCCTCCCGCTCTGGCGGGCGCTCGACGCCGGCGACGACGAAGGGCTCGGAGCCGTGGACTGGAACGCCGGCCCGCAATTCCTGGCCGTCCACTATGGCAAGGACGGCGTCCGGATCACGCCGCTCTCGGAATCGGCGTGGCGCCTCGCCGCCGCTCTCCTCGCCGGCGACGATCTCGACATGGCGACCGAAGCAGCCGAGGCCGCGATCGAGCTTCTCTCCACCCCTTTCATTCGCATCGCCATAGCCGATCCTGACGGATCGATGAGGATCTCATGAGCACGCTTGCCGCCGCCGGGTCGAACAGCCTCGGCCGTTCCGTCCGTACCGTCATCTCGGCCCTGGACGGGCTTCCCTGGACCGTCCTCGCTTTGCCGATGCGCCTCGCCGGCTTCGCCGTATTCTGGCGCGCCGGCATGGTCAAGCTCGCCAGCTGGGAGAGCACAGTCCTGCTGTTCCGTGAGGAGTACCAAGTGCCGGTGCTGCCGCCGGAGCTGGCGGCTTATCTCGCCACATCCGTCGAGCTCGGCTGCGCGATCGCGCTTCTGCTCGGGCTTCTGACGCGGTTCTCGGCGCTGGCGCTGCTCGGCCTGACCTCCGTGATCCAGCTCTTCGTCTATCCGGAGGCCTGGCCGACCCACATCCAATGGCTCGCCTTCCTGCTGCCGCTCCTCGCCCGCGGCGCCGGCGACCTGTCTCTCGATCATCTGATCGCCCGCAGGCTTGCCCGCTGATCTAGGATCGCCTCCGACTAGGAGGCGTCCATGTTCTTCGAGGGCTTCTCACTCGAGACGGTCGAGGCCAACGGCCAGAAGATCCGCTTGCGCCGCGGCGGCAGCGGACCACCGCTCCTGCTGCTCCACGGCAACCCACAGACCCATGCCATGTGGCACAAGGTGGCGCCGGTACTGGCCAGGCGCTTCGCCGTCATCTGCCCGGACATCAGAGGCTACGGCTTCTCCTCTTCGCCGCCGCCCACGCCCGACAGCCGCCACTACGCCAAACGCGAGATGGCGAAGGATCTGGTCGCGTTGATGAAGCACTTCGGCTTCCCGCGCTTCGGCGTGGTCAGCCACGATCGCGGCGCACGCGTCGCCCATCGGCTCGCCATCGATCATCCGGACGCGGTGGAGAGGCTCTGCGTCATGGACATCGTGCCGACGATCGAGCACTTCGAGCGCACCGAGATGGCCTTCGCGCTCGGCTACTATCACTGGTTCTTCCTGGCGCAGCCGTACGACAAGCCCGAACGCATGATCCTTCGGGACGTCGAGGACTGGTTCGACAGCCATACGACGCGTGAACCCAAGGACAAGGGCTTCTTCCATCCCGAGGCGCGTGCCGACTACGTCGCTGCTTTGCGCGAGCCTGGCACCGTCGCCTCGATCTGCGAGGACTATCGGGCGGCGACGGGCATCGACCTCGTCCATGACCGAGGGAGCCGATCGGCCGGGCAACGCATCCACTGCCCTCTTCTCGTACTTTGGGGCGCCAAGGGCAAGATCGGCCAGTGGTACCAGCCGATCGAGCTGTGGCGGCGATATGCGGATGGACCAGTAACCGGCGGGCCGGTCGCCAGCGGCCACTACCTTGCCGAGGAAGCGCCGGACGAGACGATCGCCCGGCTCGACGCCTTCCTGTGAGGAAAGCGTCGAGCGCGAAGGCTAGTAGGTGTACCGCTGGATCGAGATCTGCCGGCCGCTCGGCAGCGTGATCGTGCCGGTGGTCGTCGAACTGAAGGTCATCGTCGTCGTGCCCCGGTTCGCGGTCGCGCTCGCGTTGCCCGACGATCCGGTCAGCGTCGGGCCGTTGCCGAACTCGAACAGGTCGCCCGACCAAGTCGAGGTCGAGCTCGACTGTCGCACCAGGTTGCCGGTTCCGACGTACCAGTTGGCCTGACCGCTGGCGCCGGTACTGCCATAGGCGTAGCCGACGGTGAAGAAATTAGAGGTCGTGGTCCCTCCGCTCGTCGTCGTGTTCTGGCTTTCGATCAGCCAGCCGGTGCCACTGTAGTCGGGCGACCACCACCAGCCCGTCTCCGGTGCCCAGCTCTGGGTCGAGCCGACGGTCGAACCGGTGAGCGGGTAGCGGACGAGGGCGTAGCTGGTCGAGCTGCCGCTGGTCGGCGTGATCGTGACGGTCGCCGCAGTCGACGAAGAGAAGGTCACCGAGAAGGTGCCCGGCGAGGTCGTACTGGTCGGCGACGTGTTCGCGACACCGATGTTCGCCAAGGTGGTGCCGTTGGAAAACTGCTCGAGCGCGCCGGTGCAGGTGGTCGACCCCAGCATGCACGGGATCACGTACCAGACGTCGTCGCCGCCAGCGCCGTAGGTGTAGATGCCGATGAAAAGCTTCGAGGCGTTGGTCTCGATCGCGTAGCCGCGGCCCGAGGACGTGGTCGTGTACCAGAGCCCGTTCGCGGGCGTCGTCAGCGCGTAGGTGTTGCGCCCGGTAACCGATCGCGAGCCGCGGAAGCAGCCAACCGTGTACGGAAACTCTCGGTTGCCGTGATAGTGGTAGATATCCTTCACCTGCCCGTCGGCCTGGGTCACGCTGTGCTGGTGGCCATGGCATTCGTCGAGCTCGGCATTGGTGATCGTCGAGCCGCTCGTACCCTTCGGCCCATAGATGCCGTAGCCGTCGAGCGCCCATCCCACCTGAACCGAATGACCGGAGGTCGAGTCGGTAAAGCAGTTGGTCAGGTGGTGATAGTGGTAGGTACCGGTCGTCTCGGGGTGACCTTCGCACAGGTCCTGGATCTCGTTGGCGACGGCGTCGCGCCCATCCGCATCGAGCGCATCGAAAAGCATGCCGCCCGTGAACAGGTAGCCCACCTCGCCCGAGACGCAGGTCGGGGTCGACGAATAGACCGGATCGGACGGCAACTCGGCATAGCGCCGGCTGACCGCCATCGACGACGGGTTGGGGTGGTATTGAGCCTGCCCCGCCTCGCTCGAGGAAGAGACCGGGAAGGTGCCGGTGTAGTGGTTCGGCAGGCCGTTGCCGCCGAGATAGCGGATGCTGCCGCTGGTCACCTCGCGCGTCTGCGAGGTCCAGGCGTTCGAGCCCTCGACGATCGGCTTGCCCGAGAACGAGATGACGTTCGAGGAGCTGACCCAGGAGAAGCCGTAGCCGG
The DNA here is from genome assembly GCA_044223515.1 of Alphaproteobacteria bacterium. GTDB lineage: Bacteria > Pseudomonadota > Alphaproteobacteria > SHVZ01 > SHVZ01 > SHVZ01. The sequence continues at coordinate 100,984 of JBGALV010000002.1, forward strand.
ACGTGCCGGAGGTGAAGCGGCAATGATAAATGGTGTTTCGCGCTGCGGACCGCATCGAGACACCGTCGACCGCCGCCGTGCCGGTCGCTCCCTGCGCCTTGAATGTCGTGTAGGAGGTCACCGCCGGCGTGGCGATATCGGCCGCCGAGGCAATGCCCGATCCGGCGAGCAAAAGCCCAACAACCGCTCCGAGAGCGGACAGGCACGACTTCATCGTCTCGACTCCCCAGTCAACCACCCCGTCCCAAGATAAAGGTTGAGTAAGCGCTAAGCCAAGTGTGCTTTGGAGCCCGGTATCGCTTGCCGCCGCACGTCTCCGCATGGACAATCGCGGTGCCGCAGTGCCTTCACGTCTCAGGATAATTCGCCATGCCACACCCTCTCTCCGACCGCGCCAAGGACCTTGCCTCCCGGGTGACCCGGTTCATGGATGCCCATGTCTACGAGGCCGAAGGTCCTTACAAGAGGCACACCGACGAGGCCGCCGACCGCTGGACCGTTCCGCCCGCGATGGACGAGCTCAAGGCCAAGGCAAAGGCGCAGGGGCTGTGGAACCTGTTCCTGCCCGAATCCGACCTGGGCGCGGGACTCACCAACAGCGAGTACGCGCCGCTCTGCGAGATCATGGGACGCTCGCTGATCGGGGCCGAGGCCTTCAACTGCAGCGCGCCCGATACCGGCAACATGGAGGTGCTGGTCCGTTACGGCACGCCCGAGCAGAAGAAGGCATGGCTGGAGCCTCTGCTCGACGGCAAGATCCGGTCTGCCTTCTGCATGACCGAGCCCGATGTCGCCTCCTCGGACGCGACCAACGTTCGCTGCTCGATCGAGCGCGAGGGCAATAGCGGCTACGTCATCAACGGGCGCAAATGGTATGCGAGCGGAGCGATGGATCCGCGCTGCGAGATCTTCATCGTGATGGGGAAGACCGACCCGAACGCGCCGAAGCACCAGCAGCAGTCCATGATCCTGGTCCCGCGCTCGACGCCCGGGGTCAAGATCATCCGTCCGATGCACGTGTTCGGCAGCGACGACGCACCACACGGCCATGCAGAGATCGTCTTCGAGAACGTCAGGGTGCCGGCCGAGAACATCCTGCTCGGTGAGGGCCGCGGCTTCGAGATCGCGCAAGGCCGGCTCGGCCCCGGACGCATCCACCATTGCATGCGACTCATCGGCTGCGCCCAGCGCGCGCTCGAGCTGATGTGCATCCGCGCCCAGGAGCGCGTCGCCTTCGGCCGCAAGCTCGCCGATCACGGCCCGGTACGCGAGGAAATCGCGCGTTCGGCCTGCGAGATCGAGCAGGCGCGCCTTCTGACCCTGGCCGCTGCCGAGAAGATGGACAAGGAAGGCAACAAGTCGGCCCGCGACGCGATCGCGATGATCAAGATCGTTGCGCCGATGATGGCGCAGACCGTGATCGACCGTGCGATCCAGATCCATGGGGCGATGGGCGTGAGCCAGGACACCTTCCTCGTAGATGCCTGGAAGTACGCGCGGACCATCCGGATCGCCGACGGTCCCGATGCCGTCCATCTCGCCGCACTCGGCAAGCAGGTGATCGGACGCTACGGGGTGAAGGCCTGATGACGGGCGCCGGCCTGGTCGATCTCGACCGCCTGGTTCCCTTTCTGGAGGCAAATCTGCCGGGCTTCCGCGGACCGGCGTCCACCCGGAAATTCGCCAGCGGCCAGTCCAATCCGACCTTCCTGCTCGATGCGGCATCGGGCCGCTACGTGCTGCGGCGGAAGCCGTCAGGCACGCTGCTCAAGTCGGCGCACGCCGTCGAACGCGAATACCGGGTGATGAAGGCCCTGGCACCGACTGCGGTGCCCGTCCCTGCCGTGCATCTTCTTTGCGAGGATGCGAGCGTTCTCGGCACGGCGTTCTTCGTCATGGAGTTTCTCGACGGCCGGATCTTCTGGGATCCGGCGCTGCCAGAAATCGCGCGCGGCGACCGTGCCCCCTACTTTGGCGAGATGGCACGCGTGCTGGGCGAGCTCGCGAAGCTCGACACGACCGCCGCGGGTCTCGCCGACTATGGCCGGGCCGGCGGCTATGTCGAGCGCCAGATCTCGCGCTGGGTCCAGCAGTATCGGGCCTCGGAGACGGAGAAGGTCCAGGACATGGAGGACCTGATCGCGTGGTTGGTCAGCCGATCGGCGCCGGATGACGGCGTCTCGCTTGTCCATGGCGACATCCGCTTCGACAACGTCGTGTTCCACCCGACCGAGCCACGGATCATCGGCATGCTCGATTGGGAGCTGTCGACGCTGGGCACCCCGCTCGTCGACGTCACCTATTTCTGCACGATGCTGCGCCTGCCGCGCACGAACCAGGTGAAGGGATTGGCCGGCCTCGATCGCGCCGAACAGGGTCTTCCGACCGAGCAGGCCTTCCTCAGCGAGTTTCTTCGCCATTCCGGATTCAGGGGGCAGGTCGACTGGCCATTCTGGATCGCCTTCCACGCCTTCCGCTTCGCCGCGATCTCTCAAGGCGTCAAGAAGCGGCGGATCGACGGGAACGCGTCGAGCGAAAGCGCAGGCGGGGTCGGCGACATGGTCGCCGTTTCGGCCAAGCTCGGGCTCGACGCAGCCTCCGGGACTTAGGGCCTTACTCGGCGGCGATGACGGGCGGCGCCTTCCAGCGGTAGCCGAAGGACGGGTAGTTCTCGATCTCGTCGAAGTTGGCGTCGACCGCGCGGAACTTGTCGCGGATCCGACGCATCGCCGATCGCACGTTGGTGCGGAAGCCGTTGTCGCCAGCACCCGCGATGAAGCCGGCCCGATGGACGCAGTCGTAAAGCGCGCGGTAGGTCGCATGCTCACCGACGCTCGCCGCCAGCATCCGGACGATATTGTACTCGGTTACGGTCAAATTGACGTCGATGCCGTCCCAATAGGCTCGACCAACCTTGGCCCGGAGCAACAGCCGGCCGCGATGAATGTCCTCGGCGGTGGCCGGCCTGAGCCTGACGCCTTCGGCCTCGACGGCCAGCTTGATGCGCTTGGTCAGGATGTCGGTGCCGCGCGACTTGTCGACGAAGTCGACGGCCCCTTGATCCAGCGCCGCCGCCTCGAAGGATCGCTCGGGCATGCCGGTCAGGAAGATCGTCGGCATGGCTGCGCCCTGATTGCGCATCCGGCTCAGGAGATCGATGCCGCTCATCGACGGCATCTTCCAGTCCAGAATGACCACGTCGGCCGGGCCGCCGCCTGCGAGGTGGCGAAGAAGGTCGCCGCCTTCCGCGAAGGCAGTGACCTCGAACCCGTTGTCGGCGAGGCCACCTTTGACCATCTCGCGGAATCGATCGTCGTCATCGACCAGGGCAACACGGATCTTGTCCACGATCCGAGCCTGCTCTGCCGGCGCCGGACCGGGGCCGGCACCGGACGTGGCGACGACCTTCTGAAGGATTGTCATCATCGGATACCCTCGCCGTCCTTGTCGATGCTTCGTCCCTGTGACGAAGTCGTGCTGTTTCCCTAGAACGGCGGAGAAGGCTTCCGGTTCAACGGACTTCTTTAACAAGCTCAATGTTCGAGAAACCGGGACTCCTGGTCGAGGCGGGCAAAGAACTGGTCCGCCCGGTCGGCTTCGCCGGCCCGGCACATGAACCCGACACTGGCCAACCACTCCGCCAATTCGGGCGACGGCCTCGACCTGGCAGCCTGGCTTTGCTGCCGCCTCAACCCGCTCGGTGCACGAAGCCGGTTCACCACCCAGCACGGGCCAGCCGAAGCCAACGAGCACCATGCAGGCCGCGGTCACGATGACGGATGTCAGCGGCGACCGATCGATCGCCTTGGCCGAGCGGTCGAGGACGGCGGCGGCGTTGGCACGCGCAACGGGTTCACGGCCAGCTCTATGATGCCCTCATGACCGCAACCAAGCGCCGCGCAGCGCCAAGGTTCCATGAAGGAGCGATGGCAAGGCACGGCGGGAGGCGAGGCGACGATCGAGCTCGCGGGTCAGCGCCTCCAACGGTTCCGTGAGGGGCGGCAGGTCCCGATCGAAAAGGCGGTGAAGCTCGACGTTGAGGGCGCGATAAGCGGTCGTTGCTGACAAGGCATCCGGATCGCGGGCGAGCGCGGCTTCAACGGCCGACCTGCGGCCGGCCTTCAGCAGAGCGTCGACATAAGCGTGCAGGTCCGCCTCATCGATCGTGCCTGATGAGCGGCCAACCTCGGCGAGCCGAACCACCTTTACGTCCGGTGTGTCCTGGTTCGCTGCCTCAAACACAATATTCGTAAAGACGGTCGTCACGGTTCGGCCAGTGGATGCAATGCGATCCATTCATAGACACATGTAAATCGATTCTATTCCGCCCCGTACGGAGCCTCTCCGCGGGAATAATTGTTATCCGGTGCAGTCCATGCAAAGGCGGGAGCCCAACGGCGGCGTTCGCTCGACAAAGCAACGGCAAGGAGCTCTCGATGCTGGCTAAACCGGGATTTCGGTTACTCGCCTCGCGTCTCAAGTCCACGAGCAAGACGGTCCGAAAAGCGATTTTCCCGGTGGGTGGACTCGGAACGCGTTTCCTGCCGGCAACCAAGGCGGTTCCGAAGGAAATGCTGCCGGTCGTGGATAAGCCCTTGATCCAGTACGCAGTCGAGGAAGCCCTCGCCGCCGGCATCGAGGAGTTCATCTTCGTCACCAGCCGCGGCAAGGAAGCGATCCAGGATCACCTCGATCGAAGCCAGGATCTGGAGACAGCCCTTCTGTCGCGCGGAAAGAAAAACGAAGCGGCCGCTCTCAACACGTGGCTGCCCGAGCCGGGCAAGGTCACCTTTCTCCGCCAGCCGAAGCCGCGTGGTCTCGGCCACGCCGTGTGGTGCGCCCGGTCCCAGATCGGCAACGAGCCGTTCGCGGTCATTCTCCCCGACGACCTGATCCTTGCGGTCACACCTTGCTTGCGCCAAATGATCCACGCCCACGCCCAGGTCGGCGGCAACCTCCTGGCACTGATGCCGGTTCCTCGCGCTCATATCTCACGCTATGGCGTCATCGACCCGGTGACACAGCATGGACGCCTGATCGAAGCCAGCGGCGTGGTCGAGAAGCCGCCCGCGGAACGCGCGCCATCGGCGCTCGCCGTGATCGGCCGCTACATCCTGCAGCCCGATATCTTCCGGTACCTCGAAGAGGTGGAACCGGGTGCCGGCGGAGAAATCCAGCTCACCGACGCGATCGCGAGGATGATCTCCGACCACGCATTGCACGGCTACCGCTTCGACGGACGACGCTTCGATTGCGGCGACAAGCTCGGTTTTCTCGAAGCGAACCTCGCCTTCGCACTCGGACGAGCCGACCTCGCCGAAGGTGCCGCAGAAATCCTTCAGCGATATGCGCATCCGCACGCGGAGCCGGAATTCGATCAGGAGATCGTACCGAATCCGCTTCCCGCGGCTTCGAACGGCGTTCGCATCAGGGCCTAGGCTCGCGCCGACGCACGGCGACCAACGTTTTGCCGCCCGTCCGTCATGCGCCGTAGCGCCTCGCGGCCGCGTGACAACCGCGACATGACAGTGCCGATCGGCAGGTCGAGCACCTGGGCAGTTTCCTCGTAGCTGAGGCCTTCAAGACCGACCAGCATCACCACCCGATGCTGCTCGACGGGCAAGGATTCGAGCGCGCGCGCAAGATCGCGAAGCTCGATCGCGGCAGGCTGCGATGCGGGCTGCGGCAAGGAACCGGCGACCTCGTCGAAGTCTACCGCGTCCGTCGTCTCGGCGCGGCGGCTCACCTGATCGACATGGACGTTGTGCAGGACAGTGAAGAGATAGGCCCGCACATTCCGGATGTCGGCCGGAAAATTGGGCCGCGAAAGCGCGCGCGCCAGGCATTCCTGCACCAGGTCGTCGGCATCGCCGCGACCGGCAGACAGAACACGCGCGTATCGGCGGAGATCGGCAACGTACCGCTCCACCCCACTGGGTGAATTGCTCACGATTGGCCCCCTGCCCTCGAGGTCGGCGCCGCGATGGGCGCCGACGCGGTCTGCGTCCCTCAAGAAATAAAGATCCGGGACCCGCGGCAGCGTGACATTGCCCGACACGGCAGTGACAAATCTGGGATCGCTTCGGAAAGCCGTCGCACCCCACGAAGTTCTATGAAGAAATATGCGGGAGACGGCGGAATAAAGCTCCGCTGTCCAGGTCTGTCTGGTCGAGAGAGCTTTGAGACGCGGCCTGCTAGTCCAGTCGGCAGGCCGATGTTCGAAAGGCGACGGGACCCATACCTACGGCGACTCCCCCCTGCCGCCCATAGGGTACCGTCGCTGCCGGCGCGCCGCCCACCCCGGCGCGCCGGCCTCTTCTTCTAAATCTTCGAAATCGGCAGCGTCAGGACGAGAAACGACAGCGATTTGCCGTGGCCGTCGAGATTCAGGCTGCCATTCACGCCGCCCTCGAGGGCGTCGTCGATGACGAAGTTGAGCGCCTTGAGCAGTGGCAGCTCGTAGCGCCGCACCTCGCTGGCTCCCCGCCCCGCGAACAAGGCCTTCACCCTTTCCGGCGTCACCTGCTCGAGCAGCAGCGGATAGTCTTCTCTTCGGTAGGCGATGACGCTGACGTTGAGCCGGTTGCCTTTGTCGCCGGTCCGCGCATGCGCGATCTCGTGAAGAGGAACATCGGCCATCACGCGGCTCCCGTCAGGATCGAGATTGCAGGTCGGATCGACGCCACCGGCACATAGGCCGAGACGGTCCTCACGCGCCCGGTGACCGTTGTCCGAACGCCCGCCCCTCCGGCGGGCCCGGTCGGATAGAGCGACAGGACTTCACGGGCGATGCGGTCAGCGGTCGCGCGATCGTCCGACGTGCCGGAAAGCCGGACCCTATAGTCGCCGTCGGGTGGCGGCGCGGCGGACCGTCGGCGGATTCCACCGTCGCTGTCGAAGATGCTGACCGCGCCGATGACGTCGCAGCGCACCGGCTGGTTGATGCCGAGCGTCTTGATCCTCTTGAGCAGAACCTCGGCGGCAAGTTCGGCGCGGGCCAGTGCGTTGGGGCCAGCATAGGAGATCTCGCCTTCGGCAAGGAAACCGCCTTCCAGGCTGACGGTGACCTTATAGGTCGGCGGTGGGGGTGCGCCGCGCACGCCTTGAATGCGCACGCGGTCCCGAGCCTCGGTCTCCAGCCGGACCCCGGTGATATCCATCGTCACATCCGGTGTCAGGTATGCCTTGGGATCGTGCAGTTCGTAGAGCATCTGCTCGGTGACCGTCGCCTCCGAGACCAGGCCGCCTGTGCCCGCCGGCTTTGTGACGACCATCGCGCCGTCCCTCGCCACCTCGACAATCGGAAAACCGACGCGATCGAGATCGGGGATATCCTTCCGGCCCGGATCGGCAAAGTAACCGCCGCTCACCTGGGCGCAGCACTCGATCAGGTGGCCGGCGAGGACACCGGCTGCGATCCGGTCCCAGTCCGGCGGGGCCCAGCCGAACTCATGTAGGAGCGGGCCGAGCACGAGCGCCGAATCCGTGCAGCGCCCGGTGACGACGACATCGGCGCCTTTGGCAAGGGCCTGAGCGATGGGTTGTGCGCCGAGATAGGCGTTGGCGGCGATAATGTCGCGCCCGCTCAAGTTCGCTCGCTCGTCGTTAGGCCAACCACGGACCGCGTCGGCTCCGAGTGTCGCCAGAAGATCGTCGCCTTCGACGACCGCGACCTTGAGACCGGACAGGCCGAGTTCACCAGCGACGTCCAGCACGCGCCTGCCCGCGGCCATCGGATTTGCAGCACCGAAATTGGCCACGATCCGGATTCCTGATCGCAGGCACTTCGCGAGAATGGGCCTAAGGAAATCGGCAAGGTACGGCGTGAAGCCGGCTCCCGGATCGCGCCGACGATCGAGCTGGGCCAGCGCCAGCGTCCGTTCAGCCAAGGTCTCGAAGATCAAGTAGGACGGCACGCCGGAAGAAGCGAGCGCGTCGACCACCGGCCCGGAGGCATCCGTCCGGTCACCGGAAAATCCGGCGCCGCACCCGACATGAACACGATCCGGCGCCATCTCATGCCCCTCTCAAGCCCTTGTTTTGACTGTGCGGTCGACCCTTCCGACGGGTCAACCGGAAGGGCATCGCGCGGAAACAGGGGTACCTAGGTGCCGTGACAGCTAAACCCCAGCCAAATCACTGAAATGCCACACGTGATTAGCCAATTCTAAGGCGTGACAGCGGCAAGCCTTGCCACGGTTTTCAAATATAAAAGAGGCCTCCCCATGAGCGCGATGATGCATGAAGACATTCTCGACTGCCTTCCCCACATCAACGGTTTCGCGCGACGGCTGACCCGCGACCGAGCGATGGCCGACGATCTGGTGCAGACCGCGGTCATGCGGGCGCTCGCCCATGCCCACCAGTACAAGCCGGGCACCAATTTTCGGGCCTGGATCACCACCATTCTCCGCAACTCTTACTTCAACGAGATGCGGGCCCTGAGCCGGCGTCCGAGCGTCGACATCGACGTCGAGGGCATCGCCGCGATCACCAGCGGCGGCCAGGAAGAGCGCATGAATGTTCGCGACTTTTGCCGTGCTTTCCGCCGCCTGTCGGCCGAGCAGCAGAAGGCCCTCCTTCTGGTCGGCCTGGACGGCCGTTCCTATGAGGAAGCCGCGGAGATCGCCAACTGCGCCGTCGGCACCATGAAGAGCCGCGTCTCTCGCGCCCGCCTTCAGCTCCAGCAACTGCTGGAAGGCAGCGGCGCGAAGCTGTCGATGCTGCCGATCGCGCTGGCCGCCGCCAGCGCCGACGAGGACCGTCCGCGCCGCCGCCGCGCCGCGGCGAAGGACCAGCCGACCGCCCACTAACGTCGATCCCAACGGCCCCTCCAGACGCCCGCCGGCTTCCGGCGGGCGTCGTCGTTTGAGCTCTTCGATGCTTGAATCCTCGCAACCATTCGCACCGAGCGACGGTTGATCACCCGACGACGCCTGCGACGCGGCAGGTCGCTCCAAGATCAGTTTCGGAGGAGAGAAATGCTTAAGATTCTTCTCTTGAGCGCCGCAGTGACGACCGGCATTGCCGCGCCGTCCTTCGCCCAGACTCAGCCGTCGACCTCGCCCAGCGCTCCCGCCACGACCATGCCGGTGACGCCTCCGGTCACGGGACCTGCGCCGGGTGCGATCAAGGGCAGCACCCTCATCAACATGGACGTCAAGAATGGCGCGGACGAGAAGGTCGGCGATATCAACGACGTGATCGTGGCCGCGGACGGCAAGGTCCAGCAGGTGATCATTTCTGTCGGCGGTTTCCTCGGCGTGGGAACCCGCAAGGTGGCGGTCGCCTGGAACGACGTGAAGGTCGACACCGCTGCCGACGTGGCGTTCGTGAACCTCTCACGCGAGCAGCTGGCGGCCGTGCCCGAGTTCAAGGACCGTCGCACCACGCCGTAAAGAGATCCTCGGGGCTCCTCGCCTCTCGGGGACTGAGGAGAGGACACACCGAGGTCTGGCGCCTCTCCGGCCGCTTCGGCGGATCGGAGAGGCGCCGGTCGCATTTCAGGACCCTCCGTGCATCTACGCCGGCGTCAATTCCCCACGTCCATAAAAGAAAACGGCCAGGCGATGCCTGGCCGTTTCTCCAAGCAGGCTTGAACCGTTCAGATCCAGAACGGCGGGACGTTGTAGTAGTCGTGCACCTTCCGGGCCCAGACGGGATCGTCCCAGTCGAGCGCGTCGGTCTTACGATAGGTCGGAGCGCCTTCGAGCTGTTCCTTGTCGAGATCGATGACGTAGCTTTCCAGCTTGGGATCGTACCTGAGCACGCTCCATGGCAGAGCATGGTAGCGATCGCCGATACCGAGGAAGCCGCCGAACGACATCACGGCGTAGGCGACCTTTCCGGTCAGCTTGTCGATCATCACGTTGTCGATCGAGCCGAGCTTCTCTCCCGACCGATTACGGACGGTGGTACCTTCGACCTTGTCCGCGGCGATCAGCTTGCGGGTCTCTGACGAGGACAGATGATCTTGATCCTGCGTATGCGTGGCCATTCCGGCCTCCTTCTTTGTTGAGAGCGGTCCGAAACCGAACGCGGGATCGACGCTTGGAGTTGCCGGCACCGCCAACGCCTAAGCGGCAGCGACCCGCCGACGTCGGGCGATATTCTTGCGGGAGGGTGCCGAGCTCTTTCGAGACGCCTTCTGCCGGGTCGCCAGCGCCTGGGCGATGGTTGCCGTCAGCGCCTCGGGGTCGAACGGCTTGGTCAGCAGGAACGTAGGCTCCACTTTGTCGCCGGTGAGGAAAGCTTCCGGGAATCCGGTGACGAAGATCACCGGGACCTCGCTGATGCGCATGATCTTCTCGACCGCTTCGATGCCGCTGTCCCCGTCCTTGAGCTGAACGTCGGCAAGAATAAGGTCCGGACGGAACTCCTCCGACAAGGCGACGGCCTTCGCCTCGGTATCGGCGACGCCGACGACGGTGTGACCTGCGGAACGGACGGTGACGACGATGTCCATCGCGATAACCGCCTCGTCTTCGATGACGAGGACCCGGGCGCCGGCGTCCTTCTGAAGGTCGAGCCGCGCTTGCAGCAGCTTTTCGCGGGCCTCGTCTGCCGAAAGTCCCAGGATCTCGCCGGCATTCGCAACCGAGAAGCCTTCGAGCGAGACCAGCAGAAGGATCTGCCGGTCCAGCGCCGGCAACGCGGCGATTTGGCGCTCGAGGTCGTCGTCGCCATCAGCGACGGTCGAGGGCTCGGCGGCCGGTTCGAGGCCATCGCACACTTGGTGGAAGGCGCGGAAGGTCTCGAGCTTCGCGTCGCCGCTGCCGGAGACCAGCTCAGGATCCGCGAGCACAACCTCGAGAAATTGCCGGACGTAACGGTCGCCACGTTCCTGAGTGCCGGTCAGGGCTCGCGTATAACGACGAAGATAGGGGAGCACGCGAACCATCGAATCTGCGTGGAGGGCCATCTGTTTCTCCGTTTTAGGCGGGCCGGCGCGACCGTGCCCGACCGCCATTTTGTCCCTAGGTCGAAGGAGGATCCCGTGGTCGCCGAAGCTATCGGTGGCCACAGCTTGTGGGTGGATTGGATAAGACCTTGATTGCCTGAACCAATGCGTCTCCGGACCGTTGACTCAAACGCAGGGGACGCAACCGCCCCCGCACTGAAATGGTATCTGCGGGTGCAGCGGGGTCGAGCGGCAAACCGGTGGCAAAGGGGTGATCAGGCCGTGACCGAGCCGAATCGTCCAAAGAAACCAATTCATAAACAAAAAAAGGCAAATACCAGGGAGCCACCCGTCGTTGCTCCGGCCGATGAACGGCGTGCGCTCTCCGACCGTCTGAAAACACTCTATGGCGCGGTCGTCGAAGAGCCTCTTCCATTGGACATGTTGCGTCTCTTGAGGAAGCAGTGACCCGCAAAAGGAAACGGCCGGGCGCGAGCCCGGCCGTCCGTACCTCTTCATGGAATGGATCTGCGTTAGGCGCCAGGCCCGTTGAGGTCGCGACGCCAGATCGGCTCGCCCAGATCTACCTGCCGTTCATTGGTGACCGCGCCGGTAGCACCGCCGGCCGCCGCACCGATCAGCGCACCCGGAACCGCACCGATGCCGCCGAAGATCGCGCCCACGGCCGCACCGCCAGCTGCGCCGATGGCTGCTCCGCCGCCGGCGCGTTCAACCGGCCGGTTGGCCGTACCGCAGCCGGCCACGACCGCAGCCGTCACGAGCAGACAAGGGATCAAGCGAAGGTAAGTCATGTCACACTCCTCGATACCAATCTCATGCCCTTAGAAGGTCGCGGGTATGAATGCGTTCCTTATCCGACGTCCTTCAACCGACTAAGTCGCCGTGATTTCATGGACATGCACGTCGGTAGCCCCGTGCCGTTTTAGGATCTCCAAGGCCTGTTCTTCCTGTGCGCCGCTCTGGATCTTCACCCAGAGCAGGATTCCGCCCTGGTCGACCTGATCGCGCAGGAAATCGCTGCGGCTCCCGCTGATCCACCGGCCGATCGTATTTGCCGCAGCGGCAGCGCCGCCGCCAGCGGCGGCCGCTCCGATCGCCGCGGCCAGCGCACCGCCGCCTGTCAGGATAGTGGCGCCCGATGCCGCGAACGCAGCGATCACCGCCGCCAGGCTGGTCGCAAGCGTGCGGCCCTGCCGGACATCTTCGTCCTCGACGACCGGGCTCCTCTTCACCTCGGGCTCGTCGGCCGCCTGGTGCATGTCATGACCGTGCGCTGGAATGCCGGGCTGGAAGACACCCTCCTGCCCGAGCAGGCTCATCTCGGACTTGTCCCAGCCGGAGCTGGCGAGCTCGGCGATCGCCTTCTCCAGCGCCTCGGCCGAGTGAAAAGCGCCGACGACCTCGCGGACGACCGCCTCTTCATGGACGACGCGTCGAGTAGTCATGATCTCGCTCCTCGGGGATGGATCGGTTGTGCGGGTCAGCCGTGGTGGCGATTGCGCATGAACAGCCCGAACATCAGGCCCGCCGCTGCCGCGAGGACGGTCAACGGCGACTCCTGCTTGAGCGCGCTCACGATCTGGTCGACCGCTTCGTCGCCGGACTGCGCACCGACGGCCGCTTTGGCTATCGGCGCGATTGCGCCACGCGAACGCCGACGGTTGGCCATCGCCTCCGAGACGAGCCAGATGAAGCCCGCCAGGATGATGAGACCGCCACCGACCATGAGAGCCGCCAGCGCCGGGGGATAGATCGCGCTCAGCGCCAGGTAGCTGGACGCGATCAAGAACGCCGCGCCGGTCACGGCCAGCACGATGACGACGATGGTCGAAACCATGGGGACTATCGCTTCGACGTCAACGCCGCAGCGTAAGCATCGCCGCGGCCACGCCCGCGGCGAACGCGGTGGCGAGCGAGGCCATCGGATTGTTCGCGACCTGGCTCCGTACCACGTCTCCGGTATCGGCGGCGGCCTGCCGGGCGGTGCCGACACCGTCGGTCAGCAGATCCTGAAACTGCTCTTGGATCCGGTCCAGCTGCTCGCGCGCCTTCTCGACGCCGACTTCCTTTCCGCTCGACGCGATCTGCTCGAGATCGCCGACAAGGGATGACAGGTCGTTCTGCAGAGCACGGATGCCGGACTGCAGCTTACGGCTCTCACGGGATGCCATTGGTGACTCCTTCCGCGGCGGGGAATTGCCGTCTTCGAAGCGAAAAACGCGAACTGGCGCGAAGGGTTCCGCCCGTCGCGGGAACCGGCGAAGGGGCAAGGGGTTGAATGTTCGTTGAGCCCTCAGGGGGAGGTCCCCATGCCGACATTAGGAATCATGCTGATGGTGGCGCTGGTCCTGACGCTGATCGGGCTGGTGCCGACCACCACCGACGGACGCAGCTGGACACGTTCCGGCGGCGGAGTCCTCGGCGCCTTCCTGGTCGTCGTCCTTCTGTTGAGCGCCAGCGTCCGTCTCTAGGTGAAGGCTCTCAGATGACTCCAGACAAGAAGCGCCCTGAAGACGCGATGCGGGAGCCGCGGCATTCCGAAGAGACGCCGTTGCAGGCACGCGGCCCTGATCCGCGCCTGGACACACGCCCGGAGGAGATCGACGACGGCCCCAACGGGAAACTCGCCGGCGGGGCTCACCACGACAAAAAGCCGCCGGTTCTGAAGAAGCAGGAAGACAAGCACCGCGCCCTCGAGCGCGGACGCCCGTCAGATACCGGACGCGCAGGCGCCTGATCGCGCGTCCTTCAATTTCCGGAGTGAAGCATGTTGCAATGGGCCCTGACGTTTCTGCTGATCGCGCTCGTGGCCGGCCTCTTCGGCTTCGGCGGCGTCGCGGTCGTCGCCGCCGACTTCGCTCGGATCTTGTTCTTCATCTTCCTGGTTCTGTTCGTCGTGACGTTGGCATCGGGCCTGTTCCGACGCCGCGCCTGACCCAGCGAGCTGACTTCCGCTCTGCGGAACCTCACCCTCCGCGATCGCGTTGGAGAACTGCTTTTCAGCAGAGGAGAATTGCAATGAATTGGGATATCGCCGACGGCAACTGGAAGACCTTCAAGGGCAAGGTCAAGCAGCAGTGGGGCAAGCTCACCGATGACGACCTGACCCAGATCGAGGGCAAGCGCGACGAGCTGCTCGGCCGCCTCCAGGAGCGGTACGGCATCGCCAAGGACGAAGCCGACAAGCAGGTGAGGGACTGGGAGTCGCGGCTGAACTAGCCGCTCCCTCTCGGTGTCACGGCGGCCGGGCGATGCCCGGCCGCTTCGTTTTTGGCCGGGCCGCGGATAGATTGTCCGCATGACCAAGAAGCATCGCGCCGCCATCGTCGGTCTCGGCATGGCCCATGGCCAACACCTCCAGAGCCTTCGCGACCTCGAGGACCGTGTCGAGATCGCGTCAGCTTTCACGCCGAGCGCCAAGCGACGCGAGACGTTCGGCAGTGCCAATCCCGGCATTCGGCTCGTCGACGATCTGAAGCCTATACTCGACGACGCCTCGATCGACGTCGTCCTGATCCTCACGCCACCCAACTCCCATCTCGATCTCGTCGAACGCTGCGCCGCGGCCGGCAAGCATGTGCTGCTGGAGAAGCCGGTCGAGGTCACGACCGAGCGCGCGGAGAAAGCGGTCGTCGCCATGGAGCGTGCCGGCCGGAAGCTCCAGATCATGCTGCAGCACCGGTTCCGAGAGGGGGCTCGCCATCTGGCCGAGATCATGCGCGCCGGCGGTCTTGGTGCGCTGGTCTCCGGATCGGCGCAGATCCGCTGGTGGCGATCGCCCGAATACTTCGCCCAGCCCGGCCGCGGCATGAAGGCGCGCGACGGTGGCGGCGTGCTCATCACCCAGGCGATCCACACACTCGACCTGTTCCAGAGCCTGACCGGCCCGATCTCCCAGGTCGCGGCGATGGCCGTCACCTCCCCACTCCGCAGGATCGACACCGAGGACGTAGTCGGCGCCGCGATCCGCTTCGCCAATGGCGCGGTCGGCACCATCGATGCGACGACGGTGGCATATCCCGGCTTCACCGAACGAATGGAACTCGCCTGCGAGAAGGGCACTGCGGTACTGACCGCCGGCGATCTGGTCATCGACTGGAAGGACGGCCGCGAGGAGAAGGTCGCCTCCGATCAGGGCAGCGGCGGCGGCGCCGATCCGATGGCGTTCTCCCACAAGGGCCATCGTTCGGTGATCGCCGACCTGCTCGACGCGATCGACCAGGATCGGGAGCCGGAGATCAGCGGCCGGAAGGCTCTTGCCGTGCATCGCCTGATAGATGGCCTGCTGGCGTCGTCGGAACGAGGCGCGCCGGTCACGCTGTAAGATTGCGCCACCCTCGACCCGTCGCTATAAGCTCACCTTCCCCGGCCGGCGGCCTCGTGCCGCCGGTGGAACTGCCTCGGTCGGAGCGTAGCGCAGCCTGGTAGCGCATCAGTCTGGGGGACTGGGGGTCGTGGGTTCAAATCCCGCCGCTCCGACCAATTCTCTCGAATATTTGGCTCGACCGATCGCCTTCGATTTCGGAGGATGACCTGACATAGCCGTCGCATATTTTTACTAAATAATATTGTGTATTGATTTTTTTCACATAAACAACCAGCTTTTCGCCATCTACTGTCCACGCCATCGATATCCCCCGGGGAGGCCGTCGTGATCTCATCTGTTTTCCGTACCATCGCAGTTGCCGCTGCCCTACTCGCCGGCGCGGCACTCGTCACGCCCACGGCCGAGGCCCAGCAGCCTAAGCACGGCGGCACGCTCCGCTTCGTCATGAAGTACGAACCGCCGACACTCTCGGTGCTCAACAACACCTCGACGACGACGACCTCGCCCAAGATCTGGGACGGGCTCCTCGCCTACGATCCCGACCTCAAGCCGCTGCCGATGCTGGCGACCTCCTGGGCGGTCTCGCCGGACGGGCTGCAGTACACCTTCAACCTGCGTGAAGGCGTCACCTTCCATGACGGCAAGCCGTTCACCTCGGCCGATGTGGCCTTCTCGATCCTGCGCCTGAAGGCCGGCCATCCGCGCGGCCGCGGCACCTTCGCCAATGTCGAAGAGGTGAAGACTCCCGACGCCAAGACCGCGATCGTCGTGCTTTCGAAGCCCTCGCCCTACATGCTGGTGGCGCTCGGCGGCTCGGAATCTCCCATGATCCCGAAGCACCTCTATGAAGGCGTCGACGTTGCGGCTCCGCCCGCGCAAGCGCTGCACATCGGCACGGGACCGTTCGTCCTCAAGGAATGGGTGCGTGGCAGCCACGCGCTCCTCGAGCGCAATCCAAACTACTGGGACAAGCCGAAGCCCTACCTCGACCGGGTGATCATCCGCTTCATGCCGGATGCCGCCGCCCGCGCCGCGGCCTTCGAGTCCGGCGATCTCGACCTCGGCGGCAGCGCACCCGTGCCGCTCGCCGACCTCGAGCGCTACAAGAACCACCCGAAGCTCGCCGTCGACACGCGCAGCTTCGCCTATACCGGCGCGCAGCATCAGATCTTCTTCAACCTCGACACGCCGGTGCTGAAGAACAAGAAGGTCCGAGAGGCAGTCGCGCATTCGCTCAACCTCGACGCCATCGTCGAGACGGTGTTCTACGGCCAGGCCAAGGTCTCGCCCTCGCCGGTCAGCGTCGCGCTGACGCCGTGGTACGACCCGGCCGTGCAGCCGCGTAAGTTCGACGTGGCCCTCGCCAACAAACTGCTCGACGAAGCCGGTCAGCCGCGCACCGGCGGCGGCAACCGCTTCCAGGTCCGCCTGCTGATCAACCCATTCATCGACGGGCGCTTGGCTGAATTCGTCCGCCAGTCGCTGCGCCAGGTCGGTATCGATGCAGTGATCCAGAACCTCGAGTTCGGCGCCTATGCCAAGGCGGTCTACACCGACCGCGCCTTCGACCTGACGATCGAGTCCTTGACCAACGTCTTCGACCCGACCGTCGGCGTTCAGCGCGGCTACTGGTCGAAGAACTTCAAGCCGGGCCTGCCCTTCTCGAACTCGGCGCACTACGAGAACCCCGAGGTCGACCGTCTTCTCGAAGCGGCGGCGATCGAGGTCGATGCCGCCAAGCGCAAGCAGCTGTTCTCGCAGTTCCAGCGGATCGTCCACGAGGACGTGCCCTCGGTCGACATGATCTCCCCGCTCGAGATCATCATCGCCAACAAGAAGATCCGGAACTACGCCCGCGGCGCCGAAGGCCTCGGCGACAACTTCGCCGACGTGCATTTCGTCGACTGACGACGCTCGCCCCTCCCCCGCCCAATCGTGTGAGTGTGGGGGGGGAGGGTTATAGTCCCGACATGTTCGAGAGCCGACGCCTGCTGCGCGTGCTGAGACGGACCGTGCTGCAGGCGGTGCCGACGATGCTCGGCATCGTCATCCTCAACTTCCTGCTGCTCCAGCTCGCGCCCGGCGATGCCGCCGACGTGATGGCCGGCGAGTTCGGCGGGGCCACCGAAGAGACGATGGCGATGCTGCGCCAGCGCTTCGGCCTCGACCTCCCGGTGCTGCAGCAGCTCCTCGCCTAC
This sequence comes from Alphaproteobacteria bacterium, assembly GCA_044223515.1. Taxonomy (GTDB): domain Bacteria; phylum Pseudomonadota; class Alphaproteobacteria; order SHVZ01; family SHVZ01; genus SHVZ01. The sequence goes on from JBGALV010000002.1 coordinate 118,430, forward strand.
TTGAGCAACCTTGCGCACTTCAGCCTCGGGCAGTCGCCGCGCTACGGCATGCCGGTCTCGGAGCTGATCGGCCAGCGCCTGCCATCGACGCTGCTGCTGATGGGCTTCGCGCTCGCGATCGCGCTGGTGATCGGAATAGCGATCGGCACGGCCATGGCCATGACCGCCGGTCGCTGGACCGATCGCACGTTGTCGGTCATCTCCCTGGTCTTCTATTCGGTGCCGGGCTTCTGGATCGGCCTGATGCTGATCGTCGCCTTCTCGGTGAAGCTCGGCTGGCTGCCGAGCGGCGGCCAGGAGACGATCGGTGCCGGGCTTACCGGCCTCGACCATGTCGTCGACCGGCTGAGGCATATGATCCTGCCGGCTACCTCACTCGCCCTCTTCTACGTCGCGATCTATGGCCGACTGACCCGCGCCGCGGTGCTCGAGGTCGCCTCCCAGGATTATGTCCGCACCGCCGCGGCGAAGGGCCTGTCGCCGTTCAGCGTCACGCTGCGCCACATCCTTCGGAACGCGCTGCTGCCGGTGACGACGCTCGCCGGCATCCACCTGGGCGGCATCCTCGGCGGCGCCGTCGTCGTCGAGACGGTCTACAGCTGGCCGGGCCTCGGCCGTCTCGCCTTCGAGTCCGTGACGCGCCGAGACTTCAGCGTGCTGCTCGGCGTCCTGCTCCTGTCGTCGTTCCTGGTGATCATCGCCAATACGCTGATCGATCTGCTGCAAGCCTGGCTCGATCCCCGGATCGAGGTCCGCTGATGGAGGCGGCCTTCATAGACGCGGCACCGTCCACGCGCTGGCGCGCCCTTCGCGCGTTTGTCCGCAACCCGCCGGCCGTGGCGGCAACCCTATTCCTCCTCCTGGTCGCGGCCATCGCGCTCGCCGCTCCGCTGATCTATCCGGACGATCCGCTGTCGATGGTCGCCCGCCCCTTCCTGTGGCCCGGCCAGAATCCGAAGTTCCCGCTCGGTAGCGACAGCCTCGGCCGCGACGTCGCCGCCGGGCTGGTCTGGGGGGCCAGGATCTCACTGGTGATCGGCATCGCCGCGATGGCCTTGGGCGTCACGGTCGGCATCGTCGTCGGCGCCACCGCCGGCTACTACGGCGGCCGCATCGACGACGGCCTCGTCCGCCTGGTCGAGATCTTCCAGACGACACCGAGCTTCCTGATGCTGGTGGTCCTGGTCGCGATCGCCGAGCCGCGCGTCGAAAGCATCACGGTTGCGATCGCCCTGGTCACCTGGCCGACCATCGCACGTCTGGTCCGTGCCGAGTTCCGCTCGCTCCGCGAGAAGGATTTCGTCACCGCTGCCCGTGGGCTCGGATACGGACATGCACGCATCATCTTCATCGAGATCCTGCCGAACGCCCTGCCTCCAATCATCGTCACCTCGTCGGTGATCGTCGCCTCCGCGATCCTGATGGAGTCGGCGCTGTCGTTCATGGGACTCGGCGATCCCAACCGCATCAGCTGGGGGAGCATGATCGGCGCCGGGCGCGAGCTGCTGCGCACCGCCTGGTACCTCACCGCCATTCCCGGCATCGCGATCGTGCTGACCGTCCTCGCCCTCAACCTCATCGGCGATGCGCTCAACGACGCGCTCAATCCCCGGCTCTCTTCCGAACGATGACGGCGTCGCCGCTCCTCGACGTCACAGGCCTCACCATCGCGTTCCCGACCGGAACGCCGGTTGCCGACTTCGGCTTCGTCATAGGCAAGGGCGAGACCGTCGCCGTGGTGGGTGAGAGCGGCTCAGGAAAGTCGCTGAGTGCGCTCGCCGTCATGCGGCTCCTGCCGCGTTCCGCGCGGATCGCCGCCGACGGCATCCGCTTCCAGGGCCGCGATCTGCTGACCCTGCCCGAGCCCGAGATGCGCAAGGTCCGCGGCCGCGAAATCGCGATGATCTTCCAGGAGCCGATGACCTCGCTCAATCCGGTGCTGACCGTCGGCAAGCAGATAGCCGAGGTGCTGCGCCTGCACGAGGGGCTTTCGGCCGGGGCTGCACGGAAACGCGCAATCGAGCTGCTCGACCTCGTGCGCGTTGCCGATCCTCATCGGCGGATCGATGACTATCCGCACCGTCTCTCGGGCGGCATGCGCCAGCGCGTGATGATCGCGATGGCGGTCGCCTGCACGCCGAAGCTGCTGATTGCCGACGAACCGACGACGGCGCTCGATGTGACGATCCAGGCACAGGTTCTCGACCTGCTCGACAGCCTGCGGCGCGACCTCGGCATGGCGCTGATGCTGATCACCCACGATCTCGGCATCGTCGGCCAATGGGCCGACCGGGTCGTTGTCCTCTATGCCGGCCGCAGCGCCGAGGAAACCGACGCATCGACCCTTCTGAACGATCCGCTGCATCCCTATACGCGCGGCCTGCTCGCCGCGTCGCCGAGACTCGACGCCGACCTCCACTACACCGCCGGCACGCTTCGCGAGATTCCCGGCAGCATCGCGTCGGCGATTGGCGAGCCCGGATGCCCGTTCGTCCCGCGCTGCCCCCTGGCCCAGCCCTCGTGCCGCGCGGCGCCGCCACCGCTGGTGTCGGTCCGGCCCGGCCGCCTGCTCGCCTGCCCTCCTGTCGCCGCCACCATGGAACCGACCGATGCCGCTGCTGTCGGTCGCTGATCTCCACACCCATTTTCAGACGCCCGAAGGCGAGCTCCGCGCCGTCGACGGCGTCTCGCTGTCCGTCGACAAGGGCGAGAGCGTCGGCCTGGTCGGCGAATCCGGCTGCGGCAAGTCGACCCTCGGCAAGACCGTCCTCCGCCTGGTCGACCCCACCTCCGGCGATGTCCGCTTCGACGGCGAGGATATCGGCCGGGTTGCCGCCGGCACGCTGGGGCCGTTCCGCCGCCGGGCGCAGATGATCTTCCAGGACCCGTTCAGCTCGCTGAACCCGCGCCACACGATCGAGCGCATCCTGACCGCGCCGCTCTCCGTCCATGGCATCGGCGACGGGCCTGAGCGGAAGCGCCGCGTCGCCGCGATGATCGAGCGGGTCGGGCTTCCGGTCTCGTCGCTCGGTCGATACCCACACGAATTCTCCGGTGGCCAGCGCCAGCGCATCGGCATCGCCCGCGCGCTGATCCTAGGCCCCGAGCTCGTCGTCTGCGACGAGCCGGTCTCCGCACTCGACCTTTCGATCCAGGCGCAGATCCTGAACCTGCTGGTCGAGATGAAGCGGGAGTTCGGCCTCTCCTACCTCTTCATCTCCCACGATCTCTCGGTGATCCGCTACTTCGCCGACCGCGTGCTGGTCATGTATCTCGGGCGGATCGTCGAAAGCGCTACCGGCGCCGATCTCTGGGCGAGGCCGCTGCATCCCTATACGCGCGCCTTAATCGCAGCGATCCCCGACCCGGCTCGACGCCGTCAGGCGGCACCGATCGGCGGCGACATCGCAAGCCCGCTCGACATCCCGAAGGGATGCCGCTTCCACCCACGCTGCCCGATCGCCACCTCGATTTGCAGGCAAGTCGATCCGGCCCTCGTCCGGCATGGCGACGGCCACGAGGCGGCGTGCCATCATGCGGGACAACTCACCCGCCCTCCCGAGGCCTAGGTCATGTTCTCGCTCGCCGAACTCGAAGCCGCATCCGCGGAAGTCCATGCCGTCATCCCGCCGACCGCGCAGCATCGCTGGGCGCTGCTGTCCGATCGCGTCGGCGCCGACGTCTTCGTCAAGCACGAGAACCACACGCCGCTCGGCGCCTTCAAGTGCCGCGGCGGCGTCACCTACCTGAACCGGCTAAAGAGGCGCGAACCGAACACGCCGGGCGTGGTCAGCGCCAGCAGCGGCAATCATGGCCAGAGCCTCGCCTACTCCGCAAAGCGCCTCGGCATGCGGGCGATGATCGTGATCGGCGAGACCTCGAATCCGGAGAAGCGCGCCTCGATGGCCGCGCTAGGCGCCGAACTCGTCGACCAGGGGGTCACCACTGAGGAGAAGATCGCGCTCGCCCAGAAGCTCGGCGGCAATGCCGGGCTCCATTTCGTTCCGCCCTGGCACCCGGACCTAGTCATCGGCGTCGCCTCGTACGGGCTCGAGCTGTTCAAGGGCGTGCCCGACCTCGACACCGTCTATGTGCCGATCGGCCTGGGATCCGGCGCCTGCGGCGTGATCGCGGCCCGCGACGCGCTCGGCCTCAAGACCAAGGTCGTCGGCGTCGTCTCGGCGAACGCCAACGCCTACGAGATCTCCTGGGATGCGGACAGGGTCATCGACAAGCCCGGCCGCACGGTCGCTGAAGGATTGGAGATCGCCTCGCCCCATCCGGAAGCCTTCAAGTGGCTGAAGCGGGGACTGGAGCGGATCGTCTCGGTCACCGAGGACGAGATACTGGACGGCATCCGCATCCTGCTCAAGGACACGCACAACTTGGCAGAGGGCGCCGGCTCAGCCGCGCTTGCCGCCCTCCTCAAAGAGAAAGACCGCCAGCGCGGCAAGCGCGTGGCGGTCGTTCTCTCCGGCGGCAACGCCGACAAGGCGCTCATCAGCCGCGCACTCCAGGATTGAAGCGCGCGGTCCTCGCGGTTACTTCGTCGCGGTCGTGTACCAGAGCTTGAAGGAGTGGGTCTTGAAGTCCTTCAGGTTCTTGTGGACGGCGATGTTACGCACGGCCTGGAACATGTAGACCATGCCGGACTCTTCCATGTGGCGCTTCTGGATCTCGTGGTACATCGCGATCCGCTTCGCCGGGTCCGGCTCCATGCGCGACTTCATCCACATGTCGTCGAACCACTCGCTCTTCCAGGCGGCGTTCCATGACGGGAACATGTTCTGCTTGGCTTCGAGGCGGTTGTCCGGGTTGAAGCCGTGGCGCGAGACCATCGCGTCGGCGTCCGGATAGCCGGTCGACCACACCGACGAGGAGATCTGGTACTCGCGCGAGCGCACCTTGGTCAGGCGCGCGGCGCTCGCCATCTGGTTCAGCTGAAGGTCGATGCCGATCTTCGCCGCATTCGCCTGGATATGCTGCGCGATATCCGGGAACGGGAAGGTAGTGGCGACGATCACCTCCTTCTTGAAGCCGTTCGGGAAGCCCGCCTCGGTCATCAGCTGCTTCGCCTTCGCGAGGTCGAGCTTGTAGGGGAGGCCCTCCTCGCGCGACAGCGCGCCGAAGGCGCCGAGCGGCACCAGGCTGGCGCGGCCGATGCCCTCGTAGCGCATGACCGTCTTCTCTAGCCCCTGATAGTCGATCAGGTAGCGGAAGGCCTGACGGACCTTCGGGTTCGAGAGCTCGGGATCGCTCGTGTTGAAGGACAGGTAGTAGTACTGGTGCCGCGGCGTGCGGACGATGCGCGTGTTCGGGTTCGCTTCGAGCGCGGCCAGATCCTCCGGATTGAGGATGCGCGCCATGTCGACGTCACCCTTCTCGAGCTGCAGGCGTTGCGCGCCCGACTCCGGCACGTGGCGGACTATGACGCGGCGGAGCGGCGGCTTCTCTCCCCAGTAGATGTCGTTGCGCTCGAGGATCAGGTTGTCGTTGGCGGTGTGGCTGCGGAGCTTGTAGGGGCCGACGCAGGCCGAGTTGCCCTTGAGCCAGGCATTGGCATGGTCGTCACCCTTCGCGTTCTTCATCGCCTCGACCTTGTCGAGGGCATAGGCGGTGCGCCCGGTGAAGATCGCCGGCAGGATCAGCGACTCGGGGTACGGCTTGTCGAAGGTCACCGCGAGGGTGTTCGCGTCGGTCGCGCGGATGCCCTTCTCGACGTTGTCCTTGGTGAAGCCCCACTGGGTCAGGCTCGCGGCATTGCCGAAATTGAGCCAGATGATGCGGCGCATGGACCAAGCGGCGTCCTCGGCGGTCACCGGGTTGCCGGACGGGTGCTTCATGCCCTGACGGATCTTGAAGGTGTAGGTCAGGCCGTCCGGCGAGCGGGTCCAGCTCTCGGCCAGTTTCGGCTGCATCTTGCTTGGATCGTCATAGGCGGTGGTCAGCAGGGAATCGCAGACGTTCCCCATGAACTCGTCGGAGTTCACCTCGCCGATCTGGGCCGGGTCGAGCGTGATCACGTCGTCGAGCGCCCAGGCGATCACCAGCGTGTCGGCCGGGGTCGCCGCGATCGCGGTACCGGCCATCAGCGCGCCGATCATTCCGCCAAGCAACTTGCGCATTCCATTCCTCCAGGTTGAAGACCCAGCATAGGAAAAGCCGGCCGTGGGCGACCAGCTATTTCCCGGCAATGTCGAGGCATGGGAAGCCCGCGGATCAGCCGCGGGTGCGGGCCCGCATCAGGAGACGCTTGAGCTCGGCCAGCTCGTCGGCGACGGCAGCAAGATCGCGAGGCGGCATGGCCGCCTTGGGGGCGGCCGGGGCCGGTACCGGCTGGACCCGGACTGGCGCTGGCGGCGGGGCCGGAGGCTCCGGGGCGACAGGCTCGACTTCGCCGCCCAGATCGCCCGAGCGGTCGCGGAGGAGGCGCTGGACGCCCTTGATGGTGTAGCCGTCGCGGTAGAGGAGCTGGCGGATCCGGCGCAGCAGCTCGACGTCCTCCGGCCGGTAGTAGCGCCGCCCGCCACCCCGCTTCAGGGGGCGGATCTGGCTGAACTTGGTCTCCCAGAATCGAAGCACGTGCGAGGGCACGTCGAGATCCTCGGCGACCTCGCTGATCGTTCGGAAGGCGGTAGCGGACTTGGCATGCCGCCGACCCGCCACGATCTCGACCTCACCGGTCATGCGCTGGTTCCCACCCCTCCCCTAGACGCCTTAGTCCGAGGACCCGGAGGACGACGGGGCAGCGAGCGCGTTGTTGATGTGGCCCTTCAGCACATGCGAGGCGCGGAAGACGAGAACCCGGCGCGGCAGGATCGGAACCTCCTGACCGGTCTTCGGATTGCGGCCGACGCGCTGCCCCTTCTGGCGCACCGAGAAGGTGCCGAAGGAGGAAATCTTGACCATCTCGCCCCGCGTCAACGCGTCGGCGATCTCGTCCAGGACGGACTCGACGAGCGCCGCGGACTCGTTCCGCGACAAGCCGACTTCCTGGTAGACCGCTTCGCTCAAATGCGCGCGGGTGATCGTCTGTTCGGTCATGGACGCCTCCCTAGAGCAAAACCTTAGCTCGACCGAAAAAATCGGTCAACGACAGGGAGATGGCTATCGATCTTGAGACGAGGTAGAGCGCGAAGGTCCGCCTACATCCGAACCAGGGCGGCGCCCCAGGCGAGCCCGCCGCCGATCGCCTCGAGGACGACCAGGTGGCCCGGCTTGATGCGGCCGTCGCCGACCGCCTCCGCCAGCGCCAGGGGCACCGAGGCGGCCGAGGTGTTGGCATGCCGGTCGACGGTCACCACCACCTTCTCCTTGGGCAGGCCGTACTTGTCGGCCATGCCGTCGATGATCCTCCGGTTGGCCTGGTGGGGCACCAGCCAGTCGATCTGCTCGGGCTTCATGCCGTTGGCGTCGAGGGCTTCCTGGATCACCTGGGCGAGCTTGGAGACGGCGTGCTTGAAGACCTCTTTGCCCTGCATCTTGACCACCCCGACCTTGCCGGTCGAGGACGGGCCGCCGTCGACATAGAGGGCGTCGTGGCCCCTTCCATCGGAGTGCAGGTGGGTGCTCAGGACGCCCCGGTCTTGGGAGCCGCCGGCCCCCTCGGTGGCCTTCAGGACCACCGCTCCGGCACCGTCGCCGAACAGCACGGCCGTGCCGCGGTCGTTCCAGTCGAGGATCCGGGTAAAGGTCTCCGCGCCGATCACCAGGGCGATCCTGGCCTGCCCCGCCCGGATGAAATTGTCGGCGACGGCCAGGGCATAGATGAACCCGGCGCACACCGCCTGGACGTCGAAGGCCGCCCCCCGGGTGATCCCGAGCATGGCCTGGACCCGGGTCGCCGTGGCCGGAAAGGTTTCATCCGGCGTGGTCGTGGCCAGCACGATCAGATCGACGTCGCTGGGCTTGAGCCCGGCCTGGGCCAGCGCTTTCTCCGACGCCTTGACCGCCAGGTGCGAGGTGAACTCCCCCTCGGCCGCGACGTGGCGCTGGCGGATGCCTGTCCGCTGCTGGATCCACTCGTCCGTAGTTTCCATCTGCTGGGAAAGGTCGTCGTTGGTCACGACCTTGGCCGGCAGGTAGGCGCCGGTGCCGACGATCAGCGAGCGGAGGGTCACGCCATCGCCCCCCTGAGATCGACGTTCGCGAGCTCGGCGAGCTCCGCCTTCACCTTGTCCAGGAAGCCGTGGACAGCCATGTCGTTGGCGACCCCGATCGCATTGGCAAAGCCGAGCGCGTCGGTCCCGCCGTGGCTCTTGACCGCGATGCCGTTGAGGCCGAGGAAGACCGCGCCGTTGTAGCGGCGAGGATCGGTCCGCTCGCGCACCTTCTGGAGCGCGCCGCGGCTCAGGAGGTACCCGAGCTTGGCCAGGATCGAGCTCTTGAAGCTCGCCCGGATGAAGTTGGTGTAGAGGCGCGCGGTACCTTCGGCGGTCTTCAACGCGACATTGCCGGTGAAGCCGTCGGTGACGACCACGTCGACGGTGCCGGCGGTGATGTCGTCGCCCTCGATGAAGCCGTGGAACTCGACCGGCACCTTGCCTTCGCGGAGCGTGGCGCCGGCGCGTTTCACTTCGTCATGGCCCTTCATCTCCTCCGAGCCGACGTTGAGGAGGCCGATGGTGGGCTTCGGGATGCCCAGCACGGCGCGGGCGAACATGTCGCCGAGAATCGCGAACTGGATCAGGTTCTCGGCGTCGCACTCGACGTTGGCTCCGAGATCGAGCATGCAGCTTTCGCCGCGCTCGGTCGGGAAGAAGGAAGCGATGGCCGGGCGGTCGATGCCGGGCAGCATGCGAAGCCCCAGCTTCGCCATCGCCATCAGGGCCCCGGTGTTGCCCGCTGAGACGACCCCGGCGGCCTTGCCTTCCTTCACGGCATCGATGGCGAGGCGCATCGAGGAGTTGCGTCCGGCGCGAAGCGCCACCGACGGCTTGTCCTCGTTCTTCACCACATCCTCGGTATGGAACAGCGTCGTCCGCTCGGCGAGCGCGCGATGGCGCTCAAGCAGCGGCCTGATCTTCGCCTCGTCGCCGTAGATCAGGAAGTCGATCCCGGGAAAGCGGATCCGGGCCATCTCGGCGCCCTCGATCACCATGTCGGGGGCCTGGTCCCCGCCCATGGCATCCAGCGCAAGCGTCAGCCGCTGGCTCAAGGGGGCAGCCCTCGGGCGGCCGGGTACTGGTTCTACCCGGCGATCAGGCCTTGGACGCGACAACCTCGCGGCCGTCGTAATGGCCGCACGCCTTGCAGACGTGATGAGGGCGCTTCAACTCGCCGCAGTTCGAGCACTCCATCACGGTTACCGACGGCAACGCGTGGTGGGCGCGGCGCATGTTGCGGCGCGACTTCGAAGTCTTTTTCTTAGGAACAGCCATGGCAACCTACACTTTCGATTGTGCAGGCCGTGCAGCGAACACGCCGACGGCCCTGCCGGAAACGCATCCACCCATCGCGGCCGGCGCGGCGCTTATGTAGCCGGGAACCCCCCGGGGGGCAAGCGGCTTTAGGGCTCCTTCTTGAGCCTGGAGAGCGCGGCAAAAGGCCCCTCCCGGCCCTCTTTCTCCCCCGGAATCGCGGCGGTCACCCCGGG
>JBGALV010000072.1:0-27447 GCA_044223515.1 Alphaproteobacteria bacterium
CGGCTTCGAGGCTCAGGGCGCGGTCATGGCCGCCGGCATCGCCCGTGCCTATGACGCACTCGAGAGGAAGCATCGCGACCTGCTCAGCGTGATGCTGCTCGGTTCGATCGAAGCCGGACGCGGCATCGCCGCCGCCCGCCTGGCCGAGGCTGAGGCAACACGCGCGGCGGGCATCGCCGCCATCCAGGCCTTCTTCAAGGACTACGACGCGATCCTGACGCCGTCCGCGCCGGGCGAAGCGCCGAAAGGCCTGCAGTCGACGGGCCATCCCGAATTCAATCGCCTTTGGACTTTCCTCGGTACGCCTTGCATCAGCCTGCCGATCGGGCTCGGGCCCAACGGACTGCCGGTCGGGCTCCAGCTCGTCGGTGCACGCGGCAGGGACCGCGAGCTGCTGGCGCTCTCCGACTGGGCGTTCAACATCTTGGGTGCGATCCAGCCGCCGTCTCTCGCAGCCCCTCCGCCGATGGCGGCACTCCAGCGGCGCGCCGGTCTCGCGCTCGACGACCAGCTCGCCCGAGCCTGGGCCGAGGGTGATGCCGTGCTGCAGGAAATGGCCGCGAAGCTGCCGCGCGAGCTCCCCTACGAGATCGAGCCCGCGCACGTCTTCGTGCCGAGCCGGAGGCGCTGATGGCCGGCCCCGCCGATTTCTCCGCCCGCGAAGCGGCCGCGAAGGTCCGCGACGGCAAGCTCCGCGCCGAAGCGCTCGTCGAGGCGTATCTCGAACGCGTCGCCGCGGTCGAGCCGAGGCTCCGGGCCTTCGCCTATCTCGATCCCACGCTCGTGCTCGCCCAGGCGCGTGCGGTCGACAAGACGCAGAAGAAAGGCGCGCTCGCCAGCGTGCCGGTCGGCATCAAGGACATCATCGATACGGCCGACATGCCGACCGAGTGCAACTCGCCGATCCGGCTGGGGCACCGGCCGGAGGCCGATGCCGAATGCGTAACCGCGGTGCGGAAGGCCTCCGGTGTGGCCTTCGGCAAGACGGTGACGACCGAGTTCGCCGGGCGACATCCCGGTCCGACCGGCAATCCCTACAACCTCGCGCATACGCCGGGCGGCTCGTCGTCGGGATCGGCGGCAGCGGTCGGCGCCGGCATCCTGCCGCTCGCCTTCGCGACACAGACGGCTGGATCGGTGATCCGCCCCGCCGCCTATTGCGGCATCCCTGGATTCAAGGCGACCAGAGCCGCGCTTTCGCTCCGCGGCATCCAGCCGCTCGCAGCCGATCTCGACACGCTCGGCTGCTATGCGCGTACGCCTGACGACCTGCTGCTGTTCCACGCGGTGCTCGCCGGGGTGAAGGACACGCGGCCGACGATCTCGCGCAAGCCAAGGATCGCCGTCGTCCGCACCCGCGCACGCGTGCCGCTCGATGCTGCGGCCGAAGCTGCGTTGAACGACACCGTCGCCAGGCTCACCCCGCATGCGATCGTGGAACGCGCGGAATTGCCCGGCATCTGCGAACGAGGCTTCGCCGCCCAGGAAGTATTGATGGCCGTCGGGGGCGCGCGCGCTTTCACGGCCGAGTGGCGCGACCATCAGGTCCTGATGAGCGGCAGCTTCCGCGACCGCATCGCCTTGGGCCTCGCCTGCTCGCCGGCGCTCGTCGCCGATGCCGAAGCCACCCGCGCGGCCTGCATCATCGCCATCGACGACTTCCTCAAAGGCTACGACGCCATCCTGACGCCGGCGGCTTCGGGCGAAGCACCTGCCGGCCTGTCGTGGACCGGCGATCCCGAGTTCAACCGGCTCTGGACCCTCGCCGACACGCCCTGCGTCAGCCTGCCGACCGGACTCGGTCCCAACGGCTTGCCGCTGGCGATCCAGCTCGTGGCAGCGCGCGGCAAGGACCGCGAGTTGCTGGCGCTCTCCGACTGGGCCTTCGGCCTGCTCGATCGCCTGCCGGCCCCGGCCCTCCCGAAGGCGAATCCGATCGCCGGAATGGCGCGACGTGCCGGCCTCACCCTCGATGCCGCGCTGACCGCGTCAACGATCGAGGCCGATGCCGCCAACAAGACCGCGATCGATCGCGTACCGCGCAGCTACGACTACGCGGACGAGCCCTCGCATGTCTTTCACCCGAGCCGCCGAGGCTAGACGATGACCGAGCTGCATTACCTCACCGTCGCCGAGGCCTCGCGTCGCATCGCCCGGGGCAAGCTCTCGCCGGTCGATCTGGTCGACGCCTCGCTCGACCGCATCGCCAAGCTCAACCCGACGCTGAACGCCTTCGTCCTGGTCCTGGCCGACGACGCGCGCAAGGCGGCGAAGAAGGCACATAGCCAGATCAAGGCCGGCAAACGCATCGGTCCGCTGCACGGCATCCCGCTCGGCCTCAAGGACATCTATTCGACCAAGGGCGTGCGGACGACCGCGCATTCCAAGGTGCTGCTGAAGAACGTGCCGGCACAGGATTCGACCGTCGCCGCGAGGCTGGGCCAGGCCGGCATGGTGCTGGTGGGCAAGCTCGCCACGCACGAGTTCGCGACCGGCGGCCCGGCCAAGGATCTGCCCTTCCCGCCCGCAGTCAATCCGTGGAAGCCCGGCTACTTCACCGGCGGCTCGTCGTCCGGTTCGGGATCGGCGATGGCGGCGGGTCTCGTCACCGCGACCATGGGCTCCGATACGTCGGGCTCGATCCGCGGGCCCTCGGCCTTCTGCGGCGTCGCCGGTTTCAAGCCCACCTACGGCCTGGTGAGCCGTGCGGGCGTCTATCCGCTCTCGTTTTCGCTCGATCATTGCGGGCCGATAACCTGGACGCTCGAGGACGGCGCGATGCTGCTGGACGCGATCGCCGGCCCCGATGCCGCCGATCCCGCGTCGTCCGCACCGGAGAAGCTGCCGGGCTTCACGCGCGCGCTGAAGGACGGCATCCGCGGCATGAAGGTCGGCGTCATCCGCCGCTTCTTTGAGAAGGACGTCGAGGCGACGCGCGAGGCGCGGAAGGCAATCGAGGACGCACTCCTCGTCCTGAAGAAGCTCGGCGCCAGGCTCGTCGACATCGAGCTGCCGCCGCTCGCCGAGTGGGACGCCTGCTGCCGCGTGATCCTGCAGGCCGAGGCTTATGCGATCCACGAGCGCGATCTGCGCACGCGCCCCAACATCTTCGCCCGCGTCACGCGCGAACGCCTTCTATCTGGCGCGATGCTTTCGGCCGCCGACTACATCCAGGCGCTCCGCCATCGGACCTTGCTGTGCAAGGCCTATGACGAGGCACTCGCCAAGGTCGACGTCGCGGTGACCGGCTGTTCGCTGGCACCGGCGCCGACGCTGGATGAGCTCTACGACCTGCCGTCGGTCATGGGCCGCGGGCGCCTGGTCTGTCCGCCTTCCAACACCCCGGGCGGGCGGGCGGCCAGCGTCTGCACCGGCTTCACCAAGGACGGGCTGCCGCTGTCGATGCAGATAGCGGCGAAGCCGCACGACGACGCACTGGTGCTGCGCGCCGGCCACGCCTACGAGCAGGCGGCCGGCTGGCGCGATCGTCGCCCGGCGATCTGACCGTGGGTCTCAGCGTTGCCGAGAAGGCGAAGTACGAGAAGGACGGATATGTCGTCCCCTCCTATCGCTTGTCGTCGTCCCGCGTCGACGCACTGCGCGCGGTACTCGACCAGCTGATCCTCGACAACCCGACGATCCGGCCGGAGCGTCTCGTCAGCGCGCATATCGAGGGCAAGAACAGCGAAGGCGTGCGCGGCAGCAGCGCCTTCCTCGATCTCGCCAGGGACGAGGCGATCCTCGACCTCGTCCAAGACGCGATCGGACCCGACATCGTGCTTTGGGGTTGCCAGATCTTCTGCAAGCCGGGCGGCGACGGGATGGAAGTGCCCTGGCACCAGGACGGCCAGTACTGGCCGATCCGTCCCCTCGGCACCTGCACTGCCTGGATCGCGCTCGATCCCTCGACGGTCGAGAACGGCTGCCTCCGCGTGATCCCGGGATCGCATCGCGGCAAGGTCCTGCATCCGCACCTGACGGAAAACCGCACGGATGTGGTGCTGACCCAGCGCGCGGCCGACGGCACGTTCGACGAGAAGACCGCCGTCGACATCGAGCTCGAGCCCGGACAGATGTCGCTGCACGACGTCTACATGATCCACGGCTCCGCCCCGAACCGCTCGCCGAAGCGCCGGGCCGGCGTCGCCATCCGCTACATGCCGGCGACTTCGCATTTCGACCGGAACCTGATCGCGACCACGGACAAGAGCGGCTACACGGTCGACTTCGCCCGCCGCCCTCTCTGGCTCCTGAGAGGCCAGGACCGGACCGGGCGGAACGATTTCACCATAGGTCACAGCTAGACCTCATCCCCTTCGGGAACTCCGTTGCCGATCAACCGTTTGCCTCGGAAGCGACGGGACCATCAGCATGCATGCCAACGGACAGAACGAGACGACTGTCGATTCTCCCAGCCGGATCCTCGTCGTCGAGGACGATCCGATCATCGGGAGGGCGACGGGCCTCGCACTCGAGGAAGCCGGCGGCTTCGCGGTCGAGCTATGCGACCGCGGCAGCAAGACGCTCCGGTGGGCGCGGCGATTCCGCCCCGACCTTCTGCTGCTCGACACCAACCTTCCCGACATGGACGGACAGGCCGTGCTGGCCTCGATCCGTCGCGATCCCGAGATGGCCGACCTTCCGGTGATCTTTGTCACCGGGCAGGCCATGCCTCAGGACGCGGAGCGGTATCGGGATATGGGGGCACTCGGCGTCATCGCGAAACCCTACGACCCGTACGAGCTTGCCGATCGGGTCCGCCGGATCTGGCAGGCGCATCATGGCTAGCCGCCTCACCGAGGGGCTGGCCGCGCTCAGGCGCGAGGCCCACCGCCTCTATGGCTCGGGCAGCACCTTCGGCTATCGCGACATAACGGCCGTCGCCGGCAACCTTGAACAGCTTGTCGATCGGGCCCTTGCCGGCCGGGGCTTGGATGCCGGGGCAATTGGTAACAGCCTTGAAAGGCTGGAAGCGGTCGCGCGGCGGATCGAACGCTCGGGCGGGCGGAAGCCTAGATCCCAGTCAGCCGATCGAGACGCCGTACCAGGTTCGCGCGAGTGAACGGCTTGATCATGTAGCCATCGACATCGAGCCCGCGCGCGGTCTGCACGTCGCCCACCATTCGTCGTCCCGTGAGGAACATGATCTTGGCTCGAAGTTGCGGGAAACGCGCCCGAATCTCCCTCAGAGTCTCAAAGCCGTCGAGCTCCGGCATCTCGACGTCGAGCAGGATCATGCGAGGCTCGTAGCGGCTCAGCATCGACAGGCACAGGTCACCGTCACGGCAGACCAGGACCGGATAGCCTGCGTCGGAAAGGCAGTGCTTCACGATCTGACGGATGTTGGGATCGTCGTCGACGCACAGCACGAGCTTGCCGCGCCGCCGATTCATTGCCTGCAACTCGGACTCGTCCATCGAATGGACGATCACGCCGCGATGACCGCCACCTTCGGTGATCAGGGAAGTGTAAGTCATGGAACCACCGCGCCTCGGGACACTCGGCGGTAGAACGCCGAGGCGTGTCGACGGTTGCGCCGTCAGGCCGGCATCACCAATCCGTCCTTGAGCTCCAGCACCCGGTCCATGCGGCGCGCGAGGTCCAGATTATGGGTCGCGATCAGCGCCGAAAGCCCGGTCGCCTTCACCAGCTTCTGCAGCTGCTGGAACACGCCTTCGGCCGTGGACGGGTCCAGGTTACCGGTCGGCTCGTCGGCAAGGAGCACGCGGGGCACGTTGGCGATGGCGCGGACGATCGCCACCCGCTGCTGCTCGCCGCCCGAGAGCCGGCCCGGACGATGGTCGGCTCGCTCAGCCAAGCCCACCATGCCGAGCAGCTGGCGTGCGCGCTCGCGCGCCTCGCGCTTGGAGAGGCCGGCGATCAGCTGCGGCAGCATGACGTTCTCGAGCGCCGAGAACTCCGGCAGCAGGTGATGGAACTGGTAGACGAAGCCGACCGTGTCGCGACGGATGCGCGTCCGGTCGCCGTCGCTCAGGGTCGAGCAAGCGATGCCGCCGACCTCGACCGAGCCGCCGTCGGGCCGTTCCAGGAGGCCGGCGATGTGGAGCAGCGTCGACTTGCCGGCGCCCGACGGGCCTACAAGAGCCACCAGCTCGCCGCGGGTCAGGGTCAGGTCGACGCCGCGCAGCACCTTGAGCTGTCGCTCGCCCTGGCGGAAGACGCGGGTCACGCCGCGAAGCGCGAGGGTCGGTTCACTCATGGCGGAGCGCCTCGATCGGATCGAGCCTCGCCGCCCGCCAGGACGGGTAAAGCGTGGCGAGGAAGGAGAGCCCGAGGCCCATCAGCACGATGGCAGCGACTTCCCGCGGCTCGACGCGTGACGGCAGCTGGCTGAAGAAATAGATCTCGGCAGAGAACAGCTCGGTGCCGGAGATCGACTCGATCCAGCGGCGGATCGTCTCGATATTGAGAGCGAAGGCGACACCGATGCCGAATCCGGCGAGCGTGCCGAGCATGCCGACCGCGGCGCCGCTCATGAAGAACACCCGCATCACCGAGCCCGAGGTGGCGCCCATCGTCCTGAGGATGGCGACGTCATGGGTCTTGCTCTTCACCAGCATGATCAGGGAGGAGACGATGTTGAAGGCTGCGACCAGGATGATCAGGGCCAGGATCAGGAACAGGACGTTCCGCTGGACCCTCACCATGTCCATGATCCCGGCATTCGCCTGCTGCCAGTCGAACGGGCGATAGCCCGCACCGAGACGGCTCAGGACCAGGAACCGGAATTCGGCCGCGCGCTCCGGATTTTCGAGCACGACCTCGATGCCGGACGCAGCCTCAGGCACGCGGAAGAACTCCTGCGCCGCCGCCAGCGGCAGGAAGACGTATCCTGCATCGATCTCGGCCATGCCGACGTCGAACAAGGCACCGACGGGATAGGCCCGGGTGCGTGGCAAGTTGGCCGGCGCAGCGCCCTGAGGATTGGGAGCCACGAGGGTCAGGCGGTCCCCGACCTTGAGCTTGAGCTTCTGCGCGAGGCGGTAGCCGATCGCGATCTCCTCGTCGTCGAAACCTGCGAGGGAGCCTTCCTTGAGCTTTCCGTCGAGGATCTTTCGCGATGCCAGATCCTCGGCGCGGATGCCGCGGACCAGCGCCCCTGAGGCGATGCCGTTGGCGGTCACCATCGCCTCACCGTCGATGACCGGGGAGGCCGCGACCACCTCGGGAAGACCCCGCACCGCGCGCGTCACGTCCTCGTAGTCCGGCATCGGCCCGCCGACACTGTAGATCGTCACGTGACCGTTGAAGCCGACGATGCGGGTGATCAGCTCGTGCCGGAAGCCGTTCATCACGCTGGTGACGACGATCAGCGTCGCTACGCCGAGCGCGATGCCGATCAGCGAGAACCAGGCGATGACGGAGATGAACCCTTCCTGCCGGCGCGATCTGAGATAGCGCATCGCCAGCATCCGCTCCGAGGTGCCGAAGGCCGCCATCAGGCAAGCGCCTCACTCATAGCGGAGCGCCTCGATCGGATCGAGCCGCGAGGCACGCCACGACGGATAGAGCGTCGCCAGGAATGAAAGCCCGATCGACATCGCCACGACGGCGGCCACCTCAGGCGTCTCGACCCGCGACGGCAACCTCGCGAGGAAGGAGATCTCGGCCGAGAAGAGGTTCGTGCCCGACAGCGACTCGACCCAGTGGCGGATGCTTTCGATGTTGAGCGCGAAGGAGAGACCAAGCGCGAAGCCGAAGATCGTGCCGAGCACGCCGACCGACGCGCCGCTCATGAAGAAGACCCGCATGATCGCGCCGGGCGAGGCCCCCATCGTCCTCAGGATCGCGATATCGCGGGTCTTGTCCTTCACCAGCATGATCAGGGACGAGATGATGTTGAAGGCGGCGACCAGGATGATCAGCGTCAGGATCAGGAACATGACGTTCCGCTCGACCGTCAGCGCATTGACGATGCTGGCATTCGCCTGCTGCCAGTCGAGCAGACGGTAGTTCGGTCCGAGCCGCCCCTGGGCCGCGGCGCGGAACTCGGCCACCCGGAGCGGGTCCTCGAGCTTGATCTCGACGCCGGTCGCCGCCTCGGGCACGCGAAAGAAGATCTGCGCCGCCTTGAGCGACATGAAGACATAGCCCGCGTCGATCTCGGGCATGCCGACGTCGAAGATCGCGACAACGGTGTAGTCGCGGGTCCGCGGCAGGCTGCCGAGCGCGGTTGCCTGGAAGGTCGGCGCCACCAAGGTCAACTTGTCGCCGAGGCCGACCCTGAGCTTCTGCGAAAGCCGGTAGCCGATGACGACCTCATCCTCGTCGAAAACCTCGAGGGTGCCGGAGCGAAGCCTGCCTTCGAAGGTCCTGCGACCGGCCAGATCGTCGGCGCGGACGCCACGGACCAGCGCGCCGGTCGCCGTGCCGTTGGCCGTCGCCATCGCCTGACCGTCGACGATCGGCACCGCCGAGGTGACGCCCGGTAGGCCGCGGACCGCGCGGGTCACGTCGTCGAAGTCGGGCATCGGTCCGGACGCGCCGGAAATGATGACGTGGCCGTTGAAACCGACGATGCGCGCGATCAGCTCATGGCGGAAGCCGTTCATCACGCTCATCACGATGATCAGCGTGGCGACGCCGAGCGCGATGCCGACGAGCGAGAACCAGGCGATGACCGAGATGAAACCTTCCTGGCGACGCGCGCGCAGGTAGCGCATCGCCATCATCCGCTCGAAGGTCCCGAAAGCGGCCATCAGCCCGCGAGCTTGGCGAGCACCGCTTCGGGCGACAGCTCCTGCTTCTCGCCGGTCTTGCGGTTCTTGAGCTCGACGACGCCGGACTTGAGCCCACGCGGGCCGACAGCGACCTGCCATGGGAGCCCTATCAGGTCCATGTCGGCGAACTTCGAGCCCGGACGCTCGTCGCGATCGTCGAGCAGGGGCTCGCGACCGGCCTTCTCGAACTTCTCGTAGAGATCGTTCGAGACCCTGTCGCACTCGGCGTCGCCGGTCTTGAGATTGACGATGCCGACGCCCCAGGGTGCCACCGACTCCGGCCAGATGATGCCGTTGTCGTCGTGGCTCGCCTCGATGATGCCGCCGACCAGACGCGAGACGCCGATGCCGTAGGAGCCCATCAGCACGGTCACCTGCTCGCCGGTGGGTCCGGTGACCTTGGCGCCGAGCGGTTCGGAGTATTTGGTGCCGAAGTGGAAGATGTGGCCGACCTCGATGCCGCGCGCGCTGATGCGACGATCCTCGGGGATCTTCTCGAACTCGGCCGCGTCGTGCTTCTCGTCGGTCGCGGCATAGAGGCTGGTCCAGCGCTCGACCACCTTCTGCACGCCGGCAACGTCGTCGAAGTCGATCGCCAGGTTGGCGACATCGAACTCCACGTAGTCCTTGTGGCAGAACACCTGGCTCTCGCCGGTCTCGGCCAGGATGATGAACTCGTGGCTGAGATCGCCGCCGATCGGGCCGGTATCGGCGCGCATCGGGATCGCCTTCAGGCCCATGCGGTCATAGGTCTTGAGGTAGGCCACGAACATCTTGTTGTAGGCGTGCTTGGAGGCAGCGTAATCAAGGTCGAACGAATACGCGTCCTTCATCAGGAACTCGCGTCCGCGCATCACGCCGAAGCGGGGGCGCACCTCGTCCCGGAACTTCCACTGGATGTGATAGAGGTTCTTCGGGAGCTCCTTGTAGCTCTTCACGTACGACTTGAAGATGTCGGTGATCATCTCCTCGTTGGTCGGCCCATAGAGCATGTCGCGCTCGTGCCGATCCTTGATGCGGAGCATCTCCTTGCCGTAGTCGTCGTAGCGGCCGCTCTGTCGCCATAGGTCGGCCGATTGCAGCGTCGGCATCAGCACTTCCTGCGCGCCCGAACGGTCCTGCTCCTCGCGGACGATCTGCTCGATCTTCTTCAAGACCCGATAGCCCATCGGCAGCCAAGCATAGATGCCGGCCGAGGTCTGGCGGACCATGCCGGCGCGCAACATCAGCCGATGCGAGACGATCTGCGCCTCGGTGGGGGTTTCCTTGAGAGTCGGCAGGAAAAGTTGTGAGCGACGCATGACGATCCTTCGGGTGGGCGACGAAAGGCGGGCACTCTAGCAGCCCACCTAACCGAATACCGCAATCAAGGATCCTGGCCGCCGTCCGGTTGCGACGGCGTCCCCCGAAACCGGATCGAACGACTTGGAAGCCTCAGGCGGCGGTGGTGCCGAGACGCGGGACTCGCGCGCCGTAGTCGAGCAGGCCCGACCAGAACCGCTCGAGCTCGCGGTAGGTCTGGCTCGCCGTCTTCAGCTGCTCGTCCTTGAGCGTGCCTTGCGAGATGGCGCCGGCGTGGGTGTCGAACATCACGGCGATGCGCTTGCAGAGGTCGAGCCCCTTCGGCGAAAGCCGGATGCGGATCGAGCGGCGGTCGTGGGCGGAACGCTCCTGAGCCAGGTAGCCGTTCTCGACCATTTTCCGGACATTGTAGGAAACGTTCGAACCAAGGTAGTAGCCGCGGTTCGTGAGCTCGCCGACGGTGAGCTCGTCCTCGCTGATGTTGAAGAGGATCAGCGCCTGGACGTTGTTGATGTCTTCGATGCCCTGGCGGTCCAGCTCAGTCTTGACGACTTCGAGGAACTGCCGGTGCAGCCGCTCGATCAGCCGGATCGCCTCTAAATACGCTGCGCGCACATCAACCTCGCTCGACTTTTAGCCCCTCACACCCCGACCCGAGCCCCCGAGGCGCTTTATCATAGGGGATTACAATATTCTACCGAGGACGAGGGCGCTAGGCCGGTTTTGTGTCTTGAAACAAGCCGATGACGCCCGAAAAGTCGAGCGCCGCATTGCCCTGGCCGCAGAACAGCCCGTAAAGCTGGGCGGCCTCGGCGCCGAGCGGCGTCAGGGCCCCGGCGGCGGCGGCGGCTTCCTGGGCAAGCTTCAAGTCTTTCAACATCATCGCGGCCGTGAATCCAGCCTTGTAACCGCGGTTTGCCGGGGATGCCGGCACCGGTCCGGGGACCGGGCAGTAGCTCGTCATCGACCAGCATTGGCCCGAAGACTTGGAACTGATGTCGAACAATTTCTGAGCATCCAGGCCGAGTCGCTGCGCCAAAGCGAAGGCTTCGGAGGTCGCGATCATCGAAATTCCGAGAATCATGTTGTTGCAGATCTTGGCCGCCTGGCCGTTCCCGGGCCCCCCGGCATGGACGATGGTCTTGCCCATCTTTTCCAGAATCGGCTGCGCCACGGCGAAGGCGGCCTCCGATCCGCCGACCATGAAGGTCAGGGTCCCTGCCTCGGCCCCGCCGACGCCGCCCGAGACCGGGGCGTCAACCAGCAGCACACCCTTCGCCTTGGCGGCAGCCTCCATGTCGCGGGCCGTCGCCACGTCGATGGTCGAGGAGTCGATCAGCAGCGCCCCCGCCTTCATCGCGGCCAAGACCCCGCCCCTGCCGGTCAGCACCTCGCGGACATGCGCTCCGGCGGGCAGCATCGTCACCACAGCCTCGGCCCCCGACGCCCCCTCGGCAGCGGACGCCACCGGCTTCACGCCGGTCGCCGCATCGAGGTTCGCCTTCACCAGGTCGAAGCCGACCACCTCGTGGCCGGCCTTGACCAGGTTCCGGGCCATCGGCCCGCCCATGTTGCCGAGGCCGATGAAGCCGATCCTAGCCATGCCTTCCTCCCGTGCTTCCTATCAGGCGAATTTGATGTCGTTCGCGCCGAGCGGCTCAAAGTAGCGCGCGACGTCGCCCTCAGTCACCTCGGCCAGCGTCGCCGGCTTCCACTTGGGCGACTGGTCCTTGTCGACCAGCAGGGCGCGGATGCCTTCGAAGAAATCGTGGCCGGCCATGAATACCTGGGTCATCCGGTACTCCATGACCAGCACGTCCTCGATCGCGAGGCCGGCCCCGCGCCGGAGCTGCTCGAAGGTCACCTTGAGGCTGGTCGGCGATTTCGGGTGCAGCGTCTTCAGCGTCTCCTTGGCCCAGTCCGAGCCATCGGCCTCAAGGGCCGCGAGGATCGCCTCGACCGAGCCGCCGGCGAAGGTGCGGTCGATCGTGGACCTGGCAGCGGCGAGCGGCGCCGGGCCGGGGTCGGCGGCGATCTTCCTGATCGCCGCTTCGACGTCGGTGCCGGCGACGAGGTCGCGCTTGAAACCGTCGAGCGCGTCGCTCGGCGCGTAGTGAGTCGCGAAGCCGACATAAAGCGCATCGGCCGCGCGGACGCGGGCGCCGGTCAGCGCCAGATGGAGGCCCATCTTTCCGGGGCAGCGGTTGAGGAACCAGGTCGCGCCGATGTCGGGGAAGAGACCGATGCCGGTCTCGGGCATTGCCGCCATCGTCTTCTCGGTCGCGATCCGGTGGGTGCCATGGACCGAGAGCCCGAGGCCGCCGCCCATGGTGATGCCGTCGATCAACGCGATGTAGGGCTTGCCGAGGCGGTGGATCAGCCGGTTGAGCTGGTACTCCTCGGCGAAGAAGACCCGGTTCAGATCGCTGGGCACGGTCTTGACGGAGTCGTAGACCGCCCGCACGTCGCCGCCGGCGCAGAACGCCTTCCCCCCTTCGCCCTCGATCACCACGGCGCGGACCGCGGGATCCTTCGCCCAGCCGACGAGGCGCCGGTAATAGGCCCGGATCATCTCGAGCGTCAGCGCGTTCAGCGCCTTCGGCCGCGACAGCGTGACGAAGGCGACGCCGCCCTCGACCGCGAAGCGGATGTCGGAGGTTTCGGTCACCGGGAAGATCCTCTTTAGAGAGCTTGAAGCGGGTCTACAGGTCCGGCCGCGACCGGGTCAACTCCGGCGACGAAAGCTCAAGGTGGCGACCGCGACGCCGAGCATGACGAGCGCAGCACCACCGAGGCGCTCCGGCCCGAAGCGCTCGCCGAACACCAGCGCCGACGAGGCCATGCCGAAGATCGGGATCAGCAACGCGTAGGGGCTCACCGCCGCCATCGGGTAGAGCGACAGGAGACGTCCCCAGGCGACATAGCCGAACCAGGTCGAGACCACCGCGAGATAGAGGAGCGATCCCACGTCGCGCCATCCCGTATTCAGGACCGCTGCCACTATGTCGCCTTCGAGGAAGAAGGACGCGATAAGCGCCGGGATCGGCGGCACCAAGCTGAGCCAGAGCGTCAGCGCGAAGCGGTCGACCGGACCGATGCTCTTCTGCATGACGTTGCCGATGGCCCAGCTCGCCGCGGCCGCCAGCGTCATCAGGAAGCCTATCACCGTCATCGTCGCGTCCACCGTGGTCGCGACCAGCACGAGACCCGCGAGCGACACCGCGCCACCGACGACCTGCCGCGCGGTCGCCTTCTCGCCAAGCGCGATCATCGCGAAGGCCGGCGTCAGGAAGGCCTGGCTCTGCATCAGGATCGAGGCCATGCCCGGCGTCATGCCGAGCTCCATCCCCGCGAAGAGGAAGGCGAACTGCAGCACGAACAGGAATAGCGCCAAGGTCAGCAGGCGCGGCCACGGGATGTTGGGTCGTGGCAAAAGCAATACCGGCGCCGCCGAGATCGCGAAGCGGAGCGCGATCAGAAGAAGCGGCGGATAGGCGTCGAGGCCCCATCGGATGGCGATGAAGTTGCATCCCCAGACGGCGGCGACGAGCACGGCGAGCGCGACGTGGCGAAGCGGCATGGCGCGGGAAATGACGGAGTTCGCTCGAGGACGCAAGCGCCGATCACTTGATGCGACGGACCGTCACGCGATCGCTGCCGGATTCCGCGGTCCAGATCTCGCGCCCGCGCGACGCGATCTGACGGGCATTGGCGAAGGTCTGGGAGAAGCCGAAGGTCTGGAAGGTCCCGCGCTCGGGATCGAAGCGCACGAGCGCGTTGGTTCCGAAGTCGCTGATCCAGATGCCGCCTTCGCCAGCCGCATGGACGGCAAAGGCCCGCGAGCGTGGTCCCGGCATCGGCAATGTCTTCCAGGTCTTCGCCGCCGCGTCCCATCGGTTCAGACGGCCGATGTTCCACTCGGTCACGTAAAGATTCCCGCGTGCGTCGACAGCGAGACGCCGCGGGCCTTGCCATGGGGTCGGTGGAGCGATCCGCTCGAAGGCGTCGGTCTCCGCATCGATCAAGCCGACGAAGCCCTCGACCGTTGAAAGGAAAGCGAGCCCCGAGGGCGACGGCACGATGCTCGCTGCGCCGGGTGCTTCCCACAGGCGGATCTCCCCGTTGGCCGGATCGAGGCGGCCGAGCGCCCCCGTCTGGCCGGTGAACCAAAGACGTTGGCGCGCATCGAAGGTGACCGCATTCAGCTCGGCATATCCTGCGCTCTCCGGCAGCGGCCAGAACTTGACCTCGCGGCTCCGCGGATCGACCCGCAACAGCGCGTTTCGGCCGCCATCGGCGACCCAGGGTGCGCCGTCGCGGTCGAGGGTCACGCCGGCGGGCGCCGAACCGTCGCCGAGCCGGACCTGGTCCACGGCACCGGTCTTCGGATCGAGGCGCACGAGGGCGCCGGCGAGTTGCAGCGCGATCCATACGGGGCCACCCTCGGCGGGATCGACGGCGAGCGCGATGGCGCCCGACTCCCTGGGCAGCGCGAACTCGCGCGTCTCGACCTCCAGCGCTTGGGCTGCCGTAGCGACAAAAATCAGAGCGGCGGCGAGCGATAAGAGGCGCAGCGTCGATCCTCCCACGGAAGCGATGCTACCATGGCGGCCGATGGACCTTTCACCCGACGAGCGGTGGATCGCCGACGGCGCCGAGGGCGCGGCCAAGGCGATGGCGATGCGGCTGGTGGCCGAGACCGGACGGCTGCTCGGCGCCAAGCGCCTGCTGCCGGTCGTCTCGTCCCATGTCGATGGCTGCCTCTATCACGGCGACTCCGGCACGTACTTCGCCGAACGGCTGGCGGCCGACGGCGGCAAGGTCGCCGTCCCGACCACCCTCAACGTCGGCGCGCTCGACCTGCTGCACCCGGACCGCGTGAAGGGCGACGCGCATCACCGCGAGATGTCGCTCCGGATGATGCGCGCCTATGAGGCTCTCGGCTGCCGTCCGACCTGGACCTGCGCGCCCTACCAGGCCGGCCATCGCCCTTCCCTCGGCGCGCACGTCGCCTGGGGCGAGTCCAACGCCGTCGCCTTCTGCAACTCGGTGCTGGGCGCCCGCACCAACCGTTACGGCGACTTCCTCGACATCGCCTGCGCCCTCGTCGCGCGCGCGCCGGACTATGGGCTCCATCGATCCGAAAGCCGACGCGCGACCGTCGTCGTCGACACCTCCGGCCTTTCACCCGCGCTCCGTGACGCCGATGTCTTCTACCCGGTCCTCGGCACCTGGCTCGGCGCCGAGATCGGTTCGGAGATCGCCGCGATCGACGGATTGCCTGCGAAGCAGAGCGAGGACCGGCTCAAGGCGCTGGGTGCAGCCGCCGCTTCGGCCGGGGCGGTCGGGCTCTTCCACGTCGTCGGATCGACGCCGGAGGCGCCGACGCTCTCCGCCGCGACGCAAGGCGGATCGACACGCACGATCCGCCTCGCACCCGACATGGTCCGTGCCGCGCGCGACCGTCTCTCGACCGCGCGAGACGGCGCGATCGATTGCGTGGCCCTCGGGAGCCCGCATTTCAGCGAGGCCGAGTTCGCCGATCTCGCCCGGCTCGCCGCCGGCCGGCGCTTCCGCGTGCCGATCTATGTCTGCACGCGCCGAGATCTGGTCGAGCGCACGGATCTTTCGGCCCTCGAAGCCGCCGGAGCGGTGATCGTCGCCGACACCTGCGTGGTGGTGACGCCCATCCTGCCCGCGACCGGTGGCAAGCTGATGACCAACTCCGGCAAGTTCGCACATTACGGCCCGGCTAACCTCGGCTACGAGGTCGTGTACGGCAGCCTCGAGGATTGCGTCGCCTCGGCGATCGAAGGCCGCGTCGTCCGCGATGAGCGGGTGTGGCGATGACGCTTACGGGCGAGACTCTCGTCGCGGGATCCGGCGGCGGCACGATCCTCCGGATCGACCACCCGATCAGCTTCTGGGGCGGGATCGATCCGAAGACCGCGAGGGTCACCGACCCGCGCCATCCGCGCCACGGCGAATGCCTGACGGGGCGCGTGGTCGCGATCGCCGAGCTACGCGGGTCCAGTTCCTCTTCCGCTGTGCTGCTCGAGCTGATTCACGCGAAAATCGCGCCTTCGGCGATTCTGCTCCGAGACAACGATGCGATCCTGGCCCTGGGCGCGCTGGTTGCGCGCGAGATGGGATACGGCGACCTCGCGATGGTAAAGTTGGCGCCGGACGAGTTCACTCTTCTCACCGAGGGTCGCCATGCCCATGTGGAAGGGCCGCGCGTCACCCTCGGCTGAGGAGTCTCGCTCATGACCGACCCGTTCGCCGATCCCCAGGTCCGTCCGCGCTACACCGGCGTGCCGACTTTCATGCGGGCCCCCTTCGTCGAGGACTGGTCAGGCATCGACATCGGCCTGATCGGCGTTCCCTTCGACGGCGGCGTCACCAACCGCACCGGCGCCCGGCACGGACCGCGCGAGGTCCGGAACATGTCGAGCTTCATGCGGAAGATGAACCAGTCGACGAAGGTGGCGCCCTTCGACATCTGCCGGGTCGCCGATCTCGGCGATGCGTGGGTCAGGAGCCCCTATCATCTCGTCAGCAGCCTGAACGAGATCTCCGACTTCTACGCCAAGGTGCACGACGCGGGCATCGCGCCGGTCTCCTGCGGCGGCGACCACTCGGTGACGCTGCCGATCTTCCGCGGCATCGCCAGGGACCGGCCGGTCGGCATGGTGCATTTCGACGCGCACTGCGACACCGGCGACGACTACCTGGGCTCGCGCTTCCATCACGGCGCGCCGTTCCGCCGTGCCGTCGAGGAAGGCCTGCTCGATCCCAAGCGCACGATCCAGATCGGAATCCGGGGATCGCTCAACGATCCGGACCTGTGGAAGTTCAGCCACGACTCCGGCATGCGCGTGATCTACATGGACGAGTTCTACGAGCTCGGGCCGAAGGGCGCGATCGCCGAGGCGCGTCGCATCGTCGGCGACGGTCCCACCTACGTCAGCTTCGACGTCGACGGCCTCGACCCGGTCTACGCACCCGGTACCGGGACGCCGGAGGTCGGCGGCTTCACCACCGTCGAGGCCCTGATCATGCTGCGCGCGCTTCAGGGCCTGAACCTGGTCGGCGGCGACGTGGTCGAGGTCGCGCCGCCCTTCGATCAGACCGGCAACACCGCCCTGGTCGGTGCCACCGTGATGTTCGAGATCCTCTGTATCGTCGCCGACGCGGTCGCCAAGCGGCGCAAATAGCCCCGATCCGCCTCCCGACGGATCGCATTTCCGATCCGACAAGGTTTTGCTAGCGTCGCAAGAAACATCGACGTCAGCAAAGGGAGGATCCTCATGGCACTGCGCGCCTTACGTGTCGCACTCGTCGCGGCCGCCTCGCTCACTCTCATCGCACCGGCGAGCGCGCAAAAGCGCGGCGGCGATCTGATTTTCCTTCAGCAGTCGACGCCGCCGACGCTGGATGCCGCCACTTCGACCGAGCAGGCCGTCCGCAACGTCGCGATGCATCTCTTCGAGATGCTGGTGACGCGCGACGAAGGCTCGAACCCGATTCCCGACCTCGCCTCCAAGGTCGACGAGAGCGCCGACGGTCTGACCTACACCTTTACGCTCCGCCAGGGCGTGAAGTTTCACAACGGCAAGGAGATGACCAGCGAGGACGCCAAGGCCAGCGTCGAACGCTACGGCCGCGTCGGCTTCGACCGCGCCGACTTCACCAAGATCAAGTCGGTCGCGGCGCCGGACAAGTACACGCTGACGATCACGCTTTCGGACCGCGTGCCGAGCTTCATCGAGCAGCTGAGCTCGCCGCGCGCGCCGATGATCGTCATCCCGGCCGAGGAAGCCTCGAAGGAGGCGAACAAGATCAACCCGATCGGCACAGGCCCTTTCCAGCTCGTCGAGTTCGTGCCGGACAGCCACATCAAGATGAGGCGCTTCGAGGACTACAAAGCCAACGAAGGCGCCGGTGAGCGCAACGGCTTCTCCGGCAAGAAGATCGCCTACGTCGACACGGTGACGTTCCGCATCGTGCCCGAGGCGAATGCCCGCGTCGCAGCGATGGAGACGCGCGCCGGCCATTTCTCGGAGTCGGTGCCGAACCAGACGGCGAAGCGGCTCAAGGATAGCAAAGACATCCAGATCGTCACGATGATGCCCTGGAGCATGGGCTTCGCGATCCTGAATGCCGGCCCTGGCGGCGGCGGCACCTCCAAGCTCGGCGTCCGCCGCGCGATCCAGGCGGCGATCGATGCCGACGAGATCATGCTGGTCTCCACCGATGGCGTTTACCGCCTCGATCACGCCTTCAACTATCCCGAAAGCCAGTATTTCTCGGCCGATGTCGGCAAGGCCGTCTACAACCAGGCCAATCCGGCCAAGGCGAAGCAACTGCTCGCCGAAGCCGGCTACAAGGATGAGGAGATCATCATCCTCACGACGTCGCAGATCGCGATCGTGAAGGCGCAGGCCGAGATCGCGGCCGAGCAGCTCAAGGCCGCCGGCATGAAGGCCAGGGTCGCGGTCTACGACACGCCCGGATACATCGCCCAGGCCGGCAAGCCGGATGGCTGGAACATCTATATCGGCGAATTCGGCCTTGCGCCGGCGATCGGGCCCTACGGCCTCCCCAACTTCTGGACCGGCCCGAAGAACTGGCAGAAGCTCGAGGACCCGGCGCTCGAGAAGTCGTTCAACGACCTTAAGACCAAGACCACGCTCGCCGAGCGCAAGGCGGCGATCGATGCCTTCTATACACGGGTCACCGATCAGGTCTACGCGATCAAGCTCGGCGACAACGGCCTGCTCCAGGCCGTGCGGAGCGAGGTGAAGAACTTCAAACCGTACCGCATTCCCCGTGCCTGGGGCGTGTGGCTCGAATAGCGGATTCAAGTCTCAAGGAGAACAGACGGATGGCGCGGCCCAATATCGTGCTGATCATGCCGGATCAGCAGCGGGCGGACTCGCTCGGGTGCTACGGCAACGTCTTCACCCAGACGCCCGAGGTGGACCGGATGGCGCGCGAAGGCGTGCGCTTCACCCGCGCCTACACGACATGGCCGGTCTGCACGCCGGCGCGCGGCTCGATGTGGAGCGGGACCTATCCGCACAAGCACAAGCTGATCGACAACGTCTACGGCGTCGACGACGCCTTCGCGACGCTCGCCGGCGTCAAGACGACCTTGTTCGACGCACTGAAGGCCGCTGGGTACACCACCGCCCATTTCGGAAAGTGGCACCTCGGCGAGAAGCAGCCGAAGTACTTCGACGTCTGGGAAGAGACCTTCAACTCCCGCGTCCATCACTGGATCGGCGGCGTCGACGGCGGGGTGTGGCGGCCGGGCCTGCAGACCGACCGCTGCATCCAGTTCATCAAGTCCAGGAAGGCGGACGACGCGCCCTTCTGCATGGTCCAGGGCTACTACCCGCCGCACGACCCCTACACCGCGCCGAAGGAGTTCTACCGGCACTATCGCGACAAGGGCGTTCCCTTCGCCGGCTACTATGCCGGCGTCAGCGCCATCGACTACGAGACCGGGCGCATCCTCGACGCGCTCGACGCCACCGGCCAGCGTCACAATACGCTGGTCATCTTCTTCGCCGACCACGGGGACACCTTCTTCTATCGTGCCGATGGCGAGCACAAGTTCGTCTGTACCGATGACTCGATCCACATCCCGTTCGTGATGAGCTGGCCGGCGGTGATCCCGCCCAACACGAAGAACGACCGCATGGTCGGCCTCCACGACCTGATGCCGACGGTGCTGGATGCCTGCGGCGTGGTCCCGCCCGAGGGCATGCACGGCAAGAGCGCACTGCCGCTCGCCCGAGGCGAGAACGCGGCTTGGCGCGACTTCCACTACGTGCAGAACCGGACCCACGTCCGTCGGATAACCCAGCGCAGCTATCACACCGACGACTGGAAGCTGATCGCCAGCGTCGAGGGCGGCGAGCATGCGCTCTTCGATCTCAAGCGCGATCCCGAGGAGGAATGGGACCTGTTCCTGACGCCGAGGAAGGACGTCATGGACCGCTTCCGCGACGAGCCGAGCCACGCGCCGAAGGCGCGCGAGCTGGCGAATGCGATGCGCAGCTACGCCCAGTCGATCGACGATTCAGAAGGCGTTGCGATCGCCGATCGCGCGCTCGAGGCGCTCGCCGGGCGCTAGCTTGCGCACCAGCTTCGCCAGGCAGCGCGGAAAGCCTCGCCGCGCGCCTGGCCGTAAGCCTTGCGGTCGCCAAGGCGCGATGCCTGGGCTTGTCCGCGGAGCGATGCGCGGATCCTCGCCAGGCCGTCGATGTCGGCTGCGAGCCTTGAAGCGCGGGCGACATAGTCCGCCTCGTCGGTGGCTATACCCTCGCCGAAGCCGACCGAGGAGAGAAGCGCCATGCTGTATCGTCCGGCCATGCGGTCGCCGGCGACCGTAACCACCGGCACGCCCATCCATAGCGCCTCGCAGGTCGTGGTGACGCCGCCATAAGGCACGGGATCCAGCGCGATATCGATCTCGTTGAGGAAGCTCAGATGGTCGAGGAAGCCCGAGGTCCAGGGGCGAAGCTCGACCCGATCGACACCGACGCCTTCGCGATCGAAGAGGCGGGTGAAATGCGCCTTCACCCGCTCCTCCGAGAAGCCGCGGCCTTTGACGACGAGCGTCGCATCGGGAATCGCGTTCAGAACCTTGGCCCACAGCGCCACGGTCGACGGCGTGATCTTCACAAGCGCGTTGGTCGAGCCGAAGGTGACGCGCCGGTTGGCAAGCGCCGGCAGCGGCCCGACCGGCGGCAGGTCGACCAGCGGATCGTAGCAATAGGCGAGCGGCAGCCTGAGCACGCGCTCGCTGAAATGGACATCGTGCTCGGGCGGCGTCAGCAGCGGATCGCCGACGATCCAATCGGCCGCGGTCGAGCCCGAGGTGCCGAGCGCGAGGTCGAGGATCTGCACCGGTGCCGGGCGCCGGGCAACCGCCGGAAAGCGCGGTCCGCCGAGATGGCCCACCACGTCGACCAACACGTCGATGCGATCACGGAGGATCAGATCGGCGAGGCCTGCGTCGTCGAACTTGGTCGTGATGCGCCAGCCGTCGCTCGCCAGCCGGTAGCGCCTGGTGTAGCCATCCTCCTGCTCCGCGGGGATGTCGGAGTAGACGATCACCTCGATGCCATGGGCTCGCCGGTCCAGCCCCTCGAAGCCCGGCAACGCGACGAAGGCGTGCGTGTTGCCGCGCAGATTAGGTCCGCCGATCACGCCGACGCGGATCGTCCGATCGGGATCGCGCGTATTGGCGAAGCTGGGCGGTGCGACGGACGGAAGATGTTTCCGGCACCAGTCCTCACGGATCTTCCGGATCGCCGCACCCCCGAGGTCCGGATCGAACATGAGCGCAGAGAGGATCGCTCGATTGGCTTCGGGGTGGTCGGGGCGCTGTACCAGGATCTGGCGATTGGCCCAGTTGGCCCGATCGAGGAGGCCCAGGAAGTTCAGCAGGACGGCGAGCGGGATCAGCGCGTCCAGGAAGCCCGGCCGCAGCATGGCCGCGTGCTCGTAGGCGGCGACCGCGGCCTCGATCCGGTTCAGGTTCTGCAGAGCCGAACCCAGGTTGAACCAGGTGTCGCTCCGCGCCGGCTCGGCAGCGAGCGCGCGCCGGTAGCTTCGCGCCGCGGCCGGCAGGCGTCCGGCGCGCTGCTCGGCGGTGCCTAGGTTGTTGTGGGCGTCGGCGAGGTCGGGCTGCAGCCAAGTCGCGCGCGTCCAGGCCACAGCCGAGGAGGCGAGCGCGCCGAGATTGACCCAGGCTCCACCGATCGTCGGATCGAGAGCGAGCGCGCGGCGATAGGCGTCGGCGCGTCCGTTGCGTTGACCGGCCGAGGCCCAGCTCAGTGCCCGCTCGCTTACGAGCGAGACCTCGTCGGGCGCCAGGCGGGAGGCGACGACATAGGAACGATCGGCGGCATCGGCGTCGCCGATCCGCGTCAGCACCCGTGCCAGGCGCACATGGGATTCCAGCCGGCCGGGACGAAGCGCCACTGCCCGGCCCCATGCGGAAGCTGCGGACGCCCAATGCTCGAGCGCCTCCTCCACCATCGCGCGGCCTTCCCAGGCCGGGGCCGCCTTGGGTGCAAGCCACGTCGCACGCCGCATGGGAGCGACTGCCGGAGCGACCTCGCCGCGCGCGGCAAGGATGAAACCGAGCTTGAGCCAGCCATCAGGCGCCGCCGGCGCCTCGGCGAGAGACTGCATCATGTGACGCGGGTCGAGATCGGATCCGGTCACGTCGCCCAGCTCCGCCACATCCGGCGATATGCGCTTTCGACCGCGCGTGCGAAGGCGGGACCGTTGCAGAGACGAGACGAGGCCATGCGCTGGCGCAGGGTCGCGCGCAGCACCGCGAGCTTGCCGAGATCCTCGGCGAGGCCAGCGGCGCGCTCGACATAGGTGTCGATGTCGGCCGCGACGAGCCCGGGCAATCCGACGGCCTCTAGGAACGCGCCGCCGTAGCGGCCGAGCACGCGGTCGCCCATCAGGCTGACAACCGGCAGGCCCATCCACAGCGCCTCGCAGGTACTGATCACCCCCCCGTAGGGGAAGGTGTCGAGCGCGATGTCGATCTCGCGGAAGATCGCCTGGTGCTCGGCCTGGGTCCGAGTCCATCCCCTCAGGTCGATGCGGTCGGGATGGATGTTGCGGTCGGCGAAGAAGGCGAGCAGCCGTTCGGCGACCGCCGGATCCTCGAAGGCCTTCGCCTTCAGGATCAGGCGCGAATGCGCGACATGACCGAGCACGTTGGCCCAGGCTTCGAGGCAGCGTCGCGACAGCTTGGCCGGCTGATTGAGGCTGCCGAAGGTGACGTAGCCCCTCGTCGTCGCCGGCAGAGGCGAAACCTCTGGCGTCGTCCCCAGCGGGTCGTAGACGAAGGCGAGGTCGATCTTCTCGACGCGCTCGGAGAAGTGCGCTTCGACGCTATTCGGCGTCAGGCGTGCGTCGCCGATCGCCCATCCGATCGCGTCCAGTCCGAAGCTGCCCATCAGCAGCATGTTGACCTGGACCGGAGCCGGCCTGTGCGCGAGCGCAAGAAGCCTGGAGCCGGTCGGGTAGCCCAGGATATCGACCGCGATGTCGATACGATCCGCGCGCAGCCGCCGTGCGAGCTCCTCGTCCGAGAGCCCATGCGTGACATGGAACGTGGAATGGGCGCGAAAGCGCTCGGTGACGGCATCCTCCGCCGACTCCGGCAGATCCGAATAGCAGACGATCTCGAAGCTGCGCCGGTCATGCGCCTCGACCAGCGGCAGGATCGACACCGAGGCGGTGTGCAGGCGAAGCGCATCGGCGCCGACATAGGCGACGCGGAACTTACGGTCGGGGTCGCGTCGGTCGGGAAAGTCGCGCGGTGCCAGCGTCGGCAGCTTCCCCGTCAATGAACGGGCGTAGAGCGCCTCGAAGCGGCGACAGACCGCAAGCTCCTCCTTGCCCGTCACCGTATCGAGCAGCCGGGTCAGGTTGATCAGGTTCGCAAGGATGCCGGCCTTTTCCGGCTTCACCGCGGACATGCGCACGCCGCATCGATGCGCCGCCGTCTCCGCCCCCCGTGCATGATGCACGGTGGCGAGATTGAGCCAGGCCGGACCGCTGCCGGGCACCAACGCCAACGACTGCCGATACGCGGAACTCGCCTCGTCGAAGCGTCGCTGCGCCCGTCGGGAGTTGGCGAGGTTGTAGTGGGCATCGGCATAGTCGCGCCGGATCGCCAGCGCAGAGCGGAGGCTGCGGACGGCTCCGTCGAGATCGCCCGCGGCCTCGAGTGCCACGCCGAGGTTGTTATGGGCCTCCGGCATCATCGGTGCCCGACGAACCGCCTCACGATAGGCCTGCAGCGCCTCCGCCGATCGTCCGAGGACGCCGAGCGCGTTGCCGAGATTGATGTGGAATTCACCGCGCTTCTGCCCGAGTGCCTCCGCTTTGACGACGGCGGTTCCGATCAGCGTCACCGCGCGCGCCGCATCTCCTCTCTTCAGCGAGATGAGGCCGAGCAGATGCAGAACGTCGGGGTGCTCCGGCAAGGCGACGCTGGCCGCCGACAAGGCACGTTCGGCAGCATCGAGCCGCCCCTCACCGAGCGCCCGATGGCCTTCGTGCAGCAGCGCTTCGGCGTCGGTCATGGCGATGAACACCAGGCCCGCCAGGCACCGCGGATCGCCGTCTCGAAGTTGCGCACATGCGCCGGCGCGTCGCACAAGGGCGACGCGAGCAGACGGCTGCGGAGCTCGGTCCTGAGCTTCAAGCGCCTCGGAAGGTCCGCGGCCAGCGCTGCAGCAACAGCGACGTAAGAGTCGTCATCGCCAGCCGCCAGGTCGCTGAGCCCGACCTTCGACAAGGTGTCGAGGCCGACGCGGGCGATGAAGCGGTCGCCGATCCGAGTCACGACCGGCACGCCCATCCACAACGACTCGAAGGTCGTGGTCGAGCCGTTGAACGGGAACGGGTCGAGCGCGACATCGAGGCGATGGAATTCCTCGAGATGACCGAAACGCGAGAGCTGGTCGCCTTCGAGCAAAAGCCGATCCGATCCGATGCCGCGATCCGCGAAGAGCGCACGGTATCGCGACGCCGTCGCGGGGTCGCCGAAGCGCCGGCCGTTCCGGAGCAGCAGCCGCGAGCGCGGCACGGCCTTCAGCACGCGCGACCAGAGCGCCACGACCGCCGGGGTCACCTTCGCCGGATTGTTGAAGGAGCCGAAGGTGACGATGCCGCTGTCGATCGACGGCGGCGGCGCGGGCAGCGGCGATCCGCCGATCGCCGGATGCAGATAGAGGTTCGGCACGCGCAGCAGCCGCTCGGTGAAGATCTCACGGCTCCCGGGCGGATGGAGGATGTCGTCGGTCAGCCACCAGTCGACGGTCGAAAGCCCGGTCGAGCCGATCGCGTAGAGCGAGATGACGACCGGTGCGGGCTTCGATGCCAGCGGGACCGCCGAGTTGTAGGCGGTGTGCGGGGCGAGCGCGATCAGCACGTCGATGCGGTCGTCCCGTATCGCGTTCGCCACGGCCGGCGGACCGGCCGACGCAAGATCGCGGAAACCTTCCGCCCGCGCCTTGAAGCGATGCGTGTCATCATCGACCAGAGGGCTGGTCGCGTAGAGGAAGACTTCGAACCGGCCACGGTCGTGGTTGCCGATCAGTCCTTCGACGTTCCAGGCGACCGGATGTGCGCGGAGGTCGCCGGAGAGATATCCCAGGCGAAGACGCCGCTCCGGATCGCGATCGTTGGGGAAGCGCGGGACCGAGACCGAAAGGCGCGCTGCCCAGGCCCGTTGGGCGGCGGCGAGCGTATCGACCGTCGAATGATCGTCGTAGGCGAGCGCGAACAGGAAGTTGCTGCCTGCGTCGTGATAGCCGGGACGGATCGACGTGGCACGGCGGAAGGGCGCAAGAGCCCCGTGCGCGTCGCCCTGGGCCACCATCGCGTTGCCACGCATGTCATGTGCCTCGGCGTTGGCCGGCGACAGGCTCAACGCCGTCCTTTGCGCCGCCAGGCTCTGGCCGACGCGCCCCTCCCATGCGTAGGCGCCACCCAGGTTGCGCCAGGCATCGACCGCGAGCGGCGCCAGCGCCAGCGCGCGTCGGAACCGGAGAATCGCCGGCGGCAGCACGCCGACCCGCATCTCGACCGCGCCCAGGTTGTTGTGGGCCTCGCCGGACTGCGGCGCCAGGACGAGCGCCCGGCGCATCTCGCGCCTCGCCCAAGGATCGCGGCGGTCCGCGAGGACGCCGCCGAGATTGAGCCTGGGTTCCATCGCCAGCGGGTCGATCCGAAGCGCGCGGCTGAACCACGCGGATGCCTCGTCGTCACGCCCGAGAAGCCGGAGCATGACGCCCAGCGTATTGATGAAGAGCCCACGCTGCACCTCGCCGGCGACCGCTCGTCGGGCCATCGACAGCGAATCTCCACCGATCCCGGCGCGGCACCCGATCGCTGCCAGCATGTGGACGATCTCGGTGTTGTCCGGTGCCAGCTTGAGCAGGCTCCGGCAGACGGCGTCCGCCTCCTTCAGCCTCCCCTCGCGGAACATCCTGAGGGCGTGGGCGAAGGTGGTGTCGATGAGGGCCATGCCGGCAGGGCGCGTCACGAGTCGGGATATAACATCCGCGAGCGCCGCAGCCGAGCCGAGAACGCCTGCCGGAAGTGCCGAATCACCCGATGATTACAAAGTCCTGTACGCCTTTGCGGGGCAATGGTAGGAGGGTCGCGGACGAACCAGAAAGCCTGCCATGGAGCCGAGTTCGAGCCCGTCGCCTAAGGACCTCCAGAGAATCTACCGGTCGCTGCAGCTGATCCGCCGCGCCGAGGAGGAGGTCGCCAGAATCTACCCGTCGGACAAGATCAAGAGTCCCGTCCACCTGTCGATCGGCCAGGAATCGGTCGCGGTCGGGGTATGCGACGTGCTGAAGCGCTCCGACGCGGTCAGCGGGACCTATCGCGGCCACGCCTCCTACCTGGCCAAGGGCGGCCCGCTCTCGGGCATGCTCGCCGAGATGTTTGGCAAGGCCACCGGCGCCGCGCGCGGCAAGGGCGGGTCGATGCACCTGGTCGAGCCCAACGTGAACGTCATCGGCTCCTCCGCCGTCGTCGGCACGACCATCCCGATCGCCGCCGGCTGGGCCCTGGCCCAGAAGCTGCGCAAGACCGGGAACGTGGTCGCCGCGTTCTTCGGCGATGGAGCGACCGAGGAAGGCTGCTTCTACGAGACGCTGAACTTCGCCTCGCTCCACAAGCTGCCGATCCTGTTCGTCTGCGAGAACAACGGCTTCGCCATCTACACCGGACTCGCCAAGCGCTGGGCGAGCGGCAAGCTGTGCGAACGCGTCTCGACCTTCGACATTCCGACCTTCCGCATCGAGGACGGCGACGTCTTCTCGATCCGCAACGTGACCGAATGGGCGGTCGACCACATGCGGAAGGGCGAAGGCCCGGTGTTCATGGAATGCCTGACCTATCGCTGGCTCGAGCATGTCGGCCCGAACGAGGACTTCGATTTCGGGCACCGCGGCAAGCATGAGCTGGCGCCGTGGGTCGAGAACGATCAGGTGAAGCGCGTCGGCGAGATGCTGGACGCCAAGACCCGCGCGCGGATCGACAAGTCGGTGGAGAAGGAGATCGCGGACGCGGTTGCGTTCGCCGACAAGAGTCCCTTCCCCGCGCCGAAGGCGCTGATGGAGGACATCTATGCCGACTAGGGCGAAGCCCTCCTCCAAAGCGAAGGCTTCCGCGAGCAAGGCGAAAGCGGCTTCCGGCGCCGAGAAGGCCGCCGGCGGCCGCCTGCTGCGCTACGTCGACGCGCTGCGCGAAGCGGTCGCGCAGGAGATGAAGCAGGATCCGTCCGTGTTCCTCTTCGGCCTCGACGTCGACGATCCCAAGGGCATCCAGGGATCCA
>JBGALV010000073.1:0-26926 GCA_044223515.1 Alphaproteobacteria bacterium
ATCATCGCCAGGGCCAGCGCCTTGCCGGACGCGATCGTCCGCTGCATCAGCCCCGACAGGTGGGTCATCAGGTAGTTGCGGTTGTAGAGCCCGGTCAGCTGGTCGGTCAGCGCCATCGACAGGCTCTGCTGATACGACGTACGAAGCCGGTCCTGGAAGCGCCGGCGGCGGATCTGGGTCCGCACGCGCGCCAGCAGCTCGTTCCGGTCGACCGGCTGCATCAGGTAGTCGTTGACGCCGAGGTCCAGGCTCTTCGCCAGCTTGGCGGTCTGGTCCTCTTCCGCGATCAGCAGGATCGGTGTCTGGCGCGTCTTCTCCTGGGCGCGGAGATGCGAGCAGAGACGCAGCGCCTCGTCGTCGCCGAGCGCCAGGTCGACGATCACGAGATCGAACTCGCTCCCGCCTGCCAGCTTCTGGCTTTCCGGGATCGTCGCCGCGACCTGGAGCTCGTGGCCGTCGCGCGCCAGCACTTCCTGGAGGTTGGCGGTCTCGATCGCGCTCGCCTCGCAGATCAGGATGCGGGCGTGATGGTAACTCTCGTGCTCCGGCGTCGCGGTCGGCGGCACGATACCGAGCTCGCTCGAGGTCTGCTGGCGCAGCCGCCACTCGTCCATGACCATCTTGAGGCGGATCAGCGAGCGGACGCGCGCGAACAGCGCCACGTCGCGCACCGGCTTGGTCAGGAAGTCGTCGGCGCCGGCCTCCAGCCCCCTTACCCGGTCGGAAACGTCGGAGAGCGCCGTCACCATCACCACCGGGATATGGGTCGTCTGCGGATCGGCCTTGAGGTGTCGGCAGACCTCGAAGCCGTCCATGCCCGGCATCATCACGTCGAGCAGCACGATGTCCGGCGCCTCAGCGCGCGCGACCTCGATCGCCTGGGCGCCCGAGGAGGCGGTGATGACGTCGAAATATTCGCTGGCGAGCTTGGCCTCGAGCAGCCGGACATTGGCCGGGATGTCGTCGACGACCAGGATGCGGCCGGGCATGTCGCGGCCCTACTGGAGGAAGCGCTGGACCGTCTGCAGGAAAGTGGCGACGGAGATCGGCTTGGCGATGTAGGCCTCGCATCCGCCTTCGCGGATCTTCTCCTCGTCGCCTTTCATCGCGAAGGCGGTGACCGCGATGATCGGGATGGATTTGAGGTTGTCGTCTTCCTTGATCCACTTGGTGACTTCCAGGCCGGAAACCTCCGGCAGCTGGATGTCCATCAGGATCAGGTCGGGCTTGTGCTGGCGGGCGAGCTTGAGCGCTTCCAGCCCATCGCGCGTTTGAATGATATTGTAGCCATTGGCCTCGAGCAGATCGTTGAAGAGCTTCATATTGAGCTCGTTGTCTTCGACGATCATGACGGTTTTAGGCATGGCTGATGGCCTTGGGATCACGCCCGTTTCGAGACGCCTTGGCCGGCAGTTTACCGAAGGCAGGGGGAAAAGAAAGCATTGTCTCGCCAGCAGAATCCACGCCCCGAGGCTCGGATCGGCATCGATCTCGGCGGCACCAAGATCGAGGGCGTGGCGCTCGGCGCGGACGGCGCGGTGCTCGCCGGACGCCGGCTTCCGAGCCCGACCGGCTCCTATGCGGCGACGCTGGATGCGGTCGTCGCCCTCGTCCTCGACCTCGAGCGCGAGATCGGGCGGCCGGCGACCGTCGGCGTCGGCATCCCGGGCGCAGTGTCACCAGCGACCGGCCTCGTCAAGAACGCCAACTCGACCTGGCTGATCGGCCACCCGTTCGCGAAGGACCTGGAGAGCCGGCTCGACCGTCCGGTCAGGCTCGACAACGACGCCAACTGCTTCGCGGTCTCGGAAGCGACTGACGGCGCCGCCGCCGGCGCCGATCCGGTCTTCGGCGTGATCCTCGGCACCGGCGTTGGCGGCGGGCTGATCGTGGGCGGCCGTCCCGTGGTCGGCGCCAGCGCGATCGCCGGCGAATGGGGGCACAACCCGCTGCCGCGGATGACGGATGCCGAGCGGCCGGGTGCCCTTTGCTATTGCGGCCGGCGCGGCTGCGTCGAGACCTTCCTCTCCGGCCCTTCGCTTGCCCGCGACCACCACGAGGCGACCGGCCAGCGGCTGACGGCGCGCGAGATCGCCCAAGGCGCCGATGCCGGAGATACGGCGGCGCTGGCGACGATGGATCGCTACGCCGAGCGTCTGGCGCGCGCGCTGGCGACGGTCGTCAACATCGTCGATCCAGAAGTGATCGTGCTCGGTGGCGGTGTCTCCAACATCGCCCGTCTCTATCGCGTGCTGCCCGAGCTTCTCCGCCGTGAGGTCTTCACCGACCAGGTCGCTGTCCGCGTCGTGCCGCCGAAGCACGGGGACGCCAGCGGCGTGCGCGGTGCCGCCTGGCTGTGGCCGCCCGCCATGAAGGCCGCATGAGGCTCTGCCGCGACTGCCTGAAGCTTCCGGCCGAGCTGAACGGCCGCGGGCGCTGCAGCGGCTGCGGCTCCCCTCGCCTCGTCGCGCATGACGAGCTGGAGACGCTCTCGCTCGCGCATATCGACTGCGACGCCTTCTATGCCAGCGTCGAGAAGCGCGACAACCCGGCCCTCGCCGACAAGCCGGTGATCGTCGGCGGCCGGCACCGCGGCGTCGTCTCGGCTGCCTGCTATGTCGCCCGCATCTACGGGGTGCGCTCGGCGATGCCAATGTTCAAGGCGCTCGAGGCCTGCCCCGACGCGGTGGTGATCAGCCCCGACATGGAGAAGTACGCGCGCGTCGGCCGCGAGGTGCGGGAGCTGATGCTGGAGACGACGCCGCTCGTCGAAGCGGTCTCGATCGACGAAGCCTTCCTCGACCTCTCCGGCACCGAGCGCCTGCATGGCGGGCCGCCGGCGCGCACGCTGGCGCAGCTGGCCCTCCGGATCGAGCGCGAGATCGGCGTCACCGTCTCGGTCGGGCTCGGCGCCAACAAGTTCCTCGCCAAGATCGCCTCCGACCGCGACAAGCCTCGCGGCTTCGCGGTGATCGGCGCGGCCGAGGCGAAGACCTTCCTCGCCGCACAGCCCGTCGGGCTGATCTACGGCGTCGGCCAGGCGACGCGCGCCCGCCTCGCCCAGGACGGCATCACGATGATCCATCAGCTGCAGGAACTGCCCGAGACCGAGCTGATGCGCCGCTACGGCGGCATGGGGCGCCGGCTGTGGCGTCTTTCCAACGGCGAGGACGATCGCACGGTCGAGCCCGAGCGCGAGGCCGTCGGCATCTCGGCCGAAACGACCTTCGACCACGACCTCTCCGGCTACGACGCTCTCTCGCGCGAGCTCTGGCAGCTGGCCGAAAAGGTCTCGCGCAGGCTCAAGCGCGCCGAGCTCGCCGGCGGCGGCGTCCAGCTCAAGCTCAAGACCTCGGGCTTCAAGATTCTCACGCGCCATCGCGCGCTGGAGTCTCCGACCCAGCTCGCCGACCGCCTCTACCGCGCCGCCCTGCCGATGCTCGAACGCGAAGCCGACGGCACCAAGTATCGCCTCATTGGCATCGGTGCCGACCACCTGAAGCCCTTCGACGGCGACGACGTCGCCGACTTGATCGATCCCAGCATCGCCAAGCGCGCCAAGGCCGAACGCGCGATGGACCAGGTCCGCGCGAAGCTCGGCCGCGACGCGGTGGTCAAGGGACGCGGATTCGAGAGCGAGGAGTAGCGGTCGCCGCGTCTGCTTCTAGCCATAAGCGGGCATTCTCGGAACAGGTGTTGCCGTTGGCTTCAGTCCGGTCCTATCGTCGACGGCCCGAACGGAGGATCAGATGTCCGACACCATGACGCGCGATAAGAGCGCGGATTCCGAGGCGCTGCGTGCGCTGGCCGCCCAGACGCCCGTGCTGCCTTTCGAATCCGTCGAGGTGAAGATCGAGCCGGCGCAGAAGCTCGGCGTCATCAGCGCCAGCGCCGCGGACAGCCAAGGGAACATCTACGTCTACCACCGGCCGAGAAAGGACACGCTGCAGGATCCGATCGTGGTGATCGATACTGAGGGCAACGTGCTCCGCACTTTCGGCAAAGGCCTCGATCCGATGCCGCACGGCATCAAGGTCGATCCCGCTGGCAATCTCTGGACCGCCGACGCCCATACCTCGATGGTCCGGAAGCTCACGCCGCACGGCGACGTGCTGCTGGAGGTGAGCGTCGGCGACATCCCCT
Source organism: Alphaproteobacteria bacterium (assembly GCA_044223515.1). Taxonomy (GTDB): domain Bacteria; phylum Pseudomonadota; class Alphaproteobacteria; order SHVZ01; family SHVZ01; genus SHVZ01. The sequence goes on from JBGALV010000073.1 coordinate 4,144, forward strand.
TCCCCGACAAGCTGTTCTGCGGCGCGATCGGCGTCGCCTTCCGCAAGGACGGCTATTTCTATGTCGGCGACGGCTACTGCAACGCCCGCGTCATCGAATACACCGCCGAAGGCAGGAAGGTGCGCGAATGGGGCAAGCCGGGCACCGGGCCCGGGGAGTTCCATCTCGTCCACGACATCTCCACCGCCGACGACGGCACGGTCTATGTCGCCGACCGCGAGAACGGCCGCGCGCAGTGGTTTGATCCAGACGGCAGGTATCTCGGCGAGAAGCATTTCGGCGGCCAGCAGTTCGGCATCGCGGTCGGCCCCGATGGCATGGTCTATGCCAGCGCCCACGACCGGGCCACGGGCAAAGATCGAGTCCCCAACAATATCTACAAGTTCGATCCGGCGACCGGGAACATCATCGGTCGGGTCGAAGTCACCGCCCATCAGCTGACGATCGGACCCGACGGCTCGCTCTATCCTGGAACGGCGCAAGTCAAGGTCAGCAGCGATCCGAACGCGAGCTCGATCCGTGTATTCCGGCCGCTGAATTGAAAGGCACGGAAGGCGCTGGCGGCCACCAGCGAGCCGGGTTCGGCCCCTGCCCTAGTCGGAGCGAACCATCCTGGGCGCGATCGCGGCCTTGAGCCCTCCGAGATCCGAGTCGTCGAGGGTTAGATCCCATTCATACGCATCGAGTACGTCGAGCACGATGGAGAACCCGAGACCGGCGCCGTCTCCGCGTTGATCGAGCCTGACGCCGCGTTGGAGCACGGCGGTCCGAACGGCGGCGGGAATTCCCGGGCCGTCATCCTCGACGGCGACCACGGGACCTGCCGGGCCTGTGCCGACGGTGACGCGTACCCGCGAAGCCGCGTGACGAACCGCATTCTCGAGGAGGTTCCCGATGACCTCGGCGAGGTCGGTCCGATCCAAGGGAAGCGATATGTCCTTTGCGATCCGCCGCTCGAAGGAGACGTTCTCGCCGGCCGGCGTGCGCGCGAGCGTGTCGATGAGGGCATCGACCAGCGGACCGAGTGGCGTCGGTTCGACGACGCTTCCGGGCCGTGTGCTGCGCATGCGTGCCCGCGCCAGCTCCCGATCGACCTGGCGGCTCATCGCCTTGCCCACCGCTTCGATGTCGCGCGCCAGCTCGTGCTCGCCATGCGCCCGCAGCCGGCCGGCATCGGCGGACAGCGCGCTGAGCGGCGTCTTGAGCCCGTGAGCGAGATCGGCGGCGCGGCGACGCGAACGTTCGATCTGCTGCTCCTGTGCGTCGAGCAGCGCATTGACCTCCTCGACGAGCGGCTGCACTTCGCTCGGAGCGGCCGGCCTGAGGCGCCGATGCCGTCCGGTCCGGATATCGGCAATCCCCTGCCGCAACGCGTCGAGGGGGCGCAGCCCGAGGGCGACCTGCACCGCGGTCGCCACAACAAGGAAAGCCCCAAGCATAACGAGCGCGGCCGCCAGTTCGCGGCCGAAGGCGGCGCGCGCTGCGGCCACCCGGGCAAGATCGGCGGCAACGGCGGCCCGCACCCGCAGCAACCTGCCGCCGATGGTCAGGACGACGGCGCGCTCGGCAATCAGGACACGTTGGTCCACGGGACCGTGCGTCTCGTGACGGTGCAGCTCACCCGCGCGAGGAACGTCATCGGGAAGCGACAACGCGGTGTCCCACAACGACCGCGATCGAAGCTGCTGGCCATCGGCGGCATCGACTTGCCAATACAGTCCGGACAACGGTTCGGCGAAGCGCGGATCGCCAAGAGGGCGGGCGACCGTGAGACTCTCCTCAGGATCGACCTCGATCGCGCCGACGAGCTGCTTCACCTGGAAGTCGAGGTCGTCGGCGAGCGTTCGCTCGACGTGCCGCTCGAACAGCAAGGTCAGGGCGGCCCCCGCCAGGCTCAGAGCCATCAGGATGGCGACAACCCCTCCGGCGACCAGCCGCAGACGCAGCGAGCGACGGCTCATTCGGACGGACCCGGCACGAGATAGCCGAAGCCTCGCCGCGTCTCGATCAGCGGCGTACCGAGTTTGCGGCGAACCCGGCCGACCAGGACCTCCAGCACGTTGGAACCATGGTCCTCGGCATGGCCGTATACGTTTTCCTCGAGCTCCTGCTGGGTGACGACGCGGCCGGCGTGGCGCAGCAGATAGGCCACGAGGCGATATTCGAGCGGCGAGAGCGGGATCGGAACCCCGCGCACGCTGACCTTCATCTGGCGCTCGTCGAGGGTCACTTCGCCTGCGTTCAGCAACGAGGATGCATGCCCGGCCGAGCGACGAACGATCGACCGCAGACGCGCGAGCAGTTCTTCCATCTGAAACGGCTTCGGCAGGTAGTCGTCGGCGCCGGCATCTATGCCGTCGACCCGCTCGGCCCAGCTGCCGCGCGCGGTCAGGATCAGGACGGGAGTCCGGCGACCGCCGGCGCGCCAGCGCTTGAGCACGGAAAGGCCGTCCATGAGGGGGAGGCCGAGATCCAGGACGATCGCGCCATAGTCCTCCGTATCGCCTCGGAACCAGGCATCCTCGCCGTCGACAGCGACGTCGACGACGTAGCCGGCGGCCTCGAGCGCTCGCCGGACATCCGCGGCGATCCGCCGATCGTCCTCCGCCAGCAGAATGCGCATCACTTCTCCTTCTGCCGCTCGATCTCGCCGCTGCTCGCATCCACATGAACTTCGAGAAGCCGGCCGCTGGGGCCGATAATTCGGAATTCGTAGAGCCAGCGACCCTTCCTGCGCTCGACCTCCACCCGGACGACCTCGCCGGGCACTCTTCCGCGGAGCGATTCCAGAATCTGAGAGAGCGGGCGTATTTCCCCCCTTTCGACCGCGCGCCTGAGGTCGTTCTGGCTTGCCGCGTCGGCCAATGCCGCGTCCGGCAAGGCGACGAGCAATGCCGCCGTCAGGATCGCCGCGGCCACGCGCCTGGATGGATAGGTCATCTTCGGAAGTCTGGCGCCAGCCGCCTGACAGGACGCTGACATAGATCAACAGGAGGCTGTCAGCCCGACTTGGGCAATGTGGCGCCGTTCCGCCGCGCTGTGCGGCGCCCACCCGAGGAGAAGAATATGCGTAAAGCCCTGATTTCAGCCGCGGCCGTGGCCGCTCTGGTCGCTGCCGCCGGCATGGCCGAAGCCGGAAGCTTCGGCCGCCCTTGCACCACGTCCCCGGAGGCGGGCTGGCTGTCTGCCGAGGCGCTCAAGGCCAAGGTGGAAGCTCTCGGCTACAAGGTCGAAAAGTCGAAGGTGAAGAACGCCTGTGGCGAGTTCTACGTCCGCGACGCCAAGGGCGCCAAGTCCGAGCTTTTCGTCGACCCCGCGACCGGCGACATCGTCGGCCAGAACTGACCATCACGGTCATGACCTTCATCGATGCAAGGATCGTCGCCGGCGGCGTGACGCCGCCGGCGACGATCAAGGTGTGGGACCGCTTCGTTCGGGTGTTCCACTGGTCACTGGCGGTCCTGTTCGTCATCGCCTTTGCGACGGGAGACGAAGTCGAGTCGGTACATATAGCTGCCGGCTACGCGATCGCGGCGCTCGTGGTGATGCGGGTAGGTTGGGGCCTCGTGGGACCCGATACGGCCCGATTCAGCCATTTCGTTCGCCCGCCGCGAGAGGTGCTCGCCTATCTGGCGGACGTTGCCGTGCTACGAGCACGCCGGTACGTCGGGCACAATCCTGCGGGCGGCGCCATGGTCGTGGCATTGCTCGTCGCCCTGGCTTTGACGGCCGCAACGGGAATCATGATGACGACCGATGCGTTCTGGGGCGCGAAATGGGTCGAGGAGGTTCACGAGGTACTCGCGAGCGGGACCGTGGTCCTGATCGTCGTCCATGTGGTGGGCGTGCTGATTACCAGCCTCGAGCAACGCGAGAACTTGATCCGGGCGATGATCACCGGCCTCAAGCGGCGCGAATGAGCGAATATCCGGCGTCTTGCTCCAGGTCACGGACCTCGATGCGCCGAAGCGGTCTCCGTCCGTTCCGTCAGCCGCGGACGGAGCCGCTGGCGTCCCGGTGACGTTCTACATTCGGGATGGCGCGCCCTCGCCTCACGTCGTCGTTCGCAGGTCGTCGAACGCGGCGGCGAGCCGCCCGAGGGCCTCGTCCAGCAAGGGCCGCGGCATGGCGAAGTTGAGCCTGAGCCAGCTTGCCCCGCCGGGACCAAACTGCTCTCCGGGGCTGGCGAAGATCCGCGCACGGCTCTTCACGCGCTCCGCCACGTCCTCGGGCGCAAGACCGGTGCCCGAGAAGTCCACCCAGGCGAGATAGGTGGACTCGAGCCGCATCGGCCGCGCGCCGGGGATCGACTGCCGGATGCCCGTTTCGAGCCGGTCGCGATTGCTCGTGAGATAGGGGAGCAAGGCGTCGAGCCATGCCTCGCCGGTCCGCCACGCCGCCTCGGTCGCGATCATGCCGAAGCTGTTGTAGGAGCTGAGCCCGCTCGCGGTGATCCGCTGATCGAGCCGCTGCTTGAGCGCGGCGTTCGGCGTGACGCAGGCGCCGACATGGGCGCCGGCGAGGTTGAACGTCTTGGTGGCGGCGAGGCAGGTGATGATGCGGTCGGCGAATTCCGGTGCGGCGGTGAGCGCCGGCACGTGCACGGACCCGCCCAGCATCAGATCGCAATGGATCTCGTCGGATACCAGGATCAGGTCGTGCTCGGCACAGAAGGCGGCGAGCGCCCGCGTCTCCTCCGCGGTCCAGACCGTGCCGCCGGGGTTATGCGGATTGCAGTAGAACACCACCTTCGAGCGCGGCGTGAGCTTCGCCTTGAGCAACGCCAGGTCCATGCGGTAGCGGCCGTCGGTCTCGATCAGCTGCGCATCGAGGATGCGCCGGTCGTTGGCCGTAATGATCTTCCGGAACGCGTGATAGGCCGGCGGGAACAGGATCACCTCGTCGCCGGGCTCGGTGATCGCCTGCAGGATCAGGCCCAGGCCCGAGACGATGCCCGGCGTCTGGGAAACCCAGCCCGGATCCAGGGCCAGGTTGTGCCGGCGCTTCATCCATTCGACCAGGGCCGACGCCCAGCTGCCGGTGTCGGCGTAGTAGCCGTGTGTCGCCCGCTGCACCTCTTGCATGAGGGCCGCGGTGACGCCGGGAGGCGCCGCGAAATCCATGTCGGCCACCCACATCGGCAGCGCATCCGGCGCCTGGATGCCCGACAGCTTGGCGATCATGTCCCATTTGGTCGAGTGCGTGCCCCGGCGCTCGATGACGCGATCAAAATCGAACATGCAGCAGGTTCTCCAGGACGGGCAGCCTCAAATCGAACCGGAATATGCTCCACCGGCCCGCGTGGATGCAACGCGATCGGCCGAGCGGCTCACACCGGCACCGGGTTGCGGATCGCTGCGAGCGGCTTCCGCTGGTGCCAGTAGGGATAGGCGATCGGGCGTTCGCTCACCGCGTCCAGGCGCTTCACCTGCTCGGGCGTGAGGACGAAGTCGGCAGCCCCGAGGTTGTCCTTCAGCTGCGCCTCGTTGCGCGCGCCGATCACCACCGACGAGACGGTCGGGCGGCGGAGCACCCAGTTGAGGGCGACCTGCGAGACGCTGCGGCCGGTCTCCTTCGCCAGATCCTCCAGCACGTCGACGATATCGTAGAACTGCTCGTCGGGGATCTGCGGGCCGTTGGCGCCCTGGACCGCGACGCGCGTTCCCGCCGGTGCCGGCCTGCCCCGGCTGATCTTGCCGCTGAGCTTGCCGCCGGCGAGCGGGCTCCACACGATGCAGCCGACCTTCTCCGCCAGGCCGAGCGGCATCAGCTCCCATTCGTAGTCGCGGCCGACCAGCGAGTAGTAGGCCTGGTGCGCGACATAGCGGCTCCAGCCGTAGCGGTCGGCGACCGCCAGCGACTTCATCAGGTGCCAGCCGGAATAGTTCGAACAGCCGATGTAGCGGACCTTGCCGGCACGCACGATGTCGTCGAGCGCGCGCATCGTCTCCTCGATCGGCGTCAGCGCGTCGAAGGTATGCATCTGCCAGAGGTCGACGTAGTCGGTGCGAAGGCGCTTCAGGCTCGCATCGATCGCCGCCATCAGGTGATGGCGCGAGGTGCCGATGTCGTTCGCCGCCGGCCCCATGCGGAACATCGCCTTGGTCGAGACCAGAACCTTGTCGCGCCGGCCGGCCAGAGCCTGGCCGAGGATGTCCTCGGCCATTCCCTCCGAATACGCGTCGGCACTGTCGAACAGCGTGACGCCGGCATCGAGGCACATGTCGATCATGCGCTTCGCCTCGTCGACCTGGGTGGCCCCCCAGACGCGCAGGTGCTCGTTGCCGCCGCCGAAAGTCGCCGTGCCGAAGCTGAGCGCGGGCACGCTGAAGCCCGAGCCGCCGAGCAGCCGGTATTCCATCTGTCTGATCCTCGTGATGAGTCGAGCGAAGGGGCCGGACTGTAGATCAGGCCGGCATGGCTGCAAGCGGCAGCGACAGGTGGCGGAAGGGTCGGCGTTCCCGAAGAACGCGCTCAGCAGCTCGGCTTGAGCGCCTCGATCTCGCGGAGCTTGGCGCGGACGACGAGGTCGCCGTAGTCGAGGGTCATGCCCTCGGCGACGCCGTTCTCGAGCAGCTTCATCCCGACCTCGTAGTCGGGCTCGGAGCCCGCGGAGTCGGGCGCATAGAAGGCGAGCCGCATCGGCCAGCCGCGATGGGCCAGAAGCGCGTTGCCGGTGTCGGCCGGATCGACCGCCTGGCCGATCGCCGCGGTCACGTCGCTCGGCCCCTCGGTCTCGCCGCCGTCGAACACCTTGCGGGTGATGAAGCGCTCGCTGCCGTTGGCGGCCTGGATCAGAAGCAGCGTGTGGTCGGTCGGGAACATGGTGCCGCGCGGCAGCTCGACCGTCGTGGTCTCCGGCTGGGTGAACTCGGCGGTGCCGCCCGCGCCCTTCCCCTCGAGCCTGGCGCGGCCGCGCATCTCCTCGGCGACGTCGCCGTCGCGCATCTTGCGCATGAAGAAGCGATAGGAAAGCCCGTCCTTCGCCTCCCAGGTCGAGAAGCTGACGACGACCTGCGAGTCCTCGGACTCGTCGCTGGTCACGGTCAGGCGATAGCGCTGGTCGATGGTCCAGCCGTCGCAGCTGTCCGCCCACTCGACCAGCATCGATCCCTTGGCGTCGACGATGCCGCTGGACGATTTCGCATGGGCCAGGGAGAGGTCGTAGATGGCGCGGTGGGGCGATACCTCGACCGCCTGGGCACCCGAAGCAAACAACAATGCCCCCGCCAGGACGCCCGCCGCGCCCTGCCGATTCCAGACCCGCACCGCTGACATCACGCTCCCTCCGCCACGCTCGGTTGCGACTATGACATAGGGTGCCGAGCGGCGGCAGACGATGCCCGGCAGGCCAGGGAAGATTCTGCCGACCTGTCTCGCCGACGACACAGGGGTGCCCGGCAAATCAACACCTTACGTGCCAGTTCGGCTGGCACGGCGGCTGCTTTGTCACCGGCACCATGTCACGCAACCGCTCCCCCGTTCCCGTCCTCGCGCTCGGCTCATCCGCCGGCGCCGATCCGAGCCGCCCCCATCTCGCCGAGCGCTTCGCCCTCATGGCCGAAGCGAGCGGACTGGCGCTCGGCCAGATCGATCCCCGCGTCATCGACCTGGCACTCGCCGCCGTCGCCGAGGCCGAGCGGCGCCTCGAAGTGCAGAGCCAGCGGATCGCCTATCTCGAGAGCCTGTCGGTCACCGACGAGCTGACCCAGGTACGCAACCGCCGCGGCTTCCAGGGCGAGCTCGAACGCGCGCTCGCCGAATCCGGGCGGACGAGGAAGGGCGGCGTCGTGCTGCTCATCGACCTCGACGGCTTCAAGGCGATCAACGATACCCACGGCCACGCCGCCGGCGACTTCGTGCTGCAGACCGTCGCCCGCTGGCTCGACAGCCATGTCCGCCCCGGCGACACCGTCGCCCGCATGGGCGGCGACGAGTTCGCCGTGCTGATGCCTAAGGCCGGATCCGACATCGGCAGCGCCCGCGCCGCCGAGCTCGACCGCCAGCTCAACAAGCTCGCCGCCCGCTGGGGCGGCCGCCAGCTCAAGATCCGGGGCTCCGTCGGCCTCGCCGCCTACGTCCCCGGCGACGACGCCGATACCGTGGTCGCCCGCGCCGACCAGACCATGTACGAGAAGAAGCGCGCCCGCGGCGGCGCCCGCGCCCTCAAGCTGGTCAACTAGCGCCGTTTGCGGCAAGTATCTGCTCCCTCATTTCCGGCAAGGGACGCAGAAGTCAGATGCAGGTGGTGGCGCCCGTTTCCTGGGGCGAGCTGATCGACAAGATCACCATTCTCGAGATCAAGCTCGAGAAGCTCGGGCCCGGCCCCCAGCGGGACAACGTGAAGCGCGAGCACGATGCCCTCGTCGCCGTGCGCGACCGTCACGGCGCGGGCGGAGCCTGGCAGGCCGGAGCCGCCGAGCTCAAGGCGATCAACGAGATCCTCTGGCAGGTCGAGGACGACATCCGCGACTGTGAGCGCGACAAGGATTTCGGCCCCCGCTTCGTCGAGCTCGCGCGGTCGGTCTACAAGACCAACGACCGCCGCGCGGCGGTGAAGCGCCGCCTCAACGAGGCGATGGGCTCGGAGCTGGTCGAGGAAAAGCTCTACAAGTCCTACGACTGAGGCACGACGCCGCGCGAAAGCTGCTCGCGCACGCCCTCGAAGTGCGCGACGATCGTCTGGACCCGGTCGGCGTCGAGCTTCGGCCCTTCGAAGGCGAGGTGGCGGTAGAGCCCGCCGGTCAGCCATTTGGCGGCGAAGTAGAGGATGTCGTCGACCTTGACGCGCTCGAGCGCGAGGTCGGGCTGAACCGCCTTCGACGAGCCTTCGTCGTGGTGGCCGGCCGCCGCCGCCACCACCCACACCGACCATCCGCGCATGCGGGCGGTGAAGCAGTAGTCGGCGTCGGACGCGAGAAAACGCATGTTCGGGTCCAGCAGCCCGATCTCGCGCACCATCTCGGCACGCAGCATCAGGCAGCCGCCACCGGCCCAGTGCACCTCGCGATCCTCGCGGAAGCTCTCGCGCGGCCCGTTCAGGTAGAAGCCCAGCGGAAAGGCCTCGGTTGCACCGGCGAAGTCGACATGCCCGGGCCGTGCGGTGGAAAGTTGCAGCGGACTCGCGATGCCGCAGCGCGGGTTCGCGTCCATGAACGCGGCCAGCCGCTCGATCGCGTCCTCGGCCAGGTACATGTCCTGGTTCATGAACACATAGTAGGGGCTCGGCGAGGCGAGGCTGCGCTTCAGCCCCTCGTTCACCGCGACGGTGAAGTACCGGTTGGTCTCGTTGTTGTCGATGACGACGGGCTCGACGGGCCGCGACTGGCGCCCGAGATGCGCCAGGCACCGGTCGAGCTTGTCGCGATGGCGGAAGAAAGGGATGACGACCGGGATCATGCCGGCGTGCGGCCCCAGCGATCCGAGAGGCGCGGCTAAGGACGCGGGATCAAGCTAGCGCAGCGTTCCCTGCAGGCTGGCGACCTGGACGGCACCCGAAGCCGGCATCAGCCAGGGCTTGTCGCTCAGCTTGGAGACAAACCTGGCGCCCTTCTCCGGCTCGATCACGACCCGGTAGTAGGTCTCGCCGTGCACGTCGACCTTCACCACCGTGGCGCCGGCATGAAGCTTCGCCAGGCGACCCGCCATCTCGGGCCCCTTGAAGCTGCCGAGAACCATCAGGTACCGGCCCTCGTAGGCGGCGCGGACGGCGTCGCGGCGAGCGTGGGCGTCATCGGTGCGGACGACCGCCGGGGCGTCGGCCTTCTGTGCCAGGACCGGCACGGCCACCGGCGCCGAGGGCACCAGCGCCGTCATCACCAGCTTGGCCGGCTGAGGCGCGGAGGCCACGGGCGGCTGGACCACGGGCTTGGGCGGCGCGATCAGCGCGGTCGCGAGAACCGGGGCGGTCTCGGCCTTGGCGACACCGGGCAGCGCCTTGGCGACGTCGGCCAGATGCGCCGGCAGCGCCATCGGTTCGCCGGCCTCGGCCATCGTCGGCACCGGGCCGAGCGCGACCTGGACCGCGCCCATATCGTCGCCCCAGCTATCCGGGTCGTCACGGTCGGAGGCTAAGCGCATCGGCCGGGCGGCCGCGAGCTTCGGCTCGGTGCCCCAGGCGGTGCAGACCTCGAGGTTCTGGGCCATGCGGAACAGCTTGCAGTCCTGGTCGGCCACGGCCGAAATCGCGTGGTCGGACAAGGTCTTGCCGCTTGCGAGGAAGGAGACGCCGTCGGCGGCGTAGGACATCAGCCCGAGGGCCGGCGGGATGGCGCCGCAACCGCCCAGCAGCGTTACGGCCATCAACGGCACGAACCTGCGCATCGGGTCCCCCTGGTCGGCGAATCGTCTGGGGAACAAAATAGGATGATTGTGGTGATCTGGCAACAGTTCCTTTGAAATCTTTGGTGATCTCTGGAACGCGTTTCGTACGGCGGGGTTTGGAGCGCCCCTCCCAGGGCCGCCTGGCTTGGCCCTCGGAGGAAGGTCGCCGCGACGATCCGAATATTGGCCTGATTCCTTCCCGAAAGAGATCAAACTGGCACTTTCGCCTTCCGAACTCTCTTTATGTGTTTTTCCTTAGTATGTTATGGGACGAATCTAGACTAGAGCGCGAGGCAACGCAGGCGCGTAAGCTAAAATGAGTCTAATCAATGATTAATTGACAGAATCTAATCGTCGATTAGACTCCCGCGCGTGCCAGACACCTATCACCATGGCGATCTGCGCCACGTTCTCCTCTACGCCGCGACCCAGCACCTGGAGGACCGCGGCCCGGCAAACCTGTCGCTGCGGGCGATCGCCCGCGAGATCGGCGTCTCCCCGGGGGCGCCCTACGCCCATTTCCCGGACAAGGCGTCCTTGCTCGCCGCGATCGGGGCCGGCGGCTTCTCGCTGCTCCGGGACGTCTGCATCCGGGCGTCCGAGGAATCCAAGGGGGATGCCCGGGCGCTCGGGCGCGCCTATGTCGGCTTCGCCCTCGCCCACCCCCACCTCTACCGGCTGATGTTCGGCGGCACGATCGAGAGCGTCGCCGCCCATCCCGACCTCGACGGCGCATCGCAGGCCGCCTTCGGTTTCCTCCGCCAGAGCCTCGGCCGCGATACCGACTCGGCCTCCGCCGCCTGGGCCTACCTCCACGGCCTCGCGATGCTCGTGATCGACCGGCGGCTCAGGCCTGAGGACGGTGACACCTTCCGCCTGGTCGACCGCCTGCTGCAGCGCTTCGACGCCGGGAAACGCTGACTTCGGAGAGGTTAAGGCCTCGACATCGGCGCCCTTGGCCTATAGTGACCGGCGAGATGCAGCCTATCACCACGACCGACGCGCTGGCCGCCCTCTGCCAGCGTCTCGCAACCCATCCCTACATCGCGATCGACACCGAGTTCCTTCGCGAGCGCACCTACTATCCGATCCTCTGCCTGATCCAGGTCGCCTCGCACGACGAGGCGGTCGCGATCGACCCGATGGCCGAGGGCATTTCGCTGGACCCGCTCTACGAGCTGCTGGCGAACCCGAAGGTGCTCAAGGTCTTCCACGCCGCGCGCCAGGACATAGAGATCTTCGTCCACAAGACCGGTCACGTCCCTGCCCCGCTGTTCGACACGCAGGTGGCGGCGATGGTCTGCGGCTTCGGCGACTCGGTCAGCTACGAGACGCTGGTGGCGAAGCTCACCGGCCAGCGCCTCGACAAGTCCTCGCGCTTTTCGGACTGGAGCCACCGGCCCCTGACCGACCGCCAGCTCACCTACGCGCTCGCCGACGTCGTGCCGCTCTGCCAGATCTACGAGAAGATGGAAAAGCGGCTGGAGACGACCGGCCGGCGCGACTGGCTCGCCGAGGAATGGGCGCTGCTGACCAGCATCGCGACGTACCAGCCGAACCCCGACGACGCCTGGCGCCGGCTCAAGCCGAAGACCGCGAAGCCGAAGGTGCTGGCGCTGCTCGCCGAGCTCGCCGCCTGGCGCGAGCTCGAAGCCCAGCGCCGCGACGTGCCGCGCCAGCGCATCCTCAAGGACGAGGCGCTGCTCGACATCGCCCACCAGGGGCCGAAGACGCTGGCCGAGCTCTCGCGCGTGCGCCTCGTGCCGCAGGGCTTCGCCGAAGGGAAGCTCGGCGGCGAGGTCCTGGCCGCGGTCGAGCGCGGACGGCATCGCACGCCACCGAAGATGGAGGACGAAGCCCGCTTCGAGCCGCCGCCGGGCCGCATCCCGCTCGTCGATCTCCTGAAGGTGCTGCTGAAGCTGCGCTGTGAGGACTTCGAGGTCGCGCAGAAGCTCGTCGCGTCGTCATCCGACATCGAGGCGCTCGCCGCCACCGACCTCGCCGACGTCCCGGCGCTTCACGGCTGGCGGCGCGAGGTCTTCGGCGAGGCCGCGCTCAAGCTCAAGGCCGGCGGCCTGGCGCTGGCCGGACGCAACGGCCGCATCGACGTGATCGAGCTGCCGGCGCGCGCCGCGTCCTAGACTTGGAACGCCAGGAAGACGCCGAAGCCGATCGCCGTCAGCGCCATGCCGAGATAGCGGAAGAACGGCAGCGATCGCGTCAGCAGTAACCGCTCTAGACGCATCGCCGCCTTCTCGGCCCGCGGCCGCGACTGGCGTTCGCGAACCATGCTGGCGAAGAGATCCGGCGAGCGCACGACATCGACAGGCGCGTCGTGATTGAGCTCGATGCGGACCGAGACCAGCCAGATCACCGCGCCGACGATGCCGACGCCGATGAATCCCACCCGCGCGACCAGCAACATCGCGGCGAGGCCCGCGGCGACGAACATCGCGACGGCAAAGCCTTCGAGAAGCATCCGGCCGGAGACGCGCATGGGCCCCTCACTCGGTCGAAGCGAGCCTAGCGGAAAGCCGCGTTATCGCCGAGGGCGGTGAGCCGCGCGCGGATCCGCGGCACGGCGAAGTCGAGAAAGGCACGGACGCGCGCCGGCGCCCGCCGCCCTTCGACCGACACCAGGTTCACCGGCACCGCGGGCGTCGCGAACGACGTCATGATCAGGCGGAGCTTCCCCGCACCGAGCGCGTCGGCGACCTGATACGAAAGCAGCCGCGTCACCCCGAGACCGGCGACCGCCGCATCGACCGCAGCTTCCGCCGTCGTCACCACGAGGCGCGAGCGGATCCGGGCTGTCCCGATACCGTCGAACTTCCAATGCGCCGGCGAAGAGATGCCGGCGAAGGTGATGCAGTCGTGGCGGGCGAGATCGGCGAGCGTCCCAGGCGCGCCGTGCCGCTCGAGATAGGCGGGGCTGGCACAGACGATGCGGCGAAGGGCGCCAAGGCGCGTCGCGATCAGCGATGAATCCGGAAGCGGCCCGATCCTCACCGCCGCGTCGATGCCCTCCTCCACCAGATCGATCACGCGATCGAGTAGCATGAGGCGCGTCTCGACCTGGCGATACGCATCGAGGAAGTCGATGACCGCCGGCAGCACGTGCAGCCGCCCGAACACCACCGGCGCGGTGATCGTGAGATGTCCCTTCGGCTCGGCGTGCTTGCCGGCAACGCGGCGCTCGGCCTCCTCGACGTCGGCGAGGACGCGCCGGCAGGCGTCGAGATAGTCCCGCCCCTCTTCCGTCAGCGCGAGGCGCCGCGTGGTCCGGGTCAGCAGCCGGACGCCGAGGTGATCCTCGAGTGCCTGCAGCTTCCGGCTCACCGTCTGCAGCGGCTGGCGCAGCCGACGCCCGGCGGCCGCGAGGCTGCCGGCGTCGGCGATCGCGACGAACAGGCCCATGGCTTCGATTCGATCCACCTGATAGTCCCTTATTTCGGGATAATCATACCCATATTCGATATATTATCCTAAACGCCAACTCATCCGATCTTCAGGGCCTCAACGAGCGAGGCCTCCCATGAACCCATCCTCCGACGTCGCCTTCACCCCGAGGGTCAAGGCGATCCAGGCCGAGCGCGGCTCCCGCGCGGCCTATGCCAGGCAGGAGCAGAAGGGCGGCTGGCCGACGACGGTGACGCACGAGCTCGCCCAGTTCCTGACCGAGGTCAGGTCTTTCTACCTCGGCACGGCGACGCCGGACGGGCAGCCCTACATCCAGCATCGTGGCGGACCGAAGGGTTTCCTCAAGGTGATCGACGAGAAGACGCTCGGCTTCGCCGACTTCACCGGCAACCGCCAATACCTTTCGACCGGCAATCTCGCCGACAACCCGCGCGCCTTCATGTTCCTGATGGACTACGTCAACCGGCGGCGCGTGAAGATCTGGGGCACCGCCCGCGTCGTTGACGACAAGGAGACGATCGCCCGCCTCTTCCCCGAAGGCTACGAGGCGTTGCCCGAGCAGGCGATCCTGTTCACGATCGCGGCGTGGAGCCGCAACTGCCCGCAGCACATCCCGCAGATGTTCCCGGCCGAGGAAGTGATGTCGGCGGTCGACGCGTTGACCGCGCGCATCAGGACGCTGGAGACCGAGCTCGCCGAAGCACGCGGCTTCACTCCTCCGGAAGCTCCGGCGGCAGAGGCTGGCCCCGCTCGCGCATGAGGCGGCGATACTGCGCGACGTTGCGGTTGTGCTCGGCCAGCGTCCTGGCGAAGGCGTGCCCGCCATTGCCATCGGCGACGAAGTAGAGCGCGTCGCTCTCGGCCGGCTTTGCTACCGCTTCGAGAGCGGCCTTGCCCGGATTGGCGATCGGGCCCGGCGGCAGTCCGTCGATCACGTAGGTGTTGTAGGGATGCGGCTGGCGAAGATCCGCGCGTGTCAGCGGCCGGCCGAGATCGCCGCCCGGTGCGATGCCGTAAGCCACGGTCGGATCCGACTGCAGCTTCATGCCGGCCTTGAGGCGGTTATAGAACACGCGAGCGATCAGCGGCCGCTCGCTCGGCTTGCCCGTCTCCTTCTCGACGATCGAGGCCAAGGTCACCGCTTCCGCGACGCTGGAGATCGGCAGGTTCGGTGCGCGCTCGCGCCAGGTGCGTTCGACCAGCTCGTTCATGCCCGAGCGCATGCGCACGAGCATGCGCCCGCGCTCGTCGCCCCAGACGTAATTGTAGGTCGCGGGCAGCAGCTCGCCTTCCTTGATCGCATCCGCGGAGACGCTGCCTTCCATGCCCTCGGCCGATGCCAGGACCGCCACGGCCTGGCGCACGGTCAGCCCTTCGGGGATGACGACGCGGCGGACGACGACGCGCCCCGAGGCCAGGATGCTGACGATGTCGCGGAGGCTTGCATGCGGCGGGATCGCGTACTCGCCGGCCTTCAGCGCGCGGCCATGGCCGAGGGTCCAGGCCGCCGCCTGGAAGATGTAGCGGTGCCGGACGAGGCCGTCGTTCTCGAGCTTCTCGGCGATCTCGGTCAGACCGACGCCGCGCGGGAACAGGATCGTTCGCGCGATCGGCGCCGGGCCCGGCTTGACGATCTCGCGATCCCACCATTTCGCGCCGACGACGCCGGCGACCAGCAGGACCAGCAGCGCTCCGGCGGCGATGCGCATGCGCATCGGCCGCGCTCCGTCAGCTTACGGCCGAGAAGACGAGCGAGGCGTTGGTGCCGCCGAAGCCGAAAGAGTTGGACAGCGCGTGCCGGATCGGACGCTTCTTCGCCTTCAGCGGCACGAGGTCGATGTCGCAGCCGTCGGACGGATCTTCGAGGTTGAGCGTCGGCGGCGCGATCTGGTCGCGGATCGCCAGCACCGAGAAGATCGCCTCGACGCTGCCGGCAGCGCCGAGCAGATGCCCGATCGACGACTTGGTCGACGACATGGAAATCTTGTAGGCGTTCTCGCCGAACAGGCGCTTCACTGCGCCAAGTTCGATCTCGTCTCCGAGCGGCGTCGACGTTCCGTGAGCGTTGACGTAGTCGATGTCGGCGGTAGTGAGGCCCGCGCGCTTGATCGCCGCGCGCATCGAGCGGAAACCGCCATTGCCGTCTTCGGCCGGCGCGGTGATGTGGTGGGCGTCGCCGGACATGCCGTAGCCGGTGACCTCGGCATAGATCTTGGCGCCGCGCGCCTTCGCGTGCTCGTATTCCTCGAGCACGACCACGCCCGCCCCTTCGCCCATGACGAAACCATCGCGGCGCTTGTCCCAGGGACGCGACGACTTCTCCGGAGTGTCACTGAAGCCGGTCGAAAGCGCGCGCGCGGCGGCGAAGCCGGCGATGCCAAGGCGGGAGACCGCGGCCTCGGTGCCGCCGGCGACCATGACGTCGGCGTCGTCCCACATGATCAGCCGCGCCGCGTCACCGATCGCGTGCGCGCCGGTCGAGCAGGCCGTGACGACGGCATGGTTCGGCCCTTTGAGCCCGTACCTGATCGAGACGTGGCCGGACGCGAGGTTGATCAGGTTGGACGGGATGAAGAACGGGCTGACCCGCCGAGGGCCCTTTTCAGCCAGGGTCACCGCGCCTTCAGCAATTCCGATCAGGCCGCCGATGCCGGACCCGATCATCACGCCGGTGCGCTCTTTCTCTTCCTCGGTCTTGGGCTGGGCGCCCGAGTCCTCGATCGCCTGCTGGGCGGCGGCCATCGCGTAGATGATGAACGGGTCCATCCGCCGCTGTTCTTTCGGCTCGACCCAGTCGTCGGCGTTGAAATTGCCGTCCTTGGTTTCGCCCCGCGGTAGCTGGGCGGCAACCTTCGCCGGCAGGTCCGAGACATCGAAGCTCTGGATCGCGCGAATGCCGGATTCGCTGTTCAGGAGCTTCGACCAAACATGCTCCACGCCGACCCCGAGCGGGGTGACGAGGCCAAGACCGGTGACAACAACGCGTCGCATGGGCGTTCCGTCCTCGAAAGAAGAGAGGGCGAGCGCTCGACGCTCAGCCCTGCTTCGACTTGATGAACTCGATCGCGTTCTGGACCGTGAGGATCTTCTCGGCGGCGTCGTCCGGGATCTCGATGCCGAACTCCTCCTCGAAGGCCATGACCAGCTCGACCGTGTCCAGGCTGTCGGCGCCGAGGTCGTCGACGAAGCTGGCGTTGGCGGTGACCTTCGCCTCTTCGACGCCCAGGTGCTCGACCACGATCTTCTTCACGCGCTCTTCGATGTCGCTCATCTTCTCTTTTCCTTCGGAAAAACCTTGTTCCGAGCCGAATTTATGGCCGGGCGTCGGGTGGTAACACAAGTCCCCGGGGCCGGTCCAGCCGCCCCCGGGGCCTCCAAAATCACAGCATCGCCATACCGCCGTTCACATGCAATGTCGCCCCGGTCACGTAGCCGGCCTCGCCCGAGGCCAGGTAGACGGCGGCGGCGGCGATTTCGTCCGAGGTCCCAAGCCTTCCCAGGGGGATTCGTTCCAGCATCCGGTTCTTCTGGTCCTCGGTCAGGACGTCGGTCATCGGGGTCTTGATCATGCCGGGGGCGATCACGTTGACGGTGATTCCTCGGGAAGCGACCTCCTGGGCCAGCGCCTTGGAGAAGCCGATCATGCCGGCCTTGGCGGCGGCATAGTTGGCCTGGCCTGGATTGCCGGTGGCGCCGACCACCGAGCTGATGCCGATGATCCGCCCGTAGCGGCGCTTCATCATGCCGCGAAGGGCGGCCCGCGAGAGCCGCATGCCGGCGTTCAGGTTGACCTCGATGACCGCCTGCCAGTCCTCGTCCTTCATCCGCATGAGCAGACCGTCCTTGGTGATGCCCGCATTGTTGACGAGGATGTCGAGCTGGCCGCCGAGCGCGGCCTCCGCGTCCTTCGCCAGGCGCTCGGTATCGGCGGGATCGGATAGGTTGGCCGCGACCACGTGCACGCGATCGCCGAGCTCGCCCGCGAGCTGGTTCAGCGCCTCGGCGCGCGTGCCGGTCAGCGCCACCTTGGCCCCCTGCCCGTGCAGCGCCTTGGCGATGGCGCGGCCGATGTCGCCGGAAGCGCCGGTGACGAGCGCGGTCTTGCCGCTCAGGTCGAACATTGAGCGCGGCTCCTTCTAGAGGGTCTTGAGGAAGGCCTCGACCTCGGCCGGCGTATGCACCGAGGTCGCGTCGAGGTCCTTGTGGATGCGCTTGGCGAGGCCCGACAGCACCTTGCCGGCGCCGACCTCGATCTCCTTGGTGACGCCGTGCTCGACCATCGCCAGCACGCATTCGCGCCAGCGCACCATGCCGGTCACCTGCTGGACCAGTAGCTTCTTGATCTCGGCCGGATCCGACACCGGCGCGGCCCGCACGTTGGCGATCACCGGCACGCTCGGCTGCTTCATCTGGGTCTTGGCCAGGGCCTCTTCCATCGCCTCGGCCGCCGGCTTCATCAATGCCGAATGGAACGGCGCGCTGACGGGAAGCGGGATGGCGCGCTTGACGCCCTTGGTCGGCGCGATCTGGATCGCACGGTCGATTGCGGCCTTGGCCCCCGACAGCACCACCTGGCCGGGGCCGTTGTCGTTGCCGAGGTCGCAGACCTGGCCTTGGCGCGCCTCCTCGGCGATCGCCTTCGCCTGGTCGAGGTCGGCGCCGAGAAGCGCCGCCATCGCCCCCTCGCCGACCGGCACCGCCTTCTGCATCGACTGGCCGCGCAGCTTCAGCAGCCGCGCCGCATCGGCGACCGAAAGCGCCCCCGCGGCGCAGAGCGCCGAATACTCGCCGAGCGAATGGCCGGCGACGTGGGAGGCGAGATCGGCAAGGCGCTTGCCGGTCTCCTTTTCGATCACGCGGACCACGGCGACCGAGACCGCCATCAGGGCTGGCTGCGCATTCTCGGTGAGCGTGAGGTCGTCCTGCGGCCCCTCGGCCATCAGCTTCGAGAGGCTCTGCTTCAGCGCCTCGTCGACTTCCTGGAAAACCTCGCGAGCGACCGGAAAAGCCTGGGCCAGCTCCATTCCCATGCCGACGGCCTGAGAGCCCTGGCCCGGACACAC
This sequence comes from Alphaproteobacteria bacterium, assembly GCA_044223515.1. GTDB lineage: Bacteria > Pseudomonadota > Alphaproteobacteria > SHVZ01 > SHVZ01 > SHVZ01. The sequence continues at coordinate 22,950 of JBGALV010000073.1, forward strand.
GAACGCACGCGTCATTCTTTGCCCCGCTCGAAAAGGGCCGGAGTCATGGCACGGCGACCGGGCGAGTCAAGGCGAGGGTCGATGGCCGACCGCAGGAAAATAGTTTTTCTATCGTTTGACTAGTTGAAAGGTTGTTTTTGTTCCCTTAATGTTCCAATTCCTCCTCGATGCGAGTCACGATGAAAGCATGGCTCCGCGCCGTTCTGGTCGTTCTCTCGAGCGCCATCGTGTCTTCGTCCTTTTGGACCGTGGCATCCGCTCAAGAAGAGATCCCAGGTTCTCCAGGTACCGCTTACGCCGCTCTGTCCGGGTGGTTGATTCCCGACGGCTGCGCGCCCCGGGATTTTCCGGTTTCGCCACGAGGTCCTTCGGTCGCGTTCTCCCATCGGGTCGACGGCTTTCCCGCCTATGACGGCGTGATCTGGCGGGAACCCTGCACCGGCGACCCGACGCAATCGCTGGCGATGATGCGCGTGACGCCGGTCGGGACCGGCATGTCTCTCTGCGGCACGACCTGGGCCGTCTATCACGCAGGACGGGTTCTTCACCCCGTCCACCTGCGCAGCGACGCGCTGGACCGCTTTTGCAACTACATCCGGTCGCCGTTCACCGTCGCCTTCAATTTCGAAATTCCCGCTGGCTTCGACCGCAACGCTGCCTTCGTCCTCTCCAACAGCTCCCGGCTCGGGCCGCCCGAGATCAAGGTCCCGGCTTACGCGCCGACGCTCGTCGGCCGATCTCTCAGCGTCACCTTGACCGGCACGGGGGCTGGCCGCGTCGAGATCGCGTCGCGCGGCTGGGGCTGCACAAGCGGAACCTGCACGGTCGAATTCGCCGAAGGAACCGCGGTCATGCTCGACGCCGTGCCCGCGGCAGGCGGCAGCTTCGGTGAGTGGAAGGGCCATTGCGCGGCTGCAGGCACGTCGCCGCGTGTCACCCTCACGATCGCCGGCAATACTGCCTGCACGGCCCGCTTCCTGCCGCCGAAGGTCGATCCCGAGAGCGGATGGTGGTGGGCACCGGCGGAGCCTGGGCGCGCCTATTCGATCGAACTTCGCGACGGCCGGCTGCTCATGGCGAGCTACACCTACCGGCCGGACGGAAGCGCCGCCTGGTATTCGAGCCTCGATGCCTGGGACGGCTACGAGCTCACGACCGCGCTGACGGAGTTTCACGGCGCAGGGACGATCGGCGGCGTATCGCAAGCGCCGACCGAGCTGGCGCGCCTGGGCGCCATGACCCTGTCGTTCTCATCGACCACACGCGGCACGCTGACGTGGATCGACGGCCGCCGCATCACGATCGAGCGGTTTTCCTTCGGCACGTCCCCTTCCCCCGATACCCCCTCCATTCCGACGGCGGGAGACGCCCCGATCGCAAGGGAGAACGTCCGGCTTCAGGCGTTACGCGACCTCGTCATCTCGAAAGGGGCGCAGCAGGTGATCGTCCGACTCCACGGCAGCGGCATGGCCTTGGCGGACGGCCAGCGCATGAATGCCATGGTGATGCCGAGTGGCGGCCGTGTCGTCTCGACCTTCCGCGCGCTTCCGATGGCGGTGGTCGAGGTGACTCCCGCCGGGCTCGAAACCTTGCTGGCCGACCCCGCCGTCGCGTCCGTCCACGAGGACGTACGACGCACGACCTTTCTCGCGGCGACGGTGCCGAAGCTGCGCGCGCCCCAACTCTGGGCCGAGGGTCATGCAGGGCGAGGACAGACCGTTGCCGTGCTCGACACCGGCATCGACGGCACTCATCCGTTCTTCGGCGGGCGCGTCGTCGACGAAGCCTGTTTCAGCACCTCGATCCCCGCCTACGCCATCGTCACCGCCTGCCCGAACGGCGCCGGCACGATGATCGGCAGAGGCGCCGCCAGGCCCTGCGCCGATATGGGGGCCGGGTGCTATCACGGCACGCATGTCGCCGGCATCGTCGCCGGCCGCGGCGACGCCTCGTCCGGTGTCGCCCCCGAAGCCAGGCTGATGGGCATTCAGGTCTTTCGCCACTACCCGGCGGCCTATTGCTGGGGACCCTGCATCGGCGCCACGGACTCGGACATCATCAGGGGCCTCGAATACGTTCGCGACAACGCGGCACGCTGGAACGTCGCCGCCGTTAACCTGAGCCTCGGCGGCGGCAGCTTCGCCGCCTATTGCGACGACGAGCCTCACAAGCCGGTCATCGACCAGCTGAAGACGCTCGGCGTCGCCACCGTGATCGCGAGCGGCAACGACGGAGAGACCGGCGCGATCGCAGCTCCCGCCTGCATCTCGAGCGCCGTCGCCGTCGGAGCCACCACGAAGGCGGACGCCTTGGCGCCATTCTCGAACGAATGGTCGCGGCCGATGATCCTCGCACCGGGCGACGGCATCGTCTCGGCGATGCCCGGAGGCGGCTTCGCCTCGCTTCGCGGCACCTCGATGGCGGCTCCGCATGTCGCCGGCGCCGTCGCCCTGCTCAAGGGCGCTCACCCGACCGCCGGCGTCGGCCGGATGTTCGCGGCGATGCGGGAATCCGGGCCGCCTGTCCCGGCCCTTCGGCCCAACCGCACCTACCGGCGGATCGACCTTGCCGATGCGCATGAGCACCTGATCCAGCCAGAGACGGGGTGGTGGTGGAACGCCGCTGATCCCGCGACCGGATATTTCATGGAGGTCAGCGGCGCCTCCCTTTTCCTGTCCACGCATCTGTTCCGCGATGACGGCCGTGCCGTCTGGCACGTCGCGACCGGAGCTTTCGCCCACGGCCTGTTTCAAGGGCCGATGCTGGAATACGACAGCGGCGCGGCCGCCGCGGATCGAGGCACGGTCACCTTGCGCGTGCAAAGTCCCAATGCGGCTTTTCTCACCTTGGCCGACGGCCGCGAGGTCCAGCTTACCCGCCTTGCCTTCTAGCGCGGCGCCAGCCAGGCGATCAGCAACGTGATGGTGCCGAGCGAAAGCGCCGTCGAGGCCACGACCGAGGAGACCACCGGCGCCTGGTAGACGAGGTAGCGGTTGGCGAGGATGAAGACGTTGGCGCCGGTCGGAAGGCCGGATGCCAGGATCGCCACCGCCGCCGTCTCGCCGGAAAGACCGAGCCAGATCCCCAAGAGCCAGACGATCGCCGGCAGCGCCGCGAGCTTCAGGACGAGGATCGCCACGGTCGGACCGAGAGAGCCGGCGAACTTGAACCTGGAGATCTGCGCGCCGAGCGCGAACAGCGCGCAGGGAATGCCGGCGGCGCCGAGCAAGCCGAGAAAGTCGTCGAACATCCTCGGCAGCTCGGCATCGAGGCCGGCGGCAATGAGTCCGGCCACCATCGCGATGATGATCGGGTTCTTGGCGGTCCCCCTCGCCGACTGGATCGCTGCCGACCTGGCGCCGCCGCCGCGGCCGCGCGCGATCTCGATCAGCACTGTGGTGAGGCCGATCAGCACGAGCGAGTGGAAGCTGATGATCAGCATCAGCGGCACTAGGCCGTGCTCGCCGAAGGTGCGGACCACCATCGGGATGCCGAGCTGGACCGAATTGCCGAAGGTGCAGGCGAGCCCCAGCATCGCCGCTTCCTCGAACGAAAGCTTGAAGACGCGGAGCCCGATGACCAGCGCGATCACGTAGACCACGAGGCCCGAACCGAAATAGGCGATCAGCACGCCGGGATCGGCGGTCTCCCAGCGGATGTTGCGCACCACCGAGCGGAACATCAGCGCCGGGATCGCGATGAAGAAGGTGAAGTCGGCGAGGCCGTTCACCCGCTCGGCCTTGATGATGTCGAACCGTCCGACCAGCCAGCCGACGAGGACGACGGCGAAGATCGGCAGGACGATTTCGAGGAGGTCGATCACCTCAGGGGGATCAAGCTTGGTCCGGAGAGTCGCCGCAATCTCATCGGAGACACCGGTCTTCCCTCTACGCCGCTACCGGGAGGTCTTCTGGACGACAGCGAGCGTGCCGGCCTGAAACAATGGGAATAGCCCCGTCTCCCCGACAATGCTTTCG
>JBGALV010000074.1:0-26596 GCA_044223515.1 Alphaproteobacteria bacterium
GTGTGGAAGCTCGAGATCGGGCAGCCGACGCAACCCATGCGGTAGCGGAGGAAGACTCCGATGGTCGCAGGCCAGCGCGACATGATTTCCCCGACGGTGAGGTGCTCTGCGAGCTTGGGCATGAAGGAAGGTTAACGCCACCCGCAGGGCGCGCTCTTTGTCGCGCATCAAGTTCGTCGACGATCGCCCGGGAAGTTGACGCAGCGCAAAGACCCTACCGGCGTCCCCGACGACACTGCACCCAATTCAACAGATTGGAGGTGTCGTCATGATCACTCGGAGAAGCGCCCTGATGGGCAGCGCCCTCGCCTCGCTCGCCATGAGCCTGCCGGCCGCCGCCGCCCAGGTGAAGCAGACGGTTGCCGCGATGCCGGCGAACCTGCCGCGCGAGACCGTCGAGCTCGTCGCCCCGCCCTTCGTCCACCCGCACGAGCAGGCGACCAAGCAGGGCCCCAAGATCGTCGCCTTCCGCATGGAGGTCGAGGAGAAGAAGGTGGTCATCGACGACAAGGGGACCACCTTCCAGGCGATGACCTTCAACGGCTCGATGCCGGGCCCGCTGATGGTCGTGCACGAGGGCGACTACGTCGAGCTGACGCTGGTCAACCCCGACACCAACTCGCTGCCGCACAACATCGACTTCCACTCAGCCACCGGCGCCCTCGGCGGCGGCGCGCTGACCCTGATCAATCCCGGCGAGGAAGTGGTGCTGCGCTGGAAGGCGACGCGCACCGGCGTCTTCGTCTACCACTGCGCGCCCGAGGGGGCGATGATCCCCTGGCACGTCGTCTCGGGCATGCACGGCGCGATCATGGTGCTGCCGCGTGAAGGCCTCAAGGACGGCAACGGCAAGTCCCTCAAGTACGACCGCGTCTACTACGTCGGCGAGCACGACCTCTACGTCCCGAAGGACGCGAACGGCAAGTACAAGGACTACGACTCTCCCGGCGAGTCCTACGGCGACACGGTCGAGGTGATGCGGGGGCTGATCCCGAGCCACGTGGTGTTCAACGGTAAGGTCGGCGCCCTGACCGGCAAGAACGCGATGCAGGCGAAGGTCGGCGAGACCGTGCTGATCATCCATTCCCAGGCCAACCGCGACTCCCGGCCCCACCTGATCGGCGGCCACGGCGACTACGTCTGGGAGACCGGCAAGTTCGCGAACAAGCCGGAGCGCGACCTCGAGACCTGGTTCATCCGTGGCGGCTCGGCCGGTGCGGCGCTCTACACCTTCCTGCAGCCCGGCATCTACGCCTACGTGAACCACAACCTGATCGAGGCGGTCGAGCTCGGCGCCGCGGCCCACTTCAAGGTCGAGGGCCAGTGGAACGACGACCTGATGACCCAGGTCAAGCCGCCGTCCCCGATCGACGGCAACAAGTCCCAGGGTGCGCTGCCGCAGAAGCACGCGCATCGTTGACGACGCTGCGGCCCGCCCCGGCGGGCCGCTTCCTTCTTCAGAGGCTCCTCCCATGTCCATCAAGCTCACGATCCTCGCCGCCGGCGTCGCCGCCCCGATCGCGCTGACCGGATCGGCGGGCCTCAAGGACGCCCCGGCCGCCGACGACGGGTTCGTCGCAGTCCGCGAAAGCACGATCGCCTATCGCCTTCCGGGCGAATTCACCGAAGCCGGCCGCCCCGTCGAGGCGCCGGTCGAGAGGACGCGGGTCGGCGCGACCTCGATGATGCGCTTCCAGGTGACCAACGCGGAGTACGCACGCTGCGTCGCCGACCGCGCCTGCGCCCCGACGACCGAACCGGCCGCGAAGCCCGATCGCCCTGCCGTCAAGGTCAGCTGGCGCGACGCCGAAGCCTATGCGGCCTGGCTGTCGCGCACGACCGGCGCCTTCTATCGCCTGCCGACCGACGCCGAATGGGTCGCCGCCGCCGGCAGCCGCTTCAACGACGAGCCGATCGCGGCCGCCCCGAGCGCGGATCCGTCCCGCCTGTGGCTCGCACGCTACGAGCAGGAATCACAGCGCCGTGCCGCCGCCGATCCCGGTGCCCAGCCGGCGGGACATTTCGGCGCCAACGAGAACGGCGTCGTCGACCTGGCCGGCAACGTCTGGGAATGGACCAGCACCTGCTACCGCCGGCTGGCGCTCGACACCGAGGCGGAGACCGTCAACTGCGGCGTTCGCGTCGTCGAGGGCCGTCACCGCAGCTACATGACCGACTTCATCCGCGATCCCCGCAGCGGCGGCTGCGCCGTCGGCACGCCCCCTGAGAATCTCGGCTTCCGCCTGGTGCGCGTCGACAACGCCTGGATCGCCTGGCGCGGCGCCGTGGAGCGCTTCCTCGCCAGCCTGTCGTCGTGAGCTAGGGCTCGATCACGATCTTCCCGAAGAAGGCGCGGCTCTCGAGCGCGGCCATCGCCTCGGCGGCCCGCTCGAGCGGGAAGCGCTCATGGTGCAGCTCGGGCTTCAGCCTGCCGTCGCGCGCCATCGCCAGCAGGGCTTCCACGTCCTCCCGCCCCCAGCCGTTCGACCCGGTGATGTTGAGCTCGAAGGTCCAGATGAAGCGGATGTCCTCCTTCGGGTCGTAGCCGGCGGTGGCGCCGCAGGTGAGCATGCGACCGTCGCGACGCATCACGCGCAGCGACTTTGTCCAGGTGTCGCCGCCGGTGAAGTTGATCACCACGTCGATGCCACCTTGGTCGCGCGGGCCGACGCGGGCGCGGCCGAAGCGCTGCTGGCACTCCTTGACCCAGTCGCCTTCTGCATAGTTGAGCCCGATGTCGGCACCGAGCGCCGCGAGCTTGTCGAGCTTCTCCTGGCTGGATGCGGCGGCGATCACCGTGGCGCCGGCAGACTTCGCGAGCTGCACGCAGCAGGAGCCGACGCCGCCGGAAGCACCGAGGACCAGCACCTTCTCGCCCGGCCGGATCTTGCCGCGCGTGATCGTCATCCGGTGCGCGGTGCCGTAGGCGCAGGGGATCGCCGCCGCCTCGGCGAAGGAAATCGCCCCGTCGAGCCTGACCAGCATGTGCGCCGGCACGCGCACGTACTCGGCGAAACCGCCGTCGAACATCTCGCCCATCAGGCCGCCCTTGACGCGGTCGATCGGATCCACGACGACGCGGTCGCCAACCTTGAAGCCCACTACCTCGCGGCCGACCTCGACGATCTCGCCGGCGAGGTCGATGCCGATCACGATCGGCAGCGGCACCTTGATCCCCGGCATGCCGTTGCGGGTGAAGATGTCGTGATAGTTGAGCGTGCAGGCACGCACCCTGAGGACGACGTCCCCGGCATCCGGGCGCGGGTCGGGATAGTGGGCATCGAGCACGAACTTGTCGTTGCCGCCGTGTTCGGTGAGGACGACCGCCTTCATGCGCGCATTCCTTGGCTCGGGGCGGAACGCATCCCACAGATGAGGCGCGTTATCCAGCCTTGCGATGCCGGCGCCGGGCGCCTTTCGGCTCGGGCTCCATCGGCAACGGCCCCCGCGCCGGGACGGACCCGGCCCCGCAGGTCACCAGCCGCTCGCGGAGATCGGCGATCAGCATCCGACCTGCGCGGCCGGGCGGGCGGTTGCGCGGATGGACCAGGTGGATCGGCATGCTCCAGCTGTCGTTCTCGACGAGGCGAAGACGCTTCAGCCGGCCCGCCGCGATGTGCGGGTCGACCATGTGGGCGGGCATGTTGCACCAGCCGAACCCGGCCAACAGGTAGTCGAGCCGCGTGCTGAGATCGGCGAAGCGCCAGACGCGCCGGCTGATCACGCCAGCCGAGAAGCGCTGAGTGATCTGGGTACGATCGGTCAGCACGAGCTGAACCTGGTCCTCGAGCGTGCGACGTTCGATCGGCGCCTTGGCCTGCGCCAGCGTGTGATCGCTCGCCACGACCGGCACCATCGGAATCGCGGCGAAGAACTCGCTCACGAAGTCCTGGTCGTTCGCGAGCGTGCGCGGCGGATAGAGAGCGAGCCTCGCGGCACCGTCACGCAGGCGCTGCTCGCCGCCGCCGAGCGCCTCGGTGAAGACGGTCACCGGCAGGTCGGGAAACGCCTTGGTCAGGACTTTCAGGCTCTCCATCAGCACGGCGTTCGGAAACATCGCTTCGACCGCGAGCGCGAGCTCCGGCTCGATATCGGAGGCGATGCTTTCGGCGCGCGCGCGCAACGCGTCGGCACCGTCGACCAGCCGCCGCGCGTCCTCGAGCAGCGACTTGCCGGCCTCGGTCAGCGTCGGGCTCTTGGTCGAGCGGTCGAACAGGGCGAGACCCAGCGTCGCCTCGAGCGCCTGGATGGTCTGACTGACCGCCGACTGCACGCGCCGAAGCCTGCGGCCGGCCGCCGAGAAGCTGCCGGTCTCGGCGACGACTAAAAGGGTGCGCAGCTGGTCCAGGGTCAGGCGGTCGAGCACCCGCCTTTTATATCATATTATATGATTGATATGTTCACAATTTGGCCTGTTCTACCGATGGATTGATCGGCCCATCTTGGAGGCACGCACCGGGCGAGACCGGTGGTCCCCAAGGAGAAGTCAGATGCAGAACGTGCTTTTCGTCACCTCGAGCCTCATGTCCGGCGCCTCGACCTCGCGCAAGATCGCGGGCGAGCTCGTGCAGGCGATGCAGACCGAGAATCCAGGCCTTCGCATCACCGAGCGCCACCTTGCGCCGGCCTCGATGCCCCACCTCACGGTCGAGCTGCTCGGCGCCTTCGGCAAGCCGGCCGACCAGCGCTCGGCGTCGGAAGCCGGATCGGTCGCCTTCGCCGACCGCCTGATCGAGGAGGTCGAGGCCGCCGACACGATCGTGATCGCGGCGCCCATGTACAATTTCTCGATCCCCTCGACCTTGAAGGCGTGGATCGACCACATCGCGCGCGCCGGCCGCACCTTCCGCTACACCGCGAACGGCCCGGAAGGCCTGCTCAAGGGCAAGAAGGTCCACATCGTGGTCAGCCGCGGCGGCACCTACACGGGCGAGAGCCCGGCCAAGGGCCTCGACTTTCAGGAGCCCTACCTTCGCGGCGTGCTGGGCTTCGTCGGCCTCGACGATGTGAGCTTCATCCACGTCGAAGGCCAGGCGATCGGGCCGGAAGCGGCGGCCAAGGGCCTGGCCACGGCCCGCGCCCAGATCGGGACGCGCGCGCCCTTCGCCGTCGCCGCCTGACTAGAGAAGCCGAGCCGGGCTCACCAGCCCGGCTCGCGCTCCAGCGGATAGATCGGCACGCGCCGGTTCTTGTAGGTGAAGGTCGTCAGGTCCGCGGTGGTGACCCCGGGCGTCCCCATCCAGATCATCTCCTTGGCGATCGGCTCCATCGCCGGACGCGGCGAATGCACGCCCTTGGCGATGATGACCTTCTGGTCCTTGGGCTCGATGCCGAGCGCGCGGAACTGCTGCAGGCTGGACGAGCCGGCACCGAAGGTCGTCAGCACGATGGTCCAGCCGTCGTCGGTGGCGATCGCGGCACTCGGCCCGTCGTTGAAGAAACGGAAGCCGCCATGCACCGGGCCGGTTTCCTCGTAGCGCCCGTCGGTGAGCGCCGTGACCTTGCCCTTGATCGGGAACGGCGTGCCGTGGCGCCCGTCGATCTTGCCGCCGACGGCGAGATCGACCCGTCCCCCGACACCGGCCGCCTGGCAGGCCTTCACGCCCTCGGGATCGCACAGCGCCTGCAGCACGCCGGGCACCTTGAGCCGCCGCGCCGCATGCAGCACCAGCGTCGAGTCGGCCGGGCTGCCGCCGCCCACATTGTCGCCGACGTCGAACAGCACCACCGGGTTCACGTTCGCCGCGCGGGCTCTCATCAGCGCCTCGTCGACCGGCGTGCCGCCGGTGTTGAGCGCCGCCCGCATCGACCACGCCGCATCCGACAGCGTCTTCGCGATCTCGTTCGCCAGGTCCTGGTTGTTGTCGGTGACGGCGATGAACGACATCCCCATCTCCGCGACGTCGGCATACGGGTAGCCCTCGACGACGCTGACCGAGAGCACGCCCGGACGCTTCCGCTGCTCGTCGGCGAGGCGGATCAGGTCGGACATCGGCTTGTCGGCGGTGCCCTGGTTCAGGATGTTGACCAGCAGCGGCGGCGTCTCCAGCGCGGTCGTCGGCTTGATCTTGCCGCGCACCATGTCGAGCACGAGGTTGGCGCAGAGGATCGCCTGCTCCTTCGTGTCGATATGCGGGTTGGTCTGGTAGACCGTGGTGATGTCGGCGTTCTCGATCATCTGGCGCGAGATGTTCGCGTGCATGTCGAGCGCCACGCCGATCGGCACCTTCGGACCGACGGCCTCGCGCACGCGGCGGATCAGCTCGCCGTCCGCGTCCGGCCAGGTCTCCGAGACCGCGGCGCCATGCTGCGGCAGCAGCACCGCGTCCCAGGGGCCCTGCTCCTTGATGTCCGAGATGATGCGGTCGATGAAGAAGCGGATCGCCTCGTCGGTGATCGCCGCCATCGGGGTCAGCCGCGCGAAGAACAGCGGCACCAGCTCGACCTCGGGATCGGCATCGGCGACGGCGAAGAACCCGGAGAGCGTCGCCTTCGACTCGGCGTATTCCTTGCGGAGCTGCTCGCCCACGAGGATCCCGGCGCGGCGGAACTTGTCCAGGCTGGCCGGCACCGTGGAGAAGGTATTCGACTCGTGCATGAAGCCGGCGGTGGCGATGCGGATCATCTTGAGAGGTCCCCTTGGAAGGACCGCAGCGTGCCGCACGATCCGTCGGGTTTCCTAGCGCCACCGTGCGGCCGCGAAACCCGGATTTCATATTCGACAGCTCGCTATTGCCCGGCCGCGTGCGACCGTTAAGGTGGGCCTCCGCTTTCGAGATCAGGGGAACACTCGCCATGTCCGACAAGAAGTCCATGGAAGCCACGCTCGCGGCCCTCGCCGGCCATCCGATGGCCCGGCGCAGCCTGCTCCAGCTCGCCATCGCCGGCGGCGCTATGGCCGTCAGCCCGTTCGCGTTCGCCCAGGGCACGCCGAAGAAGGGCGGCACGCTGACCATCGGCGCCGACGCCGACCCGATCGGCTTCGACCCGGTGACGCTCACCGCCTTCTCCTCCTACGACTTCACCGCGCTGCTCTATACCGGCCTGCTGCGCTGGAGCGCCGACATGAAGCCGGAGCCGGACCTCGCCACCCGCTTCGAGCAGCCGAACGAGACCACCTACATCTTCCATCTGCGCCAGGGCGTGAAGTTCCACAACGGCCAGCCCTTCTCGGCCGAGGACGTGAAGTGGACCTTCGAACGCATCGCCGACCCGAAGAGCGCCAGCCCGAACGCCGCCATCTACTCGGTGATCAAAGCGGTTACCGTGGTCGATCCCTACACGGTCAAGTTCGAGCTGAGCGCCCCGAGCGCCGCGTTCCTGGCATACCTCGCGACCAACCCGGTCGGCGTGATCGTGCCGAAGGGCGTGACCGACCTCGCCACCAAGCCGGTCGGCACCGGGCCCTTCTCGTTCGTCTCCTACGAGCCCAACCAGCAGTGCACGCTCAAGGGCTTCGCCGACTACTACGAGAAGCCGCAGCCCTATCTCGATACCGTCGTCTTCCGCTTCTTCAAGGACCAGGCCTCGATCACCTCGGCGCTGCGCTCGAAGGCGATCGACATGACCTGGTTCAAGGACCCCAAGGTCTCGGCGCAGATCGTGCGCACCGCGCCCGACCTCGTGAACGCGCCCGGCAAGACCACCCGCACCTTCCCGGTGTGGCTGAACCTGAAGGACAAGCCCTTCAACGACGTCCGCGTGCGCCGCGCGCTCAGCCTCGCGACCGACCGCAAGGCCGCGCTCGAGACCGTGCTCGGCGGTTCCGGCAAGGTCGCGGCGATGGTGCCGGAGAGCCATGTCGGCGGCTATGACGGCGTCGGCGAGATGCCCTACTACAAGACCGACGTCGCGGCGGCGAAGAAGCTGCTGGCCGATGCCGGCTACCCGAACGGCATCGACATCGGCGAGTACATCGTCGTCGCCGCCAACCCGCTCGACGTCAGCTGCGCGCAGATCCTGCAGCAGCAATGGGCGGCTGCCGGCATCAAGGTCGCGATCAAGCCGATGGAGACCGCGCCGCTGATCTCGATGTGGCTCAAGGGCGAGTTCCCGACGCTGCTGTCGGTCGCCTTGAGCTGGAGCCCGGATCCGGACTCGATCCTGTCGCGCATCATCTCGACCAGCCCGTCGGGCAAGGCGCTCGGCATGGCCGACACCGAGCTCGACAAGATGATTGTCGATGCGCGCACGATCCTCGATGTGAAGAAGCGGGCCGACGCCTATCTGGCGATCCAGAAGCGGATCAACGACCAAGCCTACGTGCTCGACATCTACCAGTATCCGCTGCGCTGGGAAGCGTGGTGGGGCTACGTGAAGGGCTATGTGGCGCTGGCGGCGAACATCCGCACCTTCGTCCGCACCACCTGGCTCGACAAGGCCTGACGCGAACGCCGCCCTCTTTCCCCCTCTCCCGCCGAAGGCGGGGGAGGGCCGGGGTGGAGGCGAGCGAAGCGAGGAGCGGCTTTGGCCTCCTCGTCCTACTTTAAAAAGTAATCACGAGTATCCGGCGCACGATGTCTCGCTTCGCTCGCCCCCTCCCTGACGCGACGACGCCGTCGGCGTCGCGCTCTCCTCCCCCGCGCTGCGCGCAGGAGAGGGGACACGAAGGGGCGGCCTGATGCTGCGCATGATTCTCGTCCGCCTCGCGCTGACGGTTCCGATCCTTCTCGGCGTCTCCATCGTCGCCTTCGGGCTGATGCGGGCGCTGCCGGGCGACTTCGTGGTCGCCGCCGCCGGCACCACGTCGGTCTCCCAGGAGGTCATCGACACCACCCGCCGCCAGCTCGGCCTCGACCGGCCGCTCTGGGAGCAATACGGGATCTGGCTGCAGAACGCCGTCACCGGCGATCTCGGCAATTCCTTCGCGACCAAGAAGCCGGTGACGGGCGAGCTTCTGCCCCGGCTCGCGGTCACCGCCGAGCTGACGCTGATGGCGGGCCTGATGGCGCTCGCATTCGGCGCCACCACCGGCCTTGCCTCGGCGCGCCTTCGCGGCCGCACCGACTGGGCGGTGCGCGGGCTCAACAGCCTGCTGCTCGCCGTGCCCAACTTCGTCATCGCGACGCTGATCGTGCTGCTCTTCGGCCTCTACTTCCCGACCATCGGCATCTTCAACTATGTGCCGTTCGCCAAGGACCCGCTCGGCAACATCGCGAGCCTGCTGCTGCCGGCGCTTTCGCTGGCGCTGACCGTGTCGGTCACGGTCTCGGAGAACACGCGCGCCGCGGTGCTGGAGGTCTCGAGCCAGGACTACGTGATGGTCGCCCGCGCCAAGGGTCTCCTGGCACGCACCATCCTCGGCAACTACCTGGTCCGTAACGCGCTGACGCCGGTGATCACGGTCACCGGGCTGCAGCTCGCCGCATTGCTCGGCGGCTCGATATTGATCGAGACCATCTTCACGATCCCGGGCATGGGGCAGTACCTGTTCGACTCGGTCACGCGCCGCGACTACCCGGTGATCCAGGGGATCGTGCTGGTCTCCTCGACCATCGTGCTCCTGATGAACGTCCTGGTCGACATCGCCTATGCGCGGGTCGATGCGCGGGTGTCCTATGAGTGAACCGGCGCCCCGTCCCCGTCATCGCGGCCAGGCCCTGGTGTGGATCGGCGTCGCCATGCTGGCGGCGCTGATCCTGATCATGATCTTCGGACCGTCGATCGCGCCCTACAGCGCCTCCCTGACCTCGCCCAATTCGCTCGACGGCCCGACCGCGGCGCATTGGCTCGGCACCGACTCGATCGGCCGCGACGTGCTGAGCCGGCTCATCGTCGGCGGCCGCGGCACCCTGATCATCACCTTCGTCGCGGTCGCGCTGGCGCTGATCGCCGGCCTGATCCTGGGCCTGACCTCGGGCTACATCGGCGGCCGCGTCGACCTGATCATCATGCGGCTGCTCGACATCGTCTTCGCCTTCCCGGTCTTCCTGCTGGCGATCGCGGTGGTTGCGGCACTCGGGCCGACGGTCAAGAACCTGATCCTCACCATCGCCATCGTCTACACGCCAGCGATGGCACGCGTCGTGCGGGCACCGGTGCTCTCGATCAAGCGCTGGGACCATGTCGAGGCGGCGCGCAGCGTCGGCGTCGGCGAATTCGCGATCGCGCTCCGCCACGTGCTGCCGATGGCGATCTCGCCGATCCTGGTGCAGACCAGCCTGATCCTGGCCAACACCATCTTCACCGTGACCGCGCTCTCGTTCCTCGGCCTCGGCCCGCCGCCCCCCGATCCCAACTGGGGCAGCATGCTGGCGGAAGCGCGCCAGTTCATGGAGCTGGCGCCGCTGACCGTGATCGGCCCCGCCGTCGCCATCGTCTTCGCGTCGCTGACCTTCATCGTTCTCGCCAACGGGCTTCGCGAGATGCTCGATGTGGGGAGCCGCTGATGCTCGAGGTCCGCGATCTCACCGCCACCTTCAACCGCGAGGGCACGCCTTCGCAGGTGGTCAACCGTATCTCCTTCGACATCGCGCCGGGCGAAGCCGTGGGCTTCGTCGGCGAGTCGGGATCGGGCAAGAGCGTGACCGCGCGCGCGGTGATGCGGCTGGCGCCCGAGGGCTCGTCGATCGCCTGGGGCGGGCGCATCCTGTTCAAGGGGCAGGACCTGCTGGCGCTGGAAGAGCGCCAGATGCGCGACGTGCGCGGCCGCCGCATCGCCATGGTGTTCCAGGACCCGATGGCGTCGCTGAACCCGGTGATGACCGTGGGCCAGCAGATCGACGACATGCTGATGCGCCACATGGGCCTGTCGCAGGGCGATGCCCGCAGGCGCACGATCGAGTTGCTCGGCCTCGTCGGCATCCGCGATCCTGAGATCCGCGCCGACGACTACCCCCACCAGTTCTCCGGCGGCATGCGCCAGCGCGTGCTTATCGCGATCGCCGTCTCCTGCCAGCCCGACCTGCTGATCGCTGACGAGCCGACGACCGCGCTCGACGTCACCGTGCAGGCGCAGATCCTGCGATTGCTGATGCGCCTCCGGAAGGAGCTCGGCATGGCGCTGATGCTGATCACGCATGATTTCGGCGTGATCGCCGGCATGGTCGAGCGCGTCTACGTCATGCACCGGGGCGACATCGTCGAGCATGGCGAGGTCGACGCGCTGTTCGCCGCGCCTAAGCACGACTACACCAAGGCGCTGCTCGCCGCCGTGCCGCGCATCGAGACCGCGAGGCGGAGCGCATGACGCAGCCCCTCCTCCAGGTGCGCGACCTCAGCGTCACCTTCCCGGCCCGCCGCGGCCGGCCGCCGGTCAAGGCGGTCGACCGCGTCTCCTTCGACATCCTGCCCGGCCGCACCGTCGGCCTCGTCGGCGAGTCCGGATCGGGCAAGACCACCACCGGCCGCGCCATCCTGCAGCTGCAGGCGATCACCGGCGGCTCGGTGAAGCTTCTAGGCAAGGACCTGACTCAGATGTCGGGCTCGGAAGTGCGCGGCATGCGCCGGCACATGCAGTTCGTGCTGCAGAACCCCTACTCCAGCCTGCATCCCAGGATGAAGGTCGCCGACATCCTGGCCGAGCCCTTGAAGGTCCACGACTCGGTGCCGAAGGCGCAGATCCCCGATCGCGTCGCCGAGCTGATGACCCTGGTCAACATGGACCCGGCATCGGTGCGCCGATATCCGCACGAGTTCTCGGGCGGCCAGCGCCAGCGCATCGTGATCGCGCGCGCGCTCGCGGTGAACCCGGATTTCGTCGTCTGCGACGAGCCGGTCTCGGCGCTCGACGTCCGCACCCAGGCGCAGATCGTCGACCTGCTGCACGACCTGCAGGACAAGCTGAAGCTCTCCTACCTGTTCATCGCGCATGACCTCGCCATCGTGCGCGCGGTCGCGCACCAGGTGGCGGTCATGTATGGCGGACGCATCGTCGAGTTCGGCGACGCCGACGACGTCTACGAGAATCCGTCGCATCCCTATACGAGGAACCTGCTGGAGGCGGTGCCGATCCCAGACCCCGCCCGTCAGCGCGCCAAGCTCGCGGCCTCGGTCGTCGACCCGCAGTTCCGCGGCCGCGACGGCGAGACGGGCCCCTGCGTGTTCGGCCACGACCACGCCGACGGCACGCCCGAATGGCACGAGGTCGGGCCGGGTCACGCGGTTTCCTGCAAGTTCTGGCCGCCGGGCGTGACGCCTTAGCCTCGATCGGCCCGCGCCGTCTCTGCCGCAGCGCCGCGGATCCTAGCGGCGCTTTCCTCTCGCAGCGCCCGCCGGCGCGATCTCGGCGCCGAGGACGCTCGGGCTCGCCATCAGGGCCGCAACCACCATGTCGCGCGCCTCGTCGATCTGCTCGACGACGATCTCCTCGGCGGTCGCGGCATCGCCCTTGGCCATCGCGTCGATCAGCGTCTGGTGCTCGTGCTGGATCTCGTCGGAGCGGTTGCGGAGCGCCAGGCCCAGCAGCAGCGCCCGCTCCGCCTCGTCGAGCAGGTTGGTGAGCATCCGAAGCAGGCGGGGGCTGGCGGCGGCCTCGGCGATCGCCAGATGAAAGGCACGGTTGGCGGCGAGGAAGACGCGCTGGCTGGCTGCGTCGCCGGGCGTGTATCCCGCCTTGCAGCCGACGTCGAGGCGCTTCAGCAGAACCGAGTCGACGCCCCGCTCGGTCGCGAGCCGCGCCGCCATCGGCTCGAGCAGCCGGCGAAGCGCAAAGACGTCGAGGATGTCGGCGAGCGTGATCGGGGCGATGCGCCAGCCGCGGCGGGCGACGGAGCCAACGAGTCCGTCTTGCGCGAGGCGCGCGAGCGCGGCCCTGACGGGCGCCTTCCCGAGGCCCAGCGCCAACGCCAGCTCGGCTTCGCTAACGGCGCTGCCGGCGGCGATCCGTCCGTCGATGATGCGGGACTTGATCTCCGCATAGGCTACGTCGCCGAGATTCTGAGTCTCGGCGACGCTCGGCGCCAACTTGGCGCTCGCCTCTGCTCCGGATTTTCCGGTCATGTCACCGCGATCTGCCCGCAACCCTTCCTTTCTTAGTACTCCCGGGCAGCGACTCTTGAAAGGTTTCCTTCGTGCGCTGGCGTCAGTTGCCGACGCCGTCGCTGTTGGAGTTCGTGTAGCTGTAGTCGACGCAGTTGCCGCGGAAGTCGCAGGACGCGGTCGGCACGGCCGTGCCGATGCGGCCGACCTGGACCGGCATGACCGGCACCGCGGCGAGCTGGCCATTGGCGCTCGGCGACACCGTCACGGCTTGCCTATTCGCCACCACCGCTCCTCGCGACCCGCTGCGCGACGTCGCCGTCCCGCGCGCCGCGCGCGTATCCGTCCTCACGGTCGCGACGGTCCTGGCCGGGTGACAGTTGCCGAGGGAATCGCAATCAAGCACCGGCGCGCCGTAGACGATCTGGCCTCTCGGCGTCAGGACCGCGACGCTGGTGAATCGGCCGTCGGGGGTCGTCGCCGAAGACCCGCTGATCGCAGCGACGCTGCGCGCTTCGACAGTGCCTGCTCGCCCCGCGATCAGGGCGGTGCCCGGAACGATGAGCGTGCCGGCCGGCGCGCTGCCGAGCCCGGTCGCCTGACACTGGTCGACCGAGTCGCAGATGATGACCGGCACACCGGCGACGACCGACCCGTTCGCCGTCATCACGCTGACGGGCGACGAGATCCGGCCCGAGCTGTCGAGGAGGCCGCTGCCGCTCGCCGCCGAGACGGCCCCGCTCGTCCCGTTGGCGCCATTGGTTCCGTTGATGCCGCTCGCGCCTGCGATTGCGTTCACGCCGGCGACGCCGTTGGTGCCGTTCGTCCCATTGACGCCACTCGCACCGGCGATGCCATTCGTTCCGTTGGTGCCGTTGGTGCCGTTGGTGCCGTTGGTGCCGTTGACGCCGGCGACGCCGTTCGTCCCATTCGTTCCGTTCACGCCGTTCGTACCGGCCGCGCCGCTCGTTCCAGCGGTGCCGCCGCTTCCGCCCTGGCCCTGCGAGCCACCGGCATTGCCGTTGGTGCCGCCATTGCTGCCCTGGTTGCCTTCCGTGCCGCTGGGATTGCTTCCGGCCGGGCTGTTGCCGTTGCCGCCGGCCTTGCCCTTGTCGTCGCTGTCGACCGAGCCTCCGGAGCGGCCGCCCTTGCCGTCGTTCCCGCGGCCGTCATTGTCACGACCGCCCCTGCCGCCGTCGTTGTCGCGGCCGCCTTTGCCACCGTCCCCGTCATGGTCGCTGCCATGCGCGAAGGCCTGGCGCGGCTGCGGTCCCGTCAGCGTCAGGGTTGCCGGGGCGAAGCAGATGATGGCGGCGAGAGCTGTCGCGCCGGCGAGCTTGTGCTCGAGAGACCGCATCTTGGTGACTCCTCTGGGCGAGGATCGTGCGCACTTCGGCTCGCATGATCCGGATCTGGTGCCCCCCCAACCCCGCCGAGGCGGAGAAATCGCCGGGCGCCGCGTGACATCCGCGTGGCGCCTACCTTCGGAAAATCACTGAAAAGCGTCTGCCTACCGATTGAAGGTCGCCATGCAAGCCGGAACTCGGCGCGCGGAAGTTGCCTCGCTGGAATTTCGGCAGGTAACAGGGGAAGGAACGCATGTCGCGGCCGTGGCGGCGGGTTCAAATCCGCATCCGCGATGTCACAGGTCGGCGGGAGTTGCGTGGAAGACCGTCCGCATGGCGCGGAACCAAACAGCCGGAAACGAAAACGCCGGCCCTCGAGGCCGGCGGTCAGGCCTTGAAGGTGCTTCCCGGCAACCTCTAGGCACCGGGACCATATAGCGAAAGAAACTAGCTAGCAAGAGGCCGGAATCGCCTTTAATTGAGATGCCCTCCGCTGCTCTTCTCAACATTGGAGGGACCCATGGCCTGGTGCGGCCTCGACTTCGGAACATCCAATTCCACCCTCGGACTTGCCGACGGCAATGCCGCACGCCTGGCGCCGCTCGAGGGCGACGCGGTCACGCTGCCGAGCGCGATCTTCTTCGACGCCGAGACCGACGAGCCGGTCTTCGGGCGCGCGGCGATCGCCACCTACATCGAAGGCAATGACGGGCGCCTGATGCGCTCGCTCAAGTCGGTTCTGGGCTCCGACCTGATGGAGCAGGAGACGCGGCTCGGCAATCGCAAGATCCGCTTCGACGAAGCCATCGGCCTCGTGCTCGGCCGCATCAAGCTGCTCGGCGAATCTTCCGCCGGCCACAAGCTCGACAGCGTCGTGCAGGGACGGCCGGTGCACTTCGTCGACGACGACGAGGCGGCCGACGCCAAGGCCCAGGACACGCTCGCGGACGTGCTGCGCCAGACCGGCTTCAAGCACATCAGCTTCCAGTACGAGCCGATCGCCGCCGCCCTCCACTACGAGTCGACGCTGAACCGCGAGGAGCTGGCGGTGATCGCCGACATCGGCGGCGGCACCTCGGACTTCTCGGTGGTGCGCCTCGGCCCCGAACGCGCGCGTCTTCCCGACCGCTCGGCCGACATCCTCGCCAACGACGGCGTGCGCGTCGGCGGCACCGATCTCGACCGGCTCGCGAGCCTGGCCGCGATCATGCCGGAGCTGGGCTACGGCCACACCGTGCGCCTCGACGGGCTCAAGGCGCCGGTCGCGCTCTATCACGACTTCGCCACATGGGCGAAGATCAACTTCGTCTATACGCACGCCAACCTCGCCTCGGTCCGCCAGATGAAGCGGACCACGAAGGACCCGGTCCCGTTCGAGCGGATGGAGACGGCGCTCGAGGAACGCCTCGGGCACTGGCTGGCGATCCAGGCCGAGGCGGCGAAGATCGGCCTCTCCTCGGCCGAGGACACGCGTATCGATCTCGGCCGCATCGAGCCCGGGCTCGGCGTCTGGCACGACCGCGGACAGTTCGGCCGCGCGATCGCCGACTCGATGACCCGGATCGGCGACGTGATCAGCCGCTGCGTGGCCTCCGCCGGCGTGGCGCCTGAGAAGATCGACAGCCTGGTCATGACCGGCGGCTCGGCGCTGCTGCCGATGGTGCGGGACGCGCTGTCGAAACGGCTCCCCGCCGCGCGCCTGGTCGATGCCGATCATTTCGGCGCGATCGGGCTCGGCCTCGCCCTGGAAGCGCGGCGGCGCTACGCCTGATTGGTCTTGATCGGTTCCGGCTTTCGTCCTTTCCCTTGCGCCGTCTTGGGCCCCCTCCCTAGACTGCGCCCGTCTTCCATTCCCTAGGCTCCAAGGCACCGCGTGAAGCGCTAGTCCTTCGTCCAGCTCTTGAGGAACGCGATCGGGCTCGGCGACGGCTGGCAGCAGGCGTGGCGGAGCCCCGAGCCGAAGCCCGCCTACGACGTGATCGTCGTCGGCGGCGGCGGGCATGGGCTGGCGACCGCCTACTACCTCGCCAAGCTGCACGGCGTCCGCAACGTCGCGGTGCTGGAGAAGGGCTGGATCGGCGGCGGCAACACCGGGCGCAACACCACGGTGGTGCGCTCGAACTATCTCTGGGACGAGTCCGCGGCGATTTACGAGCACTCGCTGAAGCTCTGGGAAGGGCTGACGCAGGAGCTGAACTTCAACGTGATGTTCAGCCAGCGGAACCTGGTGATGCTGGCGCACACCGAGCACGAGATGATCGAGGCGAGCCGGCGCGTCTACGCCAACCGCCTCAACGGCATCGACGCCGAGATCTGGAGCCGCGAGCAGACGCTCGCCTTCATCCCGATCCTCAACAAGTCGATGAACATCCGCTATCCGGTGATGGGCGGCTCGGCGCAGCCGCGCGCCGGCATCGCCCGCCACGACGCGGTCGCCTGGGGCTTCGCCCGCGGCGCCGACGCGCTCGGCGTCGACATCATCCAGAACTGCGAGGTGATCGGCGTCAGGCGCGAGGGATCTCGGATCGTCGGGCTCGATACCACGCGCGGCGCCATCGACGCGAAGAAGGTCGCCTTCGTCGCCGCCGGCCATTCGAGCGTGCTGGCGAGCCTCGCGGGATTCCGCCTGCCGATCGAATCCCATCCGCTCCAGGCGATGGTGTCCGAGCCGATCAAGCCGGTGCTCGACACCGTCGTCATGTCCGGCGCCGTGCACGCCTATGTCAGCCAGTCCGACAAGGGCGAGCTGGTGATGGGCGCCGGCATCGACGCGTTCAACTCCTATTCCCAGCGCGGATCGCTGCCGATCCTCGAAGACCTCGCCTCGGCGATGGTCGAGCTGTTCCCGATCGTCAGCCGATTGAAGATCCTGCGGAGCTGGGGCGGCATCGTCGACGTCTGCCCGGATGCGAGCCCGATCATCGGCAAGACGCCGGTCGACGGCCTCTTCATCAACTGCGGCTGGGGCACCGGCGGCTTCAAGGCGACGCCGGGCTCGGGCTGGGTCCTCGCCGACACGATCGCCAACGACCGCCCGCACAAGCTGGCCGAGCCGTTCTCGATGGAGCGCTTCGCCTCCGGCCGCCTCATCGACGAGCACGGCGCCGCCGCGGTGGCGCACTGACATGCTGCTGATCCCCTGCCCCTATTGCGGCGAACGCGCGGAGCTCGAGTTCCGCTACGGCGGCGAGGCGCATTTCCGGCGGCCCGAGGGTCACCTCGACGCGACCGACGAGGCCTGGGCCGACTATCTCTTCATGCGTAAGAACCCGAAGGGCTGGCATCGCGAGCGCTGGATGCACGCCGCCGGCTGCAAGCGCTGGTTCTACGTCGTGCGCCACACCGTCACGCACCAGATATCGGCCGCCTACAAGGTCGGCGATCCGCTGCCGGACCTGCCCACATGACGCAGGATTTCCGGCTCGCGAAGGGCGGGCGCATCGATCGCGACAAGCCGCTCCGCTTCCTCTTCGACGGCGTCGCCTATGACGGCTTCGCCGGCGACACGCTGGCCTCCGCCCTTCTCGCCAATGGCATCCATCTCGTCGGCCGCAGCTTCAAGTACCACCGGCCGCGCGGCATCTACGGCCTCGGCGTCGAGGAACCGAACGCGCTGGTCGAGACCGGCATCGGCGCGGGCATCGAGCCCAACGCGCGCGCGACCACGGTCGAGCTCGCCGACGGGCTGATCGCCAACAGCCAGAACGCCTGGCCCTCGGTGCGCTTCGATCTCGGCGCGGTCGCCGATCTCGCCTCGCCGCTGCTTTCGGCCGGCTTCTACTACAAGACCTTCATGGGGCCCGGGAACGCCTGGAAGCTCTACGAGTGGCTGATCCGGCGCGCCGCCGGCGTCGGCCGGGCGCCCGAGCAGCCCGATCCGGACCGTTACGAGCACAGCTACGCCCATTGCGACGTTCTGGTGGTCGGCGCCGGCCCCGCCGGGCTGGCGGCAGCTCTTGCCGCCGCACGCGCCGGCGCGCGCGTGATGCTGGTCGACGAGCAGGTCGAGGCCGGCGGGCAGCTGCTCAACACCGCCTACACCATCAACGGCCGGGCGGCCGTCGACTGGGTCGCGGACGCGACCGCCGAGCTCGACCGCAC
Source organism: Alphaproteobacteria bacterium (assembly GCA_044223515.1). Taxonomy (GTDB): domain Bacteria; phylum Pseudomonadota; class Alphaproteobacteria; order SHVZ01; family SHVZ01; genus SHVZ01. The sequence continues at coordinate 18,366 of JBGALV010000074.1, forward strand.
GGGCGAGGTCCGCCGCCTGCCGCGCACGCTGGCGCTCGGCGTCTACGATCACGGCTACGTCGCCTGCGTCGAGCGCGCGGTGCCGGTGCAGGGCGATGGCCGCACGCGCTGGCGCGAACGCATGTGGCATGTGCGTGCCAAGGAGATCGTGGTCGCCACCGGCGCGATCGAGCGGCCGCTGATCCATGACGGCAACGACCGGCCGGGCACGATGCTGGCCTCCGCCGCGCGCGCCTATGCGAACCGCTACGGCGTTGCCTCGGGCAAGCGCGCGGTCGTCTTCGCCAACAACGACGACGCCTATCGCACGGCGCTCGATCTCTCGGAAGCCGGCGTCGAGGTCGCGGCCGTGCTCGACCTCCGCCACGATCTCTCGGGCGCGATGCCCGCGCTCGCGCGCGAGAAGGGCCTTCGCGTCATGGCGGGACATGCCGTCGTCGGCACCAGGGGCCGCGCGCGGCTGAAGGCGGTCGAGGCCGCGCCGGTCGACGCGCCGTCGAGCCGCCAGATCATCGAGTGCGACCTGCTCGCGGTCTCCGGCGGCTGGAATCCGGCCCTTCATCTCTACGCGCATGCCGGCGGCAAGGCTTCCTACGACGCCGCGCTCGGCGCCTTCGTCCCGGGATCGATGCCGGAGCGCATGAGCGTCGCGGGCTCCGCTGCCGGCGAGTTCGCGCTGGCTCAATGCCTTTCGGGAGGCGCCCATGTCGGCGGCGAGGCGGCGCGACGCGCGGGCTTCGCCGCGACGCAGCCCTCGCTCGTCCTCGATGCGCCGGAGCCGAACGCCGACACCCGCGTCGGTCCGGTCTCCGCCCCCAACCGCGGCGGCAAGCGCTTCATCGACCTGCACAACGACGTGACCGAGAAGGATCTCCGGCTCGCCGCGCAGGAAGGCTATCGCTCGGTCGAGCACGCCAAGCGCTACACGACGATGGGCATGGGCCCGGACCAGGGGAAGACCGGCAATATCCTCGGCCTCAACGTGCTCTCCGACGCGCTGGGCCAGGCGGTGCCGCAGGTCGGCACCACGACCTTCCGGCCGCCCTATCACCCGGTCAGCTTCGGCGCGCTCACCGGCCGCGAGGTGCACGACCTCTTCCTGCCGACGCGCAAGACGCCGATGGATTCCTGGCACGAGGAGAACGGCGCGCTGTTCGAGCCGGTTGGGCAATGGCGCCGCGCCAAGGCCTATCCGAGGCCGGGCGAGAGCATGCATGCCGCGGCCGAGCGCGAGGTGAAGGCGGCGCGCGAGGGCGTCGGCCTGTTCGATGCCTCGACCCTCGGCAAGATCGACGTGCGGGGAACGGGCGCGGCGCAGTTCCTCGACCGCGTCTACTGCAACACATTCTCGACGCTGCAGCCGGGCCATGCGCGTTACGGCCTGATGCTCGGCGAGGACGGCATGGTTAAGGACGACGGCGTCACCGCGCGCCTCGGACCCGACCACTTCCACCTGACCACGACGACGGGCGGCGCCGCCAACGTCTATGTCTGGCTCGAGGACTGGCTGCAGACCGAATGGCTCGACCTCGAGGTCTACCTGACCTCGGTCACCGAGCAATGGGCGGTCGCGACGCTGTCGGGCCCGAAGGCACGCCAGGTGCTGGGCCCGCTGACCGATATCGATCTCTCGGTCGGCGCCTTCCCGTTCATGGCGATGCGCGAAGGCCGCGTCGCCAACATCCCGGCCAGGATCTTCCGCGTCAGCTTCTCGGGCGACCTCTCCTACGAGATCAACGTGCCGGCGCGCCACGGCCTCGCCCTCTGGCAGGCGCTGATGGAATCCGGCCGCCCGCACGGCATCACGCCCTACGGCACCGAGGCCCTTCATATCCTGCGCGCCGAGAAAGGCTACATCGTCGTCGGCCACGAGACCGACGGCACGATCACGCCGCACGATCTCGGCTACGGCGGCATGGTGTCGAAGAAGAAAGACTTCCTCGGCCGCCGCTCGCTGTCGCGCGCCGGCATGACCGGGCCGGACCGCAAGCATCTCGTCGGCCTCCTCTCCAAGGACCCGGCGCGCGTGCTGCCGATGGGCGCGCAGATCCTCGAGCGCCCGACCGAAGCGCGGCCGGCGCCGATGATCGGCCACGTCTCGTCGAGCTACATGAGCCCGACATGCAAACGCGGCATCGCGATGGCGCTGATCAAGAACGGCCGCGAGCGCATGGGCCAGACCGTCTACCTGCCGCTGCTCGACGGGCCCACGGTCGCTGCCGAGATCGTCTCCCCCGTCTTCTACGATCCGGAGAACCTCCGCCGTGACGGCTGAGTGCGCCCCCCTCGACAACGTGCTTCGCCCGGGCGCGCCGAGCGGCCCGTCCGGCGTCGCGCTCAGCGACCGGCGCTTCGTCGGCCAGATCAACCTCCGCGTCCGCGGCGCCGCGGTCGCCGCCGCCGGATCGGTGCTGGGATACGCTTTGCCGATCGAGGCCAACACGGTCGCCGGCAGCGATGCCTCGCGCGCCTGCTGGCTCGGGCCCGACGAGTGGCTGATCCTCTGCGAGGACTCGAAGCGCGCGGAGATGCTGCAGCGCCTCGGCGACGCGCTCTCGGGCCACGCCCACGCCGCGACCGACATCACCGACTCCCGCGCCGTGCTCCGGATCGCCGGCGCCTGCGCCCGGCCGGTGCTGGCCAAGGGCTGCCCGCTCGACTTGAGCACCCGCAGCTTCGGCGTCGGCCGCGTCGCGCAGAGCCTGGTCGGCAAGGCCCAGGCAATGGTCCTGCCCATCGAAGGCGGCGGCTACGACCTCTTCGTCGCCCGCAGCTTCGCGGCCTATCTCTGGGCGTGGCTGCTGGACGCCGGCGCCGAATACGGGATCCGGATCGAGGACTAGCGGTCCGTCGCCGGCGCCACCTCGACGCCGATCACCTGCGCGCGCTCGATCGCCGCCTTCAGGAAGCCAGACGTCCGCGCCTCGTCGATCAGCCGGTTGACGGTCATCAGCGCGGTTGGGTTGTCCTTCGGCACGATGATCGCCTGCGGCACGCCGAAGAGGTCGTCGTCGAGCACGCGATACGCGGGCTCCTCGCGCGCGACCGTGGCGAGCCGCTGCCGGTTGCCGCCGAAGGCGTCGACGGCGCGGCTCTCCAGCATCTGCTTCGCGGTCTCGGGACCGGCCGTGGTCCCTTCCACCAGCTTGGCCTTGTCGAGGTTGCGCTGTAGGTAGAGCGCGATCGAGTCGCCGCGTCCGGCGCCGATCCTGAATTCCGTCCGGTCGATGTCCTTGACCGAGGCGATCGGCGAGTCCTTCCGCACGAGGAAGGTCTGCTTGACCAGCATGTAGGTTTGCGAGAACTCGACGGTGCCGGCACGCGACGGATCGTAGGCGACGAAGCCGATGTCGGCGCGCCCGTCCCTCACCGCGTCGATCACGGCGGCGACGCCCGGAACCGGCATCATCTGCACCGGCGTGCCGATCTGGCGGCCGAGCTCGCCGGCGAGATCGACGACGACGCCGCGGCTTTCACCGGCGGCGCTCACCGTGCCCTGCGCCGGATTGCCCTGGAGGAAGGCGGCCCGCAGCCTGCCCGTGGGCGCGATCAGCGGATCGGCGAGCGCTGCGCCGGCGGAGAAAAGGGCGAGAGCAAGGACGGCAAGGCGCATCGGTCGTCCCCTAGTCGTTCTGGCGGATCGCCGCCATGCCGAACCCCGCGGCGATCAGGAAGGATCCCGCCACCCGGTCGGTCCACCTGGCGAAGCGCGGGCTCCGCGCGAAGCGGTTGAGCCGCCCGGCGGCGAGACCATAGGCCAGCAGCACGCCGAGCTCGATCACCACGCTGGTGACCGCGAGGATCGTCACCTGGAGCCCGACATCGCCGGCCGGATCGATGAACTGCGGCAGGAGGGCCACGAAGTAGAACAGCGTCTTCGGATCGGCGAGCTTCATGATGAGCCCGGCGCGGAAGATCGCCGGGTAGCGCGTGTCAGCCGGTGCGGAGGTGGCCGACAGGCTCGGATGCGATCCGCGGAAGGTCTGCAACCCGATCCATACGAGGTAGATCACGCCGATCCAGCGGACCAGGTTGAAGAGCTCGTGCGACATCAGGATCAGCGAGCCGACGCCGATCGCCGAGAGCGCGAAGTAGACCGCATTGGCGCCGAGGATGCCGAGGCTCGCGACCGCCGATGCCTTGGCCCCGCGGGTCAGGCCCACCGACACCACCATCAGCACGGCGACACCCGGTGCCAGGCAGAGCAGCGTCTCGGCGACGACGAAGATCAGCCAGGCATTGAAGTCCATCGGACGTCCCTTGAAGCAGCGGGGCGGCCAGCCTAGCCGACCTTGTCGCCGAAGCTGCGCAGATACTTCATGCCGGTGTCGCACATGATCGTGACGATCGTGGCATCCGGCCCCAGGCGCTCGGCCAGCCTGAGCGCGGCCACGACATTGGCGCCGGTGGAAGTACCGGCGAAGACGCCCTCCTGCCGCGCCAGCCGCAAGGCCATCGCCACCGCGTCGTCGGTCGAGACCCGCTCGATCGCATCCGGCAGCTCCTTCCGCCAGAGCTGCGTGACGAAGCCCGGGCCGACGCCGTCGATCTTGTGGGCGCCGGACGGGCCACCGGAAAGCACCGCCGACTCTGCCGGCTCGACCGCGACCAGGGTGATCTTCCCGTTCCGCCGCCGAAGACCCTCGGCCGTCCCGCGGAACGAGGCGGCGCTGCCGACGGCCTGAACGAAGCCGTCGATCCTTCCTTCCGTCTGGGTCCAGATCTCCTCGGCCATCCGGTGATAGGCGGAGAGCTGATCGGGATTCCTGAGCTGATCGGTCCAGAACGCGCTCTTCTCCTTCGCGATCGCGCCGGCGGCGGCGATCATGTCCTTGGTCAGCTGTGCGGTCATCTTGCCGCCGTCACTCTTGACCACATGGAGACGCGCACCGAGGAGACGCATGTGATCCAGCTTCTCCTTGGCGAAGGCGTCGGACGTCACGATGTCGAGAGGATAACCCTTGACCGCGCAGATCAGCGCCAGCGACACGCCGGTCGAGCCGCCGGTGTACTCGACGACGGCACCGCCGGGCTTCAGCCGGCCATCGGCCTCCGCTGCCTCGATCATGGTGAGCGCCATCCGGTCCTTCATGCTGCCGGTGGGGTTCTCGTCCTCGAGCTTGAGCAGGATACGGGCGCCGCTCGCCGGCACGACATTGCGGAGCGCCAGGAGGGAGGTGTCGCCGATGCGTTCGAGGATGTTCTGCTTCATGACGGCGATGTAGCCCGCCCACCGGACCGCTGTCAGGTCCGGAATCCGGACCGCCCTTTCCGGCCCGCCCGTGCTACCGTCGGCGCATGACCGGATATGGCCAGTTCTGCTCAGTGGCACGCGCGCACGAGGCGCTCGGCGGCCGCTGGACGCTTCTCGTGGTGCGCGAGCTCCTCTGCGGCAGCCGCCGCTTCAACGACATCAGGCGCGGCATCCCGCGCGTCTCCCGCACGATGCTTTCGGAACGACTGCAGACGCTGGTCGAGGCCGGCGCGGTCGAGCGCAGCGACGGCGAGCACGGGCCGGAATACGAGCTGACGGAAGCGGGCCGCGAGCTCGGCTCGCTGGTCGCGGCGCTGGCGACATGGGGCCAGCGCTGGCTGCCGAGACATGCCGAGGACGAGGATCTCGACCCCGAGCCACTGCTGGTCGACATGGTGCGCCGCGTCCGGTCATCGGCCCTGCCGCCGGAGCCGGTCGTCCTGCGCTTCGAGATCGACGGGCCGCGCCATCCGCGCTTCCTGCTGCTGAAGCCCGGCGAGACCTCGCTCTGCACGCACAATCTCGGCTTCCCGGAGATCGTCGTCCGCGCCCGCCTCGGCGCGTTGGCCGCATGGTGGCGCGGAGACGTCGACTTCAGGCGGGCGGGTATCGCCATCGAGGGACCCAAGGCGCTGGTTCGCGCCTTTCCCGAGTGGTTCGAGCGCTATCAGTTCGCTCATATTGCTCCGGCCCGGGAGGCCCGCGCGTCATGACCGTCCGCATCGTCCGTCTGGGAACGCCCCGTCACGCGACCGAAGGCACGCGCATCGGCACCGTCCGCCGGCCGCCCCGTGGCGTGCCGAAGAACCGCTTCGCCGCCGACGACTGGTACGACGTCTGGTATCCGGATCTCTCGCCGAGCCAGGATCTCGTCTCGAAAGCCCTGAAGGCGGAGAGCGACGCCGAGTGGAACGCCTTCGTCCGTGCCTTCAAGGCCGAGATGAAGGAACCGGGACCGAGCCGCACGCTCGATCTGCTCGCCGCGCTCTCGCACGATGCCGATTTCTCGGTCGGCTGCTACTGCGAGGACGAGGCGCGCTGCCACCGCTCGGTGCTGCGCACGCTGCTCGCCGAGCGCAAGGCGAAGATCGCCTAAGCCTTCAGCCGCACGATCTCGCCGGCCGGCGCAAGCGCGACGATCGCGTCGAGCAGCTGCTTGTCGCTGAACGGCTTGGCCAGCACCGCCGCCTGCCGGAACGCTTCCGGCAGGCTCTCGCGGCCATAGCCGGTCACGAAGACGAAGGGGATGTTCTTCCGGGTGAGCGCCGAGGCGATCGCGTCGACCGGCTTGCCGTGGAGGTTGGCATCGAGCAGCGCCGCGTCGAAGCCGCCCCGCTCGATCGCCGCCAGCGCCTCCTTCTCGGTGCCGACCGGACGGCCGACCTCGGCCCCGGCGACCTCCAGGCTGCTGACGAGTCCGAGCGCGATCAGCGGCTCGTCCTCGATCACCAGCAGGCGCCGACCGGCCAGGATCGGGCGCGGTTCGCTCGCGGCGACGGGCACCGTCGAGGCGGCGCCGATCAGCTCCGCCTCCGTCCGCGCCATCGCTCTGGTTGCGGCGGACGAGGCCGGCAGCGGCAGCGTGATCTCCCAGGTGACGCCCTTGGCGTCGCAGATCATCTCGGCGCGCCCACCCTCGCTCTTGGCGCTCTGCTCGATCAGTCGCGTGCCGAAGCCGCGCTTGATCGGCGCGATCACCGTCGGCCCGCCGCGCTCTTCCCATTTGAGGTGCAGCGTCTCGTCCTTGACCGACCAGTTGACGGTCACCCACCCGCCGGTCGCCGACAGCGCCCCGTGCTTGGAGGAATTGGTGCCGAGCTCGTGCAGCATCAGCGCCAGGTGCAGCGTCATCTGCGGCATCAGCAGGACCGTCGGGCCCCAGGCGGTGAGCTTGGTCTCGTCGACCGAGCCGTGGAGGAGCTGGTCGCGGATCAGCGCGCGGAGGTCGGCACCCTGCCACGTCGAGTCGGTCAGCAGCGTGTGCACGCGCGCCAGCGACTGGATGCGGCCGGAGAAGCGTGCGGCGAAGTCGGCGGGATCCTTGGTGTTCCAGAGCGTCTGCTGGACGATCGCCTGCACCACCGCGAGCGTGTTCTTGACCCGGTGGTTGAGCTCGCTGACCAGGAGCTGGCGCGTCGCGTCGGCCTGCCTCCTGAGGCTGATGTCCCGCCCGATCTTCGAGGCGCCGACGATCTGGCCGCTCGCGTCGCGGATCGGCGAGACGGTCAGGGAGACGTCGACGAGGCTGCCGTCCTTGCGATGGCGGACGGTCTCGTAGTGGTCGACGCGCTCGCCGCGCCGGATCCGCTCGATGATGCCCGGCTCCTCGTTCTGCCGGTCGGCCGGGATCAGCATCAGCACCGACCTGCCGATCGCCTCCTCCGCGGAATAGCCGAAGAGGCGCGTGGCCCCCTCGTTCCAGCTCTGGATGATGCCGTCGAGGCTCTTCGAGATGATCGCGTCGTCGGAGGACTCGACGATCGAGGCGAGACGCTTGGCCGCCTGCTCGCCGCGCGCCCGATCGGTCACGTCGCGGAAGTAGCAGACCACGCCGTAGCGTCCGTCGCCGAGCGGCACACGGACGAGCTGCCATTCGTAGGACTCGGTCGCACCGCGATCGGCGCGTTCGCTTGTCAGCAGCGGCGCGACGTAGGTCTCGCCCGTCTCGAGCGTGTGCCGGAAGCGCCGGACCACGTCCTCCGCGAGTCCCTGCGGCCAGATGAGGCGGATGATCTCCCCGTAGTCGCGGCCGATGAAGCCGCCGGGAAGCTCGCCGAAGAGCGGCCAAGCGACGGCATTCGCGGCGCGGATCCGGAAATCGGCGTCGATGAGATAGGCCCCGACCGGCGCGGGTCCGAGCAGCGCGTCGAACTGCGCCTTCACGTCGTCGCGTCCCGAAGATCCGGAGTCGGTCGAAAGAGGCGAGGCATTCATTTTGCCACCAGAATAGCGACCCCGCCCCCCACCTCGCCGTTGT
>JBGALV010000075.1:0-26560 GCA_044223515.1 Alphaproteobacteria bacterium
GTCGCCCTTGATCAGCGGGATCCACGGGCCGAAGCCGTCGAACCAGCCGACCATCTCCGGCTGCTTGTCGAGATGGCCGTAGAGCAGGACCGTGTCCTTGGAGGCCCCCGGCACCTCGATCAGGATCACCGGCGTCCGTCCTTCGATCCCAAGTGGAAGGAGCACGGCTACATGGATCAGGCCGTGAAGATGTTCGAGGCGTGGGGTCGGAAGAAGATCGCGTCGATGCCGGGCGCGACGCTTGAGATCGTCCAGCTCGAAGGCCGCACGCCGGTGATCCTGATCGAGGTGCCGGGCGCGTCCAAGGACACGGTCCTGCTCTACGGCCATCTCGACAAGCAGCCGGAGATGGCCGGCTGGTTCGACGGCTTCGGCCCGTGGGTGCCGCTGATCAAGGGCGACAAGCTCTACGGCCGCGGCGGCGCCGACGATGGCTACGCGATGTTCGGCTCGCTCGAAGCCATCGCCGCGCTGCAGGACCAGAAGGTGCCGCATGCGCGCTGCGTGATCCTGATCGAGGCCTGCGAGGAGTCGGGCAGCTACGACCTTCCCTTCTACGTCGATCATCTGGCGTCGCGCATCGGCGAGCCGTCGCTGGTCGTCTGCCTCGACTCCGGCTGCGGCAACTACGACCAGCTTTGGCTGACCACGTCGCTGCGCGGGATGATCGCGGGCGAGCTCAAGGTGCAGGTGCTGGAGGAAGGCGTTCATTCCGGCGATGCGTCCGGCATCGTGCCGTCCAGCTTCCGCATCATGCGGAAGCTGATCTCGCGCCTGGAAGACGAGGATACCGGCGCGATCAAGCCGGACGCGCTCTATGCCCAGGTGCCACCGGAGCGCGTGGCGCAGGCGAAGGTCGCGGCTGCCGCGCTCGGCGATCAGGTCTACGCCAAGTTCCCCTTCCCCGAGGGGATGAAGCCGATGAACGACGACCTCACCGAGCTGGTGCTGAACCGCACCTGGCGGCCGGCGCTCTCGACCACCGGCATGGACGGCTTCCCGACGCCGCAGAACGCCGGCAACGTGCTGCGTCCCTACTCGACCGCGAAGCTGAGCCTGCGTTTGCCGCCGACGCTGGACGCCAAGGATGCGCAGAAGACGGTGCGCACGCTGCTCGAGAAGGACCCGCCCTACGGCGCCAAGGTCAGCTTTACCGGCGACAAGGCCGGCACCGGCTGGAACGCGCCGAAGCTGGCGCCGTGGCTGGAGAAGTCGCTGGCCAAGGGATCGACCGAGGCCTTCGGCAAGCCGCCGGCCTACATGGGCGAGGGCGGCAGCATCCCGTTCATGGCGATGCTGGGCGAGAAGTTCCCGAAGTCGCAGTTCGTGGTGACCGGCGTGCTGGGCCCGCATTCGAACGCGCACGGGCCGAACGAATTCCTGCACATCCCGACCGGCAAGAAGGTGACCCACGTGATCGCCCAGGTGCTGGCCGACCATCACGCGGCAGGTCCGAAATGATCCAGATCTTCGGCAACCCGGCGCCTGGCGAGAAGCGGCCGTTCAGCCGGGCGACCCGGGCGGGCGGGCTGGTCTTCGTCTCGGGCCATTCGGCGCCGCACGATCCGGCCAAGGGCATCCATCGCGGCGAGACCCCGCAGGAGCAGGTGCGGAACGCGCTCGCCTTCATCAGGAAGATCCTGGCCGATGCCGGCAGCGACTTCAGCCGCATCGTGCAGGTGACGATGCTGATCACCGACCGCAAGGACTACGACGCCTGCAACGAGGAGTACGTGAAGCACTTCCCGAACGGGCTGCCGTCGCGCCACACGGTGCTGTTCGGCGTTCCGACCGAGGCCAAGGTCGGCTTCGCCTGCATCGCGATCGCGAACGACGGATCGATGCAGTCGCTCCAGGGCGGCCCCGACGGGCCGCAGAGCTGACGGTAAAGCCCCCCACCCTGCCCTCCCCCACATACGACGCGGGGGAGGGTTCTTTCTGCGGACTCGCCTCGTGCTCCCTCCCTCGTGCGAAGCGCGGGGGAGGGCTGGGGTGGGGGCTTTCAGGTAACTCCGCTATTCGATCCAGACGTTCCAGAGCCTTGGGATGCGGTACGGCGTGAAGCCCTTCAGGTTGGCGCGGGCACCCATCACCTTCGTCAGGTCGCCGAACTTCACCATCATCACCTGGTCGTAGATGCGCTCCTGCGCCTTGGCGAAGCTGGCCTTGCGCGCCTCCAGCGTCTCGCCCTGGAGGATCTCGGCGTAGAGCGCGTCGAAGGTCGGATCGGGCGCATGGGTCCACTTGGTCGGGCCGTTCATGAAGGTGATCGCGGCGAGCGGGCCGACGGCGGGGCCGGTGCCGAGCCCGTTGAAGGATAGATGCCAGCCGCTGTCGGGCTTCGGATGACGGGCACCCATGGTCGGCAGGTCGACCGGATCGAGGCGGACCTTGAAGCCGATGTCCTTCAGCTGCTCGGCGACCACGACGGACCCGTCGTAGATGCCCTGATAGGCAGGCAAGGTCATCAGGACGATCTCCTCGCCCTTGTAGCCCGAGGCCTTCAGCATCTCCTGGGCCTTCTTGCGGTCGCGCACGTTGTAGAACTGCTTGCCGGCCTCGTTGAAGTAGGGCGTGCCCGGATACTGATAGCCCGGCTGGAGGTCGTAGGCGCCGTCGGCAGCGACCTCCATGATCTCCTCCATGTCGAGGCCGATCTGCATCGCGCGCCGCACGTCGAGCTTGTCGAAGGGCGGGTTGGCGTGGTTGACGAACGCCATCTGGATCCACCAGCGCTGCACCGGGTGCAGCACGATCGCCTTGTTGTCCTTGAGCCGCTTCGCCGACTTGGTCGGCACGTCCTCGACCATGTGGAGCTGGCCGGTCTCGAGGCCGGCGACGCGCGCGACGCCTTCCTTGACGTAGCGGAAGTCGAGCTCGTCGAGCCACGCGACCTTGAAGCCGCCGAAGCCCGAGGTCCCCTTGTGCCGGGTGTCCGGCGTGTAGCCGTCGTAGCGCTTCAGCTTCACGTGGCTGTCGGCCATCCACTCGACATGCTGGTAGGGGCCGGTGCCGATCGGGTCGGCCTTGCCGCCCTCGCGGTCCTTCTGCTCGGCCGGGTAGATCACGATCGGATTGGCGAAGGAGCTGATCTGCTCGAGGAACATCGGCACCTTGCGCTTGAGCTTGATCACGAAGGTGTCGGCGTCCGGCGCCGACATCTCGGCGACGGGCTCGAGGTCGCTCCTGAGCGTGCCGATGCGCTGGAAGCGCTGCCACGACGCCAGCACGTCGGCCGAGTTCATGGCCTTGCCGTTGTGGAACTTGATCCCCTTGCGGATCTTGAAGGTGTAGGTGAGGCCGTCCGCACTCTCGACCAGGCTCTCGGCGAGCTCGAGCATCGGCGCGTTGGACTCGTCGCGCGTGATCAGCTGCTCGTAGATCTGCATGACCACGTTGCGCGCGGCGATGTTGGTGGTGAAGTGCATGTCGAGCGTCGGCGGACCGGCCTCCTGGCCGATCACGGCGGTTCCGCCCTTCTTCTGCGCGAACGCCGGCTGCGCCAGCGCCACGGCGCCAAGCAGGCACAAGCTCACGAGACCGCGGCTCACATAGGCTGCCATCTGTTCCCCCGTCGACTGTTGAGTGATCCCTCATTCAGGCTGCGCCGCTGGTTTCGTATCGTCAAATCCGGGCGGAGAAGCGTGGATCACACTCGCGGGAGCTTCTGGAGGGCCAGGCATTCTGCGCTATCCTCGGGGGTCATCCTTCGGAGGAACAAGCGATGCGCCGCCCACTCCTTCTACCGGCAGTTCTGATCCTCGCCCTCGCGGCCGGCTTTCGCTCGGCGGCCGAGGAGGCGCGCCAGATCCCCCCACCGCGGATGGATGCGCCAGGGCAGGGCGCGATGGAGGTCGCGGTTCTCGCCGGCGGCTGCTTCTGGGGGGTGCAGGGCGTCTACCAGCACGTCGCCGGGGTCAGCAACGCGGTCTCGGGCTATGCCGGCGGCACCGAGAAGTCGGCGAGCTATGACGCGGTCTCGTCCGGCATGACCGACCACGCCGAGGCGGTGAAGGTCGTCTTCGATCCGCGCGTGATCAGCTACGGCCGCATCCTGCAGATCTTCTTCTCGACGATCCACGACCCCACCCAGCTCGATCGCCAGGGACCGGATGTCGGCCGGCAGTATCGTTCGGCGATCTTCCCGGCGAGCGAGGCGCAGGCGGCGACGGCCAAGGCCTACATCGCCCAGCTCGACCAGGCGAAGGTGTTTCCGAAGAAGATCGTGACGAAGATCGAAAGCGGCGATTTCTACCCGGCGGAGGCGGAGCACCAGGACTTCATGGCCCGATATCCGCGCCATCCCTACATTGCCTATCACGACATTCCGAAGCTGGCGGCCTTCAAGCGCCTCTTCGCCGACCGCTACCGCGACGAGCCGGCGCTGGTCGCGACCGGCGGCTAGCCGGCAGCGCCGGCCGAACGCGCGGCCGTCAGCGCGCGCAGGGCCTGGCTGAGCAGCCGAAGCTGCCTGTCGATGATGCCGTCGTCCTGACGGACGAGCTTCTCCAGCGCCATGCCGCGAAGCGTCGTCAAGGCCAGGTCGACGACGTCTTCCGGAATCGCCACGGAAATTCCGGAGCGCGCGAAAGCCTCGGAAAGCAGGGCGTGGACGTTCAGATGCCCGCGATGCAGCTCCGCCTTGGTCGACGCCAGGATCTCCGGCTGGCTTCGCGCCCCGAGCACCAGCTCGAGGCGGGCGACGAACATCGGCTCGCTGTAGATCGCGTCCCACAGGGACCGCACCACGCTCTCCGCGAAATCGGATGTCGAAGGCCGAAGGAGCCGCTCCGAGAGCCGCCCGATGAAATCCTCCGTCACGCGGCTTGCCGCCGCCAGCATCAGCTCGATCTTGCTGGCGAAGTGATGATTGAGGGCGCCCCGGGTCACGCCCGCGGCGGTCGCGATCGTGTCGACGGTTGTCCCCGCATAGCCGTTCACGACCAGCGACGTGATCGCCGCGTCGAGAAGCTTGCCCCGGGTCTCCGCCCGGCGGTCGGCTTGACGGCGGCGGGCGACGACCTTCGGGGCGGGCGGAGACATGCGAAATCAAACCTGATGGGAAATATATCTCCCATATCGCCAGACCCGTCCCCCTCATTCAAATGAACGAGCGTAATACTTGTAACTCTTCCGCAAGGCCTTTAACTTGCGTGTTGGTACGCATGTAAAATTTTGTTGCGATCAGCATGGGTTAGAAACAAAGGTTGCGTTTCTAGCCTCGTTAACGAGCTGAAGTGAACCATTTCAGCGCTTTATATAGTTAATTTTACTATAATTGTCGGAATTCGATTGAAGCCTCTTCTCAGAGTTGCGTATTAAACGTATCAACACTCAGGAATTGAATGTGAAGCTGTTGGCGAATATGCAGACGCTGCTCTCCCGCGCGCCGCGACCCGCGGCGCCGGCGGCGCGTCCCGTCGCCGACCGGAGTGCCCGCGCCGGGGAAGGCGTGACCGGCGGGCTCAGCCCCGAAGCCTTCGAGACGCATATCGAATGGGTGATGGCCGGATCGAAGCAGCTGCTTCCGAACCGGCTGATCGTGATCAAGGCGACCGGTGTCAGCGAAGCCTTCGGAGAGCGATGGGTCTCGGCTAAGGAACGCGCCGAGACGATCGGGCAGCAGACGCTGGAGCGCCATCTGTCGCTTCCGGAAGACGCCTATATGCGCATCGGCCCCCTCTCCTACCTGGTCCTGTTCGCGAAGACGCCGCAAACGACCGCGGCCGCGACCGCGACGAGAGTCGCGACCGAACTGGCCGACCAGCTTCTGGGATCGTCGTGGACGCCGGAGATGGTGACGCTTCTCTCCGTCTTCGGCCGCCTGCCCGACCAGCTCGAGTCACGCCACATCCCGATCGAGGCGCCGGGGAAGCCGAACCTGCTCGACATGATCATGAAGAGCGCGGCGGCGGGCGAGAAAGCTGCGCTCGCCGACAGCGGCGCGACCAAGGGGCCGTTCGACGACACGCTCGTCGTCTATCGCCCGATGTGGGACGTGCAGCTCGGCGTGATGTCGACCTACCTCGCGGTGCCGGCGCGCAAGGGCGAGAACGGCGACATCCTCGCCGGCAGGCTCGAGGTGCTGGGCGGAGCGGATGCCGAGACCGCGGCGAAGCTCGACATCGCGCTGGTCGGCAAGGTGGCGGCCGACCTCGATGCGGCGGCAAGGGCCGGGCGCAAGTTCCTCGTCGGCATTCCGGTGCATTTCGACACGCTCGCAGCGCGCACGATGCGCGATGCGTTCATCTCCGCCTGCGACGCGATTCCTCCGGCGGTCCGGCGCCTCGTCCTGTTCGAGCTGGTGGAGATTCCCGTGGGCGTGCCGGCAAGCCGGCTGCACGTGATCACCGCCCTCCTCAAGGGCCGGGCCCGCGCGGTGATTGCCTGCGTGCCGATCCACGCTCCGGAATTCTCGTCCTTCAGCGATGCCGGCGTGCTCTCGATCGGGACCGACGTGTCCCAGGACGCCGCCTCGGAACGCGTGGTCATCGCCCAGATGCACCGCTTCGTCGCCGCCGCGGAGAAGGCGAAAACCCACGCCTTCGTGCACGGGCTGCGCTCGATCAGCCTCACCAGCTCGGCGGTCGCCGCGGGGTTCCGCTACGTCGACGGCAATAGCGTCCGCTCGCTCGTCGACGCGCCGCAGGAACTGAAGCGCTACAGCGCCGGCGACCTCTATCTCAAGCTTCTCGAAGGTCGGGAGTAGGCCCCATGGCGCACATCCTTGTCATCGACGACGAGCAGGGCATGCGCGAGGCAATCCAGAAGATCCTGGAGCGCGCCGGGCATCGCGTGAGCATCGCCTCCAACGGAAGGGAGGGGCTTGCCCGGGTCGCCAACGCACCGCCCGACGTCGTCATCACCGACGTCTTCATGCCCGAGAAGGATGGAATCGAGACCACGATCGCTCTCAGCAGGTCGCACCCGGACGTAAAGATCATTGCAGTGTCCGGCGGCGGCCGCCGCAGCAACTTCGACTTCCTCGACACGGCGAGGCGATTGGGCGCACACGCTTCGCTTCAGAAGCCGGTTCGCATGTCCGAGCTGCTCGCTCTGGTCAATCGGCTGCTCGGAACAGCCTAGCCGTGGCCGAGACGGCCGGCGCATCACCCAGCCAGATCGAACCCGCCGGCCCTCGCGGCGTCCGGCTCATGGGCGTGTTTTTCAGTATCCGCAGCCGCATCATCGGGCTGGTGTGCCTGACCGCGCTGCCGCTGCTGGCGGTCGGCGCCGGATTCGCGATCGAGAGCCTGGACGAGAAGCGCGCGAACGCCTTCGAGCTCGTGACCGCGCTCGCGCGCAGCAACGGAGCGCGCCTCGACGATGAGATCGCCACGGTGAACGCGCTGCTGATGGCGCTGTCCCACACGGTCTCGGTCGACGGCGACGTCGCCGCCAACGATGCCCTGCTCTCGCGCGTCACGGCGGAGCTCCCGCCCTACTTCAACGGTCTCGCCGCCTTCGGCGCCGACGGGCATAACGTCGGCCTCGCTCCCTTCCAGACGAGCGACCGAGCGCTCGTCGCCGCCGGGGAACACGACTACTTCGTGGAGGCGATGCGCGGTGGCGAGATCGCCTGGAGCCAGCCGCTTCTCGGCCCCCTCACCCGGCGCCCGCAGATCATCCTGGCACGCCCGATCCGGGGCGCCGATGGCAAGCCGGCCGGCGTCATCGCCGCCGGCATCATCCTCGAGGCGATGGCCCGGATCTTCGACCATGTCGATCTGCCGCCCGGCGCGGTGATCCGCATCAGCAACGAGCGCGGCATCGTGCTCGCGCGCAGCACCGATGCGGGGCGATGGGTCGGCCGCGACCTTTCGCGCGATCCTTGGGTGATGTCGCACCTGGAAGCGGGTTTCGGCGTGGAAGAGGTGCAGTGGGCGGATGGCGGGGCGCGGCTGACCGCGTCGGTCCGGTCGAAGCAGGTTCCTTGGCTGGTGTCGGTCGGCATTCCGGCGGAGGCCGCCCTCGCCGGAAGCCGCGCAGCGAGCCGTCGTGCGGCGCTTCTCGGCGGGTGCGCGCTGGCGCTGGCGCTTCTCGCCGCATGGATCATGTCCGGGCGGCTGGCACGACCGATCCGCCAGCTGGTCGAGGACGCGCGTATCTTCGGCGGGGGCAACCTCGCCCACCGGAGCACCGTCTCCTCACGTAGCGAGATCGGCCTTCTCGCCGAGGCGCTGAACGGAACCGCCGACCAGATCGCCGACGCAACCCAGCGCCTGCGCGAAGTCGGCGACGAGCTGAGGACCCTCATCCAGGCGTCCCCGATCCCGATCATCGCCTCCGACCGCGAGCGGCGGCTGACGCTGTGGAACGGCGCCGCACACGCCATGTGGGGCTACGAGGACGCCGAGGTCATGGGCAAGTCGCCGCCCATGGCGACCGACGCAGAGGACGAGGCCGCGGCACGGACCTATTTCGGCCGTATCCTCGCCGGCGAGTCGCTGCTGGGCATCGACAGGCGCCAGCGGCGCAAGGACGGCTCGGAGGTCGAGACACGCATGTACGCGGCGCCGATTCCCGACGGCGAGGGCGGCGTGCGCGGCGTCGTCTCGCTGTGGCTCGACCGCACCGAGCGGAACGCGCTGGAGGCGCGGCTACGGCAGTCGCAGAAGATGGAGGCGGTCGGCCAGCTCGCCGGGGGCTTCGCGCACGACATCAACAACATCCTCGGCATCATCGTCGCGAACCTCGACATGATGGATGCGGCGGAGCGCGACCGCAGCGAGGACCCGGCGCTGGTCGCCGCGGCGCTGGACGCCTCGCTCCGCGGCGCGGATCTCGTCCAGCAGCTCCTCGCCTTCTCGCGCCAGCAGCCGCTGGAAATGCGGCCCATGCGGATCAGGCCGACGCTCGAACGGTGGACGCCGCTGCTCCGGCGCACGCTCGGCGAGCGCACGATGGTCGAGCTCGACCTGCCGGAGGATCTGTGGGAAGTGCTCGCCGATCCGACGCAGCTCGAATCCTGCCTGCTCAACGTCACGCTCAACGCGCGCGACGCGATGCCCGACGGCGGCCGTCTCGTCATCTCGGCGCGCAACCTCTCCGTCGGCGCCGAGACCGCGTCGGTCAATCCGGGGCTGAGAGAGGGCGACTATGTGATTCTCTCTGTCACCGACAGCGGAACCGGCATCGCCGCCGAGATCCTGCCCCGCGTGTTCGAGCCGTTCTTCACCACCAAGGATCCGGGGAAGGGCAGCGGCCTCGGCCTGTCGGTCGTCTTCGGCTACATGCGCCAGGCCGGCGGCACGGCGAAGATCTACAGCGAGGAGGGCCACGGGACCTCGGTCCTGCTCTACCTGCCGCGGGTCGAGCGCGACGTAGTCGACGAAGCCGCAGCCGCCCAGGCCAAGGTCGCAGACGCGCCGCTTCGCGGCAGCGGCCGCATCCTGGTGGTCGACGACAATGCCGATATGCGTGCCGCGTCGGTGTCGATGCTGAAGAGCCTGGGATATTCCGTCGTCGAGGCCGGCAACGCGCACGAAGCGATCGGCACGATGGACCGCGATCCCGATTTCGACCTCGTATTCAGCGACATCGTAATGCCGGGCGACCTCACCGGCATAGACCTTGCGCAGATTGCCAGGAGCCGCGGCGTGCGGATCCTGCTGACCTCCGGCTTCGCCAACCCGGTCGAGATTCACGCCGAGGCACAAGCTCAGGGTTTAGAAGTTCTCGCCAAGCCGTACCGCAAGGCTGATCTCGCGCGTCATGTCCGGTCCCTGCTCGGCTCCGGGGAAGCGTCCGGCGCATGAGTCCGCGCATCCGAGCGATCCTGATCCAGATCGTGATCGCAGGCGCCGGCCTCGCCTGCACGGCGATCATGTACCTCTCGGCGCAGCATCAGGACGAGGATCGCGTCCGCACGGCGATGGAGTTCCGCGCCGACTGGCGCGCGTCCGACCTTGCCTGGAAGCTCGAGAATCTCGGCCAGAGCGTCCTCGCGGTCGCGGCGGCGATCTCATCGGATCCGGACCTGTCGATCGAGCGCATCCGCCGGATGGACGCGCGGCCGATCGCCGGCCAGGAGGCGATCCTGGCGTTCGGCTGGCTGCCGCGCGTACCGAAGGACAGCCGTTCCAGCTTCGAGCAGGAGGTCCGGCAAGCCGCTCATCCCGACTTCAGGATCTCCGACAATCTCGGCGGCCGCTTCATTCCGGCCGGCGAGCGGGATACCTATTTCCCCATCGCACACGCATGGACCTTCGACGCGCAGGCGCCCGGCCTCGGCCTCGACGTCCTGGCGGATCCCGCGGTCAGGAGTGCGGCGGAAACCGCCCGCGATCACGGCTGGGCGATGGCGACGCCTCCGGTGCGCTCACCGATCACTGGCCGGCTGACGATGGTGCCGATCGCCCCCGTCTATCAGGGCGGCGTCGCTGCGACAGTCGAGGAACGTCGAGACCGGCTCGCCGGATATGTCATCGCCAGGGTCCAGCTGATCGGCGCACTGAACCGGGCGATCGCCAACACGCCCCTGATGCCGGAGACTCTCTACGTCTTCAGCAAGCAGAACGTCGGCGAGCCCATCGTCCCCTTCGCCGAGTACGAGGGCAGCTCCGCCGGTTTCGCCAGCCGCGGAGACGCCGTCGACCTCTCCCAGCTGGGCGGAATGGTCACGGTCCGCTCGACGAAGATCTTGGGTACCGACTGGACCCTCGGCTTCCATTTTCCGCCGTCGATGCTCGATGAGCAGAGGTCCGCCGGCCTCTGGGGCCTGATCCTGGCCGGGATTCTGGCGACGGTCGCCGTCATGCTGGTCGCAGGACGCGAGTCCCTGCAGGCCATGCGAAGCGAGCGCCTGGCGGCCGCCCGCGCCGTCGACCTCGACCGCGAGATCGATGAGCGCCGGCGCATCGAGGCGACCAGCACCGCGATCATCGAGCAGTCGCCCTTCGCCATCGTCGGCCTGCGTCCGGACCGCCAGGTGATGCTGTGGAACCGGGCGGCGGAGCGGATCTTCGGCTACAGCGCCGCCGAGGCCGTCGGCAATCCCTACGCGCTGGTGCCAACGGAAGGGCAGGCCGAGTTCGACAAGATCATCCAGCAGGTTTCGTCGGGCGAGCGCCTGGTGGACGTAGAAGTCCGGCGGCGGCGCAAGGACGGCACCTTGGTCGACATCGTCTTTTCCGGCGCCCCGCTCCACGGCGCCGACGGCGCGCTGCGCGGGCTGGTCTTCGTCCTGCAGGACGTCACCGATCGGAAGGCCATCGAGGCGCAGCTCCGCCAGTCGCAAAAGATGGAGGCGATCGGCCAGCTATCCGGCGGCATCGCGCACGACTTCAACAACATGCTGGGCGCGATCATCGGCAACCTGGAGATCGCGACCGACGAGAAGAAGGACGTCGCGCGCATCCACGAGCAGATCGAGAACGTCATCGAGATCGCGGTGCGCGGCGGCCAGCTCGTGCAGCGGCTGCTCGCATTTGCGCGACGGCAGATGCTGGCGCCGAAGGTGATCGACGTCGCCGCCGTCGTCGACGGCATGGTTCCCTTGCTGAGGCGCACGATCGGCGAGGCGATCGAGATCAAGGGCGTGCACGATGCCGGGATCTGGACCGTGGTCGCTGACCCCTCGCAGCTCGAGAGCGCGATCCTCAACCTGGCGATCAACGCCCGCGATGCGATGCCTGGCGGCGGCTGCCTGGCCATCACCGCCGCCAACGTCACCGTCGACGCCGAGATGGCGCCGATCTATCCCGACCTGAAGCAGGGCGACTACGTCCTGATCTCGGTTGCCGACACCGGAACCGGCATGACGGCCGACGTCGTCTCGCGCGCCTTCGAGCCGTTTTTCACGACGAAGGCCGTCGACAAGGGAACCGGGCTTGGCCTGGCGATGGTCTACGGCTTCCTGCGCCAGAGCGGCGGTACCGCCAAGATCTACAGCGAGCTCGGCCACGGCACGACGATCCACCTCTACCTGCCGCGCGCCCAGGCGACGGAACGCGCGCAAGCTGCCTCGCCCGAAGCCGAAGCGCCGAGGGGGACCGAGCGGGTGCTGCTGGTCGAGGACAACGCCGAGGTGCGCGAGGTCGCCAGCATCATGCTGGCCAATCTCGGCTACCAGGTGGTCACGGCAAACGACGGGATCGCGGCGCTCGCGCTGGTCGACCGCGGCGAGGCATTCGATCTGCTGTTCAGCGACGCGATCATGCCGGGCATGTCGGGCATCGAGCTTGCGAAGGAAGTCCGCCGCCGTCGCCCGGGCATGCCGATGCTGCTGACTTCCGGCTTCGCCAGCCCGGTCGCGGTGCGTGACGAGGTCAAAGCCGAAGGCATCGCCTTCCTTGCCAAGCCCTACCGGCGGGTCGCGCTCGCCGCGAAGATACGGGAAGTCATCAACGCGGGAGCGTGAGCGCCGCGATCAGAAGGGATCAGAGCCGGCGACGTAGAGCGCGGCGATCGCCTCGATGCCGGCCTGGTCCTCGGCATCGAAGCGCGACGGGATCGGGGCGTCGAGATCGAGCACGCCGATCACCCGGCCGTCGCGCATCAGCGGCACCACCAGCTCCGAGCGCGAGGCGGCGTCGCAGGCGATGTGGCCCGGGAAGGCGTGCACGTCCTCGACCAGGATCGAATGGCCTCGCGCGACCGCGGTGCCGCAGACGCCCTTGCCGACGGGGATGCGGATGCAGGCGGGCCTGCCCTGGAACGGGCCGAGCACGAGCTCGTCGGGGGAACGGAGAAAGTAGAAGCCGGCCCAGTTGAGGTCCGGCATCGACGTATAGAGCAGCGCCGAGAGGTTGGCGGCGTTGGCGATCGGGTCGCGCTCGCCGGCCATAAGTCCCTGAAGCTCGCGCGCGAGCTCGCGATAGAGATCGGGCTTCGAGGCACCCGCGACGACCTTGGTCTGGAACATGAAAGACCTCCGCCCCGGCAAGACGCCGAGGCGGAGGTCATATCACCGGGACCTGCCCTCAGCTATAGGGCGAGAGGCAGTAGGCGCGCGGCCCGTGGAACGGCTGGAAGGTGTTGTCGTAGGGATTGTACGAACGATAGGTGCGTCGGCACCAATCCACATGGGGATTGGGCGCGACGACCACGGGCACCGGGGCAGGCTGGGCCGCGCCGGCGATCAGCGCGCCGGCAGCGAAGGCCGCGAGCGGGAACCAGAAGCCGTTGTACTCGCGATAGCCGTGGCGATGGGACCGATAGCCGCGATGGCCGTTGTAGTAGGCGTAGCTGCCGCGGCGCTCGAAGTTGCCCGAGTAGCTCGGCCGGTCGAAGCGGCGGCGATCGTAGTTGCGGTCGGCGCGGATCGAGCCGTCGCGGCTCGGAATCGCGGCCCGTCCCTCGCCGACGTCGCGTCCGCGCGGGGTGAAGCGGGTCTCGCCGGTTGCGCTCTCGTTGCCGCCCGCGGCGGCACCTTCGGCGAAAGCGGGCGCCGTACCCAGCGCCAGCAGGACCGCGAGGGCCGAGGCGCCGAGGCCGAATGAACGGATTTTCATGACTATCTCCTGGGAGAGGCCGAACAGCCTGTCTCAGGAAATGACACGGACGCGGCTTGGTTCCCCTGCGCCCTTCTCGGTCACGAGAAGCGGGTCACAAGGTCCCGCTCAGAATCTCCGTCACCGCCGCATCCGCGAGCTCGTGATCGAAGAACCGCCGGTAGAACGACTTGGTTTCCGCCGCCAGGTTCAAACCGGCGACGCGGCCGGGATGGAAGGTCTCCGCCGCCCATAGCACGGTCAACGGCTGCTCGGCCGTCCGGTTGGACCAGGTGTGCGCGCCGACCGGCACGACATAGACCTTGCCGCTCCTGGCGGCCTTGAGGGTCTTGAACACGCGGTCCGCGGTCACGAGCTGGACGTCCTTGGGCTCGGTCACGATCAGGATGTCCGGATCCCAGGCGATCAGCTGCTCGAGCGAGAAGGTCTTGCTCTCCGCCGTGCGGCCGTCGTTGGTGACGCTGATGCCGCCGGCGGCCGGGATCCACCATTCGGCGATCAGCCGCGGCTGGGTCAGCGTCGAGGGTTGGAAGTAGAGCACGGTCGGCCGCCTGGAGGCCTCGACCGGCGCTAGCGCCTTGGCGACGCGTTCGATCGTCTCGTCGAAATAGCGCTGGTAGGCGACCGCGCGCTCGGGCTTGCCATAGACCTCGCCCAGCACCGTCATGCAGCGCTTCACGTCCTCCGGCTCCTGCCAGGAGAGGAAGATCGTCGGGACCCCGCGCGACTCCAGCGGGCCGACGCTCTCGCGGTGCATGGTCAGGACCACGTCGGGCTTCGCCAGGAGGATCGCCTCGACGTTCGGCTCGCGGTTCGGCTGCTGCATCGTCGGCTGGCCGGCGATGTTGGGGGCGAACACCGTCTGGTACTTCCAGTGCGCGCGGGCGAAATCGGCGAGGCCGTTGACGATCGTGCGCCCCTCGCCCATCGCATAGACGAAGCTGTTGACCACCGGCAGCGATCCCAGGGTCACCGTGCGCTCGATCCGCGCCGGCAGCGCCACCTTGCGGTCGACCATGTCGACCACCGTTCGGGCCTGCGCCCATGCGGCATTCGGCAGGACCGCCGTCGCGGCCGCGGACATAACGAGCCGGCGCCTGGTCAGCATGATGATCTCCCCCTCAATCGCGATGCACGGGAACGCAGAGATACTGTCCGCCGGCGCGGCCTTCGGCCACGCGGATCACCTCGATCGGCGTGCCGTAAAGCCGGCCGAGCGCGGCCGAGGTCAGAAGATCCTCCGGCGCCGCGGGACCGTCCAGGCGTCCGTCCTTCAGGAGTGCCACGTCGCCGCCGACGGCAAAGGCGTGGTCGGGCAGGTGCGTGGTGAAGAGCACGGCATAGCCGTCCTCGGCGAGCGCGCGGATCACGCGGAGGATGCGCGCCTGGTTGCCGAGGTCGAGCCCGGCGCAGGGCTCGTCCATGACCAGCACCTTCGAGCCTTGCGCCAGCGCGCGGGCGACCAGGACCATCTGGCGCTCGCCGCCGCTGAGCTCGAGGAACGACCGCTCGGCGAGATGCGCGATGCCGAGGCGCGCCATCGCCTCGCGCGCGATGCGGCGGTCGTCCCGGCTCGGGCTCGCCATGAAGCGGAGATGCGGCGTGCGCCCCATCAGCACGACGTCGAAGGCAAGGAAGGCGAAGACCGACGCGGTGTCCTGCGGCACATAGGCCATCAGGCGCGCGGCCTCCGCCGGGCCGAGGGTCAGGAGATCGCGGCCGTCGAGCGCGACGTGCCCCGAGGAGAGACGCTCCAGGCCGAAGAGGCAGCGGAGCAAGGTCGTCTTGCCGGTGCCGTTGGGGCCGAGCAGGCAGAGCACGCGGCCGGCCTCGAGATCGAACGAGACCTCGTCGAGCAGAAGCGGCCCGCCGGCGTAGGCGAAGCGGAGATGGCCAGCGCTCAGAACCATTGACGGCGCGTGCGCGCGAGGACGAGCGCGAAGAACGGCGCACCGATCAGCGCCGTCAGGATCCCGAGCGGGATCTCGGTGGTGCCGGGCGCGCGCGCGAGATTGTCGATGCCGAGCAGGAAGCCGCCGCCGATCAAGGCCGACATCGGCAGCACCGCGGCGAAGCCGGGGCCCACCAGCATGCGGACGATGTGCGGGATCAGGAGGCCGACCCAGCCGATGATGCCGCTGATGCTGACGCAGGCCGCCGTCATCAAGGTCGCAGAGAGGATGAGCAGAAAACGCGTGCGCGGCACGTCGACGCCCATGGTGCGCGCCTCGTCCTCGCCGGCGGCGAGCGTGTTCACCTTCCAGCGAAGCGCGTGCAGCACGAAGCCCGCGAGCGCGATCGGGATCAAGGCGCTCAGCAGGGTCGCCGTGCTCATGCGATGCAGCCCGCCGAGCAGCCAGAAGGTGATGCTGGGAAGCTGGTTCAGCGGATCGGCGACGATCTTGATCAGCGACACCAGCGCCTGGAAGAAGGCGGAGACGACGAGGCCGGCGACGACCAGCACCAAGGTCGCATGGCGATGGAAGGTGCGGCCGAGCCAGATCGTCGCCGCGACGGCGGCGAGGCCCCAGACGAAGGCCATGCCCTGGATGCCGAGGCCGGGCATGCCGAGCACGATGCCGAGCGCGGCGCCGAAGCCCGCGCCGGCCGAGACGCCGAGCACGCCCGGCGAGACCAGCGGGTTGCGGAACAGGTTCTGGTAGGTCGCCCCGGCGCAGGCGAGCGCGCCGCCGACCAGGAGCGCCGCGGCGATGCGAGGGCCCCGCACGTCGAGCACGACGAGGTCGACCGCGTCGCTCCAGGTCTTCTCGACGAGCGAGAGCTTGTGCAGGAACACCTGGACCACTGTGCCGGCCGGGATCGGGTAGGGCCCGATCGTGAACGAAAACAGGAACAGCCCGGCCACGACCGCGACCGCCAGGAGCAGGTATGCCGGCAGCCGCGCCTCGCCGCGATGCACCGCTGCCGACGCGCGGCTGTCTTCGAGAAGGCTCAAGGAGGGGGACCTGGCTATGCGGGGGCTACGCGCGAAGCTAATGCGCCTCGATCGGCCGGCGCAACCTCTTACCCCCTCCCTCGGGCTTTTCCGAAGAGGGTTCCAGGCGCTGCCGCACCCCGGCTAGGATACCGATGCCTCGTCCCCCACCGGAGGCCGTCATGATCGACCGTCGTCTCGCGCTTGCCCTCATCCTCGCCTCGTTCCCTGCCGCCGCGCGCGCGCAGAACATCCTCGACCAGGGACGCCGGCTGCTCGGCAGCGGCGGCTCGCCTGCGACCGGCACCACCGGAACGGGCGCCTCGCTCAGCGAGGGCGAGATCGGCGGCGGGCTCAAGGAAGCGCTCAAGTTCGCCTCGCAGCGCGTGGTCGGCCGCACCGGCAAGACCGACGGCTTCTATGGCGATCCCGCGATCCGGATTCCGCTGCCCGGGGCGCTGGAGCAGATCTCCGCGCCGCTGAAGGCGATCGGAGCCGGCGGCCTGCTCGACGACCTCCGCCTCAAGATCAACCGCGCGGTCGAGGAGGCGGCGCCGAAGGCGCTCGACATCTTCGCCGGCGCCATCTCCAAGATGTCGATCACGGACGCCCGCGGCATCCTCTCGGGCCCGAAGGACGCGGCGACGCAGTACTTCAAGCGCACCACCTCGGGCGACCTCACGACGGCGTTCCGGCCGATCGTCGACCGCAGCCTCGCAAGCGTCGGCACGGTCACCGCCTACAAGGCGGTCGAGTCCAAGGCCGCCGGCCTGCCGCTCGGCGGCTCCAGCCTCTCGGGCTTCAACCTCACCGACTACTCGGTCGGCAAGGGCCTCGACGGCCTCTTCCACTACATGGCGGTCGAGGAGGAGCAGATCCGCACCAACCCGGCCGCGCGCTCGACCGACCTCCTGAAGAAGGTCTTCGGCTGAGGCAAGCGCGCCTCGTGCCCCCTCCCTTGTGCGAAGCGCGGGGGAGGGTTGGGGTGGGGGCAAGTCTCGCCGCGACGAATTGATGAGCGGTCGCCACTGCGGTCCGTTCTGACCGCTTCGCCCGCCCCCACCCTGCCCTCCCCCGCGTAAGACGCGAGGGACGGTTCTACGAGGCGAACCGATCCAGCGCGGCGACGAGGGTCTCGGTCTGTCCCGGATCGCGGGCGTCGTGGCCGGCGGCGCCGAGAATAATGAGCTCGCTTCCCGGCCACGCGCGATGCAGGTCCCAGGCGACCTTGGCGGGACCGCCGAGATCGATGCGGCCATGGATCAGGATGCCAGGGATGCCGGCGAGCCTGTGCGCGTCGCGCGTCAGGGAGCCGTCCTCGAGCCAGGCGGCGTGGCGCCAGTAGTGCGTGACCATGCGCGCGAAGCCGAGGCGGAAGCGCGGGTCGGCATAACGCGGGCTCGGCTTGTGGCCGGCGGTCACCGCGACGATCGCCATCTCCCAGTCGCACCAGTCCTTGGCCGCCCGGGTGCGCACATCCTCGTCCGCCGACACCAGGAGCCGGTGATAGGCCTCGACCATCGGCCCGTCGCGCTCGGCTTCCGGCACGCCTGAGCGGAAGCGATCGAAGGCTTCGGGGAAGAAGGCGCCGACGCCGCGGGTGATCCAATCGACCTCCGAGCGCGTTGTCGTGGCGATGGAAGCCAGCACCATCTCGCTCACGCGCTCCGGATGCCGCTCGGCGTAGGCCAGCCCGAGCGTCGTTCCCCAGGAGCCGCCGAAGATCAGCCAACGCTGGATGCCGAGCTTTGTCCGCAGGAGCTCGATGTCGGCGAGCAGATGGTGCGTGGTGTTGGCGACGAGCGCGGATACGTCGTCGCCTGCATGCGGCGTGCTGCGGCCCGATCCGCGCTGGTCCATCAGCACGACGCGGTAGCGCTCGGGATCGAACGGCCGGCGCGAGCCTACCGAGCAGCCCGATCCCGGCCCGCCATGCAGCACCAGCGCCGGCTTGCCGGCGGGATTGCCGCATTGCTCGTAATAGACGCGGTGCCCGTCGCCGGCGTCGAGGAAGCCGTGGTCGTAGGGCTCGATTTCCGGATAGAGCATCGATTCCTTCATCCCACACTGCGTCTCGTGCGGATACCCGTCTTCGCTCTTGCGTCCGTCTCCCGTTCCGGCTTCGCTTGGGGAAAGCGAAGGAGCCGCCGATGACAGAAGAAGGCAGGCAGGAGCGGACCCTGATGGTCACCCATGTGGAGCCGCGCGACTTCGCCGACCGGTTCGCGCTCGGCCTGGTCAAGTTCATGCGGGTCTTCGCCGACGCCTTCTTTGCGCATCGCTACGGTCACCGCGCGGTGGTGCTGGAGACGGTGGCGGCGGTGCCCGGCATGGTCGGCGGCGCGCTGGTCCATCTCCGCTGCCTCAGGCGCTTCCAGGACGACCGCGGCTGGATCCACACGCTCCTCGACGAGGCCGAGAACGAGCGCGCGCACCTGATGACCTTCATCCACATCGCGAAGCCGAGCTGGCTGGAGCGCATGCTGGTGCTCCTGGTGCAGGGCGGCTTCTACAATTTCTACTTCCTCATCTATCTCTTCTGGCCGCGCGTCGCCCATCGCGTGGTCGGCTACCTCGAGGAGGAGGCGGTGGTCAGCTACACCGCGTTCCTCAAGGACATCGACGACGGCAAGACCGAGAACGTGCCGGCACCGGCCTATGCGATCGAGTACTGGAAGCTCGACGCCTCGGCGCGGCTTCGCGACGTGGTGATCGCGGTCCGCCTCGACGAGGCCGGGCACCGCGACGTCAACCACGCCTTCGCCGACGAGATCGCCGCCGGCAGGCCGACGCCTACCTAGCCAGGAGGGCTCAGCCCTTCATGTACTTCGCCAGGTTCCGCCGGATCCGCTGCAGCACCGGCTCGTCGGCCGGGAACTCGAAGGTCTTGCCGGTGATGGTCTCGTAGGCCTGGATGTAGACCTCGGAGGTCTTGAGGATCACGTCCTTCGGGATCTCCGGGACCTTGTCCTTGTAGGGATCGCAGCGGGCGACGACCCAGTTGCGGACGAAGTCCTTGTCGAAGCTCTCGGGCTTCTCGCCCTTCTCGAAGCGCTCGCCGTAGCTCGCCATCTGCCAGTAGCGGCTGGAGTCGGGCGTGTGGATCTCGTCGGCGAGCACGATGCGCCCCTGCTCGTCGGTGCCGAACTCGTACTTGGTGTCGACCAGGATCAGGCCGCGCTTCGCCGCCAGCTCGCGGCCGCGCGCGAACAGCGCATGGGCGTAGTCCGACAGAACCCGCCACTGGCCGGCCGAGAGCAGGCCGCGATCGAGGATCGCCTGCGAGGTCAGCGGCTCGTCGTGACCGCCGTCCATCGCCTTGGTCGTCGGCGTGATGATGGTGGCCGGGAGCTTCTGGTTGTCGCGGAGCCCGTCCGGCAGCCTGATCCCGTACATCTCGCGCTGGCCCTTCTTGTAGAGGGTCAGGATCGAGGTGCCGGTGGTGCCGGCGAGGTAGTCGCGGACCACGATCTCCACGGGGAGGATCTTGAGCGTGCGGCCGACGACGACGTTGGGGTCCGGGTAATCCAGCACGTGGTTCGGGCAGATGTCGCCGGTCGCCTCGAACCAGTAGCGCGCGGTCTGGGTCAGCACCTGGCCCTTGAAGGGGATCGACGCCAGATTGATGTCGAAGGCCGAGATCCGGTCGCTGGAGATCAGGATGCGCCGCCCGCCGGGGAGGTCGTAGTTGTCGCGGACCTTGCCGCGGTAGTGGTTCGGCAGTTCCGGGATCGTCGCGTCGTCGAGCACGAGATGCGCGCGGGCGTTGAGGAGCGTCCTGTCCATACGAGCGATCGATCCATTCCGTCTGAGAGAGCGGGCGATTGTAGGGGCCGTCCACGGGGTGGCAAGCTTTCCTCCTCGGAAGACCGGAGGGGTTAAGCGCCATGCCTGACGACGTGACCATCGTCGAGACCTTCCCGCACAAGATCAAGGAGATCCTGAACCTCTGGATTCCCCTGAAGGACGGCACCCGGCTGGCCGCCCGCATGTGGATCCCGGCCGATGCCGAGAAGAACCCGGTGCCGGCGGTGCTCGAATACATCCCCTACCGCAAACGCGACGCGACCGCGATCCGCGATTCGAAGCTGCACCCCTACTTCGCCGGTCACGGCTACGCCGCAGTCCGCGTCGACATGCGGGGCTCGGGGGATTCCGACGGCGTGCTGACCGACGAATACCTGAAACTCGAGCACGACGATGCGATCGAGGTGATCGAGTGGCTGTCGAAGCAGCCCTGGTGCACCGGCACGGTCGGCATGATGGGCAACTCGTGGGGCGGGTTCAATTCGCTCCAGGTCGCCGCCCGGCGCCCGCCCGCGCTGAAGGCGATCATCACCTCGTGCTCGACCGACGACCGCTACGCCGACGACATCCACTACATGGGCGGCTGCCTGCTCAACGACAACATGAAGTGGGCGGCCAACATGTTCTCCCACAACTCCCGGCCGCCGGATCCCGAGATCGCCGGCAACCGCTGGCACGAGATGTGGCTGGAGCGGCTCAAGGGCAGCGGCCTCTGGATCGAGACCTGGCTCTCCCACCAGCGCCGCGACGCGTTCTGGAAGCACGGCTCGGTCTGCGAGAACTACGACGACATCAAGTGCGCGGTGTTCGCGGTCGGCGGCTGGAACGACGGCTACTCGAACGCGATCCCGCGCCTGATGGAGCACCTGAAATGCCCGCGCATCGCCTGG
Source organism: Alphaproteobacteria bacterium (assembly GCA_044223515.1). Classification (GTDB taxonomy): domain Bacteria; phylum Pseudomonadota; class Alphaproteobacteria; order SHVZ01; family SHVZ01; genus SHVZ01. The sequence goes on from JBGALV010000075.1 coordinate 21,087, forward strand.
ATCGGGCAATGGTCGCACCAATACCCGCATGACGCGGCGCCCGGGCCGGCGGTGGGCTTCCTCCAGGAAGCCGTCCGCTGGTGGGATCACTGGCTCAAGGGCAAGGACACCGGGATGATGAAGGAGCCGATGATCCGCTCCTACATCCAGGACTACTGGCCGCCGATCTCGAAGCCGAAGACGATGGCCGGCCACTGGGTCGCCGATCCGTCCTGGCCGCCGCCGGGCATCAAGACCAGGCGGCTGATCCTCAACGACGGCACGCTGGACGAGAAGGCGGGGCTCCAGGTCGCGCGCTCGATCCTGTCGCCGCTGACGCCGGGCCATTACGGCCGCTGGTGCCCGCACGGGCTCGGGCCCGACATGCCGACCGACCAGCGCGAACTCGACGGCAACGCGCTCTGCTTCGACTCCGAGCCCTTCGCCGAGCGCGTCGAACTCCTCGGCGCGCCGGTGGTCGAGCTCGATGTCGCCTCCGACAAGCCGAATGCGATGATCTGCGTGCGCCTGGGCGACATCGCACCGGACGGCCGCGTCTCGCGCATCACCTACCAGCTCCTCAACCTGACCCATCGCGACAGCCACGAGTTCCCGGAGCCACTCGAGCCCGGCCGGCGCTACCGCGTGAAGGTGAAGCTGAACGACTTAGGGCAAGCGATCGAGAAGGGCCATCGGCTCCGCGTCGCGATCTCGACCAGCTACTGGCCGATCGCCTGGACCTCGCCGGAATCCGCGACGCTGACGATCCGCACCGGTGCCAGCCACATCGACCTGCCGGTCCGCCCGGCCGAGGCCCGCGACAAGGATGTGAAATTCCCGCGCACCGAGCGGCCGAAGCCTCTTGCCGCCAACATCATCGAGAAGGGCGGCGAGACCCGCGACGTGGTCCGCGACATCGAGACCGGCCGCGTCACCGCGCATGCGCAGGAGGACGGCGGCACGATCCTCTACGACGCGACCGGCTGGACCATGCGCGCCAAGCAGGACCAGTGGTACTCGATCCTGCCCGACGACCCGCTGTCGGCGAAGGCCGAGGTCGCCTGGTCGGTGCGCTTCACCCGTGGCGCCTGGAATGCCGAGACCCGCACGCGCACGGTGCTGACCTCGACCAAGACGCATTTCCGCCTCGATGCGACGCTGGACGCCTTCACCGACGGCAACCGCATCTACAGCCGGAACTGGAACGTGGAGATCCCGAGGGATGGCGTGTAGCGCGACGATGACGCGAAGCGCTTTTCGTACCCCCTCTCCCGACCGAAGGGCGGGGGAGGGATGGGGTGGGGGCCGCGCGCCAGCGCGGTCGAACGCGGTGCAGGCTGCACAACCACCCTCGCTTCGCTCGGGCCCCCATCCTACCCTTCCCCGCTTCGCGGGAGAGGGTTTCGAAAGAAGGGGTGAGCGTCAGGTCGGCCGCCGCGCCGGATCGGTGTGCGACAACCCTAGCAGCATCGCCCCCGAGGCGCCCGGCGGCGGGTAGATCACTTGGGTGTTGATGCGGCGCTTGATCGTCTTCGCCTCGGCACCCGACTTCTGCACCGTGCGGTCCCAGCCTTCGGTGAACACCGCGCCGGCGCGGCCGAGATCGAGGCAGGTCACGTAGCGCGTCTGGGTGTAGTCGACGAGCGGCATCCCCAGCAGGTCGCGTGCCGCGTTCTCGCCGGCGAAGCGGCCGAGCTGCAGCGCGTGCTGGCAGGACTGGAGCGCCAGGTTGCCGGTGCCGGTGTCGGCCGCCGCCGCGTCGCCGGTGACGAACACCTCGGGCGCTTGAGGCGCGCGCAGCGATCGTTCGACCTTGAGTCGTCCGATCGCGTCGCGCTCACCCGGCACGTGGCGGACGAAATCCGCCGCCGCCATTCCGGTGGTCAGCACCACGGCGTCGACCGCGAGCGAGGAGCCGTCGGCGAAGCCGACGCGGCCTGCGTCGAGAGACTCGATTGTCGCGCCAAGACGCAGCTCGACGCGCGCGTCGCTGAGCGCCGCCTCGATCGTCGGCCGCGGACCGGCACCGAGCTCCGCGCCCACCGTCTGGGCCCGATCGATCAGGACGATGCGCAAGGTCTCGCCGTCACCGCCATGGGCCGCGACGCGATCGCGCAGTTCCAGCGCCAGCTCGATCCCGGTGAAGCCAGCGCCGATCACGGCGATGCTCCTCACGCCTTGGGCGAGACGTCGGTCGAGACGGATCGCCTCGGCCTGGGTGTCGATCGAGTACGCTTGATCCGCGCCCGCGACCGGTGGCCGGCGCATCGCGCTGCCGGTGGCGATGACGAGGCGGTCATAGGGCAGCGCATTGCCCTTGAGCTGCACACGCCGAGCGCCGAGATCGAGTCCGGTCGCCTCGCTTTCGACGAAGCGGATGCCGGCGGCGGCCAGCGGCGTGCTGAGATCGATGCCGAGGGTCTCCGGGTTCGCTTCGTAGAGCCGCGGCCGCATTTCGAGCGTCGGCGTGCGCGAGACGAGCATCACCTCGGCCTTGTCGCCGGCGAGGCGCTTTGCCGCCATCGCCGCCCAGAACCCGGCGAAGCCGCCGCCGACGATCAGGATCGGGCTCATGATTTCCTCCGTTCGGCATAGCGATCGGCGAACCAGTCGGGGAGCGCGGTCGAGCTGGGCCTCGCACTCTTGGCCTTCACGCGCTGGGCGATATCCGCCAGCGTCGACCTCGCGAGCTCGCGGCGCATCGCCGCTTCCGCGGCCAGCATCACCGCATGGATCTCGCAGACGCCCGATGTCGCCGCGCGCGGCGCCGCCCCTTCCTCCCAGAGCGCACAGCGGCCGCGGATCTCGCGGCACTCGAACAGGGACGCCTGCCCCTGCGCGGCTTCCGCGACCTCGAGCGCGGTGATCCGCTTCGGCTCGCGCGCCAGCCGCCAGCCGCCGCGCACGCCTTCCGTGCCCTCGACCAGCCCCGCCTTCTCGAGCTGGGTCAGCAGCTTCCGCATGAAGGCGAGCGGCAGGCGCTGGAACTCGGCCAGATCGCGCGCGCTCGGCGCCGTCTCGTCCGGCGCGAGGCTCAAGTTCAAGAGTGTATGCAGCGCGTACTCGACGCCGGCACCGTAGAAAGCCATGCCCGACCCATAACTACGATTAAATTAGTCGTAGTATAAACCGCGCCTGCCACGGCGACAACGGCGGAATTATGGCGACGAGCGGATCGCGGCGACGCCGGGCGTGATTGACCCGCACGCGCAAGACCGGCTAGGACGGTTCTCGTCCCCGAAGACTGGAGCCTCGAGCTTGCGGCCAACCTCGGCCATCGCGTTCGTGCCGTCGATCCGTTCACCGCGCGCGGAGAACCGCACGCGATGATACGGAAGGATGCGCATGTGAAGCTTCCGCCCGGCGTGCAGCTCAAGGTGTCCGAGACGGCGCGGCGCGTCAGCCTGCGTGTCGACGCGCCGACCGGCGTGGTGCTGCTGGTGGTGCCGAAGCGCGCCTCGCTCTCGCGCGCCGCCGACTTCGCCGAGAAAAACCGAAAGTGGATCGACAGCAAGCTCAACAGCCTGCCGCCGCCGATTCCCTTCGCCGACGGCATCGACGTGCCGATCGGCGGCCTGTCGCATCGCGTTCGTCACAGGCCCGACATGCGCGGCACGGTCTGGCTCGAGGATCGCGAGATCCATGTCGCCGGCGCGATCGAGCATCTGCCGCGCGGGCTCACGGCATGGCTGTTGGCCGTGGCCAGGCGTCAGATATCCTCCCTGATCGACCGCCACGCCGAGATCGTCGGCAAGCGCCCGACGCGCATCACGCTGCGCGACACAACGACGCGCTGGGGCAGCTGCTCGCCCACGGGACGCATCGCCTTCTGCTGGCGGCTGATCCTGGCGCCGCCCGAGGTGATGAACTACGTGGTCGCGCACGAGGTCGCGCACCTGGTCGAGCTCAACCACGGGCCGAAGTTCTGGCGGCTGGTCCGCCACATGGTGCCCGACGTGGATGCGCCCAGGCGCTGGCTCAGCGACCACGGCATCCGCCTGCACCGCTACGGATGACCCTACATATGTCGTCTGGCGCAGCTCCGCGCTCCGGTGCGGTCGTCAACGTGCTGCTCACCGGGCTCGTCGCCTTCCAGGCGATCTCGACCGACCTCTACCTCGCCTCGCTGCCGACGATGGTGCAGGTCTTCGCCACCACCGAGGCGAAGGTGCAGCTGACCCTGAGCGTGTTCCTCCTGGGCTCGGCGCTGATGCAGCTGGCGTATGGCCCGATCTCCGACCGCTTCGGCCGCCGGCCGGTGCTCCGGGTCGCGATCGCGCTCTACGTCGCGGCCAGCCTCGCCTGTGCCGCGGCGCCGACGATCGAGGCGCTGATCTTCTTCCGGCTGATGCAGGCGGTGGGATCCTGCGCCGGCGTCACGCTCGGCCGCGCCGTCGCACGCGACCTCTACGCGCCGATGGTGGCGGCGCGCGTGCTCGCCTACATGGCCTCCGCCATGGCGATCGCCCCGATCATCGGCCCGATGCTCGGCAGCTGGATGACCGTGCATCTGGGATGGCAGGCGAACTTCCTGTTTCTCGCCGGCTTCGGTGCGATCTGCCTGGTCGGCCTCTACACGCTTCTGGACGAGACCAACCTCCATCCCGACCCGCATGCGATCGCGCCGAAGCGGCTTCTCTCCAACTACGCCTCCCTGCTGGGCGATCGCGTGTTCCTCGGATATGCGCTGGCGGTCACCCTCGCCTATTGCGGCATCTTCTGCTTCATCTCGGGATCGAGCTTCACGCTGATCGACGTGCTGGGGCTGCCGACCGAGTATTTCGGCTTCTGCTTCGGAGCCGCCGCCGCCGGCTACTCCGCCGGCGCGCTGACGGCCGGGCGCCTGATCGCGCGCTACGGCATCGAACGGATGGTGACCGCCGGCACGATGATCTCGGCGATCTTCGGCCTTCTCGGCGCGGCGCTCGCCTGGGCCGGCGTCGCCAATGTCTGGGCCGTGGTGCTGCCTTTCGTCGTGGTGATGGTGGGCATCGGCTTCACGTTGCCGGCGGCGATCGCCGGGGCGATCGGCCCCTATCCCCGCATGGCCGGGGCCGCCTCCGCCATGGTGGGCTTCCTCCAGTTGGGCGTCGCGGCCGCGGTTGGGGTCGGGGTCGGCCAGATCCTCGACGGCACCACGCGCCCGATGATGACGGCGGTCGCCGTCGTCTCGGGCCTTGGGCTCGCGAGCTTCTGGGGACTGGTCAAGAAGGCACCCAAATTAACCGCCAGGTGAGCGGAACCCGTTACCGTCGACCGGTGTTGGGCTCCGGGGTCGACGCCTACCTTCCCGCCTGACGACCAGCGGAGCCATTGCGACATGAACGGCGCACCAGCGGGCGCTCCGCAGGATTTTCTGACCGGCGGCGGGGAAATGGGCGCGCGCATGCGGGCCTTCGACTGGGAATCCACCTCGCTCGGCGCCCCCGACACCTGGCCGCAGAGTCTCCGGAGCGCGCTTAGCATCCTGCTGCCGTCACGGGCCCAGATCTGCC